>NZ_CP150170.1:4800000-5432931 GCF_037963865.1 Paenibacillus sp. FSL R10-2734 | reverse complement strand
TGGATTGGCGGTCTCCTCGCGGACTGAGCATCCTGAGGAAGTGATGAAATGGCTGGATTATCAATACTCAGAAGAAGGCATTTTGCTGAATAACTTTGGAGTTGAAGGCAAGTCGTATGATCTGGTAAACGGAGAACCGATTTATAAGAAAGAAGTAACTCATCCTTCCAATGGTCTGACGAATACGCAAGAGCTGCTGAACCATACGATCGGGGGTGGAAGCTGGGCTACGGTAGCGGATACCAGATATGCTGAACAAATCCGAGAAGCTAACGGGCAGACAGAAAATCCACTTGAGCTATACAGTGACTATATTGATTTCGACAGCAAGTTGCCTCCAGTTCAATTCACAACAGAAGAAAACGATGTAGTTGTTCCGTTGATGGCCGATATTCAGACCTATGTAGCCGAAACAATCAATGCCATGATCATGGGGCGTCAAAAGATTGAAGACTATGACAAAGTAACTGCGCAGCTAGAGAAGATGGGAATTAACGATGTGCTAAAAGAGTACCAGGTAGCATACGAGCGCTTTAAAGGGAAATGATTCAGCTTGTGAGTAGGTTGTCATGGGTCGAGCGGTTCAGAGATTGCTTTGTGACCGCTCGCCACATGACTGCTATGAATAACGCCAGTGTCCGGGAGAGGAGAACTATATGGCTGTACCTGTAAAAGTCGCTAAAGTTGAAAGCAGGAAGCTTCCGGTCAAGAGGAGTCCGATTCCCTGGAAGCGGATAGCCTCCAATCGCTATCTGTATCTCATGCTACTCCCTACGGTTTTATATTTTCTGATTTTTGAATACAAGCCAATGTATGGGGCGATTATTGCCTTTAAGAATTTCAATCCCTACTTGGGGATCACAGATAGTCCTTGGGTCGGCTTCAAGAATTTCGAGAAGTTTTTCGAAAGCTATTATTTTCTCAGACTGCTTAGAAATACCTTCTTAATGAGCTTCTACTCACTGATCTTCATCTTTCCTGCTTCACTTGCTTTTGCTCTGCTGCTAAATGAGCTGCGGCTCAAGAAGCTGAAGTCCTTTCTACAGACCGTGTCATATTTGCCACATTTTATTTCTCTGATTGTCATCTGCGGGATGATTATTGATTTCACCAAACCCGGAGGTATTATTAACAGCTTGTTGCTTGGCATCGGCCTGATCTCGGAGCCCATTCAGTTCCTGATTCTGCCGGAATGGTTTCGAACGATCTATGTGGGTTCTGGCATGTGGCAGAGCCTAGGCTGGAATTCAATTATCTACTTAGCAGCGTTATCTGGCATCAATCCGAGCCTGTACGAGGCTGCAGTTGTAGATGGGGCAGGGCGATGGAAGCAGCTAATGAATATAACGCTGCCCGGGATCCTACCTACGGTGCTAATCCTCTTGATTCTGAATGTGGGTACCCTGCTGAATGTGGGCTGGGACAAAATTATATTGCTTTACAATCCAGGAACTTACGTCACTGCAGATGTTATTTCAACATTTGTCTATAGACGAGGTGTGATGGAGGCGAATTACAGTTTTTCTGCGGCGGTAGGGTTATTCAATTCCGTAATTAACTTCACATTGCTCGTTCTAGCGAACCGCATCAGTCGGAAAACAACTGAAAGCAGCCTATGGTAGAAATGGGCTTCCGATGCGAGTTTTGTGCGATGCAGAATCAATGATGTAATGACTTTTAGGAGGGTAGACAATGGTTGTGAAACGCAGTATGGGTGAAATTATATTCGACAGCTGCAATGTGCTGTTTCTGATCTTGTGTTCTTTCCTGTTCCTGTACCCGATGTGGTATGTGCTGGTCTCCTCATTCAGTGATGCACATGCTATTGCTGCGGGGAAGGTAAGCTTCTTTCCAATCGGCTTTAATCTGGATGCTTACAAGCTGGTATTTGAGGATGAGCGGGTCTGGACGGCTTACGGAAATACCTTCTTTTATGTCATTGTCGGTACGTTGATTAATCTGGTGCTAACTACACTCGGCGCTTATCCTCTGTCCAGAAAGAATCTGGAGGGGAGAAATATCATTATGGCTTTCATCGTGTTCACGATGTTTTTCAGTGGAGGTTTGATTCCAGCGTATCTGAATGTCCGTGAGCTTGGCTTGTATGATACGCGGTGGTCGCTGCTTTTGCCAGGAGCGGTTAGTGCTTTCAATTTGATTGTGATGCGGACTTTCTTTCAATCTATTCCTGATAGTTTGATTGAATCTGCCAAAATAGACGGCGCACATGATTTCAGAATTCTGCTGCGGATCGTGCTTCCGCTCTCCATGCCGGTTCTGGCGGTTATGACCCTCTTCTATGCGGTAGGCCACTGGAACAGCTGGTTCTCAGCTATGATTTATTTACAGGATCGGAATTTATTCCCGCTTCAATTGATTTTGAGGGAAATCCTGATTCAATCCTCTGCGCAAAATATGCTGGCTGGCGTTACCCAAGATGAAGTGTTTCGTATTAGTGAATCTATTAAATTCGCTACGATTATCATTGCTACTGTGCCGATTCTGATGATCTATCCATTTTTGCAGAAATATTTCGTAAAAGGCGTAATGATCGGTGCGCTGAAGGAGTAACAGCCATAGAGAAGACATTGCATGAGACAGAATTGTTTCTGAAGCAGTCGGGAGGAGAAGACATATGAAGGCGGTAATATCTCAGGAAGGACAGATTCGCATGTCGGATGTTCTGACACCAGTCATTGAAGATGGATTTGTACTAGTCCAGACTGAATATTCGGCGATTAGCCCCGGAACGGAAATGATGATGAATGGTCTGCACCGTACGCAACAGATTGTACTTGGATACAGTGCAGCCGGTGTAATCCGCACGCGTGGGAAAGGAATGGAGCACTGGCCGGAAGGAACGCGGGTAGCTTGCTATGGCGGACCGTATGCGAAGCATGCGGAATGGCTGTTGATGCCACAGCATCTGATGGTGCCCATTCCTGACCATATCAGCTCGGAGGAAGCGTCGACAGTAGGGCTTGGAGCCATTGCAGTCCATGCGGTAAGGCAGGTTGCACCCCAGTTCGGGGAGACAATTGTGTTGATCGGTGCCGGAATTCTTGGACAGTTAATTGCGCAGATCGCTAAGGCGGCAGGCTGTCGAGTGATCGTCTATGATTTGCTTGCAGAGCGCTGCGAGGTGGCCGAGACCCTGGGAATTAGACATATCGCTACTAGCCCCGAGAAGGTAAAGGAGCATCTTGCTAACCTGACGGGAGACATGGGTGCAGATGCAGTCATCGTATGTGCAGGCGGCAAAACTGGTGACCTTATTGATCAAGCACTGGAGTGGGTACGGGACCGCGGCAAGGTACTGTTGGTCGGAGATATTAAGCCGGATTTCTCTCGTGATCTGATGTTCGGCAAGGAAGCTCAAGTTCTGATTTCTAGAGCTGGAGGTCCCGGACGATATGATCCTATCTATGAGCGGCAGGGGGTTGACTACCCTTACGGCTACGTGCGGTGGACGGAAGGGCGAAATATGGCTGAATACATTCGGTTGATCTCCGAAGGGGACATTCAGGTGAAGCCATTGATTAGTGCGATATTCCCAGTCGAACGCTGTGAAGAGGCCTTTCGGCGTTATGCCGAGGACCCAGTGGATCTGTTGGGAGCGGTATTAGCGTATCCTGCGGCAGTCTCAGTGGCAGAACCGAAGGTGAAGGAAAGACTGACAAAAGAAGGCGGGAGCAGATGAAGGCACTGCGGATCGGTGAGCCACTGAATGGTTTGGCGGTTTGGGCCTCGGCTTATGGAACATGGCAAGGAGTAGATTGGATATACGCGGTTTCTTCCGGAAGTCCGTGTATCTTGTTTGTGCTAGACCCCAGCGGGAAAAAAGCGGTGGAACGCTACGAGCTGGAAGGCTCGGATCATTGCTGGGGGGTAGTCTTAACAGCAAGTGGGGTGTATATCGGGGGAAGTGGCATTTTGTACAGGTACACTCATGAAGCTGGTGTGGAGAACCTGGGTGAGATGATTCCCGGCGAATTCTATACGTGGCGATTGGCGGCGGATGAGCAAGGCAGGATCTATGGGGGATGTTATCCTGGAGGGAAAGTGTTCCAGTATGATCCAGCGACAGGAGTGTTTAGAGATTACGGCGCCATGGTGAGTGGAGAACAGTATGCTAGATCAATGGAAGCGTGGAACGGCATGCTCTATGTGGGTGTGGGTACTCAATCTCCGCATATTGTAGTACTGGATACGGAGACGGGAGGCCGCTCGGAAATTGCGCTACCAGATGAATGTCGAGGCGAGCAGCTGGTTTATGACTTGAATATCATTCATGGTCAGCTATTTGCTCGAATCACACCATCTGCACGGTTGTACATTTATGATCTGGAACAGCAGGAGTGGGGCAACATTCTAGATCATGTGAGTGGACTTAGTATTTCACCTCCTGATGAGCAGGGAAATGTGTATTTCATTAAAGATGACTATTTACAGCGCTATGATATCCGGACAGGAAGCTTATTCGTTACCTCATTAGCTATGCCTGAGCCTGCGGGAGATTATGGTTGGCTCCAGAATCATCCTCTAAATTCCAATGGCCGATGCTTAACCGGTGTGTACAGGGACGGGAGGTGCTGGATTTACGATCCGGCGACGGATCGACATATGATTAAGGACTTCGAGCTGCAAGGCCAATCGGTCCATTTGCAGTCCATGACCAGCGGGCCTGATGATGCTCTTTATATCGGAGGGTATTTCGCAGGTGGGCTAGCCAGATTCGACCCGATAACCGACGAGATCATTTCATATCGGGGCATTGGCCAGACGGAAGGTATGCTTGCTGGGAGGAAATGTCTTTATCTAGGTGTATATCCGCGAGCGAATATTTTCAAATACGACCCGTACGAAGAATGGAAGCCAGGTGAGAATCCAAAGCTACTCTTTTCCCTACAGGAAGAGGAGCAGGACCGCCCTTTTGCTTGGGCTTGGGCAGGAGATGAGTTGGCCATTGGCACGGTTCCTTCCTATGGACGGCATGGAGGTGCGCTCACGTTGTACCATCCTGCGAGCGGAACGCATGAGGTGTTCAGAAATCTTTTGCCGCAGCAGAGTGTAGTGTCCTTGGCTAGTCGAGATCACTTGTTGTTCGCTGGTGGGTCTGTTTGGGGTGGACTTGGGATTGCTCCTCAGCGTCAGGATGCATCTCTAATGATTTGGGATATGCAAAGTCGCTGCAAAGTATGGGAAGGAATTCCGGTGCAAGGGGAACGGGCTATTTCTGCTTTAGTTTTGGATGATGTAGGGCAGCTATGGGGCTTGACGGCAGGGCGGTTATTTCAGTTCGATCCTCAGCTGAAGCAAATTGTGAAGACTTATTCATTGTTTAAGATGGATTGGGAGACAGTGACTCATTTTTGGCGTAGTGGTAATGAACTGCTTTACAAGGATGGTGTATTGTACGGCGTGTCGATAAATCGTTTGTTCAAGTTTGATGTGCTGAGTGAGGAGCTTAAGGTGTTGGATGACGATGCACGGCTGCTGACGATGGACCGTGAGGGTGATCTGTATTTTGCAAGAACTACAGCGTTGTATCGAATGCGCTAGTCAGGTCTGCACTATCCTTGGCGAAGGGTGGAGGGAGTATGAGAATCTTATATTTTTATAAATTCTGTATTCTGGGTGGGGTAACCACTCAACTTGCGAATAGACTTAAATTTTTGAGGCACCGCTTGGAAGTGCATTTTGCCTTTCTAGAGGATTATGGTGGGGCGAGCGCTTTTGAAGGATATGAGCATGTCCGAATTCTGGGGACGGTTGATGAAATTAAGAGCTACATGGAAGCCTATGATTTCGATGTCATTATTACGATTGATACTTACGAACTGTATGAAGCGCTTGGGCCTGTACAGGAGGGAAAGGTTATTATTCATGAGGTACATACCACCTATTCCGAACCCCTGCAGAAGCTGGCCGCAACGAAAGATAGTCTGCCTTTTCACTATGTGATCACTCCATCCGCTTACATGAAGGATTATTTGGACAGCATCGGCATAGTGGGTGCTTATCATATTAATAATTGCCTGGATACCGATTTGTTTCGATACGAAGCGGGTACTGAGCAGGATCCTGCCACGATTATGTGGGTGGGTAAACTGGATGATCACAAGAACTGGTCGTCCTATTTGAACATTGCTGGAAAGCTGAATGCTAAGATGCCAGAGCTGCGATTCATGCTTGTTGGGGGGTACACAGCTCCCGAAGAGATTAAGAAACAGCTAATGGTAAAGGTAGAGCAGCAGGGGATTAAGCATTTTAAGTGGATTCCCAAAGTGGGTTACGATGAGATGCATAGCTATTATTCATCAGTTGCACAGAGTGGTGGGTTATATGTTAGTACCTCAATGAATGAATCTTTTGGCATGACTGTACTGGAAGCGATGGCCTGCAGATGTCCGGTAGTGGTCCCGAAGGTAGGGGCGTTGCCGGAATTATTGGATGGTCCGTTAAGTGTTTCCTTATACGAATCAGGCAATGAAGCGGAATGTGTGGACAAATTGAGCCTATTGTTGGAGCAGGACAGCCTGAGAGAAGGCTTGAAGTCATTGGGAGAAGAGAAAGCCAGAACTACTTACAGCATCGAACAAGTGGGAAGAGAATACATGGAATTACTTGAGCGTTTCAGAGAAGAACGTTTAATTCTTAAGTAGGTGGATCGCGCTATGAGGTTGTCAACCGAATAAGAGGTGTTGTTGAAATGGAAGAACTGCAGATCGGTATGGTAGGAATGGACACCTCACATAGCAGGATTTTCGCAGCGCTGCTAAACGATATTACTCACCCGTTACATGTTCCGGGTGGAAAGCTAAAATACGGTTATCCAGCGGGTTCTCCTGATTTCGAGCTAAGCTATTCACGAGTGAAGCCGATTAGCGGTGAATTGCAGGAACGCTATGGTGTTGAACTGCTCGATTCTATAGCAGAGGTTGCGGAGAGATCCCATGCGATCCTGCTGACTTCTGTAGATGGGAGAGTTCACAAGGAACAGTTCGAGGTGCTGGCTCCTTACGGAAAGCCGGTATTTATTGATAAGCCGTTAGCTGTCACCTCTGAAGATGCGAAGGCGATTGTGGAATTGGCGGAGAGGTATGGCACGCCATTTTTCTCCAGCTCCATGGTTCGATTTGGCGAACCGTTAGCGGCACTTTTGAAGGATGATACCGCAGGGACTATTCTAGGAGCGGATTGCTCTGGACCGCTCGACCTCCAGCCCACACAGCCGGGGTTGTTCTGGTACGGCATACACTCTGTTGAGATGTTATATGCCGCACTTGGAGAAGGCTGTTATTCTGTACGTGCCGTCTGTAGCGATGCGCAAGAATGGGTTGTCGGTCAGTGGAAAGACGGGAGGATCGGGACAATTCGCGGGAACCGTACGGGCGGATCTGATTTCTATATTGTACTGCACCGTGAACGGGGCAGTAACGGAATTAACGCGCTCGGAGCAAATTACAACGCAGGACATCAGCAATTGCTGAAGAACTTTATAGCTATGGCACGAGGAGATGCACCACCGATACGACCTTCTCTAACACTGGAGCTGATTCGCTTCATTGAAGCGGCCAACGAAAGTCGGGTAAGTGGGACTGATGTTCGTCTGTAAAGGAGAGCACAATCTGGAAGGAGTGAAGTGAATTGATTAGGACAGCAGTAATCGGATGCGGCGGCATGGGAACTGTTCATGCGGATCGTTACAAGTCCATGCCTGAAGTGGAGCTTGTCGCCGTATGTGATATCGTTGAAAAAGCAGCTGAGGTGCTAGGAAATTTAGTAGGTGTTAGCTATTTTACATCCGTACAAGAGATGCTCGAGCAAGTGAAGCCAGAGGTGGTCAGTGTTGCTGTGCCGACCTATTTACATGTATCACTGGTACGGATTGCAGCTGATCATGGCGCGCATGTAATCTGTGAGAAGCCGATCGCACTCAGTTCGCAGGAAGCGGAAGAAGCTATTCGCTACTGTAGCGAACGCGGTGTGAGTTTGTTTGTGGGCCATGTCGTTCGCTTCTTTCCTTCTTACAGACAGCTTGCAGAGGGAATAAAGCAGCTTGGGAGTGATCAAGGCGGAATATACCATGCTAAACGGGCGGGTTCGCATCCTGGAAACGTGCAAGAATGGTTTCGAGATCCACTCCTTAGCGGTGGCGTCATTATGGATTTAATGATTCACGATATTGATTACATTCGTGGGGCCTTTGGTGAGGCCCGTGAAGTATATGCGTTCCAGCACCAGTCGGAAGATATAAATTATGCCTCAGCTACTTTCCGTTTCAAGAACGGAACCATTGCACAGCTTGAAGCATTTTGGGGTTATCCCGGGTCGTTCCATTCCTCCTTTGAATATGCGGATGCGGAAGGAATCATCTCAGGCGGGACCGGCGATGGCGAAAGTCTGCATATTCGCAAGGTGATTACGACAGGCTCTACATCGGGATTTGTGGAGACGCCTTCGAGTGTGCTGCTGAAGGATCCGTATTATTTGGAACTGGAGCATTTTCTAAGCTGTCTAACAAGTGGTGAAGAGCCGATAGTCACTGCGCAGGATGCACTGGAAGCTGTACGCTGGGCTGAAGCCGCTCAGCAATCGGCAATGACCCATAAACCCGTGAAGCTTGAAGCGAAGGGGGATATTTAATGAGCCGTTTGAATATTGGCATGATCAGTTTCGCGCATGCGCATGCTTTTGACTATTTGGCAAGTTTACTGCACATGTCTGAAGTGACGGTCGGTGGAATTGCTGATGAGGTGCCGGAGCGGACACAAGCGCTCGCAGAACGTCATTCGATACCCTATTATACTGACTACAAGGAACTTCTGGCTGATGCGAATATAGATGCCGTAATTATTTGCTCAGAGAATGTCTATCATGCCGAGCTAACGATCGCTTCGGCTCGAGCGGGCAAGCATGTACTATGCGAGAAGCCTCTAGGTCTGTCGGTGGAAGAAATGCAACGTATGATTTCGGTCTGCTCTGAAGAGGGAGTGCAGCTCATGACAGCCTTTCCTTGTCGCTTCCTGACTCCGGTTGTGCGAGCCAAAGAAGCGCTGGATCGCGGCGATATTGGTGAGATTATTGCATTTAAAGGAACAAATCGTGGTTCTTTTCCGGGACCGAAATGGTTCTCTGAGGAAACTCTCTCAGGGGGTGGTGCTGTACTAGATCACACCGTACATGTAATGGATTTAATGAACTGGTTCGCTGGTTCTCCCGTAGATCAGGTCTATGCCTATGCGGATACCTTGTTCGATCCAGAGCGCAAGCGGACGATTGATGATGCTGGAATGGTGCATGTAACTTTTGAGAATGGTGTGTTCGGTGTGCTCGATCCGAGCTGGTCACGCAATCCCGGCTTCCCGACATGGGGGGATGTGACCCTAGAAATCATTGGCACTAAAGGTGTCATCTCCATTGATGCTTTTAATCAAAAAAACAATGTATACGGAAGAGCATCTGGTAAAGGGAACTGGTCCTTCTGGGGTGATGATATGAATGAACTGATGCTGAAGGCTTTTGTACAGGCGCTTATAGAAGGAGTGGAGGTGCCGATTTCAGGAGTAGACGGACTAAGGTCCACAGAGGTTGCACTTACCGCTTATCAATCTGTTCATGCAGGCCAACCTGTGCGCTTAAATAAATGAGGAAGCTGTAAGCACCTAACTTTGAGGAGGATGGAACCGCCTATGAAGGATCAGGAATTGTTCGACAGCATGTGTGAAAAGCTCTACTCTGCGGTAATCTCTGATACGCTGGATCAATTGGGCTATCGTAATCAAGTGATGCGTGAAAATATTAACCCGATAGATCCTGCCTGGATCATCGCCGGAAGAGCAAAGACTATTCTGTCTGTGGATATTCATCATTTGCCGGAAGATCCTTACACGAAGGAGATTGAGGCGGTGGACAGCGTCAAGCCCGGCGAGATTGTCATCGGCTGTACGAATGAATCGCGGCAGAACGGACTGTGGGGAGAGCTACTGTCTACTGCTTCCAAAATGAGGGGCGGCCGCGGAGCGATTGTAGATGGGTTAATCCGCGATACTGCCAAAATTCTGGAGCTCGGCTTTCCTGTCTTTGCTACCGGGACCAAACCTGTGGATTCTCAAGGGCGCGGAATTGTTATCGATTATGACATTCCAGTGCTGTGCGGTGGCGTGATGGTGCATCCCGGGGATGTGATCTTTGGTGATCGTGATGGAGTCGTCGTGATCCCAGGCGCTATCATCGATGAAGTGTTCCAATTGGCGATGGATAAAGTGACTCGTGAGAATCATACACGGGATGAACTGCTCGAAGGATATACCTTGCGACAGGTCTACGATAAATACGGAGTGCTTTGATCAAGAACCGAGGGAGTGATGAACATGAGGCTGGCTGGTAAAAGAGCGCTGGTCACAGGGGCAGCAAGAGGGATTGGACTCGGAATCGCCCATCGATTTCTGGAAGAAGGCGCTCAGGTGGTCTTGCTGGACCGAAGTGAAGGTGAACTTCTTACTGCCCTTGAAACCTTGAAGGATTATGGTGAAAAGGCTGCAGTGGAGATATGTGATCTTCGCGATGTGTCACAGCTGGAACAATCCGTTGCCCGAGCCTTTGAAAGGTTCGGGGGGATAGATATTGTAGTGAACAATGCCGGAATCGCCTTTCGTGAACACTTTCTCGATATCTCGGTTGAGCACTGGAATGCAGTATTTGATATCAATGTAAGGGCCGTGTTTTTAATCGGGCAGCTTGCAGTAAGACAAATGATTTCTCAGGGTGGCGGTGGCGCCATTATTAATATGAGCTCCAAAAATGGTCTGGCGGCAAGCTCCGAGCTCGCGCATTACAATGCTTCTAAGGCTGCTGTTGTACTGCTAACCGAATCTATGGCAGTGGAGCTGGCGCCATATGGGATCCGGGTAAACGCAGTAGCACCGGGATTCGTGGATACACCCCTCGACCGCAAGCTGCGCGAAGCTTCGAAGCTCCCAGCGTACTCGGAGCATACACCGATGAAACGAGCGGCAACCATTAGGGAAGCCGCGAATGTATTTCTTTTTCTGGCTTCTGACGAAGCCTCCTATGTAACGGGAGAAACCATTCGTGTGGATGGTGGACATTTGGCGAATGGTAGTGAGCTATAGAAATAAGAAGGAGTGAACGTTTTGAAAAGTACAGAATTTCAGGCAGAATTGATTGTTGATGCTCAGGCTGAGCTTGGTGAAGGGCCGCATTGGGATGCCGAATCCAATCAGCTTTACTGGGTTGATGTTACGAGAAGAAAGCTTAGAATATACAACCGGATCACGGGTAATGAAATAGTCCGCTCCTTCGACCGGATGATCAGCGCAGTGATTCCAACTACTTCGGGGGGACTTGCATTGGCTATGGAGGATGGAGTCTATCTCTCTCAAGCGGATGATTCTCTTGTTCAGCTAACTTCAATAGAAGCGGAGATACCCCTCAACCGATTGAATGATGCCAAATGTGATCGACAAGGCCGACTGTGGGTGGGAACGATAAGCCTGAACGACGAAGCGCCGGATTCCGGAGGCTTTTACGTTGTAGAGCCTGATGGCTTCACTCGCCAAGTGTTATCCGGCATCGGCTGTTCGAACGGAATGGCTTGGGACTATACGCGAAGCAAGATGTATTACATTGATACACCGACGAGGCAGGTAGATGTATTTGATTATGATGAAGAGTCTGGAAGTATAAGTAACCGAAGAGTAGCGTTCCAAATCCCTACGACTAAAGGATATCCAGATGGAATGACGATAGATGGCGAAGGCATGCTTTGGGTTGCTCATTGGGGCGGCGGCTGTGTATCACGATGGAACCCGCATACGGGTGAGCAAATTGGACTTATCCGAGTTCCAGCATCGCTGGTGACCTCATGTACTTTTGGCGGAAGTGATTTAACAGAGCTCTACATTACAACTGCGAGAATTGGGATGCACGAGAAGGAGCTGCGCGATTATCCGTTTGCTGGCGGATTGTTTATGGCTAAGCCAGGGGTGAGTGGTCTATTGCCCGGAAACTTTCAAGCTAAGGAGTAGGATAAGGAGGCAAAGTGATGCGACTCAAAGATAAGATCGTCATTATAACTGGAGCAGGCTCGGGGATTGGAAAAAGCACGGCCGCATTATTCGCTTCAGAAGGAGCGACGGTAGTCATTGCCGATGTCCAAGAGGATTCAGGAAAAGCCGCTGTTGCTGAAATAGAGGCGTTGGGTGGGAATGCGCTGTTCATACTCTGCGATGTTACCGATGCTAGCAGTACTGCCGCAATGGCTGATCAGGTTGTTAATGCTTTTGGTCATATCGATGTGCTTTTTAATAATGCGGGGATCAGTGGCGTGGGTGCAGTACATGAGGTCGCCGAGGAAGTGTGGGAGAAGGTCATGCGGGTAAATGTGACAGGTGTGTTCTTAACCTGCAAGTCTGTCCTCCCTTATATGATGAAGAGCAAGAAGGGTTCTATCATTAATATGTCCTCGGGCATCGCTGAAATCGGAGTCGCAGAGCGAGCTTCCTACAGTGCTTCTAAGGGCGCAGTACTATCATTAACTAAGGCGATGCAGGTCGATTATGCACCATACGGCATTCGTGTAAATGCGCTGCTGCCAGGTACGATTATGACTCCGTTTGTAGAAGGATATTTGAAGGAATCACAGGATCCCGAGGCTTCTATTGCGGCCATAAAACGTAGACAGCTTAGCGGCGAGCTCGGCAAGCCTGAGGATGTGGCAAGAGCTGCGCTATTTCTAGCTTCCGATGAGTCGGGATTTATGATGGGCTCGCCTCTATACGTGGATGGGGGCCTTGTCTTCGGGAAAAATGCATAAAGTGAAGGAGAGTTTTATAGATGAAGCTAATTACCTTTTTGCAAAAAGAGGATTATCATATGGGCGTTCTAACAGACCACGGTGTAGTGGACATTGCGGCGGCACACACTGCATTATCCACTCGGACGGGGCGGATGGAAGTTCCAGTAACGGTTAGGCAATTGCTTGATGGTGGGGAGGATGCGCTTAACCAACTGAGGATTTTTGTGAATGAGTTGCCTGAAGGAGAAGTGAATCCATCCTGGCTGAAACAGGAAGATGAATTAGCATTCGGTCCCTGTGTTACTGATCCCAGCAAAATCATCTGTATTGGTCTAAATTACCGCCGACATGCGGAAGAGACAGGGATGGCCATTCCCGAGTATCCCATTTTGTTCAATAAATTTAACAATACACTAACTGGACATGGCTCAGAAGTTCCGCTTCCGCGGACCAGCCAGAAGGTGGACTACGAGGCAGAGCTTGGCATCGTCATCGGGCGAACCGCGAAATATGTGACTGAGGAAGAGGCACTGGATTATGTCTTCGGATATTGTGCTGCAAATGATCTGTCGGCGCGTGATTTACAGATGCGGACGAGTCAATGGCTAGCGGGAAAGTCTTGCGATAAATTTTCACCTATTGGGCCGTATTTAGTCACTGCGGATGAAGTGGCAGACCCCAATCAGCTCGATATTCAGTGCACGGTGAATGGAGAACTACGTCAGAACTCCAACACTTCGGACATGATTTTTAATTGTAAGCAGATTGTTAGCTATGTGTCCCAGTGCATGACGCTTTCGCCGGGGGATATTATCCTGACTGGAACACCAGAAGGCGTAGTGATGGGTTACCCTCCAGAGGAACAGGTCTATTTGAAAGCAGGTGATGTGGTCACGGTCCAAATTGAGAAGCTTGGTGCCATTACAAATACGATGATTAGCGAATAGGAGGGAGTAGTGATGATCTTCGATTGTCATACCCATTTGTTTGGACCGGGAATGGTCTCAGGACCTACGGATGAGGCGATCAAACGAGCTTGGGGACCGGAAATGAATATTGAAGCAACCCCCGAGCAGCATCGTAATAATTTGGAAGGCTTCTCTGGTGCTATCGTACTGGCCATGGCTGCGCATGCAACGGGACTGGTTGTGCCAAATGCTTATGTCGCAGATTACTGTCGCACGGATCCAGATCGATTATTCGGTTTTGCGAGTGTAGATCCCAATCATCTGGACTGTGTTGCTGAATTTGAGACTGCGATCCGTGAAATGGGGCTAAAAGGGCTGAAGCTTGCCCCTATCTATCAGAATTTTTACCCTGATGATCCTAAGCATTATGCCCTCTATGCCAAAGCAGAACAGCTGGATGTGCCTATACTTTGGCATCAGGGAACCTCATTTGTGCCGGAGGGGTATTTGGATGCTTCAAGGCCAGCGATGCTGGATCCGATTGCCCGTGCTTTTCCGAAGCTGAAGATGATTGTGGCACATATGGGCCATCCTTGGATTGATGAATGTATTTCACTGGTACGCAAGCATCCTAACCTTTATATGGACGTTTCTGCGTTAGGAAGCAGGCCTTGGCAATTCTACAATGCACTGGTATCTGCGATGGAATACGGGGTGCAAGATAAAATACTGTTTGGGTCGGATTATCCGTTCTTTGGGACACAAAAGATGTTAGATGCTCTGTTCCATATCAATGATCTAGTGGAGGGAACAAAGCTTCCGCACATACCGCAGAATTTTATCGAGAACATAATACATCGTCTAACACCGGAAATTCTAGGGTTTGTTTGAGGCGTTTATGCTTGGTCAAGGCCTATAAGCGAGGTTGTTAAAAGGAGTTGGAGTCATGGCGGAGTGCAGGGACAGCGAGGAGAGTGTGGCTGAATCCGGTGGTAAGTTGAAGAGCGAGGCGTATTTTCAGGAAAAAGATTTATGGGGATTTATCCATCGTTCCTTCACGAAGTCTATGGGATACACCGAAGAGGATCTTCGCAAGCCAGTGATCGGCATTTGCAACACGTTTAGTGAGCTGAATAAATGCCATTCCCATTTTAATGAATTGGTGGATTATGTGAAGCGCGGCGTTTGGCAGGCAGGTGGGGTGCCGATGGAATTCCCGACGATCTCGATCGGTGAGCCTTATGTGAAGCCTACAACGATGTTGCTGCGTAATTTGATGGCGATGGATACGGAAGAAATGATGAAAGGGCATCCCATTGATGGCGTAGTGCTGCTTGGGGGATGCGATAAAACAGTACCCGCTCAGCTGATGGCAGCCGCTAGCGCTAATATCCCAGCCATTGTGCTGACAGGCGGGCCTATGCTAAACGGCCGTCTGGGTGGTCGCAGCCTCGGAGCATGCACAGATTGTTATGGCTTTACGCTGGAGCATAAAGCCGGAAATATAAGTGACGAAGAGCTGGCTGTTGCAGAGAATGCTATTTGCCGCAGTGACGGTCACTGCATGGTGATGGGCACAGCCAGTACTATGGCCTCGATCGCCGAAGCGATCGGCATGGCGTTACCAGGCTGTGCGGCTATCCCGGCGCCGGATAGCCGACGCAGACATATGTCTGAGCGAACGGGCAAGCAGATCGTCGAGTTGGTTCGCAAGGATATCCGCCCCCGCGATATCATGACTGCAGCGGCGATAGAGAATGCGATCACAGTTACGATGGCGAGCGGCGGCTCGACGAACGCCATCATCCATTTAGTAGCGATCTCCCAGCGGCTCGGGATGAAGCTGCCACTGGAGACATTTGACCGGATCAGTAGCCGGACACCGTTCATTTTGAACCTGCGTCCTTCGGGCAAATATCAGATGGAGGAGTATTTCGAGGCAGGTGGTGTACCGGCGCTGATGAAGGAGCTGGAGCCGCTGCTGCACGGGGATTGCTTGACTGTAACAGGCAGAACGATTACAGAAAATCTGGTTCAGGAGGCAACGCTGGACCGAGATGTGATTCGTACCTTGGAGGAACCGCTGGACAGCCAAGGTGGGATAGCCGTGTTGCGCGGGAATCTGGCGCCGGATGGGGCGCTGATCAAGCAAACCGCTGTATCTGTTCATCTCAAAAAGCATACAGGACGCGCAGTAGTGTTCGAGAGCCCGGCCGATCTAAACGAGCGGATCGATGATCCTGATCTGGTCGTGGATGAGAACAGTGTGCTAGTGCTTAAGAACGCAGGACCGAAGGGCGCCCCAGCGATGCCGGAGATCGGACAAATTCCGATTCCGCAAAAGCTGCTGAAGCAAGGCGTACGCGACATGGTCCGCATCTCTGACGCACGGATCAGCGGTACTTCCTATGGCGCATTGATTGTACATGCGGCGCCGGAAGCTGCTGTCGGCGGAACGCTGGCGTTTGTGCAGGATGGCGACGAAATTGAGCTGGATATATCCGCGAGGCGCTTGGAGCTGAAGGTGTCGGATGAGGAATTGGCCAGACGGAGGGTCTCATGGCAAGCGCCCAAACCGCACTACGACAGAGGGTATGGCTTGCTGTTTCATGAGCGGGTGCTTCAGGCTAACCTTGGTTGTGATTTTGACTTTCTTCTCCCTGCGGAGCTTAGGGAAGAATTGCTGGGCGAGATGGAGTCGATGCGCAAGATGGAATCGCCGAGACTGAAATAAACTAATGCATGCTAAGGTGAAATAGCTGCACTTTATACAACTACTCTATATCGTAATCGTCTAATTTGGATTTTAATTGCACTTAATGCAACTAAATCTTATCATACCGTGGTTTGTAGGCTCATTTTGGATTTTTAATTGCAGATAATACAACTAAATTGCCATCTACGGGAACAGAAGTTGAAATAAGTGTACGAAATACACTTATATCGCACGTATCGTACTAATCGCACGTATCGTACTAATCGCAAGTATCGCACGTCTCGCACGTCTCGCACGTCTCGCACGTATCGCGTGTATCGCACGTAGCGCACCTCGTACGTATCTGCCGCTCCGGAAGTAGCTATTGGCGGAACGCTGACCCTTGTGCAGGATGGTGACGAAACAAGTTGGATATTTCCACGAGACGTTTAGAGTTGAAGGTATCGGATGGGGAACTGGCCCGACGTCGGGTTGCGTGGCGAGCGCCTAAGTTACACTACGACAAGGGCTAGTGTAAATTTACTAAATTGTCTGACTGAACAGGGTGGACTTGAGAGATTGGTTTGATTGGTTTGATTGGTTTGATTGCTTTGATTGCATTTTATGCAATAGATTCAGCTCTAGAGGGGCTGAACTTTGATTCTATTGCAATTTCTGCAATGGAATTTCAGATAATCACCACTAAACGAGCTTATGGTTGGAATCTGATGTTTGAAGTGCAATAGATTCATTTTTAGCGATGAAATGGGAAATTCTAGTGCGCATTTTGTAACCAGGGGGTTAGCTCCTGAATGTAGCTAGATAGTTTGTGATTGAAGCGAGCATGGTTATTGAATGTAGTTAGATAGTTTGTGAATTTAGCTATATATTTTTCGATTACAGCGAGCTAGTTTCTGATTGCAGAAGCTAGTATCTAATCGCAGTAAGCATTGCTTCTAATTACCGCGATTTAGGCTTCCAATTACAGCAAGCAATGTTTCCAATTACACCAAGCTATGAGGTCATTTGTGGTAAAAGCGACAAACCAGAGTCAACTGAGAGGAGAGTTCAATGATGCGAACCGTTCAAGAGTTGGAGGACCGCTTGGCAAGTCCGTCAGCAGCACTGCTTGAGGAACTAGCCCAGCTCGATGGAGATATTATGCTGCTAGGCGTGGGGGGCAAGATGGGACCCAGTCTTGCAAGGCTGGCGGTGAATGCGATTCGCCAAGCAGGGCTAGACAAGAAAGTCATCGGTGTATCCCGGTTCTCGAATAACGAGCTGAGACGAGAGCTTGAAGAGGCCAGTGTCGAGATTATCTCTGCTGATTTGTCTGACGATAAGGCACTGCAGGCACTCCCTGAAACCCAAAATATTCTCTATATGGCCGGGAATAAATTCGGCACGACCGGGAATGAGCATTTCACTTGGATGATGAATGCCTATCTGCCGGGACGCGTAGCGGAACGGTTCCGTAATTCTCGGATTGTTGTGTTCTCTACAGGCAATGTCTATCCATTCACTCCGGTCAGCCAAGGAGGAGCAACGGAAAGAACTTCTCCGAACGCGAACGGGGAGTATGGGCAATCTTGTTTGGGACGGGAGCGTGTTTTTGAACATTTCTCTCATAAAAATGGAACGCCAATGTTCATTTATCGGCTAAATTACGCCATTGATCTGCGGTATGGCGTGTTGCTGGAGCTGGCTAAATCGGTTAGGGATGGCCTCCCAATAGATATTACGATGGGTCATGCCAATGTGATTTGGCAAGGGGATGCGAATGAAATCGCATTGCGAGCGCTATTGCGTTGCAGTTCACCGCCTAATGTCATGAACATTACCGGACCGGAGACATTGTCTCTGCGCTGGGCTGCGAATGAATTCGGCCGAAAGTTAGGCATTGAGCCGATCTTTACAGGTGAAGAAGCGCCTACCGCACTGTTGAGTAACGCGGCGAAAGCCGCTGCCACCTTTGGTTATCCGCGGGTATCGCTGGCCGAAATGATCGACTGGATTAGCGATTGGGTAGGACAAGGCGGAGAAACCTGGAATAAACCGACGCATTTTCAGGAGCGGGAGGGCAAATATTGATGACGCTGACAAGAAAAGCATTAACCACTGAATTGTATGCTGCGCTTCATGATGGGTTGGCGATTCCCGCGCATCCCCTCGCCTTAACTAAAGAACGTAAGCTAGATGAGCGACGCCAGCGGGCACTTACCCGCTATTATCTTGCTTCCGGAGCGGGTGGGATCGCGGTTGCAGTGCATTCCACTCAATTTGAGATCAGGAACCCTGAAATCGGACTGCTAGAGCCAGTTCTTCGTTTAGCTGCGGAAGAGGTGGAACGTGCCCAGCTAGATCGCCAATTCATGAAAGTAGCGGGTATCTGCGGTGGGACGGAGCAGGCTGTTCTTGAAGCGCGCCTTGCTGCAAGCTTTGGTTATGAATCAGGACTGCTCAGTATGGGAGGCTTACAATCTTTAAGTGAAGAAGAACTGCTGGAACGAACACGCAGAGTAGCAAATGTGATTCCTGTATTTGGTTTCTACCTCCAGCCATCGGTGGGAGGACGGATTTTAAGCTTTGATTTTTGGAAGGCATTCGCTGAAATAGAAGGGGTAATCGCCATAAAGATGGCGCCGTTCAATCGATATCAGACGCTGGATGTAATCAGGGCCGTGCTTGAATCCAGCCGTAGCGAAGAAATTGCTCTTTACACCGGAAATGATGATAATATTGTCAACGATCTGCTCACGACCTTCCGGTTTAAGGTGAACGGTAAGTCCGTTGAGAAAAAAATAGTCGGTGGCCTACTTGGTCACTGGGCGGTCTGGACGAGCAGAGCAGTACAGCTGCTTAATGAGATCAAAAAGATCCGAAATGAACCCTCGTTACCATCCAATTGGCTGACGCTTGGGGCTGAAGTGACGGACAGCAATGCGGCGATATTTGATCCCGCGCATCATTTTCATGGCTGTATTCCGGGTATTCATGAGGTGCTTCGCCAACAAGGATTGCTTGAAGGTTTATGGTGTCTAAATCCGGAGGAGCAATTGTCACCGGGGCAAATGGAGGAAATCAACAGAGTGCGCAGAGACTATCTCCATCTGGTGGATGATGAATTTGTGGCAGCTCATTTGGAAGAGTGGCTGCAATAACACATAGTTGTATCTGAGTTAAGGAGGGCGCACTTTCGACAAGTGCGTTCTTTCTTATCCAGAGTGCGATATCCTCCTCCTCATGATACAATAAGGGACAAGTTTATAAGGATGAGGTGACTTTAATTGAAGTATGATTTCGATCGCGTAATTGACCGCCGTAATACACGTTCTTACAAGTGGGACCAGTCCGAGAAGTTGTTTGGTGAGAAAGATATTATGCCACTTTGGGTGGCAGACATGGATTTTGAAAGTCCTCCTGCAGTGAAGGAAGCGATTCTGCGCCGCGCAGAACAAGGGGTTTACGGTTACAGTGTGCCTAGTGACACTTATAAAGAAGCTATCACTTCGTGGTTCAGAAGACGGCATGATTGGGAAATTAAATCGGAATGGATTTCGGATTCTCCCGGAATTGTAACTTCTTTAAGTCTTTCCGTTGAGCTGTTTACCAAGCCAGGGGACGAGGTTATTTTACAGTCGCCAGTCTATTATCCCTTCTATGATGTAATCAAAATGAATGATCGGAAGGTCGCCAAGAATCCACTTGTGATCCGTAATGGACGCTTCGAGATGGATTATGAGCAATTGGAAGGGCTGATGAAAGGTGGAGCAAAGCTGCTCTTGCTATGCAGTCCGCATAATCCGGGTGGTAGAGTATGGGAAAGAGAAGAGCTACTTAAGCTTGGTGAACTCTGTCTGCGTTACGGAGTGACCGTAATCTCTGATGAGATCCATTGTGATTTGGCGCTTCCAGGCTATGAGCATATCCCTTTTGCGTCCTTATCTGAGGAAATTGCGAATATTACGCTCACCACGCTTGCTGCGACCAAAACCTTCAATCTCCCGGGGATTCAATCTTCCTTTATCGTGGCTTCGAATCCAGAACTGAAACTTAAATTTGATCAAAAAATGAAAACCCTGAGCTTACATATGGCTAGCTTCTTCGCCCAAGATGCAGTACAAGCTGCTTATAATGATGGAGAAGAATGGTTGGACGAGCTTTTAGAGTATGTGTCAGGCAATGTGGACTATGCTATTAGCTATCTGTCAGAGCATTTACCACAGGTCCAAGTGATGCAACCACAAGGCACATACCTGCTATGGGTAGATTGCCGCGGGTTGAATCTGGATATAGATGGACTTAAACAGCTGATGTACAAAGAGGCTAAAGTCGCTTTTAATGAAGGCTCTGTCTTTGGAACTGAGGGACAAGGTCATCTGCGGATCAACCTAGCTTGTCCTAGATCTATTCTAGTTGAAGCTTTAGAACGCTTTTGCCGAGCAGCCGTAGCTTATACAGCGAAATAAAAGGTATTCCTGAAGCTTGATGATTCCTTCTAAGGGGATCGTCGAGCTTCTTTATTTTGCAAAAAGGTAAAAAGAATAATAAAATGGAGTCCATTACGTCAAGCAGGAGGACTTCAAATGAAATGGGTAGCTCAGCTTCCGTATTATAAAATACAGAGGGAAATTAAGGATGGAGAACAACGAAGTTTTCCATGTAATAGGTTAATGTATCTGTACAAAGATAGAGTCGTGACTCGTCATCGTGAATTTCCAATAAAAGATATCTCAGATATGTCCTATCGCTCAATGGGAGGTTCAGAGGGTATGTTCTATCTATACACGAGTAAGGGCGTATATACTTATTTAATAGCGTGTGATCCTGAGGAATTTATCAATGCTTTTAAAGAACAGGAAATGAAAAGAACTACGACATTGCATAATGGGAGAGAACATAAATGAGCAAAACACGAATTATTATTGATGCTGACACAGGTATTGACGACGCACTAGCAATTCTATATGCCTTACGCGCTCCAAACGTGATTGTAGAAGGAATTACAACTGTTTTTGGGAATATTGATGTTGAAAAGGCGGCGGACAATTCACTGCGTCTGATTGAGCTTGCTAAGCCTGGTTATGAGATTCCTGTAGCCATTGGAGCCTCCAAGGCAATAGTTCGTGAGAGCTCGGGCTTCGCAACCCATGTGCATGGTGAGAACGGCATCGGTAACGTGGAAATTCCTGCATCTACCCAGCGTCCAATCGACGAAACCGCGTCTGAATTTATCATACGGATGGCCAACGAGAACCTTGGTGAAATTGTATTAGTTACACTGGGACATCTGACTAACCTCTCGCTGGCGCTTGATATGGACCCAGGTATTAAGGATTCGTTGAAAAAAGTAGTGGTAATGGGCGGTACGATCTTCAATCCTGGCAATAGAACACCGGTTGCAGAAGCGAATATTGCTGGAGACCCGGAAGCTGCTGACCATGTGTTTACATCCGGACTTCCAATTATGATGGTGGGTCTAGACGTTACACTTAAGACGCGGATCACTCAAGAGCATATCGATTTATTAAATCGTTTTGGACGTGAAGAAAATAAAGCGATCATTTCGTTTATGGAACAATCGCTCACTCATTATTTTAATTTCTACCGTGAAGCGAATTTTTTGATTAACAGCGCACCGCTACATGATCCACTCGCGCTTATGGTTGCATTGCAACCTGATCTAGTAACTTATAAAGAGATGAATGTCCGTGTGGAGCACAAAGGTGAGTTTACATCGGGAATGGTCGTAGCTGATTTACGGGCTCAGCCGAAAGTCGGTCGCCCTATCCAAGTTGCTATAGATGTAGATGCTGAACGGGCGGTGGGAACCTTTTTGAGCGTGTTTATGTAGTTTAGCCAACCTCTTTTAGGTATGAATAATAGTTTCGAAGCTCGTAGATGATAATCTATTAATTTTACAATTGGATAATCTTTGGTAAAATGGTAGAAGACATATAAAGAGTTTAAGAGATTACACTTCATATCATCGAAGATGGGAGACTTAACAGTCATGAACAAGCGGATTGGTAAATTAGTCTTATGTCTGGCGATTTCGCTAGGCGGCACCACAGCTTTATTCCACAGTACTACACAAGCAGCGCCCGCAGGGGGAGTTAGTATTGTACTGGATGGTTATCCACTACCTTTTCCAGTAGAGCCTGTTGTGATGAACGGAACAACGATGGTTCCATTCCGGGCGATATCTGAAGCACTGGGGATCAACGTAGAGTGGAATCAAGCGCTTAAGAAAATTACCGCGACCAAGAAGGATACAGCGGGGACTAAAGTAGTTACCTTGACCCTCGGTAGCAAAAATGCAGGTGTAAACGGCGATGTTGTGAAGCTAGGCGTTGCTCCGCAAACGATCCGTAATAACACGATGATTCCACTTAGCTTCTTCGGTCAGCAGTTTGGTGCGGGCGTAGCTTGGAATCAAACGACGAAGACGGTATCGATTACTTCACCAAAGACGGATATGTACAAGCTGGGCTTCTATGCACTTAGCTCATACAGTGAAATTTCAATGCTTCCTAGCTTTGATGCGGTAGCTTTTGGTTGGAGCGGAATTGATAAAAGTGGAAAATTTACTACGACAGGTACTGACTTTAGATGGCCTCAGGCTGCAGGGGATGTAACCCCAGAGTCTATTATCTCAAATGCAGCAGCTGGTGGAACAGCTCCATCTCTGATGGTCTTTTCTGGTGATACTGCAGCGGAGCTCACGAAGAATCTAGAAGATAAAGTGCTACAAGAGCAGACGATTACAGGAATCGTTGATCTGGCTACACAAAAGGGATTCCAAGGCATCACACTGGATCTCGAAGGACTGGGTCTAACGGGAGATAAAGCAAAGGTGCAAGCGGATTATAATGCTTTTGTGAAGAATCTGTCTCAAAAAGCACATGCAGCAGGTCTTAAGCTTACCGTTATTCTTCATCCATTAAACAGCTCTTATAAAGGTTATGATTACAAGACTTTAGGAAGCCTTGCAGACGATTTGGTCATTATGGCTTATGATTATTTGCAAGAGAAAAAAATTCCAGAGCCATTGAGTTTAGTTGATGAAGGCATCCGGCTTGCACTTCAGCAAGTGAGTAAGGATAAGCTGATTCTCGGTATCTCTGTATACAGTGAGAACGAAACTTCTGTAAATTCCAAGGTTGGACTTGCCAAACGATACGGCCTTAAAGGGATCGCCATCTGGCGCGTGGGCTTGATTGGACAGCCTGTCTGGAATGAGATGGGTAAATCGGTGGAGTTGTAGGAATTTATGATACGTATCAAAAGAAAAAGGCTGCCAGCGCTTGCGGGCAGCTTTTTTTCTTAAAAAGATAAGCATTGTTATGTTGAAATGGAAGCTGCAGGCAGTATAGCCGTTTCGGTAATTAGTAAACGCGAAAAAGAGGAATTGTTGAATTGAGTCATCTATCAAAGCAGCTTAAGCTGGTCCTTGAGCTCGCTAGGCTGACAATTAGGGAAAACCTCCCTGATTATATGCTGCTTACGAACTCCAAATTAACAATTGCGGAAAACCTCCCTAATTATATGTTGAAAACGCTATTAATCGAGGTAATCGCCCATTAATTAGGGAGGTTTTCCCTAAAAAGCTCGATTTGGAGCAATTTCACGACTTTTTTAGGGAGATTTTCCCTAATTACTTATTTATACGTACCATTCTCGATGGATTCGATCGTGGTGAATATCCGTGAGTAAACATCTTTAATATTGGGTTCATTAACTTTGTCGTTGTAAAGTCCGTATCCCCAAGATTTATATGCTTCACCAGTTTGAAAATAGCCCGTGACATACATATCATAATTAAAATTTGTTAAAGAAGAGTGCTCAAAGGATACATCTTCAAGAACAAACGGCATAAATGATTTCGTAGCTTCAATAAAGAAGAAAGGAACACCTGCATTGGTATATACTTTAATATACTTGTTGTCGTCAGCTTCTTGTAGATGCTCCTTCATAATCACTACGGCATCATATTTAGAGGAGAGTGTTGAATAATCTTCTAACTCATCAAAAGAAATATTTGTGAAGTGTACATGTTCTTCTCTTATTTTCGGGATTTCGCCAACAACACCTAGGGATAAACTTTTTCCTGAATATAGCGGTGTATCAACCGTATCGGCGATAGATGTACAGCCTGTAGTAAATATGACGATTAAGATAATGAGTGCGTTTAGGATGATTCTCTTCATCATTAGGTTCCTTCCTAGAGTTCTACATGAGTTATCTTAGCTTACAATAAAGCATTATACTGGAAAATAATGGTGTAGACTAGTGGGATGGGTTATGGACTTCGAAAAAAGCCTGGGTCAGAGGGGGAGTTATATTGCATCCAATTACAGCAATAGAAATTATACTTTCCATTGTTTTTGTCCTCGTTATTTTTGTTATAGCAGTACTTTTGCCCATGAAGGTTAGAAAGCTTAGTATAATAATGGCATCCTCATTAACAGTGCTTTTGCTATTATCCTTCGCTATTCGCCCCTACTGGATTGATTATCAAGTAGCCCGAAAAACAGAACAACTCAATCACTATTTAGAGAACAAATACCCTGATGAAGAGTGGGAAGTTAGTCGACAAGTAGGTAGACAATATGATCCTTATTCCTTGGAAGTAAGATTTAAAAACGAAAAAGGCTGGATTTATATCTATTCAGTAGTAAATGAAAATAAAATTTACCAGAGCGTGTGGATACCAGCAGGTGGCAAGTCCTCTGATGTAGGGAAACATTATGAAAAATGAGTAAGAAGTCCAAACATTCCCGAACTCACGACTGAAAGCTGCTGATGTGGGTTTCTCAAACACACTTCGACTGTTATAAACCTCACATTAACCTAAGCCATAAACCTTTATAATCTCTAAGGTTAACCTTTGAACTAAAATCATTATTTTCAGGAGGACTTTAGAGTATGAGATATAAAGCACTGGAATTAGACAAACCGCTAACTTATGAGCTGGAAGGCTTAGAAATAGGAGTTACCTCAAACTGTAATTTCCGCTGTGATTATTGTTGTGCATATAATAGAAATGATGGACAAAGCATCAAAGCCAAAGAGGTAATCCGAATTCTTGACGAGCTTCCCGGTCTGAAAAGAGTACGGCTGTCTGGTGGCGAGGTCACCTTAAAGTTTGATGATTGTGTAGAAATTGTAAACTACTGCTCATCGAGAGGGATTCAGACACAGCTCAATTCTAATGGCAGTCTTTTGAATGCTGAACGGATTGATCAATTGGTTGCCGCAGGATTAACGACGATACATATTTCCTTCAATTTTACTACTGCGGACGCCTTCTCTCGTTATTATAATATTCATCCAAGCATCTATGAGAAAATAAGAGAGAACATTACTATGTTCGCGGCAACAAGTGTAGATACGGTGCTGGAGACGCTGTTGTTCAGCGAAACTCAGGATAATATGAAGGAGATCAGCGATCACGTATACGCTATGGGCGTTAGAACGCATGAGATTCAAAATAGTATTATCATGGATCATACGGGATGGAAGTCTATAGCTGCCCGCGAACAATTAAAGAATGCTGTGAGTGAACTGATTGCACGGAAAAAGGATGATACGATCCTGTATTTCACCTGCATGGACCGCTTTATGGATGCGCTTGGGTTCGAGGAGCAGCCGGGCGTTTATTTTCCTCACTGTATAGAGGGAAAGAAACAGCTTCATCTACATGGAAATGGGGATATTCTGATCTCAGAATTATGCCATCCGGTTATTATTGGTAACATTTATCAGGGGGCCTCACTGAAGGATTTGTACAGTAACATGCCAGCACCATTGGCTCAGTTTCTGGATAAGCTGCCATGCCCAGCGCTGGATGCATTATTTCCACAAGGTGTATAAATCGTTAAGTATTTTTATAAATATTAGTACAAGGAGCCAATTTTAATAATTGGTTCCTTTTTTTGTAGAAGATTTAAGGAAAGTCCTGTATGATTTCTGTGTAAGCTTATAGAGGCTGTATAACTTAAATATGCGGGTGAGGAATGTATGACATTCATACATATGGTGTGCGACACATGTTTGCGAATATACGAAATGGACTCGTTAAATCCAATGTAGTTCTCGAAAAAATAATGCCATTATTAACACCTACAGCTATCGTGGTTGGCGTACTTAATGAAAGCAGCTTGCTGCCATTTACAGGTCTCGTACCTTGGATATTCGCCTTCATGACACTGATCGGAAGCTTGAAGTCCAATCTCAAGGATCTGCTAAGCGTGCTTCTGAAACCACAGAAGTTGGTGGTCTTGATGATCATTCTCCATATCGTGATGCCGATTATCGGCTGGCTCGTAGCTAGGGCTGTATTTCCAGCAGATCCATATACTGTGACTGGATTTGTATTGCTATTTGCGATCCCTACTGGTGTTGTTAGTGTGGTGTGGGTATCCATCTACGGCGGGAATATTGCACTGACCTTGGCACTTATTCTGATTGATACACTCCTGTCACCGATTGTTGTTCCGGGTACCTTGTATTTGCTCATGGGAGCGAGTGTGGAAATTCAGCTGGGTGAAATGATGAAGGGGCTGCTATGGATGGTTGTAATTCCTTCGGTGGTCGGGATGCTTCTGAATCAATGGACAAAAGGTAAGGTAAATACAGTATGTGGACCGCCGCTTTCCCCGTTTGTTAAGGTGGGATTGTTCATGGTCGTATCCATTAATGGCGCTAGCATTGCTCGTTATCTCAAACACCCGGATAGTAAATTAGCCATTATTATTGGCGTAACCTTCATTACGGTTGTATTAGGATACGTAATCGGAGCATTGGTATCACGCCGTTTCCGCTACAGCTATGAAGATTCTGTGGCCGTGCAATTTAATTCCGGCATGCGTAATTTAAGCGCGGGAGCTGTGCTCGCGGTGAAATATTTTCCTCCGGCTGTTGCTCTTCCTGTGATTTCAGGAATGTTATTCCAGCAAATTCTCGCTGCAATGTCTGGTCTTTTTATACGTTCTAGAGGTAAACGACCGTTAGAGGGCGGTGCAAACACGCAAGTGAATCCAGTTTCTCAGTCTGAACCGCCTATTTCATTATAGAGGGCAAACAGGTCTTATTGGCTATTCTATAAAAGATGTCCTAACTAGCAAAACTAGATTTCTCTACGTTAATATGCAAAAATTCGACATTTAATGATATTTTCCGTATTTTTTACTAGTCAATATTCACTAATTTATCATGATATCCGATAGTAATTGTAGTATTTACAATTGCATTGTTCATAAATGAGCAAGTTGTCGGAAGGATGAGAAGCATATGAAGATTCGCTTTAAGCTATCACTTATGTTGATAGGAGTGACCCTGTTATGTATAACGGTAATGGGGGTATTTACGTATTTGAAGTCAACTCAGGCGATTGTGAGCCTTACTGAGAATTCTATGAAGCAGGTCAATACGAATAAAGCTCAGACCATAGCGTCTATGATTTCGAAAGAGAAGAGAAGTATTGAGCTTATTGCCGGCAGGTCGGAAATTGTCGAACTGCTACTTCAAGCTGGAAACGGCGGAGTAGCCAAGGGGGATGAGCTTCAGAATAAGGTGAATAGCAGCCTTCAGGGAATTGTGGGGGATGATGGAAATCTTGAACATGTTTTTGTCAGTGATATGAAGGGCATTGCTGTCGCTGACAGTGACATTAAGCTAATAGGTACGGATTTTAGTGAGAGAAGTTATACGAAGAAAGTATTGGAGACCGCAGAACCAGTAATAAGTGAAACGCTGAAATCGAAATCTACTGGGGCTTATGTCGTGGCTTTTGTACATCCAGTGAAGAGTAACGGGAAGATGATCGGATATGTCGCTTCAGCTGTCACTGCGGATAGTATAATTAAGTACTTGGCAGACACTAAAGTGGTGAATACGACGAGCTCATATGCATATTTATTGGATGAGAACGGAATTAAACTGTATCACCCAGATAAAAAGCAAATCGGACAACCGATTGAGAATACTCAGATTTCAGCTGTTATGGATCGTGTGAAGGCTGGTGAGGAGGTAGCCGACGGCCTGCTAAATAATACAGTTGATGGTGTGGAAAAGAAATCGGCTTACACAGTTATGCCTGACACTAAGTGGTTGCTTGTATTAACTGCAGACCTAGATGAGATAGTGAAGCCTGTCAATGAGATGAGGAATTTTAATATTTTGCTAGGTGCGGGAATTTTGATTATAGCATTGCTGATAGCTTTCTATTTTGCTCAAAAAATCTCTTCACCGATTGTTAAACTGACAGAGATGATCAATAGAACGGCAGAGC
Organism: Paenibacillus sp. FSL R10-2734; assembly: GCF_037963865.1. Taxonomy (NCBI): domain Bacteria; kingdom Bacillati; phylum Bacillota; class Bacilli; order Caryophanales; family Paenibacillaceae; genus Paenibacillus; species Paenibacillus sp. FSL R10-2734. Next base: position 5,404,210 of record NZ_CP150170.1, on the reverse strand, counting down.
TGAATTTGACGTATGACTCCCAGTATGAGTATCTAACGAAAAACAAAGATGAAACCGGGACGATTGCCAAAGCAATGCTCCGCACACGGGTTATTCTTCGTGATATGGCTGGTAGTCTAATCACGATCTCGACGAAGGTGCTAGATAATGCGGAAACCCTTGAGAAGCTTTCTATAGATGTGCGAGAAAATGCTCACGACAATTCGGCAACTACACAGCAGCTATCGGCAGGTATGGAGGAAACAGCAGCTTCAACTCAGGAGATGACAGCAGCGATTACTGAAATTGACATCAATGTATCCGAGATCTCCAGTAATGTGAAGGAAGGCGTTGACGTTTCCAAACAGATCAGTGAGCGGGCCCTGGCGTTGCAAGACGAGGCGTTAGAGTCAACGGATAATGCAAAGCGAGTGTATGAATCCGTTCGTATCGATATGGAAAAAGCAATTGAACAGTCGAGCGCGATCTCTGAGATTAATGTACTGGCGGATACGATTTTATCGATTACTAGTCAGACCAATCTGCTTGCTTTGAATGCAGCGATCGAAGCGGCCAGAGCAGGTGAGGCGGGTAGAGGATTTGCTGTTGTAGCTGGTGAAATCCGCAAGTTGGCTGAGAAATCGTCAGAGACAGCGGCTGGAATTCAAGGAGTTGTTTCGGATGTATACACTTCTGTTGAATTAATGAAGGAAAATTCAGAGGCATTACTCGCTTTTATTGACCAGAACGTTCTTGGAGATTATGAGCGGTTAACTGAGGTAAGTCAGCAATACAACAGAGATGCTTCTACTGTGAATATGCTGATGAATCAATTCGAAACCGCAGCCGAGCATCTAAGCATGGCGGTATCTAGTATTACTATTGCGGTCAATGAAGTGGCTGCTACAGTAAATGAGGGAGCTATTGGGATTCAGGATATTGCCGTGAAGACGGCTGATATCGTGGAGAAAACATTCGAGGAAGTTACGATGGCTGACGAGAATACCCAAAGTGCCAAGGAGCTACAGGGGCTGGTAGATCGGTTTAAAATCTAAGAAGATTAAGGATATCTTTATCTCTCTTTCATAAAAGATTAAGCTTGTAGGACTATAGTAAATGCATAACCCCCTTATATATATACTTTGCCCCGCCGGCCGTCGGCGGGGTCTTTTTTTGTCTCTTAGACCTCGGACTTCAGTTATCCAGTGATCAGATAAATAGCTTCATCCAGCGGAACGGTAACCTCCGTTTGCTCCTCCATGTCCTTCAGACGTACCTTATCGACACTCGATTCGCTTTCTCCGATCAGAATAACGAAACGGATGTTTTTAGATGAAGCAGTTGCGAGCTGCTTTTTTAATTTTCTTTTACCAGATACGAGCGTGGTTCTTATAGAACAGGCACGCAGCTCGGCTGCTGCAATCAAAGCTTGTGGTAGCGTCTCACCAATGGGAATGACCATAACATTAGCTGCTTTATTTTCTTGGATAGGCCGTTCTGCTAGGAGCGCCATGATAGACTCCATGCCAAAAGACAACCCAACCGTTGGATATTGAATATCCTCTCTGCCCACTAGCTGTCCAATGATATCATCATATCTGCCTCCCCCGCCCAAGCTTGAGGTAAAGGAACCGGAAGCATCGAAGATCTCGTAGACAGTTCCGGTGTAGAAAGAAAGACCTCGGGATAAGAAAGGATCGAAGCAGCAAGTCTGCTGCAGTCCAATGTCTTGGATCAGCTTTTGCAGGACTCGAACCTCGGACGCTCCGGGTTGTGCTGTGAGATCATATTTTTCACATAACAGTTCAAAGCTTGGATTGTCCATTTCGATAAGCACTAGAATAGCCGATATAGTAGCAGATTCTAGTCCCTTGCTGATCAACTCGTTCTCCACTCCGCTGATGCTGATTTTCTCAAGTTTATCCAGAGTTAGCATAACGGATAGTTGCTCCTCGGCAGGTACGCCTATGGATTCCAGAATCTCACCGAGAAAACGTCGATTGTTCCATTTTAGGGTGATAGGGATGTCAAGCTTACGGAAAGCTTCTGTAGCCAGTTGCATTAGCTCAGCTTCAGCCTCAGGGCCGGAAATGCCGACCACATCGACATCACATTGCAGAAATTCACGCAGACGCCCGCGTTTCACGGGTCCATCTCGGAACACTTTTCCGATCTCATACCGCTTAAAGGGGAACTCTATCCCTGGATTTAAAGCGATCACTTTGGCAAAAGGGATGGTCAGATCATAACGTAACCCCAGCTTGCGATTGCCTTGATCTGTGAGCTGATACATTTCCTTGAGGATTTCATCCCCACCTGCATATTTTGAGGTCAATAACTCTAGTTCGTTTAATAGTGTCGTATCCATCGATTCAAAATCATAGAGCTCAAACAAGTCCTGCAGCGTATTTTGAATGTTCTTTCTGAGCGCTTGCTCTTGACCGAAGTAATCATAAGTTCCTTTAATGTTTTGCATCATTAGTAGCTCCTTTGAATTGGCATAGTTTAGGAAAATAAAAAAACGCGCAGGACCTCTTGGTCCTGCGCGTGATCTATGCCGCAGGGAGGCCAACGCGAGTAGCGTTAGCCTCCCTGAAAAATTCAGGAGTGCTAACGCTGTTTGTGATAATAATGAAGTTGATTCAGCATGATTGTATTTGTATTCATCAGAACCAATTCCCTTCGAAATTTTGATTAATGCCGATTATAGCGGATGAAATGGAGTCGTGCAAGTAAGAATTTGTAATAGGTTCGATTTCTTGTGGGCGAAGGGACAAGTTATCAGCTATAATAGGGCTTCGATATTCCTTAAGGAAAGGGAGTTTTTCTACGATGAATGAAGCTTTAATTATAGCTCGGACTGAAGATTTTGTTAAAGAACAACTTGGACAAGATACTACAGGTCATGACTGGTGGCATTCTGATCGAGTGCGGAATACCGCCGCTGAAATTGCCAAGATCGAAAGCGCTAATGTTTTTGTCTGCACGATGGCTGCTTTACTCCATGATGTCGCTGATGAGAAGCTTAATCCATCAAAAGAAGAAGGTTTGCTTAAGGTGCGGACTTGGATTGCTTCAAACCTTAAAGATGAGGAACAGATTAATCATATCATGATGATTATTGAGACGATGTCCTTTAGTGGTGGCGGGGGAGAACCGATGCAGACTCTTGAAGGTCAAGTGGTTCAAGATGCGGATCGACTTGATGCACTTGGTGCGATTGGCATTGCCAGAACCTTTATTTTTTCAGGGGCGAAAGGTCGTCCAGCTTATGATCCGGAGGTGCCTCCACGAGATGAATCGCTTCAGAAGGAGTACAGGGATTACAGCAAGGGGACGGCTATTAATCATTTTTATGAGAAATTACTAAAATTGAAATTCCTGATGAATACAGCCTATGGGCGCAAGTTAGCAGAAGAACGACATGATTTCATGCTGAATTTTTTGGACCAGTTCTATAAGGAATGGAATCAAGGGAGCCAATAGCTGTTATACTGATAAGTATGCACAAGATGGAAGGATCGCGGAGTTCCGCTTTAACCAGAACAATCGGCATAGAAGAGGTTGAAATATGAGTGAATTGCAATTTAGAGATTATGAGTTAAACGAAGACATTATTAAAGCGCTAGATGTCCTGAAATATGAGACGCCTACGGAAGTTCAGAGTAAGGTAATTCCTGTGGCTTTGCAGCAAAAGGATCTGATTGTGAAATCGCAAACGGGTAGCGGAAAGACGGCAGCTTACGGAATCCCGGTCTGTGATCTGGTGGATTGGGTAGAGAATAAGCCGCAGGCTTTGATCCTAACACCTACTCGGGAGCTTGCCTTGCAAGTAAAAGAGGATATTACCAACATTGGACGATTTAAACGGGTTAAAGCAGTGGCTCTTTTCGGCAAGCAGCCCTTTGCTCCGCAAAAAATTGAACTCACCCAAAAAACACATGTTGTCGTAGGTACGCCTGGACGCGTATTTGATCATATTGAAAGAGGTACACTTCCGCTAAACCGGATCAAGTATTTGATCATCGATGAAGCAGACGAGATGCTGAGCATGGGGTTCATTGAGCAGATTGAGAAGATCATCAAGCAGCTGCCAAAAGAACGAGTGACCATGTTGTTCTCAGCTACATTACCGGAAGTCATTAAGAATTTGTGCCGAAAATATATGAATGATCCAACGGATATTGAGATTCAGGCAAGTGGAATTACAACGGCAACGATTGAGCATGCGTTGATCGAAGTGAGACAAGCTGCCAAATTCTCGCTGCTGAGTGATATCATCACGGTGGAGAATCCAGATAGCTGCATTATTTTTTGCCGTACGCAAGAGCAGGTGAATGCTGTGTTTAGAGGGCTGGCTGATCTGGAGTATCCTTGTGATAAGATTCATGGGGGTATGGAGCAGGACGAGCGCTTTGAGGTCATGAATGCTTTTAAAAGAGGGCAGTTCCGTTACTTAATCGCTACCGATGTAGCGGCAAGAGGAATTGATATCGAGAACATCACCCACGTGATTAATTACGATATTCCGCTGGAAAAAGAAAGCTATGTGCACCGTACAGGTAGAACCGCTCGTGCTGGCAATACAGGCAAAGCGATCACCTTTGTTACTCCGAATGAGCAAAAATGGGTCAATGAAATCGAAGGCTATATTGGCTTTAGCATTCCGCATATGAAAGCTCCCTCGGACGATGCAGTTGCATACGCGAAGGAAGCTTTCGAGCAAAAGATTAACAAGCAGCCTGTCCGCAAGAAGGACAAAAGCGAAAGCTTGAACAAAGAGATTATGAAGCTGTACTTCAATGGCGGTAAGAAAAAGAAGCTAAGAGCCGTGGACTTTGTCGGCACAATCGCAAAGCTTGAAGGGATGTCTGCGGAAGACATCGGCATTATCTCAATTCAGGACAATGTGACCTACGTGGATATTTTGAACGGTAAAGGTGCAATGGTGCTGCAAGCGATGAGAGAGACAACGGTGAAGGGTAAGAAACTTAAGGTTCATATTGCTAAGAAATAAGTCGTGGATGCCGTTCGTTGTGCTGATCTAGCTGGGAATGCCGAAAAGAACGGTATAAATCCCGTACAATGAGCTGATCTAGCTAGGAATGCCGAAATGAACGGTATAAATCCCGTACAATGAGCTGATCTAGCTGGAAATGCCGAAATGAACGGTATAAATCCCGTACAATGAGCTGATCTAGCTAGGAATGCCGAAATGAACGGTAGAAATCCCGTACAATGAGCTGATCTAGCTGGGAATGCCGAAAAGAACGGTACAAATCCCGTACATTGCGCTGATCTAGCTGGGAATGCCGAAAAGAACGGTACAAATCCCGTACATTGCGCTGATCCAGCTAGGAATGTGGAAATGAACGGTATAAATCCCGTACACTGGGCTGATCTAGCTAGGAATGCGGAAATGAACGGTATAAATCCCGTACATTGTGCGGATAGGTCGGGGGAATTCGGGAGAAGAAGAGCCGGATACACAAGTCGAATTGAATATGGTTACTTTATTGGAGCGGAGAGCTGCTATGATGCATAGAGTCGTGTTTGTGTTTTCTTTATAGGGAAATCCTCCCTATAAATTGCTGATTTTCGCTGGATTTTTAACTTTATAGGGAATTCCTCCCTATAAATCACCTGAAATCCACTATTATGAGCGAATTGGGTGAAATTAAGGGGAGGAATTCCCTGTTTGTTGATATTGGGAGTGTAATATCGATAGATATAGGGAGAAATCCCCTAATTCTATCCCCAAAAACACCCAAACACCCAAACATCCAAACACCCAAACACCCAAACACCAAACACCAAACACCAAACACCAAACACCAAGCTCCCAAGCTCCCAAGCTCCCAAGCTCCCTATTAAGCATCTCGCCCTGTAAACAGACGAGATGCACTAAAAAGCAAGACTAGTCGCCAATAACATGGTGACTAGTCTTGCTTCTTTTTTGATTCCAGTAGCAAGTTAGGCGTTATATTGCGCCTGATGCAGACGGCTGTATATGCCACCGGCTTGGACTAATTCTTCATGGCGGCCCTGCTCGGCGATGCCTTCTTCATTCACGACCATGATCCGGTCGGCATTCTTGATGGTCGTCAATCGATGGGCGATGACGAGTGTGGTTCTACCTACGGACAGGTCAGCTAGCGATTGCTGAATCGCTGCTTCTGTCTCTGTATCTAGCGCGGAAGTAGCTTCATCCAGAATCAGGATTGGCGGATTCTTCAGGAACATGCGAGCGATTGCTAAGCGTTGCTTCTGTCCACCGGACAGCTTCACACCGCGCTCGCCGATCACAGTATCCATGCCGTCTGGCAGGTTCTGAATGAGATCTTCCAGATGCGCACGTCGAGCGGCTTCCCAGATTTCAGGCAGCTTTGCATCCAGCTTTCCGTAGGCGATATTCTCGCGAATCGTACCAGAGAACAGGAACACATCCTGCTGCACGATACCGATCTGTTTACGTAACGACTCCAGCTTCATTTCACGGATATCGATGCCATCAATAGTGATAGCTCCGCCTGTGACATCATAAAAACGCGGAAGCAAGCTGCAGATGGTGGTTTTGCCTGCACCGGAAGGTCCGACAAAGGCGATCGTTTCGCCAGCTTTTACCTTTAAGCTAATATTTTTCAGAACAGGACGGTCCTCGTCGTATCCGAAAAAGACATTTTGGAAGGTAATATCACCGTGTAAAGTACTTACCTCTACAGCATCCGGCTTATCGCTGATATCCGGCTCTGTGTCGATAATCTCAAGATAACGTTTAAAGCCGGCAATTCCTTTTGGATAACTCTCGATAACGGCGTTAATCTTCTCGATCGGACGGAAGAAGATATTGGACAACAGAATAAATGCCACAAATTCACCAATTTGGAGTTCTCCATTAATGAAGAACCAGGCACCGCTGATCATCACGAGGATCGTAATGAGGCGGGTCATCATATAGCTGACGGATAAGCTTTTGGCCATGGTTTTATAAGCAAGCAGCTTAGTTTTACGGAACATTTGATTATCTACTGCGAATAGCTCTTGTTCATGCTGCTCATTGGCAAAAGATTGCACAACCCGGATTCCGCCGACATTGTCTTCGATACGAGCATTGAAACTACCTACATTTCCAAAAAGCTGACGATAGGTGGAAGTCATGTTGCGTCCGAAGTAGATGATCACCCAAGCCATGATTGGTACGATTATAAAAGTAATAATTGCCAGCTTCAGATTAATATCAGCCATTAGGATAAAGGCACCGACAAGTGTCATGATGGCAATAAATACATCCTCAGGACCGTGATGCGCCACCTCGCCGATATCATTTAAGTCGTTGGTGATGCGTCCGATCAGGTGACCTGTTTTATTATTATCAAAGAATCGGAAGGATAGCTTCTGGATGTGATTGAACATTTTTTTACGCATATCAGTCTCAATGTTAATACCAAGCATGTGACCCCAGTAAGTTACGACATACTGCATCACCGTATTCAAGGCGTAAATAGCTAGCAGCGCGATACAAGCAATAAGAATTAGCGGCCAATCTTGACCGGGGAGCAAATCATCAATAAATTTATTGACAGCTACTGGAAAAGCTAGTTCTAGCAGACCTGCAAAAACAGCGCAGGAGAAGTCCAATATAAATAGTTTTTTATATGGACGATAGTAGGCAAAAAACCTTCGAAGCATTCTGTTCACTCTTTTCTATAGATGATGGATGAGTAGTTCGATTGAAATTGATTCTCAACTGTCCTGATTATATGGATACTAAAGATGCCGTTCGATTTTGTCAATAAAATGGTTATAAAACTACTTAAGGCTTGTAACTTTTATAATAATAGTGGATGATGGTTCTTAATGCCATGTAATAAATATTTTTATATTTCTGGCTTAAACGCTTACCCGTCCTTATAGGGACGTCGAAGGCGTTTATGTTTGTTGCAATTTAGGAGGATACATGATGAAAGCATCGCAACGAGAAGGAAGTATTCAAAATAGAGACTTAACGGATTCCAAGTATGATCGCTGGCTGCTAGTGTTGGGAATTGTTTTTATCGCAGCGGCACTTAGAGCGCCATTTACATCCGTCGGTCCACTGATACAAATGATTCAGGATGATCTAGGCTTATCGAACACTTTAGCAGGAGCTATTACCACTCTACCATTGTTGGCTTTTGCCATCTTGTCCCCGTTTGCTCCAAAGCTAGCCCGCCGTTTCGGCTTGGCTAATGTGTTGTTAATTGCTATGGTTATGCTGGCTATGGGAATTCTAATCCGGTCGGGATCTGGTGTAGGACTGTTGTTCACAGGTACGGCGATACTAGGACTTTCTATTGCAGTGTGTAATGTACTGCTACCTGGACTAATAAAAGGGAAGTTTCCTCATAAAATTGGATTAATGACAGGTGTCTATACCGTCTCTATGAATTTATGCGCAGCAGTCGCTTCAGGCATTAGTGTACCGTTAGCAAGTAACGCTGGATTCGGTTGGAGGGGGACTTTGGCAATTTGGTTTATGATCGCTGCGTTAGCAACCCTGTTCTGGATTCCGCAAATGCGCAAGCTCGATCAAGGGACTGGAGCTAAAGGCTCCGTTTCTAGCGGAAATATGTGGCGCTCTTCGCTTGCTTGGAAAGTAACGATTTTTATGGGCTTACAGTCGCTGCTCTATTATGTTTTTATTGCTTGGTTCTCTGTTCTCCTTGGTGAGAGGGGAATGTCATCAAGCCATGCAGGCTGGTTACTATCGCTGATGCAAATGGCCCAGCTGCCGTTTACTTTCTTCGTGCCGTTGTGGGCAGGTCGGATGAAGAACCAACGTATTCTAGTAATAATCACCGCTGCTCTGTATTTCATCGGCATAGGTGGGATTTGGCTAGGCAGTAGTGCTTTAATGGCTGTCTGGGCAATATGCTTTGGTATTGCTGGAGGATTTGCCTTCGGTCTTGTGATGATGTTCTTCAGTCTACGGACCAGAAGCACTCAAGAAGCAGCAGAACTGTCAGGAATGGCTCAATCTGTAGGCTATGTGCTTGCAGCGATGGGTCCTGCCTTGTTCGGATGGCTGCATGATGCAACGAACAGCTGGACGATGCCGCTGATTTTACTCCTTGGCGCAAGCGTATTGCTGCTGGTTGTCGGACTTGGCGCTGGTAGTGATCGATATGTGGGAGATAGAAGATGATCATCTATTGAAACTTTAAAAAGAGTGTATTGGCGCGAAGCTGCGCCAGTGCACTCTTTTTTGTACATGGGATCAACATCCCTCAGTGTCAGCTCCGTTTATAAGCGACCACCCGGATTCTGCGATAATCCATTACCCAACGACCATCCTGAAATAACGTCGGTTTCAATTTCTGTTCCATAAAAGAGAGGACTTCCTCTCGTTCAGATGGAGTGAGAACATTTAAGATTCCATTGGCGAAAGTATCCAACCACCGCTGGAACCCTTGCACTCCAGCCTCTAGTGGTGTTGGACGGTCGAAACAAAGCGCGAGGTCTACAGTCAGTCCATGCTGTTCCAGTAGTGATGTATACTGCCCGATGCTTGGGAAGTACCAAGGCAGGTGTAGCTTATCACTACGCCCTATAGCGGCAAAAGCATTTGGAAGTTCAGTCACAATAGAAGCGATATTGCCCAGTCCTCCGAACTCAGCTACAAATCGTCCGCCCGTCCGCAGGCTAGCTGCTATAGAAGCGGCAGCTCCGTTTGCATCGGTCAACCAATGAAGAGCAGCGTTGCTGAATACGGCATCGACCGGCTGTTTCGCAACGTAGTGTTGCCCATCTGCTAAGACGAAGCTTAACTTGGGATGCTTGTCACGAGCAGTCTGGATCATTTCGGCTGAGGCATCAATCCCTGTTACAGTGGCACCGCTAGCAGCAATGGCTGCCGCCAAGTCGCCAGTCCCGCAGCCCCAATCTATAATCTGTTCGCCAGCCTGGGGGCGTAGAAGCTCGATCAAAGATTCTCCAAACTGAGACACAAAGGCCATGTCAGTATCATAGGTTCCGGTATTCCATTGCTGGTTTATACGCATTCGTCCTTTCTAGTTTGGAATTACACTCACACTTCTGATGTAACTATATTCTTTAATCATGTTGTACCATACCGGACTCTTATAAGTGAAATATATAAACTGAATAACAGTGATTGGTTATGCCTATGTTGATTTACATCGTTTTAAAAATATATTGCTATTTATCTAAAAAAAGAGTATAGTCTTATGTACAGTGATTAATTCACTGGTGTACATAATGTGCGGTCGTGGCGGAATTGGCAGACGCGCACGGTTCAGGTCCGTGTGGTAGCAATATCGTGGAGGTTCGAGTCCTCTCGACCGCATCAAGCTAATGAAGAAGCTCTTGAATTTCCTTCAAAGGAGATTCAAGAGCTTTTTGTATATTTGATATGTCTTATTTAGGCATTAGATATACAAAAAAGGGATGGAACAACACACTTGCGTGTTGTTCCATCCTTTTTTTGCTGGGACTGTTATCGCCGCTGAGCCGTCGCTTTCTTCAGCTTAATAAACACGATAATCAAGAAAAGAACACTTAGGAAACCTGAGGCCAATTCACATAGACCACCTATGGCACCGCTGTCTGCGTTATTATAGACAGCCATAAATACGGCCACATCCCAAAGTCCATGCAACAGCATTGCCCAGATGAGACTGCCGGTTGTTCGCCGGAGAATATATAACGTAAGTCCCGTCACAGCAGCAGACAACATTTGAACACTGGTGGAGCCTACATCTTGACCGAGGAAAATATTGGAACCGTGAATGAGACCAAATATTATACTGGTTAAGATACATACCCATCCTTCGGATAGCCGAGAACGTAGCGATGTTAATAATAAGCCACGAATAGTAAGCTCTTCACAGAAACCTACCAGCAGTCCGAATACAATTAGGATGAGAATGAATTTGGCGTCAAAATTACTAAACTTCGTTGAAAAAAGATTGGCAATTGCGCCAAGTAGCATAAAAAACGGAGCGATGATCGGCCATTTATAAGTCCAACGTTGCTGTGAACTGTCGTATAATGCAGGCCGCCACCAACCGAGCAACGAGGTTACAATAATAAGCGCAACAGCACCCGCAGCCATGGACATAACGGCTGAACGGTACAAGTTATCCGCTGATGCACCGAAGTCTTGATAAGGAATTCCAGATAATTTTTGGATCGGAAGGATAATACATAGATACCCAACTGTGATGAGTAGGCCAATCCAAACTTTTGGTGTAACACGTAATTGATGTTCTGATTTTTTCATGTTATAACGAACCTTTCTGTTTGTATTTAAAAGCTAAATCAAGGGGACAAGATATGATGTAACTTGATATGTAACTTTTCAACTAATTCTAATCTATAGTTTATATGAAATTACACAATGAAACTTTTCAATATTGTCATTTTTTTCAACCTTAGTTTCACTACTAGTATACCAATTTATGTATAGTTTGAATCGTCTATAGCTATGTGATATAGGCGTTTTTTTCGCTGTCATGATCGGGACGGGATACATAAATTGGGTATTTTGTATTGACAATTATATCGGCTTCCGTAATAATTGTGTTACGGAAGCCGATATATCGCTAACAGTAATAGAATGGAGTTGAGCGCATGCCTGAAAGCTCAGAAAGAGGAGCCTTAACAGAAGCAGTGTTTTACATTTTATTGTCTCTATACACCGCAATGCACGGATACGCGATTATGCAGAATGTGAAGGATTTAAGTCACGGTCGAGTGGATCTTGGAGCGGGCACTTTATACGGAGCGATCAACACCTTGCTTGAGAAAAACTGGATAAGAGCTGTTGAAGGAGAGGAAGGCTCCCGAAGAAAGGAGTACGAAATTACTGATTTGGGGAAGACGGTGATTCAGGGGGAGCTTACCCGCTTGGAAGAGCTAATTGCCAATGGAAAGAGAATAGCTGGAGGTGAGACCAAATGAAACAGGTGGTTCGCAAAGTGTTTTGGGATTTTGAGAAGGAAGAAGAGTGGCTTAATGAAATGTCAGCCAAAGGGATGGCTCTTACAGACTACTCATGGTTCAAATATGTATTTACTGAAACTCGAAATAATGAGTATACGTATAGAATTGAGCTTTTAGATAATGTGCCTACACATCCGGAAAGTATCGCGTACATCAAGTTTTTAGAGGAAAACGGAATAGAATGTGTTAGTAGCTATGTTCGCTGGATCTTTCTTAGAAAGAAGTCATCTGAAGGTGCTTTTGATATTTACACGGATTTGGAATCCAAAATAAAACACTTTAAGCGAATCAACACACTATGGAATTCTGTAATGTGGTTAGAGTTCATTGTAGGGCTAGCCAACATTCTCATTGGGTTAACGAATTATTTCAATTCATCCAGCAGCATTAGTTTGGTAAACGTTATTCTAGGCGGCTTTTTAATCCTTTTAGGGCTTGTTTTTTTAAGAGTTGGTGCACCTATCCGGAAGAAAATTAAGAAGCTTCAGCAAGAAAATTTAATAAGAGAATAGTCCTTTAAAGTTGATAAATGTACTAACAGCAAGCTTCCTGATGGCTTAGGACTTGCTGTTTATTTTTTTGTCTAAGACGATATAGGGAACTCTCTATGAGTTCCATCAGCCTATCATCTAGGACTCAATTATCAAGCTTATTTACCGAAAAAAAGGTATACTGGAATAGATTATGAGACTGTTGAAATGTTTGTCCCCAATTCAAAAGAGGAGGCTACCATGTGTCTGATTTTCTTTTTAAGCAGCTATACTTACGGTCTTCTATCGGGGTTGCTGTAGTCTCTCCGGAGGAAGGGACGTTGATCCAATCCAATCCGGCGCTTTGCCTTATGCTTGGTTATTCTGAAGAAGAACTTTTGAAAATGAATTATCTAGATCTTATTTATGCTGACGATAAGACTGCTGATGATCATTACGTTATCCTGAATAAGCTGTTAGCAGAGCCTGGGACCGCAATTGAATTAGAAAGACGGTTCATTCGCAAGGACGGTGAAATGATCTGGGTAGCACAACATATATTTCTGATTCTTCAGGAGGACTCCAGTGAACCTCTTGTCATGATCTCGGAACTAACGGATATCACTGATCGAAGACTTGCTGAAGCTAAGATTGAGGAAGATCAACATTTATATAATTTGTTAACTCAAAATACGCCGGATATGATTTCTTTTGGCGCCCCTGACGGAACGTTACAGTATGTATCTCCTTCAGTACAAATGCTATTAGGATATCCTGCACATGAAATGATTGGTACCAAAAGACCCGAATATTATCACGTAGATGATGCTAAAGAGATGATTGAACAAGGAAAGCTCGATTCGTACACGGATGTAATCACACGCAGAGTCCGTCATATGGATGGACATTATTTATGGATTGAGAGTTCTTCCCAGGTGGTGCGTGATGAGCAAGGGGATGTCAAGCAAATACTAACCATTGGCCGCGATATTACTCAGCGTAAGAAATATGAGGATATGCTGGCGAAAGCTCAATATCTTGCGAAAATGGGATCTTGGGAATGGGACATGGCAAAAAGGCGGTTGACGGTTTCTAGAGAGATGCGTAATATTTTTGGCTTTTCGGCAGAAGACAGCAATCATTCATATATTAATTACAAACATGTTCTTTCCTGTATCGATCCAGAAGATTTCAAAGGACTTGAAACGCTAGTTCGTCAAAATTTAGCGGATGGGTCTAATGGTGAAGCGACGGTTCGAATTAATAGTGCAGATGGAGAATTGAAGTTTCTGGATGCGCACTGGGAAGTGATTAAAGACGAAGACGGGCGACTGCTGCAGATCAGTGGGATTGGCCAGGATGTGACTGAACGTTATCGAATGGAGGAACAGCTTGGTGATAGCGAGCAGAACTATCGTCTGCTTTCTGAAAATTCATTGGATTTCATCTCACGTAATGCAGCGGATAGTCACCTAACCTATCTGTACGCATCACCTATTTGCCAGACTATGTTTGGCTATACATCGCAGGAGATGTGTGGGACCAGGTGGTTAGACTACATACATCCTGAGGATAAAGACAAAGTGGTATCGTATCTTAGCAGTAGTATGCAAGGGAAGAAGCTCGAACCGGTGTCCTTCCGGTTTCTGTGCAAAGATGGAACGTACATCTGGACGGAGACAACACTTCGATATATTTACTCCGAGACCTTTGGAGGTCAGGAGGTTGTGTGTGTAACCCGTGATATTTCGGAGCGGACGCGTCATTTTGAAGAAATTGAGAAGTTAAGTAATGAGCATGCTTTGATATTGAATTCGGTTTCTGAAGGCATATTTGGGATGAATCTTGAAGGGAATACAATGTTCATTAATCCTGCGGCTATTACTATGCTAGGATACGATCCAATGGAGTGGTTGAACAGTAAATTCCATGCGATTCATCAGACTTGGCTGGATAACGAACCATTTTTGGGAATTCAGAAGACGCTGATTCCTTCGCACTACAATAATCGCTCTTTTGATGAGAAGGAGGGCGTGTTTTGGAGACGGGACGGTTCCAGCTTTCTGGTCAGATATCGTATGACTCCGCTTTTTGATGGTGGAGAGCGGATAGGGGCTGTAGTGGTATTCCGAGATATCACTGAAGAGAAGGAGATTGTGCGGGCGAAGGAGTCTGCGGAGGAAGCAGATCGGGCTAAATCGGAGTTTCTAGCCATCATGAGCCATGAACTGCGCACTCCGATGAATGGCATTATTGGAATGGCAGATTTGCTCTCGGGTACTGAACTGAATGAAGAGCAGAGCTATTACACACAAATCATTAACAGTAGCGGAGAGGCATTGCTTCATATTTTGAACGAAGTACTAGATTTCAGCAAAATTGAAGCAGGCATGATGACACTTGAACTGCAAATGGTGGATTTGCGTGAAGTAATACAGAATGTTAGTGAGCTATTCTATCCGAAGGTTAAAGAGAAGGGATTGCTCTTAACTAGCGATATTGCATCTGAGCTTCCACCCATCATTATGACGGACGAGGCCAGATTGCGCCAAATTCTCGTGAACTTGGTCGGGAATGCAGTGAAATTTACGGAGACAGGTGAAATCAGTATTTCTGCTAAGCTGGAAGCTTCACAAATTTCAGGAAATATTATCGTTAAGTTTATGGTTAAAGATACGGGCTTGGGCATCCCAGTTGCCAGTCAAGGATTATTGTTTCAATCATTCTCGCAATTGCATCCTTCTATCAATCGTAAATATGGCGGAACAGGACTTGGACTGGCCATTAGCAAAAAGCTAGCAGAGCTGCTAGGAGGCACGATTGGTGTGAGGAGTTGTGAGGAACATGGCTCAGAGTTCTTTTTCACAGTGGATGTCTCTTTGCCAAAAGAGGAATGGAATGAGAAGGTTACACTCCACCCTTCAGCGGATACTGACAAAAGAGATAAACCTAACTCCAAAGAGTCTGTGAAGGGGGAATATGGACCGATGTCCATTCTCATCGCTGAAGATCATCCAGTGAATCAGCAGCTGATGCGGGCTTATCTGAAGAAGCGTGGATACGTCCCTGACATCGCATCCAATGGCGAGGAAGCGGTTCGAGCTGTGCTGTCCAAGGATTATGATCTGGTATTTATGGATATCCAGATGCCTATTATGGATGGGATTGAAGCAACAGGAATCATACGTGAGAAGCTCGGGCTGTCTCCTATTATTATTGCAGCCACAGCCTTTGCTAGAGATGAAGATAAAAATATGTGTCTGAGTGCAGGGATGCAGGACTTCATCTCCAAGCCTTTATCAATAAAAGAGCTAGACAGAGTATTAAAAGATTGGTCTACTAGGATTCGTTAAGGATGAG
Source organism: Paenibacillus sp. FSL R10-2734 (assembly GCF_037963865.1). Taxonomy (NCBI): domain Bacteria; kingdom Bacillati; phylum Bacillota; class Bacilli; order Caryophanales; family Paenibacillaceae; genus Paenibacillus; species Paenibacillus sp. FSL R10-2734. Next base: position 5,388,398 of record NZ_CP150170.1, on the reverse strand, counting down.
AAGAATCATTGACAAAATGGTGTGTGATTAATATATTTGTAATCGTAATTATTACGTATATTACTGTCAATGAAAGGATTCATACCTTGTTAAGAATGAAGCGCGGCGATTTTGTAATCATTTTTATAGCTCTGTTAGCAGCCGGTTTGATTTACGGAATCAAGTGGTGGGACACCCACAATGAGGAGTATCAGCAAGGAGATTTGAAAGCTATAATTACGGTCGATGGCAAAGCCTACAAGACCGTTTCTTTGACTAAAGAAGAACAAATTATAGATATTCAAACGAAGTTCGGTCACAATACCTTAAAGGTATTTGATTACGGAATTCAAATGACCTATTCTGATGCACCCTTGAGAATCGCTTTGGAAATGGGTTTTATTTCAAGACCGAAGCAGCAAATTATTTGTATTCCGGCCCGTATTATGGTTGAAGTATTTAACCCTAACCGATCCGTGAATGATGAGGATGAGCTGGATGCAATTATTTAGTATGGTTAGCTTTACTCTGTAACGCTTTCCAGGCGGCTATAGAGTCAGCACTTGTGTAAATGTAAGGTGTTGTTGGTTGCGTGATGGGTGTGATTGTTTCTGCGCGAATTTGCATCAGTTCTTGGCCCTTGTGTTGCACAACTTGAAGCTTGCCCCGAACCTCTATCCAGGTATCGTTGGGCAAGCTTTTTAGTTTGCCGGAATCAACCAACATCCCAAACGGAGTAGCATCGGCGGTACAGCACTGGACCAGAAATCTACTTATGGCAAAGGTATTCTCTGGCATTTCGCTGTCATCGCGATGCAGAAAACCAGAAACGGAAATTTCCTTGCCTTCAAATTGCTGTTTATATAAGTCAATAGCACCTAGTGTCTCGGAGAAAATAGCTGAATAAACAGGGATAGTAGGCTGTTCATAAAGAATCTTGGCTAGCTCGGTAAGCTCCTCATGATAGGGATCAATAGACTCGAATCTAGCTGCATTCTTAGTCTCTGAGGGTAATGAGGTTAACGATATCCCCTTATTAGTAGCTGCCATACTTCCCAAGGCACGATCAGGAAGTGCAAATCCAAGCAGCAGTGGAAACAGGAATAATCCATAAAGCGCTGCACTTTTAAATATGGAATGTGGGAGTCGATGCTCGCAGTCACATAGAACACTGCCTTTACCGAATAAAGCTTGAATGGTCAAGCTGAGTGCCATAAATGTCAGAGGAATCGGACATAATTGAACCCAGCGTGCCAGCTTGGGCGCTACATAATAATGCAAAGCGTCCTGCTGCACTAGCTGCCCAATATAGAGAGCAAAGGCGAGCAGAATGACCGCCCTTAACAAATAGTGAAACCGGATGCTTCGAGAGTCATTCATACTCTTCCTCCTAACAATACGATAAGCATCTACTTACCATTTTCACAGCCATAAGGACATGAACACGGCCCCGATAAATACGCTCGAGAAGATAAGAAAGAACAAATAAAGCGCAAATTTAGTTTTGAACAGCGAGAGCAGCATCAATGAATTTTTGAAATCCAGCATCGGTCCGAAAACCATAAATGCGAGCAGTGCTCCTGCCGGAAAAGAATGTACAAAGGTGGATGCAACAAAGGCGTCTGAGGTGGAACAGAGCGAAAGTACAAAGGCTAGTCCCATCATGAAAAAATAAGATCCTAGCGGCTTATCACCGATCGCTGCCAGACTGTCCTGAACCATAAACGTCTGGATGGCAGAGGTTAGTAAACAGCCGATAATTAAGTATTTTCCCATCTCAAAAAACTCATCCGAGGTATGAACGAAGACGGCAGCCAACTTTCCACCACGTGAATTATTGTGATGAGTGTCATCGGTTTCGCGCTGAACACTTAGGCGTATTGGAGACTTTTTTACCGTTGCATAGATAATTAAGCCTATAATGCAGGCTACAGCAAAAGCTAAACCCATCCGGGCATAAGCTAGCTCTGAGTGGTTGCGAAATGCCGTCAGTGTTGCTCCATAGACGACTGGATTGAGGATCGGTCCGGATAAAATAAACACGATTGCCACGTAGACAGGCATCCCCTTATGGATCAGGCGGCGGACGAGTGGGATCATTCCGCATTCGCATACCGGAAAAATAATTCCGAGCAAGCAAGCGAATAAAATGGCCGGAAGCGCCTGCCGTGGAATCCAGCGGGAGATCATTTCATCTGGGATAAAGACTCGAAGCAGCGAGGATAATAAAGCTCCCGCTAACACAAACGGTAAGGCTTCTAACAAAATTCCGATAAAGCTGGTTTTGAACGTGTCAATGTACGCGTTATCTAGTAGTTCCAATTGATTCGGCACCCATATAAAAATAGCGATAATCAGGAATGAGATCGGTAGTAGCAGCGGCAGTATTTTTAAAGGGGATAGGGTAGTCAAGGTTCGAATAAGGCGGTCCACCGATCTGCCAGCAGCTCCTCATCTAAATTCATCCCGATGAATACCACATAAGGCATTCCTGGATAACGTGAGGCCTCCCAGCTCGTACGCATTCCTGCATATTGGACAAGTTGAACCGGTTCCTGTTCGGATAAAAGAATATGCCCCTTGGCACGGAGAAGGCTGTCACCCCATTCTTGAAAGAAAGCCTCTAGCCGTTCTTTGGAAGGCATTATAGTCCCTGCTTGCGGTATGGTCAGCGTGATGGCGGTCACTTGAGAAAAAGAAGCATGTGGCTCCTCATGTCGTTCTTTTACAGCAGTAGCTCCCTGTTCTGAATTCATTTGCTTAAGTGTGGCGCCTTTAAAGGTTTGAGGTGCTCGCTGTGGCGCGGGAGCAATAATTTTACGTGGGATGATTCCTGACAATATCGGAGAAAGGTTGATCTCGCTGTAATGGGTATATACGATTTCAGCCTCTGCATTTTGTTTTCGGACGGCTTTTTCAATTCTCCATAAGGTTTCTGGTTCTACAAGATCGCTCTTATTAACGACGATGAGATCGGCAGTGGAGAGCTGCTTGCGGAGGGTTCGAACCAGCTGTTTGTCAGAGGAGAGTCTACTGTTATACTCCAAGGCGTTTTCTGCATCCAGTAAGGTAATCGTAAAATGCAATTCGACCTTCTCCTGTAGAGAGGCTTCTTGTAGTGTTTTGGCGATTTCTTCAGGATCTGCGACGCCAGTAAGCTCGATATAAATAGCATCAGGCCGCCCTCTTAGTAGTACTCCTAAGCTATCCGCGAGATCCTCTTTACGGCTACAGCATACGCATCCATCCAGCAGCTTAGTCACCCTCGTTCCTGCTTGCTCCTGCAGAATATACCCATCCACATCCCTCTTACCCAGCTCATTCATTACTACTCCAGGGTTCAGCCCTCTAACCTTGCTCTCTTTCAGCAGGGACAACAGCAGAGTTGTCTTCCCGCTCCCCAGAAACCCGCTCAAAATAATTACTGGTATCTTCATGATCTCCACTCCTGCCTGATTCTCATGAAATTACAAGAATCATATTTTTATAATTCCATCTATACGTGCTTTGTCCGCAAGAAAGACCACAAAATTAAGAGAGTTGGAATTTTTACAAGACATAGTTGACAGAGTGTGAATAAAACGTGTACGATATGTTAATCGTAAATATTACGATTAAGATAAAGGAGATGGAACGATGAGAGTAATCATTACTTTGGCATGTACGGAGACTGGAGACCGCAACTATACCACTACCAAGAATAAACGAAATCATCCGGGTCGCATGGAAATGAAGAAATACTGCCCACGTCTGAAAAGAGTTACATTACATCGCGAAACACGGTAAGAACCGAGTTTTTTTAAATCTTGCTTGTTAATTAATGATAGGAGTGGTATGCATGAAAAAAATCCCTGTTACAGTGCTAAGTGGCTACTTAGGCTCCGGAAAAACAACGTTGCTGAATCATATCTTGCACAACCGTGAAGGGCTCAAAGTAGCCGTTATTGTAAATGACATGAGTGAAGTGAATGTGGATGCGAATTTGGTGAAGTCGGGAAATATGCTTTCTAGAACGGAAGAAAAATTGGTTGAAATGTCTAATGGTTGTATCTGTTGTACACTTCGAGATGATTTGATTGTCGAGGTGCAAAAGCTGGTTGCTGAAGGTCGTTTTGATTATATTCTGATAGAATCTTCTGGCATTAGCGAGCCTGTGCCGGTGGCACAGACCTTTACCTATGCGAATCCGGAGCTGGATATTGATTTGACCTCGCTCGCTCAATTGGACACGATGGTGACGGTTGTGGATGCGGGCCGATTCTGGCATGACTTCTCCTCTGGCGATAGTCTGATGGATCGTAGTCAAACGGCTAGTGAAGACGATTATCGCGATATTGTGGATTTGCTCATTGATCAGATCGAAACTTGTGATGTGTTATTGCTTAATAAGTGTGATCTGCTTCAGGAACAAGAATTGAATAAACTTGAAGCTGTGCTCCGTAAACTCCAACCAACTGCCAAGCTGATCCGTACGGTTAACGGAGTGGTAGATCCGAAGGAGATTCTTAACACTGGACTGTTTGATTTTGAAAAAACAAGCTTGTCCTCCGGTTGGATCACGGAACTGAATAAGGAGTCACATACGCCTGAGACGGAGGAATACGGGATAGCTTCTTTTGTGTATCGCCGGAGAACACCCTTCCATCCGCAAAGGTTAAGCTTTTTCTTTAGTAATTGGCCGGAAGAAGTTGTTAGGGCGAAAGGGATTGTATGGGTTGCCGCGGAGGGCGATCTTGCGGCTACAATTAGTCAGGCTGGATCTTCGATACAGTTCGGACCTGCTGGCTACTGGCTAGCTACAATGCCTGAAGATCAGCAGCTGGAGGTACTGGAAAGCGAACCTGAAATGAAGGCTAAATGGGACAATCAGTGGGGCGATCGCATGAATGAAATCGTGTTTATCGGTGTAAGTATGGACCCGGCACAAATCGAAGCCAGATTGGATCGATGTTTGTTGACGAAAGATGAGTTGAAGCAGGATTGGACAGCGTTTAATAATCCGCTTCCATGGCCAGTTGAGGAACTCCTTGCGTCAGCGGCTGAGGAATAGAAAGTCAGATGAAATAGCAGGTAGAAATCCGGAATCCATGAAGTTGGAATTCCGGATTTTTTCTGTGCAATTATAGTGACTATGAATTATCATAGAAGGAATATATTTCAATTAAAGTAGAGGTGATGTACATGAGTTATACAGATACATTCATCCGTGTAGCAGAGGACTGTCCTGAGGAAATCGGCGTACCCCCGATGTCATGCCGAACACTCCCGCCTGCGCATGTAATTCAGTATGAACTGCTTATTAATGAACCTTACAAATACAATCATGAAGAACTTCTGTATGAGGTTCATATACGTCATAAACAAATTCCGCTAGAAGATCGTGTGACCAAGAGGAAAGAAATATGGAATGAACTATTTTCCAGAAACCATCCATGCTTACGAGCATCTCTACTTCCGAAGCGTTTCGGCTGGGGTGTTCATTACAATACAGAGGGGAAAATAGCGCTTTATGGCAAGGAGTCTCCCGAATACGTATATTTTACATCCCAAGAAGAAGATCTTGTAAAGATATTGTCAGCGATGCGCAACAAGCGGGAACGTGGCTAATAAGGAGGAGATAACTTGTATAAATCGATTGAAGAAATCACACTTAATACTTGGCCAGCGGAGCAGAGTGTTCTGCTGAATGGCTGGGTTCTGCGCACAGCAGCTGGTTATACGAAAAGGGCTAATTCGGTCAATCCGTTGTATGGAGCTGAGAGCTCTCTTCCTGATCTCACAGACCAAATTAAGCGTGCTGAGCAGTACTATATAGATGCTGGATTAAAGCCTGTGTTTAAAATAACACCATATATCCAGCCTGCGAACCTGGATGAGGTGCTTGCGAACCGCGGCTACACAATCGTCGAGCCATCATCTGTAAGGGTTTTAGACATGGAGGGGTTAGCGCTAACGGATGATTTACGTTATTCGATTCAGGTGCAGGAGAACTTGACGGAAGAGTGGCTAAACACCTTCACTGACCTTGCAGAGTTGTCTGATGTGAATCGGGATTCATTGACTAGAATGTTATCCGCTTCGTATCTACAGCAAGGCTATGTTTTATTATTTAAAGATGGGGTTCCTACAGCCTGCGGTCTTGGTGTGCTTCAGAACGGGTACATAGGTCTCTTTGATATTATTACAAGTTCGGATTACCGCAGACAAGGGATGGCAGAACAACTGCTGCTTACTCTGCTTCACTGGGGGAAGGCGCAGGGAGCAACAACCGCTTTTTTGCAGGTCGTACAAGCGAATGCTGGGGCTTCGGCTTTGTATGACAAGCTCGGATTTAAGGAGATATACCAATATTGGTATAGAGTGGTGGGCAATTAAAGAGAAGTGAGGGCGATGACGAATGTCCGATTACTGGAACCGGCGGTTCGCTCAGGAAGGAATGATCTGGGGAACTGATCCAAGCCCTACGGCTTTGGAGGCAAGGTGGCTCTTTTGTAAGCATAATGTGAAGTCTGTACTGGTTTAGGGAAAAACTCCCTATAAGTTCAATGAAATTCCAATGAATTGACGAAATTAAATGAAATATAGGGAGAAATTCCCGATTTCCGCTTCAAAGGTCAATAGAACATGGGGATATGTGGAGTTTTACCTAAATATATCTATTTAGAACTTTATCTCACACGAACTTCCCTTGACCCGGTAGTGCCATTTCTTTGAAATTCTTACACAAATGAGCGAGCTGTGTGGACAGTTCCTCACCTTCCATAGGCACTCCATGTCCAGAGAGAACGATATGAGGATCTAGCAGCGCAAGCGTGCGGACTGACTTCTCCGCGTCTTCCCAGTCCATCGTGAAATAAGAGGGTGGGCCATGCACAACCTGATGCTGCGTAGCCACTGCGAATACGGACTCTTGTTTGACGGTAAGAAAGGTGTCGCCAGCAATCAGCACCTTATCCTCTGGTCTGAATAGGGAAATATGTCCGGGACTGTGCCCAGGCGTATGGATCCATGTCCAGCCTTGTGCTCCGGGGACGGTCCTGTCTTCCGGCAACGGATGTATAGCTGATCCAAGGTCGATGCCATGATGTGAAAATAATGAGGACATCATACTCATGAGCCCACCGCCTACGGCCGGATCAGCTGGAGGATAATCCTCTTTGCCTGTTAGAAAAGGAAGCTCTAGTGGATGTGCATACACGGGAACATTCCATTCCTCAATCAGCTTTTTTACACCCCCGATATGGTCAAAATGCCCATGAGTCAGGATAATTGCCACCGGAGGCTTCTCATACTTTTCTTTAGCAAAATCAATAATACTGCCAGTGTAAGAGCTAAGCCCCGTATCTACAATGATCCAGTCCGAAGAGGGCTGGCCGATAAATGCGCAATTTACGAACATGGTCCGTAGTCCGATGACACCAGGGGCCACGTCCCAAGTATCTGTGTAGCCTTCGGATATTATTCCGTCAAGTCTCATCTTACGCCTCCTGTTCCGTTCCTAAGTTTTGAACAATGTACCTAAACAGTAGTATGACCTTTTTTTAAGAAAAAAATATGGCAAAAAACCCTTCTCCTTAATTAAGGAAAAAGGGCTGGCATTGAACTCATTAAGCGATAGGATCTTATTAGAGCGTTTCGCAATCTGCAAATAGAATATGGCGTGGAATCCGGAAGAAGGCTTCGGCTTTTTCCTGCAGGGCAGGGGTAGGTAGATGGCTGCTATGTAACCATTTTCGAAACGTTCCGGGATGAACCCCTATCCAAATACTTACATCAGTTACGGAAAAATCGTAAACCATACAAAGGCCAGTCAGAATCACATTGCTACGCGGTGAACTGGTAATACTTCTTTTCATAAATCGTGAAGGTGTGGGTTGACATACAATTGGACTTTGACGTATTAATGTTTCATTGAACAAAATGTGGGGCGGGTACCCGAGTAGGCGGCAGGTCTTGTCAATGTTATTGTTGGAAGGGATACGACCTTCATATACCCATGCGCTTACGCTGCGAGAGGATATACCAAGCTCTTCTGCAAGTCGTGAAAGTTTGATATCCTTAGCCATCAATACGGCAAGTAACACACGGTTTCTAATCTGGCTACGCTTTGGACGGCGGAATCTTTTTACACGAACGCCTTGTCCAAGATATTTGCGGTTGATCAGAGACCACGCCTGGATATTATGAGTTTCTTGTTGGTTATTAGGCATAATTCCTCCGATTTTTTAAAAATATACTACAACACTTTCCTGTACATCGGCAATGGTTAATGCTGCTAATTCTGACATCACTTCTTAAGTTTCTTTCAGAACGCCTACGCTTATGATATATTTTTAATATCTATTTACAATATTACAACAGGGAGCGATATAGAATGATCAAGCATATTGTGTTTTTTAAATTGAAGGACCGGTCTGAAGAAAGCGTTGCGGCAACGGTAGCCGTATTGCGAAATATGGAAGGCAAAATCCCGCAGCTTCTCTCGATTGAAGTGGGTGCTGATATTATTCATTCTGATCGATCCTTTGATATTGCTCTAGTTACAGAGGTAGCTTCTCTAGAGGATTTGCAGGCTTATCAGGTTCATCCGGCGCATAAGGAAGTTATAGCTCATATCAATGAAGTTAAAGAACTCTCAATTGCTGTGGATTACGAAATTTAAGCGATTATACTGAAAAAATAGCATCATCATTTTATACCGGAAGCGGTGACAGGAATGCGTGAGCTCGAGTATCCGATGGAAGCGTTAACTTATTTGGTCGTTTTTCTTGCGGCATGTTTCATTATGTTCTTTTGGCTGAAACGCCGCGGCAAACGCGGTAAGTAAGGATAAAACAGATTTCGCTAACTATTTTCGACATGGGGGTATTGCTGTGTATTATGTCAACCGCAATCAAATCGAAACCATTCTTGCTCAAATCCCGGATATAACGACTGGTCTTCGGACTGTGGCAGCTTCATGGGATGGCAATACTTTAACCGGACTAATACAGGAACGCTGCCTTCATTTGGCGATAGAGGTGGTTACGGACGTTGGTAGTTGTCTGATAGACGGTTTTATTATGCGTGATGCTGGAAGTTATGAAGATATCATTTCAATCATACATGAAGAAAAAGTGCTAGGTAAAAGTGAGATCTTCGAGAGATTGATAGAGCTTGTCGCGCTTCGTAAGCCGCTTGTACAGGATTATTTTGCCTGGGACAGAGAAGTGCTACACCCGCTCACTCCAATCCTATCAGAGGTGCTAGAGCAGTTTGCTGTTGAAGTAGGGAATTATTTGGATCAGGAACTTGGGTCCGGTGTAACGCTATAATAGCATAAGATAGAATCATATAAAATAGGCGATAGCCGTGAAAGAGAGGGGGTTCCTTTATGATAAAGATGGGGCAGGAAAATGGCTCGACAAGGCACTTGATTATGACGCTCCTGAAGACGAAAGGACCACTGACCATCGGCGCGCTGGCAGAAGAATTGGGAATTACTGAGATGGGTGTCCGTCGTCATGTGCTTCAGCTGGAGCAGGAGGGACTTGCTAAGACAAAAGTGGTTCGGCAAGCGATGGGGCGGCCTTTACATATGTATTCTTTAACGGAGAAGGCCGAGGAATATTTTCCAAGAAGCTATCACAATCTGGCCTTGGAGCTTCTGCGTGAATTGGATTATGGCAGTGGATTGGACGCTGTTAATATATTATTTGAGGGGCGCCGACGCCGGATGCTCAAACAGTACGCTCCGATGATGGAACGACGGAATTTGGAAGAAAGAGTAGCCGAGTTATCGTCGATCCAAAATGCAGGTGGATATATGGCAGAGTGGAACAGTGAAGAGGATGGTTCGTATGTTATAAGGGAATACAATTGTCCGATTCGCCAGGTGGCTACTCAGTATCGTAAAGCTTGTCAATGTGAGCATAGCCTATTTGAGGAATTGCTGGATGCTAAGGTCACGCGCAGTGAATGTATGGCCGAAGGTGGACAATGCTGCCGATACGAAATTGCACCCAAAAATGTAACAGACAAAACTTCAGAAAAGTCTAATAATTAGTCACAAGACAAACTCCTGCTGCTTATGATATAGCAGATATAGGCATTAGCCCGGTAGAGCGGGAACAATGAATTAAAGGAGAGATGAATCGATGAAAAAGGACACGAAAGGTTTGTTATGGGGAGCTTTAGTCGGAAGTGTGGTTGGATCAGTGACAGCACTTCTGTTCGCGCCTAAACCGGGTAAAGAGCTGCGCAAGGATATTGCAGACGGAACAGCTGCCGGCATTGAGAAGGTACAAGGAATTGCCGTTCAGGCAGGAGACAAGAGCATTGAGCTGTATGACAAAGCTAAAGATTCTATAGGTCATGTAGTACATGAGGTCCGCGAATGGAGCAAGTCATGCACGAATGCTGTTGAAGAAGATACTGCTACTGTGGCTGTAAGTGGAATTGCTTCTGAAGAGGCTATTCAAGAGGCTGCGGCTACTTTGGAAGAGGTTACGGAGTTAGAGGTATCGTCTGTTAGCGATGAAGTTAGCAGTGAAGAAGCTAGTCTTGAAGAAGTTAAGCAAGAAGATAAGGACAATAACGAAATCGCATAATGAAACAGTGGATGGAAGCTTCGGTTTTACGGTCAAAAAGTACTTATTTTCTTTTCATAGAGCCGCTTTTTCGCATTGGGCGGAGAGTGGCTTTTTTATTTTGTTCTCATGGACCTGTTAAATGATGGAAGAAGTCTAAGCTTGAACTAAGAGTGTAAAAGGAGTATTATCTGCAATTGGGGCTGAAAGTCAGGTACATTTTGTTTTCGCCTTACATAAGCTACACAAAACAAGTAGAAGGAAGCGGTGTGTTCGTGCAGCAAGCTATTGCAATATTAGACTCAGGTGTGGGAGGGTTAACAGTTGTCAAAGAAGTGATGAGGCAACTCCCGCGGGAGAAGATCATTTATTTCGGCGACACGGCCCGAGCTCCGTACGGACCCCGTTCAACCGAGGAAGTAACACTGTTTACTGAGCAAATTGTAGATTATTTGATCCAGTTTAATCCTAAAATGATTGTTATCGCTTGTAATACTGCAACAGCTGCGGCGCTCGATTATATTTCGGCCAAGGTATCCATCCCTGTCATTGGGGTGATTCATCCAGGAGCCCGTGCTGCAATTAGTGCGACCAAAAGCGGACATGTCGGCGTGATCGGTACGATAGGAACCATCGGCAGTGGGGCTTATACTAACGCACTAAAGCAGCTGTCTCCTTTTGTTGAGGTTGTAAGTCAAGCCTGCCCAGCGCTTGTCCCGCTCGTTGAGCAAGGCATGTTCCGCTCAGAGAAAAGTTATGAAATTGTTGAGCAGGCACTGGAAGGCATTAAAGACACTAACATCGATACATTAATTTTAGGATGCACTCATTATCCATTTCTTGTTGAGCCTATTGGAGAAACCATGGGACCGGGAGTTAAGCTAATTAGTTCTGCAGATGAGACAGCTCGTGAGATCAGCACGATTTTGTATGATAAAGGAAAGCTGTCCATCGGGGATGAAAGTCCAATTCATCAGTTCTTCTGCAGCGGTGATGCTGAAATGTTTCAGAGAATTGCTCGAGACTGGCTCGGAGAACAAATTAGACGCACCCCAGTAGTATGGCAAGTATCCACATTATAAGCAGAGCAATGTTGAATTGAATAGGGACAAACTCCATGGAGTGTAATGAAATAGGTTGGGAAGCATAATTCCCAGCCTATTTTCTTGTTGTGATTCATTTCTCCTTCATGCCGAGTAGTGGGGCTTGCATACAATAAAGTTAAGTGCTGTATGCTGCTAATTTTGAATCGCTGTATCAGCAATTTAAGGCCGAGAGGATGAGACCTAATGCGACAATATATTGCAAGTAGGGGAGATACCGTAAGCCGAATTGCCGCCCTGCATGGATTAACCCCTGAGCATGTCATTCAAGGTAATCCATGGGCTGGGAGACAGTCTTATTTATATCCGGGTCAGGTTTTATTTCTTCCGTCTTCGCCACGTAAAAGGTATGCGGTGCAAGAAGGAGACGATCCTGAACGCATAGCCTCATTATTCAATGTTTGTTTAGATGATTTAGAAAAGCTTAATCCAGGTGTGACCTCCAAGCGCTACTGTACACCGGGAAAGGTGCTCGTCATTCCACCTCCGATTTCTGAACGAGTGGTATTCTTGCGTGGAGAATATGGCCCGGTTGATATTGAGAACGATATTAGCAGTCTGCTCGCACAATATCCGTTTATACAAGCACATCCGATTGGCAACAGTGTACTTGGTAAACCAATTCATGTGCTGAAAATAGGCAATGGAACCCGTCATCTGCATGTTAACGCGTCTCTACATGCTAATGAATGGCTGACCTCACCTTGCCTGATGTCGTTCATAGAAGAATACGCAGCAGCTTATGCTAAAGGATTGGCATGGAATGGCCATCGACCGGAGGAATGGTACAATAACTGGACCCTATGGGCTGTACCAATGGCTAATCCTGACGGCGTGGAGTTAGTGCAGGAAGGTGCTTTGCCAGGCCACCCTTATTATGCTGACCTAATGAAATGGAATGGGGGACGGCGCAGTTTCCGGCACTGGAAAGCTAATATACGCGGGGTGGATCTCGGGGATCAATTCCCTGCTCATTGGGAAGAGGAACGGGAACGACGTGGTGTGTTATTGCCCTCTCCGCGTGATTACAGTGGCCCTGAGGCGCTTAGTGAACCCGAAGCAGCAGCACTGGCAGCACTTGCTGAGAGAGTGCCCGGAGAAGCCGCAGTGTCTTTGCATAGCCAAGGGGGGGAGATTTACTGGAATTACCGGGGGTATGAGCCTTCCGAAAGTCGCGAATTAGCAGTACAGCTGGCCGCTGCGAGCAGCTATCGGGCGGTCGAATTAACCGGCAGTGATGCTGGATATAAGGATTGGTTCATTCAGACCTTTCGCAAACCCGGATTTACAGTAGAACTGGGGATCGGCAAAAATCCGCTGCCACTGGCAGATTTTGAGGATATGGCGCTAGAAACGGGTCTGATTTTGGGAACGATACTATCCAATGTGAAATAATTATGAAACAATTTCTGTGAATTTGCGTAAGATAGCAGCAAAGGGCACGGCCGCAATTTTCTCTAAGGATACTTCGCGGCTGTATCCTTTTTTCTGTATCTATGTGCTGAGAAAGCCGGCTCATGGACTATTTTAATAGATACATTTAAAAATCGTTCTTTTATGAGATGGGGCTGATACCTCCAACTCCTGAAGGACGGTTTTTTGCATTCGCAGGAAGTGGCAGGTGGTCAAAATAATACACATCAAGGCGTATGAAAGCTATACCGTACTCGTAAAAGTCTCTTGCTAAAATTGGCTTATAGAGGTAGTTCAAAAAGTCCGCTTTTGATCACGAAGTAGCTCGGGGAAGATTATTCGACATCGAATATTGAATTCAGGCGAAACTTCCGGTGCTCACGTAGCTTCCACTACGCTCCGCTCCTCAGTTTCTACCTTCATTCAATCTTCTCGGTGCTGAAAACCGTACTTTTTGAACACGTACTTTATAGAAAGTGGTGGACGGCTTAACGGAATGAGGGTCATCCACCGGGAAAGTGAGGGCCATATGGAGAACGATACGTATACGCTGAAAAGTAAAAAGATCCCGCTGAATTCCTCCTACGACGTTATAGTAATCGGAGGCGGACCGGCGGGCTGTACCGCCGCGGCCGCGGCTGCAAGAGAAGGGGCTCGGACACTGTTGGTCGAGGCGACTGGCAGTCTAGGCGGAATGGGAACCTCCGGCCTTGTGCCAGCTTGGTGCCCATTCTCTGACAAAGAGAAGCTAGTCTACCGCGGTCTGGCAGCCAAGGTATTCCATACTTTAAAAGCGCAAATGCCGCATGTGCAGGAAGACGCGATGGATTGGGTGCCGATTGAACCGGAGAAGCTCAAACGTGTCTACGACGATCTCGTAACGGAGTCGGGGGCACATATCCTGTTCTTGACCATGCTGGCAGATGTGGAGAGAGATGAAGCAGGTAATATCACGGAGCTGCTGCTCCTGAATAAAGGTGGTCTACAGGCATTCCGAGCAGCCGTATATGTCGATTGCACGGGGGATGGCGATGTTGCTGCATGGGCGGGAGCCGAGTACCGTAAAGGCGACGAAGAGACCGGCGAGCTTCAGCCAGCCACACATTGCTTCATTCTTGGCAACGTGGATGATTACGCTTATTTGAATGGTCCGAAACTGCATGCGGAGAACCCACATAGTCCGATACACGAGGTGGTTCGGTCAGGGGAATACCCGGCAATACCGGACACCCATCTGTGCAACAACATGGTAGCTCCGCGTGCTGTGGGCTTCAATGCCGGACATCTCTGGGGAGTTGATAACACGAATCCCTTCTCAGTTTCGGAAGCAATGGTAGAGGGACGCAAGATGGCGGCTGCCTACCGGGATATGCTCGCTGCTGTCCATCCCGCGGCCTTCGGCAATGCGGTAGTTATGAGTACTGGTACGCTGATCGGAACGCGGGAGTCGCGGCGGATTATCGGTGATTACATCCTGACAGCGGAAGACTACATTTCCCGTAGAAGCTTTGATGATGAGATATGCCGCAACAGCTACTTTATTGATGTGCACGGCACGCAGAAGGAGCAACAGAGTGGTGAAGGATCTGGCCTAGCCATCACGCTGTACGGGCCGGGAGAATCACACGGCATTCCTTACCGTTGCCTTACACCGCGCGGACTGCGCAATGTGCTGGTGGCAGGACGTTCTATCTCCTGCGACCGCAGGGTGCTGGGCAGTGTCCGGGTGATGCCGGTATGCCTGGCGATGGGAGAAGCAGCCGGACTTGCTGCAGCGCTAGCCGTAGGACATACCGGCGGCGACGTTCATGCCGTTGATGTGGCAAGGCTGCGTGGGCGTCTCAGGGAAGAAGGCGGCTATTTGCCGGAAATACATGCTGAAACCGCAGGGGAGAGAATGCAATGAGTGAATCTGCCGTTACCCGGAAGACAGCCGGGGCACCAACTAAAATCTACTGGACACGCAAAAGACGGGAGCAGCTGGCCGGTTGGCTCTTTATCGCTCCTGAAGTAATCGGAATGCTGGTAATCGCCGTATTCCCACTTCTGTTCAGCCTTTTCTTGAGTCTGACGGAATGGAATTTGGTCGGAGGCTTGTCCGCGATCCATTTTGTCGGTCTGGACAATTTCATAGAACTGTTTAGAGATAACCGCTTCTTACTGGCACTGAAGAATAATGTACTGTTTACAATCGGTACAGTGCCAGTCACGATGCTGCTGGGGGTTGTGCTCTCGGCGCTGATCCATAAGAAGCTGTATGCCAAAACCTTCTTTAAAGTGGCTTTTTTCGTACCCTACATTTGTTCAACGGTAGCCATTGCCGCCGTATGGCAGGCGCTCTATCATCCGTCTAAAGGACCGATCAACCAGATTTTGATGCAGATCGGATTATCCGAACCACCACGCTGGCTGGTTGATACCAGCTTCTCATTGGTTGCAATAATGATTATCTACGTCTGGCAGCTGCTTGGCTATCAGATCATCATCTTTCTGGCTGGTATGACGAACATTCCAGAAGAGCTGTATGAAGCCGCAACAATTGACGGTGCTAGCGGGATTGGACAGTTCCGGCGTATTACGCTACCGCTGCTAGGCCCGACCACTTTTTTTCTAGCAATTACAAGCACGATTTCATCCTTTAAAATATTCGATATGATCAAGTTCCTGACGGACGGCGGTCCCAACTATTCGAGTACGGTCATTGTGTACCAGATTTATGAGGAAGGGTTCGAACGCTTCAAAATGGGCTATGCCTCAGCGATGTCCTGGGTGCTGTTCCTCATCATTATGCTGGTAACTTCGATTACTTGGATGACACAGAACCGCAAAGTCCATTATTAGAGGTAGTTCAAAAAGTCCGCCTTTAATCACGAAGTATCCCGAGAAGCTAACTCGACATCGAATATTGAATTCAGGCGAAACTTCCGGTGCTCACGTAGCTTACACTACGCTCCGCTCCTCAGTTTCTACCTTCATCCAATCTTCTCGGTGCTGAAAACCAGACTTTTTGAACTCGCATTATTAGTCTACGGCGAAAGGAACTCATGCAATGACAAACAGAAAATTTAAGCCCGGCAATCTGATATTTACGACCTTGTTCGCTCTGCTCTCGGTATTCTTTCTGATGCCGCTGGTCTGGATGCTGTCCGCCGCCTCCAAGACGGAAAAGGATGTCTGGACCTTCCCGATTCAATGGATTCCTAAGGACTGGAATCTGATCGCTAACTTTAAGGCGGTATGGATGGGCGATGTTGCTTTTGGATTATTTTATATGAATTCGCTTAAGATTGCCCTGATTTCAACCATCGCAACAATTGTGATTTCGGCCATGGCCGGTTATGCGCTTGGCAAGCTCAATTTCAAGGGCAGATCCCTGATTTTCACCTTGATGCTGGCCTTCATGATGATTCCAGAGCAGGCAACGCTCGTTCCGCGCTATATTATGATTAAGGAACTGGGGCTCTACGATTCACATGCATCTCTAATACTAATGGGGATGTTCTCCAGTTACTTCACCTTCCTGCTGCGTCAGTTCATGATAGGCATTCATAATGATATGCTGGAAGCTGCCGAGCTGGACGGCGCAGGATTCTTCAGGATCTTCTGGAGCGTTGTTCTGCCGTTAAGCCGCCCGATACTGGCAACCGTGGGTATTATCAAGTTCATCTGGACGTGGAATGATTACCAGGGTCCGCTGATTATGTTGAATTCGACCAAGCTGTATACCATTCCGCTGGGTATGCAATTCTTCAAGGAAGAGTTCGGCACACAGATCTCCGTCATGATGATGGCATCCGTAGCCGCCATTCTGCCGCTGCTAATACTGTTCTTAGCACTGCAGAAGCAAGTTATCGATGGGATTGCTATAGGTGGAGTAAAGGGGTGAAGTAAGTTCTTTGAGCAGGGTAGTGCTGCTTAAATCCGAAGGTCAAAAAAGTGTACGCGTACACCGCAAAGCTGTACACGGTGTGCGCGAGACTTTGATTATATAATGAGCCTGCAGCAAATAAATCAAGGGGGAATTGATTTGAAAAAACTATCATTAGCACTAGCCAGTATGCTTCTCATGCTCTCCGTAACCGCGTGCGGCGGGAATAACGGCAACAATGCAGCCGCAACCGATGCACCAGCTAAAGCCGATCCGGCTACTGCCGACAGCAGTACAGACAAACCAGCGGGCAAAGTGAAGATCAAGTTCTACACGTTCAAGGTTGACAAGCCGGAAGAGCCTGTATACCAAGCCGTTCAGGCGTATAATGAATCTCAGGATAAAGTGGAAGTAGAGTATAAATCACTGGTTCAGAACAGTGACAGCACCGAATTCATGAAGAAGCTGGATATTCTGGTTGCCGGTGGAGAAGTGGTCGATGTATTCATGACCGGTAATGAGGATGAACTTCTGGAGCGTGCTTCACGCGGAGTTGTGGAACCGCTTAACTCTTTCTTTGAGCAGGAGAATATTAAACCGGAGGATGAGTATACCAAGGTTTTGAAGCTGGATGATAAAGTATACGGCATTCTGCCAGGCTCCACACAGTGGATGACGATCTTCAACAAAGATCATCTGGCGGCAGCGGGTCTGTCCTTACCTGAAATGGGCTGGACTTGGGATGATTTCCGCGGGCTTGCTAAGAAGCTAACGACTCCTGAGCATTTCGGAACCTATTTCCACACATGGGGTGAATATCCTAACATCATCGCCTACACTGAGAAACCTAATCCTCAGTTGTCAGCTGATCTGAAACCTATTTTCGATGATCCGTCCTTCGAGTACTTCTTCAATCTCCGTCGTGCTATGGAGCAGGAAGATAAGAGTGCCCAACCGTATGCCGATGTGCTTGCATCAAACTATCATGTGCTGCAGCAGTTTTTTGCCGGAAATGCTAGTATGCTTGCTGTACCAAGCTATGCTGTTAGAGCGGCGCTGAATCTGGAGAAATTCCCGCATGAGTTCCAGACGATGTATGCTCCGCTGCCGCGCTCCGTGGGTACGGAGGAGATTGGGATGACGAATATTTCCGGTGGCGGACTTGCGATGGGTGCGAAATCGGAGAACAAGGAAGCCTCCTATGATTTCATTCGTTGGATGTCAAAGGAAGCATACAAATATACGAAAGATATCCCAGCCTTCAAGGGCGTGGATGGTGCAGAACTAATTAAGGGCTTCTTTGGTGAAAATGAAAATTTGATCGACACTGCCTCGTTATCTAAGACGTTGTTCGATCCACGTATTCAAATGCCGGATACTTTCAGTGTTCCTTATGGCAGTGAATTGAAAGCGATTGTAGAGAATGGATTTGCCAGCTTTATCCTGGATAACCGCAATTTTGATGAAGTTAAGAATGAAATGACTGCGGAAGTGGAAAAGGTAGTTCAAGCTAATAAGAAATAACGAAATGTGCAATAAGGTGGCAGCGATTTTGGATTATAATAGGGACGTTGATTCTAAATTACAGGATAAGGTGGACACATCATGAAATGGTTAAGCCGTTTTTCTTTCCATCGTAGACTGCAGTTCACGTTCCTGATCCTGATCCTGCTGCCTTTTATTGTGGTTACCTTCTGGTCATATACCTCCGTAAGGGATAATGTGAGTGATAAAATTGCACGTTCCAATGAGGAGACGTTGAAGGTCATCGCCAATCAGATCGAAAAAACAGTAGACAGCATCTCGTTTGTCTCGGTCTATTTCTCCGAGGCATATGATCCAGCAGTGCTGGAAAGCCTGCGCTACTTAAAAACCGCCGCGGATTTCGAGAACTATGGAGTGTACACCCACTACAATAAACTGAAATCTGCGGCTAATATATTGTCCGTTCAATCATTGGATGCAGATCTGCAGATTATGCTGGTCAACCGTGAGAATAGGATTCTTATCGGCAATCAGAATAGTCCGACCTTCGCCGAAGTGCCGAAACAACTTCTGCAAGAAAGCGGTAAGCTGAATGATCAGGAAAAGATATCATTGCAATGGTTTCCTTACGGTAGTGACACCGCTGCTCCGGATTATTATTATGCTGTGCGATTTATTAGTGATCCGCTTAATAAACAAAAGCTGGCGACACTATACGTTGGAATACCGAGTCATTATTTTCGTAACCTGCTGGATACGGGCAATAACGCCAACATTCTCTCACTGGCTGATCAGAAGGGAAGAAGTATCGCATTCATGGGTGAAACTGATCCAGCGAAGAAGGGGCCTTTCCTAGTTAGCGAGGTTCGCATTCCGAAGGTAGGATGGCTGCTGACCAGTATGACGCCGCGTAACTCTATCGACGGTCATATTTACCGGGAGTTTCTGGTCTCGATTTCGATTGTCGGCTTGTTCTTTTTGGCGTTTCTAATTCTGTCTATGCTCTGGGCCGGTTATATTAATAAGCCGATCAGCCTGCTGCGTTCAAGCGTCAAGCAATATGTAGGAGGCAACCGCTCTGTGCGGATACCTGTCAAAGGCAAGGATGAGGTGGCGGTATTATCCAGCGCCTTCAATCAGATGCTAGATGATATGAATCAGCTCTTGATTCAGGTAGAGAGTGAGCAGGAGGAGAAAAGGCGGCTAGAGCTTCAGGCGCTGGCGGCGCAAATCCGGCCTCATTTTCTGTTGAATACCCTCAACTCTATTAAAGTGGATTTGCTGCTAAGTGGTGACGAGAACCATGGTTCGATGATTGATGCGCTAATGAAGCTGCTACGCGTGTATGTTCATGTTGACAAGCCGCTTGAGCTGGCTGAGGAATGCAAGGTGCTTGGAAGCTACGTGCAGGTGATGCAGATCCGCAACCGACTCGATATCGATTTTGAATGCGTGCTGGATGAGAAGGTGGGAGCTGTTATGCTACCAAGGTTGCTCCTGCAGCCTATTGTAGAGAATGCCATCAGTCACGGCTTCTCCGCACGTCCGGCGAATCCAGCTATTCGGCTCGAAGCGTCGTTTGAACAGGATATGCTGAGGATCAGCATCAGCGATAATGGCCGCGGGATGCCAGACGATAAGCTTCAGCGCCTCAACCGCCGCCTACAAGGAACTGAAGATGAGACCCTTTGGCCAGAAAAAGGTGTTGGACTGGTTAACACGGCGCGTCGGCTGCAGGTACTCTACGGTTACAGGGCACGGCTGACGGCGCAAGCACGAACAGATGAAGGTATGACTTTTATACTGCATATTCCTGTAACAAGTGAGAAGGAGGTGGTTCCCCTTGATGAGTCTGATGCTGATTGATGATGATGTCCCAATGCTGGAATATGTAGAATATTTGTTGGGATCAATGGAGCTGGACCTGAAGCTTGTGGCCTCCGCTTTCAGCAGTGAGGACGCGCTGGAGCAGTTTCATGCTGTTCTACCAGACCTCGTCATTATTGATATTGGTCTGCCGGGTATGGATGGACTGGAGCTCGCGGATGCCTTCCGCATTACAAAGCCGGAGGTACGACTAATATTCCTGACCTGCTATGAGGATTTTCATTACTCAAAGCGGGCTATCCAACTTGAGGCAGATGACTATCTCATCAAGGATGAATTATCACCTGAACAGCTTAAGAGCAGTCTATGTAAAGCGATCAGTCGCTTTCGTAGCCGAAAAGAATTGCTGGAGCGGTATTCCTTCCGCCAGGCTATTGAGCGCAATAAGGAAGTGCTGAAGCAAAGCTTCCTGAAGCAACTTCTGTCCGGTACGGCAGATAAGGAGAACACGCTGGAGTTTGGTGAACGCCTAGGTATCTCATGGAAGCTCCCCTATCTTCGTCATGGTTTTCTTCATATTGACGCCGCATCGGTAACCGAGCGTTACCGTTACAAGGATATACCCTTGATTCATTTTGCTGTGAACAATATTGCGCTGGAATTATCCGCTGGGGAAGCTACCATTACCCCAATTATGGGTAGGGACGCCGATATTTATCTGCTCTGGAACGTCGCGGAACAGGGCTTCCGTGGAAATGGGCTGGCTGATTTTATGCAGTCTATGCTAGAAAAGGTGGAGCAGTACTTGAAGATTACCCTGCGGGGTTTCTATTCAGAGACTTCGGCTCCGATCCGGAATTTTGATACCTTGCATAAGACACTCATAGAATACCGTGATCATAGCTTCTATTCTGCGGTTACGTCGGTTTCTGTACTAGAAGAACATACAGATTTCGGGCAGACAGCCGAATGGCGTGGAGATAAGGAACGCGGGATGCTGTCACTGGCGCTCGAGGATCATAACGCCGCCTGGATAGATCTGGCGATCAATCAATGGACGCAGCAGGTATCAGCAGATAAGGTGCTGCCCCGTCTAGTGAAGGAAGCTTGCGGAAATTTTGTCCGCCAGATGGCTTTTGAAGCCGGAGGACTTGCCGAGGAAGATTACTTCACCCAGTTGGAGCAGACCGTTCATATTCAGGAGGCTGCCCGCTTAACTAAGCGGGAGCTAAGGAATCTGTGGAGACAGCACACGCTAGCTCCTGCAGCTGCTGAAGAGAAAGACATCCGACTTCAGGCCGTTGATTGCTTCTTAGAGGAGCATGTCGACCAAATGGTAACATCGATAGACATGGCTGAGCATCTGCACCTGAATGCAAGCTATTTCTCGAGATACTTCAAGAAGCTTTCCGGCATTAACTTCACCGATTATGTGAATCAATACAAAATGAACATGGCTATCACAATGCTGGCGCGCCCGCATGAAACGGTTGAGAATGTGGCTTATACACTCGGCTTCTCTGACCGGGCCTATTTCTCCAAAGTATTCAAGAAATACAGCGGAAGAAACCCCAGTGAATATAAAGCTCAACCGTCTGAAGATAGCAACGATGTGGAATAAGAAGTCAAAACTTTTCACCGGAACAGGCAATCAGGTTACACGCTCTGCAGACTACTCCTTCTTTATAATGGAAAGGGACTAAGCATGCATTAAGGAGGAAAAAAGATGAGTGTAACTACGTTTAAATTACCTGCGGAAGAAATTAAGATTTCGCATGAAGTAGATGTGCTAGTTGCGGGCGGTGGGCCTGCAGGTGTGGCGGCTGCTATTTCAGCCGCCAGAGCTGGAGCACGGACGCTGCTGATCGAGCAGCGTGGTTTCCTTGGCGGCATGGGCACCGTTGCCCTTGTGCCGGCCTTCTGTCCATACAGCGACGGAGAGAAGGCTGTTGTGCGCGGCATCGGTCTTCAGCTGCTCGAACGAATGAAAGAGGAATGTGAACCGGAATTCCGGGAGCGCTTCGGTTCCGAACTGGACTGGGTGCCCATTGACCCTGAAGTGCTTAAGCGCGTATATGACGAGGCTGTAGCAGACAGCGGGGCAGAGGTGCTACTGCATACCATTGCAAGCCAGACCGTAATGGATAGGGCGGGGCGCAAGGTCGAAGGCGTAGTTATCGTCAACAAATCCGGCCGGAGCCTAATTAAGGCTAAGACGGTGATCGATACGACTGGCGATGCTGATCTGGCCGCCTTGGCAGGCGCACCGTTTCATAAAGGCGGGGAAGCAGGCGAGCTTCAAGCTGCTACCATGTGTTATCTGCTGGCAAATGTGGACCGCAAGCGTTTTCTGGATTATCTGAATGAAAGCGGTGACACCGAGCAAATTCATCAGGCGGTTCAGCAAGCCCAAGCGGACGGGAAACTACCGCAGGGCCGGGATTCGGTCTCGGGTCTCTCCTGGGTCGCCGATTATCTGGTCGGCGTGAACTTTGGCCATGTGTTCGGCATCGACGGCTCTAAAGCTGAGGATTTGACCCGAGGTGCTATAGAAGGACGCAAGCTGGTCCGTCGCCAACTGGAATTCTTCCGGGCGTATGTTCCCGGATTTGAACATGCCCATCTAGTCTCTACTGGAGAGCAGATCGGTATCCGCGAGACTCGGCGGATTGAAGGCGATTATATTTTATCGCAAGATGATTTCATGAATATGGTGTCATTCCCGGATGATATTGCCCGCAATAGTTATTTCATCGATATCCATATGGCGCGCAGTAGCGGGGCGATGCATATTCACCATCTCCCGCCCGGCAAATCTCACGGTGTGCCATACCGCTGCATGCTGCCGGTTAGCCTCGATAATCTGTGGGTGGCAGGACGTGCTGCCTCCTCGGACCGCGTTGTGCAAGGCTCGCTGCGTGTAATGCCCAACTGTTTTGCGATGGGGCAGGCGGCAGGCATGGCGGCAGCTCTGGCCGCCGAAACGGATAGCCAGAGTCGAAAGGTAGATATCACTAAGCTTCAGCGCGAGCTGGTTCAGCAGGGTGCTTGGCTCGGTGAGGCATTTGCTACACTCTAACTAATTACAGGAGAGTGATTAGAATGACGAGAAAAGTCAAGCCAGGCAGGATGCCCTTATTGGGGATTATCGTATTTATGTTGTTCAGTCTCATATCAGGAATTTCAATTCCTGTTGCAGGGGCAACAGGAACCTCTTATTATGTTGATTCTGCTTTGGGCAACGACAGTAATTCTGGCACCAGTGAGGCTGCAGCTTGGAAGACGCTGGGCAAAGTGAACAGCGTCACATTCAGCCCTGGAGACCGAATTTTACTGAAGGCTAGCAGTGTGTGGAATAACCAATATCTTGATCTTCAGGGTTCAGGCATTGAGGGGAATCCGATTACGGTGGACCGCTACGGGAGCGGAGCCAAACCGCTGATTCATTTCGGTAACTCTGCTGTTAATGGTGAAGGCTTCGGGGTCAGATTGCGCAATGTCTCATATTGGGAAATCAATAATCTGGAGATTACGAGCGGGCAGCATGCAACAGACATGAGAAGAAGCGGAGTTCTGGTCGTCGGTGAAGGATCAGGAGCGGGTAACTTCCGGCATATCTATATCCGGAATCTCGACATCCATGATATCTTTGGCACGGACCGCAGAACAGGCGGCATTAATTTTCATGCCCGAGGGGCTAATACAGCACTGGAAAGTACCTGGGATGATGTACTGATTGAGAATAATACGGTTACCAACGTGGCTGATACGGGGATTCAGACGATGACGGATGCATTTTTCAACAGTGCCTGGACTCATAAATTCGACGCCTTCCGCAATGTGGTTATCAGGGGCAATGTAGTGGAGAAGATTCACCGGGACGGCATTCTGGTCAGAGCCGGCGCATCGCCGCTGATTGAATACAACAAAACAAAATCTATCGGGGAAGCTTGTGCTGTAGATACTTCTGTGGTCAGTTATCTTGAAGATATTACAGTTGTCGCGGCACAATGGGCCTATTATACAAAAGGCGCGGTATTCCAATACAATGAGGCTTCCGATACGCGGATGCTGGGGGGAGACGGTCAGCCGTGGGACTTCGATATCGAGGTGCACGACAGCATCTACCAATACAATTTCAGCCATGACAATGAGGGCGGTACGCTGCTCGTCATGAACAACACGAACAATAATATTTTTCGCTACAATATCAGCCAGAATGATCAGGACGCGAACGGGGTGTTCCATTTAGTAAACGGTGGGGGAAACCTCTATATCTACAATAACATTATCTACCGTACAGGAACGCAATATAAAGCACTGACCCATGCCAGTAATACAGGAATGGCTTATTATACGAACAATATCTTTTATAACGGCGCTAGTGGACAATATACGAACAGCCCCAGAATGACGTATGACCACAATAGCTTCTACGGGCTAAATTCAAGTGTTCCCAGCGATCCTAACAAAATTGTCGGCAATCCTGGATTCGTTAGTCCTGGCACAGCAACAGGTCGCGATTCTGCAGACGGTTATAAGCTGGCGCTTTCATCTCCACTAATCAATGCTGGTGTGGCAGTTGCGGCTAATGGGGGATTGGACTACTACGGAAATCCACTTTATAATGGCGTGCCTGATATTGGGGTATTCGAGTTCGAGGGTACGATTACGCCACCGATTACATTGTTCCAGGATGATTTCGAGGATAACAATTACAGTGGCTGGACGACTTCCGGTGGGGCATGGAGTGTGGTGGATGACGGCAGCAAGACGTTGTCACAAGCTTCAGCGTCAGGGGAAGCGCTAGCATACAGTGGTGATGCTTCCTGGAGAGACTACACGTATTCAGCTAGGATAAAGTTGTTGAATGCTTATGCCAACGCGGGTCTGCTGTTTCGTTACGCAGATGCCTCGAATTATTACATGTTCAGACTGAATGATTCAGGCGACAAGGCGGAGTTGTTCAAAAAAACAGCTGGTACGCTCACAATGGTAAGCAGTGCCAATGTT
The DNA here is from genome assembly GCF_037963865.1 of Paenibacillus sp. FSL R10-2734. Taxonomy (NCBI): domain Bacteria; kingdom Bacillati; phylum Bacillota; class Bacilli; order Caryophanales; family Paenibacillaceae; genus Paenibacillus; species Paenibacillus sp. FSL R10-2734. Next base: position 5,363,142 of record NZ_CP150170.1, on the reverse strand, counting down.
ACTGTTACACCTGGCCAGTGGTCTGATCTGAAGGTGACTGTCAGCGGCAATAAGATTACAGCGTTTGTCGGCGGCAGCCAACTGATGGAGTGGACCGATACGGCGGTGCAGCCGGCCGGAGGGGAAATCGGCATTCGGATGCATTCCAGTACTGCGCGGATCGATGACGTTAAGGTTACCGAGTAAGAGATTTCGGGGCGAACCGAGCAAATTTAAGTTAAAAAATGAAACGAAGTCTGCAAAATTTACGTAAGATAACAGCAAAGGGTACGGCCGCAATCCTTTTAAAAGGTGCTCAGCGGCTGTACCCTTTTTGAATTTAATAAGCAAATGAAGCAGGGAGGTCTACACATGAAATTCAGAAAATTGTTGTCTTTAAAACAATGGTCTCATATATTCCGCAGTTCTTGGCAATATATCATTTCGCCGAACGTCGCTATGGTAGATAAGCTGTTGTTCACCATTCCCGCGCTACTCTACTGGGTGCTTCCCGATTTCATGCCGTTTATACCGATTGATGACATCGGAGTGACAATGCTGCTTATGGGCTGGTTCGTGTCACGGATGGGGCGGAAATACCCGGCACTTCAGTCCGGAAGATGAGGTAGTGAAGAGCGGTCTGGCTCGGATTGTGTGTCTAATTTGCTAATATAGTTGCTTTTAGATGTCAATTACCTTTAAAATAGGTAATTGAGTATTTAATTTAAGTACTAGGAGATGGATGATAGATGAAGGTCAAAATTACCCGCAATGCGGCTAAAGTGATAAAGAAACAAATGGAACTTGAAGGAAACAGTGAGTTGAAGCTTCGCGTAGCAATTACGCATGCTCACGGTGATCATGCTCACTACGGACTGGATTTGGACACGCCTAATGAGAATGATGTTGTAGTCTCGACAGATAAGGAAATCGATGTTATTCTTGATCCGAATCAACCGCTCCTTGATGGTGTGGTCGTTGATTATTTGTATCTTCCCGAAGAAGGTTTTGTCATTACTAATCCGTCTAAAGGTAATCACGGCGATCACTAATCGTTCGCCTGTAAATTTCGAACATAAAGAAGGGTTGCTCCATGGCTAACGAAATACAAGTGTGCGATGAATGTAATTTCATGAAATTGAAGAGTATTATACCCAAACTGCAAAAGATGGCGCCTGATGCAGAGATCAAGGTCGGCTGTAAGTCGTACTGCGGTCCATGTGGCAAACGGGCCTTTGTTTATGTTAATGGTCGTTATGTGAGTGCTCCAACAGAGGAAGAAGTGTTGAAGAAGGCAGAAGCTTTTATCAAACAACCGGCCGTTCAGAAATAATGCATAGGTCTTATCCATCAACTTTAAAAGCCCTAAACCCGTGTTGATCACGGAGTTTAGGGCTTTTTTGTTTTTTTTTAGAAAATTATCCATAGAGAAAAAATGTGGATGTGTCCTAGTGATGGCGGAATATCGATCAATGAGCAAAAAGAGGGGGATAAATGCCCCAGAATTGGCGGAATATCGATCATTGAGCAGAAAGAGGGGCATAAATGCCCCAGAATTGCGACCGCGCTCGCTCAGCCAGCTAAAGCCAGCCAGAGTTAAGGCGCGGAACTCTCCTTCCTGAGACTCTTGATTCCATCGTATTTCATGATATCGTCTGAGATTTGCAGTCGTTGCTTGCTTGTCTCGAACCCAGTGCTGCATTCCGCTACGTCAATAGCTTCACGGCTGTCGAGACTATAGCAGGTACCGCTGTCGAACTGTCCGTTTTCACTTGGGAGGTAGGAACGTTTCGCATCGGCGAAGGCGCCGGTTCGCAGGGTTACAAGTCGCTCACGCCCGCTGAACAGATCATTACCCATGAAATAATAAGGATCACGGGAGATCCCCAGAAGATGAAGTAAGGAAGGGGTAAGATCCAATTGACCAGCCGGATTAGAATCAACGACCGAGGCGTTAGTACCCGGCAGATGAATGAGCAATGGAACTTGATGCATGATTTGATGCATGTCGAGCTTGCTTAGGCTTTTGCCAAGAAATTGTTCGTAATAAGAGGTCTCTTGGATGGAGTTATCATGATCTCCATAGAACGCAAGAATCGTGTTATCCCACAGCCCACGCTGCTTCATATCACTCACCAATTCTCCCAAAGCTTCATCCGTATAGTGAACAGCCTGCAAATAATCTCCGAAGATGGTACCTTTAAATTCGCCGGTATCCAGCCCTTGCTTAGCCGCAGGGAGAGAATAAGGATGATGGCTAGATAATGTAGTCAAAAAAGAGTAGAAGGGCTTCTGGATCGATTCAGCAGTATCCATAATGTTCATGGACTGCCGCAGAAAAGATTTATCTCCTAGTGACCAGCCTAAGGGCTCATCGATCGTGTAGTCTTTTTTACTATAGAAATGGTCATACCCCATCGCCTTATACATGAGCTGTCGATTCCAGAAGCTTCCCTCATATGCATGAAAGGCATTGGTGCTGTAGCCCTTTGACTTCAAAATGGCAGGTAGTGTGTCAAACTGATGATCCGGGTAGCGGACAAATATCGAGCCGGAGACCAGCGGATACAGTGAACCATTCGAGGCAAAATCAGCATCGGAGGTTCGTCCTTGTGAAGTCTGATGATAGTAATTACTGAAGTAAATGTTCTCTTTGATCAGCGCGTTCAGATTAGGTGTGATCTCTTGTCCGTTTATCGAATGTCCCACTACAAAATTCATAAAAGCTTCGGCTTGAATCACAACGAGGTTGCTTCCGCTGTATTTCCCAAAGCTGTCGTTCAGGGCACTTTGCTCAGCATTGTGCTCATTGAACCAGAGCTTCATGGAGCTGGCTTCCTTTTGAGAAAGCTCAGGCTGCGGGCCTAGATGATCCTTGGCATACAAGTAAACATCATAGCCGTGGAAGCCGATAAGTCCTGTTACGTTATACATCGCCAAGCTCCACCAGTTACCAGTGAATAAATCCTTGGCCCAGGTAGTGGCGTAAGAGTGGATAGGGCCAAAGGTTAGAACACAGCCCAATACCAATGCAATGATTCCATTAGCACTCCGTCTCAGCATTCTCATCAGATGTGAAGAGGGGCGGGAATGACCTGTATGAGCATAATAGGAAGGCTGTCGACTACTGTAGGTGGGGTTGTTCCGGCGAAATAAGACTACACAAATGGTGTATACCAGAAATAGAAGCCAGTCAGCGAACAAGTAGAGATCGGAAGGACGAAGCAGTGCAAAGATACTACCGCCAAGCGCATCCATCTGTCCTGCTTGTAACAGAACGGGAACTGTGATGAAATCCTGAAAGTAACGATAGTAGACAATATCAGAATAAATAAGTACTGTCAGGAGCAGGTTTATGATTGACAGGGCTATGGTTTGTCCGCGTCGGGGGAGCCATAGTACCCAAAAAGACAACAGCATCACTGAACCTAGAGCAATGAGCTTGTCAAGACGGTTCATATCAATATTTGGGGCATGTAGCCCACTATGAAGAAACATAAGCTTGGCGAGCATAATGCAAAGAAAAAGGATATAACCGATATAACGGGAGCGGACAATCATTATAATTCTACCTGCTACTGATGGGCTGCTCCAAGTAGATGGATATCGTGACACGTTTAAAGCCTCCTAGCGCGTAAATGATTCTGTAATAAGAAACGGACACCGTCCTCCAATCGAGGTAGATGTCCGTTCTTAATTATTTCGGATTTCTAGGTGGAAGTGGACCCAAGTATTGATAATATTGACACTCAATACGTCCGTTATACAGCTTGCGACGCTTGTCCGCTTTACGGCCGTAATATTGTTCGAATTCCTTATATGGGCTAATCGCAAAGAATGACCAAGTCGGTAGATACAGCATCATTTCACCAAACTGGCGAGTCAGCTTCTCAACCTCTTTGTCATTACTGATCCGTTCACCATATGGTGGGTTGGTGATGATACAGCCATATTCACCTTGAGGTCTAGCTTTGGCGGCGGCCATCACTGTGAAGGTGATTTCACCAGACAGACCGGCACTTTTAGCAGCGGCTTCAGCAATTTCTATGGCGGCAGGATCGATATCAGTTCCGGTTAGCTGCAATGGATAATCATCTCGCACGGCATCGAAGGCTTCTTCGCGAGCTTCTTCCCACAGATACTTAGGAATGACTGGCCAATGTTCCGAAGGGAAGGAACGACGTAGACCCGGTGCGATGTTCCAAGCGATCATAGCGGCTTCGATCAACAGTGTTCCCGAACCACAGCATGGATCATATAGCGGTCGGTGGCCATTCCAGCGGCTAAGCTGAATTAGCGCAGCAGCCATCGTTTCCTTCAGTGGAGCCTCTGTTGCTTGTCTGCGGTATCCACGTTTGTGTAGAGCAGGCCCAGTAGTGTCTAGCGTAATGAGCGCGATATCGTTTAACAAAATTACTTCGATAACATATCGAGGTCCGTTCTCTGGGAACCAGTCCGTATGATAGGAAAGCTTCAGCTTCTCGACGATAGCTTTTTTGACAATCCCTTGGCAAGCGGGTACACTCGTTAGTTGTGATTTATGGGATCGTCCTTCTACCGGAAACTCTCCATTCTCAGGAATCCAGTCTTCCCAAGGTAGGGCTTTAACACCCTCGAATAGCTCGTCAAAAGTTTTGGCGGGGAATTGGCCCATTTTAACTAATACGCGGTCGGATGTGCGCAGCCACAAATTACAGCGACAGATGTCGATGTAATCACCGCTGAACAATACTCGTCCGTTCTCTACCGTGGTCTCATAACCCAGTTCGTTTAATTCGCGCGCTACTACAGCTTCTAATCCCATTGGGGCAGTAGCGATTAATTGTAATTTGCTCAAATGCTCTCAACTCCGTTTAACTTGTAGATAAATACGAAAAGCCAGTACAATAAGAAAAGCCAATACCATAAGAAAAGCATCCATACAAGTATAGGGGAATGTGGGACACTTCACAATGCCCGTCATTCCATAAACCATAAAATGTTCCCCGTCATCCCTTAATTCGAGAAAACGGGGGATAATTAAAGGAGAATCTTTATGCTTACCCAAGAAGAATACAGTGAACAACTTTATACCGAGGACGAAATTCTGCTTCAAGTAAAAGAAGCGATTGTCCAAGCAGGTATGCCGCCGGTGTCTGTCGAGCCGGGGTACGGAAGATTGCTCACTATGCTTGTTAGACTGTCCCGCTCCACACGTCTTTTGGAGATTGGCGCACTCGGCGGCTACAGCGGGATTTGCTTATCTCGCGGATTTGCTGCAGGTGGTCAGTTGACCTCACTAGAGCTAAGGGCCGATTATGCCGAGCTTGCTCGCCGTAATCTAGAGCTGGCCGGATTCGGAGATTCTACGGAGTATAAAATCGGTCCTGCAATGGACAGCCTGAAGGCACTCGAAGCAGAGGGCGCTAAGTTCGATTTCTTTTTCATTGACGCAGATAAGATGAATTACCCTAACTACTTGGAATATGCCATCAAGCTGGCTAACCCAGGAGCGATTATTGCTGGTGATAATATCTTTCTCCGCGGACGGACTCTAAATACAGATCGAAATGGGCCTGCCATTCTGGCTGTACGGCATTTCAATGAAATGATCGCCACCGATGAGCGTCTTATCAGCACTTGTCTGCCAGCTTATGATGGATTGGCGCTGGCTATGGTGAAATAGGTTGTTAGCGAAATGATCGCGGCGGAGTTGCTTTATATAGCTTGAGCCGGACCCATATGGTATTTACTAGCAGTAAACTGCCTGAAATGATGAACAGTCCTTCAATCCCAATATAACCAGATAGAAAGCCGCCTAAAATAGCTCCCAGCATATTGCCTAGTGCCAGTGTGCTGCTGTTGAAGCCGAATGCGCGGCTTTCTTTTCCGTCAGGAGTATAGGAACGGATAAGCGCATTAACACTAGGTAGCAGTCCGCCCATGAAGACTCCCATGAGGAAGCGGACTATAATTAGCTGCCAGACACTGGTTACGAAGGCCTGCGGAATCAGGAACAGAGAAGCTCCGATTAACGCGTAGGTCAGAATGCGATGTGCGCCAACTTTGTCACTCAGCTTTCCGAGTAAGGGGGAAGCCAGCATATTAGAGATCCCCGTAACTGCACTGACCATTCCGGCTAAGAAGGCTATATTCGCAGCAGGGCCATTTAACTTTGCTACATAAAGTGGCAGTAAGGCCATCGGGCTAATCATTGCAAATTGCAGCAGAAAAGTTACACCGAACAATGCTGGAAGCTGAGGAATCTTGATTAGCTCCTTCAAGCCTTCAAGTACCGAAATCTGTGGCTCCTGAGCGGCTTCTGCGCGGTCGAATTTTTCTTTAACGAGAAATAATGCCAGCAGTGAGGCGATAAAGAGCAAGGCTCCAACGACATAAAAGATCGGACGAAATCCGATTAAATCGGCAAGTAAACCACCAATAAGTGGTCCTAAAATTGTGCCCGCTACAGACCCTGATTGCATTAATCCCATTGAGAAACCCATACGTTCTTTGGGTGTGGTACTTGAGACTAGTGCGATGGAGGCGGGGTTGAAACCGGAAATTGTTCCGTTCAATAAACGAAGTAAGAGTAGCTGCATAGGAGATTGTGCGAAGCCCATCAACACCATGACGATAGCCATACCAAAGCTGGAGCGTAGGAGCATGATTTTACGTCCATATTTGTCAGCAAGCTTCCCCCATAGTGGCTGGAAAATGAAAGAAGTTAAGAAGTTTGCGGCAAAAATAAGACCCGCCCAAATTCCGATTTCGTGCTCACCCTGAACTCCAAGATCTTTAGCAAGATACAAGGTCAGGAATGGTGTAATCATAGTCATTCCAGCATTTACCAAGAATTGTCCGAACCAAAGCACTAAGAGGTTGACCTTCCATGTCTCCCATTTCTTCAAAGTGCTTTCACATCCTTTCAAAGAATTTCAGAAAATACATGATTATCGGAAAAAATGACATTTTATCAGTATATCATTTTTAAAGGTTCAAAAGTGCAACACATGTCATAGTAATGTCATAGGATTGTCATTCCAACATCTTCGATTTGCTTGTTACAACCTTTTAAAAAGGGCATAATAGTAAGTATGTCGATCAAGAATAAACGCCATCGGCGTCCATATCAGGACGGTAAGCGTTTAAACGAGAAATATAAGGATAATGTATAAAGTGAAACTTATACTTTCTTATATTTTCAAAAAAATCTTATAAAATATAATGGAGATCTTATCATGACCTACAATGACACTTTTATCCGCGCCTGCAGAAAGCAGGATACGGAGCACGTTCCCGTATGGTACATGCGGCAGGCCGGCCGTTATGATCCCGAGTACCGTAAAATCAAGGAAAAGTATTCACTGCTTGAAATCTGCAAACAGCCTGAGTTGGCGGCGGAAGTAACCTTGATGCCTGTGCGCAAGCTGGGTGTGGATGCGGCCATTTTGTATTCTGATATTATGAACCCGGTCGCTTCTATCGGTGTGAAATTTGATATCGTTAAAGATATCGGTCCTGTGATTGAGAATCCGATTCGCTCTGCGGCAGATGTCGAGAGACTGAGACCTATTGATGTTGAAGGGGATCTCGGACATATTTTGGAGACGATTGCAATTCTGGATAAGGAGCTGGACGTGCCCTTGATTACTTTTGCAGGAGCACCGTTTACCATTGCCAGCTATCTGATCGAAGGCAGACCTTCTAAAGGATATATCCGCACTAAAGAGCTAATGTACAGTGAACCCCGTGTCTGGGAAATGCTGATGGACAAGCTCGGCGATATGATTATAACGTACCTCCGCAGTCACGTACGCAGTGGTGGGAAAGCGTTTCAATTGTTCGACAGCTGGGTGGGTGCTCTTGCGCCACGTGATTTTGAGAAGTACGTGTTACCGACGGTTGCTCGTATTTTTTCCGAATTATCTGATCTTGATGTTCCGAAAATATACTTTCCTGGCGTAAGCTCTGGAGAATTGCTACCGAGTCTTACGAAGCTTCAAGCAGATGTAATCGGGGTGGACTGGCGCGTAAGCTTGACTGAAGGTCGACGCAGAACGGGCGGGAAATTTGCGATTCAAGGAAACCTGGATCCATATTTACTTACAGCGCCGATGGACGTCTTGAAAGAGCACGCGAAAGAGCTGATCGATGAAGGAGTACGGGAGCCAGGTTATATCTTTAATCTGGGTCATGGATTATTCCCGGAGGCTTCATTAGAGAAGCTTAGAGAATTGACCGAATACATTCACGAATATTCACAGGAAGTATTGAAAGAATCAGCGAAGCTGCGTTCTTAGTGATAGCCTAATAAATCTTAAAGGGGATGGAATCCGTGACAGCAAAAATAGGTGTTCTCGTCATGTCGTATGGCACTCCTAAAAGCTTAGAAGACGTTGAAGCATATTACACACATATTCGGCGTGGCAATCCGCCTACAGCGGAGCAACTTAAAGAACTAACAGATCGCTACGAGGCGATAGTCGGAGGTGTATTCCCGCTACGGGAGAACACAGACCGTCAAGTAGAAGCATTACAGGCTGCTCTAAACGCAGATAAAGCTGGGGCGGATGTTGAATTTGTCTGCTATCAAGGATTGAAGCATGCCTACCCATTTATTGAGGACGGCGTGGAGGCGATGGCGAAGGATGGCATTACCCAAGCGATTGGTGTTGTACTTGCCCCTCACTATTCAAGCATGAGCGTGGGAGGCTACATCAAACGTGCTCAGGAAAAGGCTGATGCATGTAACATTGACATGGGTTTTGTAGAGAGCTACCATATGCATCCAGTATTGATCGATGTTCTAAGCCGAAGAGTAACAGCGAAACTGGATCAATATATCGAAGCAGGCGCTACTCGCGATGAGATACGGGTATTATTTAGCGCTCATAGTCTTCCGGAGCGTATTCTGTCTATGGGTGATCCATATAAAGATCAGCTACTGGAGACCTCAAAGGCTATTGCGGATCAAGTGGGGATAGCTAACTGGCAGTTTACATGGCAAAGCGCAGGACGTACGGCCGAACCATGGCTTGGACCGGATATCTTGGATACACTTCAGCAGCTTAGCAAGGAACAGGTTGAATATGTTCTAGTAGCGCCAATCGGGTTCGTATCCGATCATTTGGAAGTGCTGTACGACCTCGATATCGAGGCAACAGCCGTAGCTTCAGAGCTTGATATGCGTCTAATGCGGATTGAATCCTTGAACAGCGATCCTGCGTACATGTCTGTATTGAGCGATGTCGTTCGTACAAGACTGAATCAAATGGCGGCCGGTCAGTCATGACTGGTCCCTCTAGGCGAATTGTAATCATAGGCGGTGGGCTGAGTGGACTCAGCGCCGCCTTTTACATTCGTAAATACTATAAAGAAGCTGGCATAAAACCTGATATTGTACTGCTGGAGAAAGACAAGACACTCGGCGGGAAAATCGAAACATTGCACCGGGATGGATTTGTGATTGATAAAGGTCCGGATTCATTTTTAGCTAGTAAAACAGAGATGGTCGATCTGGCTAAGGAATTGGAGCTGGATCACGAACTGGTGACCACAAATCCAAAGGCGATGAAGACCTATGTATTGCAGCGTGATAAGCTACATCCTATGCCTTCTGGTCTTGTGCTTGGAATCCCTACTGAACTCAAGCCATTTTTATCAAGTGGACTGATTTCATTTGGTGGCAAAGCACGCGCGCTGATGGATTTTATTCTTCCTCGCCAGCGTAGTGATGGAGATGAATCCCTTGGCCAGCTGATTGAGCGTCGATTAGGTACTGAAGTGATGGAGAATTTGACCGAACCGCTATTAGCCGGTATGTATGCGGGAAATATTCACAACATCAGCCTACAGGCTACCTTTCCGCAATTTAGAGAAGTAGAACGGAAGTATGGTAGTCTTATTCGTGGTATCACTGCAGAGCAGAAGTCAAATAAGACAGATTCAAGCACAAAGAGCAGCACTTTACTGACATTTCAAAAAGGGCTACAAAGTCTGGTACATGGCTTGATTCATGAGCTACATGATGTAGAACAGCGAACTGAAGCAGCCGTAGTCTCTATACATGCTACAGTAAATACATCTGCTCGTTATGAACTAGAGCTGGAAAACGGTGAACGACTGCTTGCAGATGAAATATACATCACTACACCAAATTCTTTTGCCGCCGAACTTCTGCGTCCGTATGTGGATGTTTCAGCGCTTGATGCAGTAAATTATGTTTCGGTTGCGAACCTAGTCATGGCCTTCAACAAGAAGGATATCGAAATGGATGATGATGGATCAGGTTTTCTTGTGCCACGTAAGGAAGGACGCAATATTACCGCTTGCACGTGGACGTCCACGAAGTGGCCGCATACGAGTCCAGATGATAAAGTGCTTATGCGCTGTCATGTTGGCCGTTCAGGAGATGAGCAGAATGTTCAGCTTCCGGATGAGGCACTTACGGAGCTAGTAGATAAGGATTTGCGAGAGATCATGGGCATTACAGCGAAACCTATATTCACGGAAATTACTCGTTCGGAACATTCGGTGCCACAGTATCCTGTGGGACATCTCAGTAATCTTTCTAAATTCCATAGGGAACTTGAGACAACACTTCCTGGGGTATATGTCTTTGGAGCTGGATATGATGGGGTGGCAATGCCCGATTGTGTTAAGCAGGCTAAACATACAGCACAAAGCGCTGCTAAGCGTTTAACGAATTGATGTAGTGGAGTTCTGATAATATAAAATGAACGGTGAAGCGAAGATTATTTTGCTTCACCGTTTTTGTTTAAATATTACATAATACTATAGTAACCGACTCTCTTATTTGGAGGGACAGGTGCTAGGTATGCTATAATAGAACCAATTTGAGAGTAGAGGAGATCATAGAATCAATGTATCCGCCGCGATCACGTTCTAGACAGAAGAACAAGCATAAGAGCAAACGTAAGCGCAGAACGGCCTGGATTTGGATCAATGCAGGTCTTCTTCTGATGATTACTGTGGCGCTCAGCTATAGCTTTATGTATGACAAATTCAAGGGAAGTTCTGAGCCGCCTCCGGTGGCGCAGGTCACAGCTTCACCTACACCTACACCGGATATTACTTCTCAGGAGACAGCACCTATAGTAACTGAAACGCCTGAAGCCACGGAGTCTCCAGTCCCTTCTCCTACGGTAGCCCCAGAGGCCACACCTACACCGGAGCCAGAGAGTGAAGAAACGATTGAAACAAAGGCACCTGAAGCAACTGCAACGCCTTCGACGAATGAAGGTAGCTCCCAAGTCGCAGACGGTGGTTCAGTGTCTGGACTTCCATCAGATGATCAGGCTACTGGCAATACAGTGACTTTGAATTTTGGTGGAGATGTTATTTTTTCTGGTAAAGCCGGGGAACTTCTTGAGAAGAAGGGCTACGATTATTCGTATGCCGCACTGAATGGAATGTTCAAGAAGGATGACCTTACGGTCGTGAATCTGGAGACCCCTGTGACAACAGGTGGGGTAGGCGCGGCCAACAAGCAATATGTATTCAAAGGCTCGCCGAAGGCGTTAGATGCTCTTAAGGCAGCCGGAGTGGATGCTGTAAATATGGCAAACAATCATACGCTGGATCAAGGGGAGGAAGGTCTGCGAGACACTCTTAGCCATCTCTCGGAAAGAGGCATTCCTTATGTTGGTGCTGGACTCAACAGTAAAGAAGCATTCTCGGCGCAATATTTTGAGCGTAAAGGGATTAAGATCGCCTTGCTAGGGTTCACACGTGTAATCCCTGCCACTGATTGGATGGCCTTAAAGAATAAACCGGGACTTGCTTCCGTATACGATAGTAGAGAAGGACTTAAAGCGATAGCTGCAGCCAAACAAAAAGCCGATTTAGTTGTCGTAGTTGTCCATTGGGGCAAGGAACGGGTAGAACAATTTGATAATATCCAGCAGTCACTTGGACGTAGCTTTGTCGATGCGGGAGCTGATCTTGTCATTGGCGGTCACCCACATGTGTTGCAAGGTGTGGAGCCATACAAAGGGAAGTGGATCGCATACAGCACTGGTAATTTTATTTTTACGAGATCCACGGTACCAGCCACTTGGGAAACTGCTGTTTTTCAGGCGGAATGTAGTAAAAAAGGTCAATGTTCATTACAGCTGAAGCCTATGACTGCTGAGTTAGCTCAGCCCGTGCCGATGAACGAGGTGAATGGACAGCTTTTGCTGAAAAAAGTTGAAGGCTTATCTGCTGGTCGAGTAAAGATTGACAGTGACGGTAAAGTCACTCAAGTTACGAAATAGGGTTTCTGGGAGGTCCTTATGATGAACAATTTATGTGTTGCCCATCGGGGATTTTCCGGTAAAGCTCCGGAGAATACATTAGCAGCGATTCGGATGGCTATAGCCATGCCATTTGTGCAATGGATTGAAATGGATGTCCAGCTCACTAAAGACGGTGTTCCTGTAGTCATTCATGACTTTACGCTGGACCGAACGACCAATGGTCATGGTAAGGTCAAGAACATGGATTGGGAACATATCCGGCGTCTCGATGCAGGTAGCTGGAAAGGGCGTTCTTTTCGGGGAGAGCGGGTGCCTTCTTTAGAAGAGGTGCTGACACTAGCCTCTGGTAGACTACGTTTAAATATTGAACTGAAGACAGTGGGCGATATGTATCCTGGCATCGAAAAGAAGGTGACGGATCTTATTTCCTCCAAGGGCATGCGGGACGACGTGATCTTGACCTCTTTTGACACAGATGTGTTGAAAAAAATTAAGGAATTAGACCCCCGCTTTCGCACAGGCTTGATCTTTGATTCAAGGTTTGGTAATCCTGCTCGAAGGCTGCTTGAACTGGAGTGCTCTCTTCTATCGATTAGCTTTTCACGACTGAATCCGAGATTGGTTACGCTTCTGACTGAGCAAGGTGTGAAGATAATGGCTTGGACCGTGAACAAAGGGAAAGAGATGCGTCGCTTAGCAGATATGCATTCTGATATAATGATTTGTACAAACCGTCCGGATATCTGGGGCGATACATTTCTAAAAATATAACAATCCAATTCGATGGGAAAGAGAGCTGATTGTCTGTGTGCGCTGCTGTTAATAATTTATATTGTGTTGGAAGGAACTACAGGCTACATGCGGAGGAATTGGGAAATAAAGTCCCCGTGGAGCCACTCATTTTTTTGAAGCCTTCACATGCGGCGGTTTCTCTCGATAAAGCAGTCATTCAGCTTCCAAAGGATTCAGGTCAGGTTCATTATGAAGGGGAGCTTGTGCTACGTATTGCGCGTGATTATGTACCGGGTATGAGCGTGGAGGATCTGGTGGATGTTATGGCCCTGGGACTGGATTTCACACTGCGTGATGTGCATAATGATCTGCAGAAGAAAGGCCTGCCTTGGACACCAGCTAAAGGCTTTAAGAACGCTGCGCCACTCACACCTTACATTGCGTTTCCAGACAAGGAAGAGCTGGAGGGAACAGATTTCACGGTTTTGAAAAATGGTATTGAAGTTCAGCGTGGTAATGTAAAAAATATGATTTTTTCGCTCCAAAAAATTGTCGATTTTATCGCTGCGCGTTACGGGCTGGGTAAAGATGATGTTATATTCACTGGAACACCAGCAGGCGTAGGTCCTACCGTATCAGGAGATTCGTTTGAATTGTATTGGGGTGACAAGCTGATGGGGACTTGCCTGATCGGCTAAAAACAGCTGTTGGAGATGAATCTATGCTATGGATTATTGGCGCCCTTGGCGCTTTGCTTGTTGCGGGAGCGGCTTATAGGAAGCAATCCTTAAGCCTCTCCGGCATGCTTGCCGCGGTAGCGATGGGGACCATTTATTTTGGTGCTGGAAATGCCTTTTGGTTTGGAATATTGTTGATTTTTTTCATCTCTTCAAGCTTTCTGTCAAAGCTTCATCATGATAATAAGGCGGAGCTTGAGCTTACCTATGCCAAGACAGGTCGCCGAGATGCTGGGCAGGTCTTTGCTAATGGTGGGTTCGGTATGGTTTTCGTTCTATTGAACGCGATTGTTCCGATGGAGCTTTGGGAATTTTTATTTATCGGCGTTATGGCAACGGTAACCTCTGATACATGGGCTACGGAGATTGGTACACTCAGCAAGAAGCCACCTCGGTCTGTCCTGACAGGTAAAATACTTCCAGCAGGTGCCTCGGGTGGCGTGTCCAGCCTTGGTACGCTGGCCGCTGCCGCAGGAGGCGCACTTATTGGTGCATCTTCATGGCTGCTGCGAATGATATCCGGCATGCCGGATCAATCCTTCGTGCTGCTTACATTGGCTGGACTCGCTGGAGGACTTGCGGGTGCGTTCACGGATTCTATTCTAGGGGCAACGGTGCAGCAGATGAACCGCTGCACCGTATGCGGCCGTGAAGTGGAAGGTACACACCACTGCGGGAATAAGGTTGTATACGCGCGTGGCTGGAAGTGGATGAGCAATGATGCAGTCAATGCTATCAGCTCTATCGTCGGAGGGGCTGTTGCCTTACTGCTTGGCATGATGATTTAAAGGAGGAACCGATGAGCAGCACGTCCAATCACAAACATACTGCCATCCTGGATGCCGCATATGAGCTCTTCGGTTCAGGCGGATTTTATGAAACGAAGATGTCGGAAATTGCGGAACAGGCTGGGATTGCTAAGGGTACCGTTTATTTATACTTCAAGAGTAAGGAAGAATTGTTCATGGCGGTAACACGCCGAGATTGTGAAGGATTCCTCCAGCAATTGCAGGAAAGACTGAAAGCAAGTGATACCTTGGCGGGTAAACTGTCGATCATCGCGAAGCATCATCTCAACTATTACTATGAGCGAAAGCAGCACACGAAGCTCTTTTTTCGCGCACCTAATAATAACCCAGAGCTAGTGGCGTATATGACGCTTTTTATGGAAGAATATATGCAGGCAGTGGTGAAGGTATTGCTGGAGGGCGGAGCATCCGAGCCTGAACTTATGGCGCAGTCCTACATAGGAATGTTGGATCGACTCAAGATGGATATTTTGTTCGATCCGTCTTTTAAGGAAGTGGATGCGTATAAACGCGCTGATTTCGCTGCGGGTCTTTTTATTAAAGGGGCCATGGATTACTTGAATTTAGGTCAGGATGATAGACCGGTGGAATAGCAGTTTTGAGCTGCGACCGGTTTTATGAAAATATAAAGCAAGCGAGGAAATAGTATGAATATTATGACCGTGGAACATCTTTCCAAGAGTTATGGAGAGAAAGTACTCTTTAGTGATGCTTCATTTGGTATGGACGATCGGGATAAAATTGGCTTGATCGGTGTGAATGGAACGGGTAAATCAACATTTTTACGTATTATTGCCGGTCTGGATACTCCGGATGGTGGGCAAATTGCGATCGGAAATAATGTTCGAGTGCAATACTTGGCACAGAACCCACCTTATGAGCCGACAAATACGGTATTACAACAAGTATTCGCCGGTGATGATCCAGATCTTGCTACCATGCGCGAGTATATCGATACGATGTCCCTGCTTGAGAAAGCGCCAGGCAATGCAGAACTGGAAGGCAAACTGGTACGAATTGGACAGGCTATCGATGCTGCGGGTACTTGGCATTTGGAGAGTGAAGCTAAGAGCGTACTTACTAAGCTAGGTATAGTGAAGTTCGACGCGCTGATGGATACGCTGTCTGGTGGTCAACGGAAACGTGTAGCATTAGCAGCTGCCTTGATTACGCCATCTGAGCTTCTTATTCTGGATGAGCCTACGAACCATATTGATACAGACTCTGTAGCTTGGTTAGAGCAATATTTACAGAAACGGCGCGGAGCCCTATTAATGGTTACGCATGATCGCTACTTCCTGGAGCGTGTCGCAAGTGTCATGCTGGAGCTGGACGGTGGACAGTTATACCGTTATGAAGCCAATTATTCTCGTTTTCTAGAGCTAAAAGCCGACCGTGAAGAGCGTGAAGCCTCAGCGGAGCAGAAGCGTAAGAACCTGCTTCGTACGGAGCTTGCTTGGATTCGTCGCGGAGCCAAAGCTCGTTCAACGAAACAGAAAGCGAGAATCGACCGCTTTGAGAAGCTGAAAGAGAGTACAGGAAGCAGTTCTAACGGCTCGCTAGATATTTCTGTGGCTTCGACACGATTGGGTCGTAAAATCATTGAAATCAATGAACTGTCGAAATCGCTGGATGGTCGTCAGTTGATTAAAGACCTAACCTATATTGCTGTACCACAAGATCGCGTGGGTATCGTAGGTCCGAATGGTAGTGGTAAATCAACACTGCTGAATCTGATTGCAGGTAAGCTGCAGCCGGATGAGGGAGAGGTTCAGCTTGGTGCCACGGTTAAGTTGGGTTACTTTACGCAAGAGCATCAGGATATGGATGACAGCATGCGAGCTATTGAATATGTGAAGGAAGAAGCGGAAGTCATTCGGACAGCTGATGGTAGCGTGATTACGGCAGGCCAAATGCTCGAACGCTTCTTGTTCCCACCAGCTATGCAGTGGACACCGATCTCGAAACTATCCGGTGGCGAAAAAAGACGCCTGTATCTGCTTCGTGTATTGATGGGTGCACCTAACGTGCTGCTGTTGGATGAGCCTACGAACGACTTGGATATCGGTACGTTGGCTGTTTTAGAAGACTATCTGGATGAATTCCCTGGCGTCGTCTTTACAGTATCTCATGATCGTTATTTCCTAGATCGTACTATAGATAAGCTGATCGCTTTTGAAAATGGTGATATCCGGATTCATGTTGGCGATTATACGGAATATGAGGAATGGCTGGCCAAAAATGTTTCTTCACGAAATGCAGAATCGAGCAAAGAGGACGGAAATGCAAAGCGTAAAGAGAGTGCAGAAACTGGTAGTAACACAGCGACATCATCAGCTCCCAAGACCAAACTCAAATTCAGCTTCAAAGAACAGCGTGAATATGAGGGAATTGACGAGCAAATCGAGCTTGCAGAGCAGCGTCTGACTGATATTAGTGCAGAGATGGAAGCAGCGTTTGCTGACTCTGGGAGATTGCAGGAGCTAATGGAAGATCAGCGGCTAGCCGAAGCCGAGCTGGAGCGTCTGATGGACCGCTGGACCTATCTAAATGAGCTTGCAGAGAAAATCGCTGGTAAGGCTTAGTCCGGATTGTCCTTAAATAACAATAGGGAGGGCTCAGTTTGGAAAATCAACTCATGGCAGCTGTAGCCCTGCGAAACGATGGTAAAGCTGAAGATGCCAGAGTGATGCTGTTAGAGTTATATAAGCAGAATGGTAATGACGCAGAACTTCTGTATCAATTGGCATGGACGCATGATGTGCTTGGTCTGGAACGCGAGGCAGTACCCTTTTATGAGAGAAGCTTAACACTTGGGTTACCTTCGGAGCAGAGAGTCGGCGCTCTATTGGGACTGGGCAGCACCTACCGAACTCTCGGAGAATATGAGAACTCTAAAGCAATTCTGGAGCGGGCTGTTCGTGAGTACCCAGAAAATAAGGAATTTCCAGTGTTTCTGGCGATGACTATGCACAATCTTGGAGATCATAGTCTGGCTATGGGGATGCTGCTTAAATTACTGGCAGAAACCTCGGCGGATGAAGGGATAAGAAGCTACAGTAAGGCCATTTCGTATTATTCAGATAAGCTAGAACAAGTCTGGGATTGATGCTAACTTTTAGATAACATTATACTTACACTTGCGAAGCACTACTCGGACACAGATGACCTTAAATGCAGAATTATCCCCAGTTTGGTTAGCTATCGGACTTTATAGTCGCTATTTGCATAAAAAGTACCCCCAAAGGATCTTTTTATCCTGAATAACGTCACTGGGGTCCGAAACAGTGCTCTAAATGCTAATAATATGGAAATAGCATCAACGGGGTCCGTAAGTATCAGCCGTAGATGAAGGTGATGCTAACCAGAAGTTGCGACATTTTCTCTGGAAACCAGCTTACGGCTAATAAACAAAAAAAAGAGTAGGAGTTCTCCAGTTATTGGAGAGTTCCTACTCTTTTTTTGTTTGCAGGGGCTGCCTCAGCATTGCTTATTTCGTTCCGTCCACCGCAATCATTTGCACTACAGCACGAGAGTCGCCGGGTAAGATGATTTCATCAGCATTCATCTGAGAAGAGCCATCTCCATCTAGGAAGATACCTTCGAGCCCTTCAGCAGGCACGGTCTGTAGGATGGCTGAGCGGAACTCTGCCGCTGTCGAGAGCGTTGGTGTAACAATCAGCCACAGCTTGCCATTATCGTCATACAGCATGCCTGAGCGCATTCGTTTCTCATCCGCATAAGGAAGATGTTCTTCGGCAATCGCAGCTTCCCAGAGATCCTCATGCTGCAGATTCATACTAATACCACCTTGAGCAAAGTAATGCTGACGATCAGTAACTTCTAAATCTGCCCCAGAAGAGGCGACCTGAACAGAGAAACTGCGACTGGCACCATCCCAGACCAGAGTTCCTCGTGCATATTTAGCGTTAAACCAGCCGGAGCCGTACGCCTTTTTTGCACCGTTAGTGGGGATATCATTCATGATAGCAATAGATAGAAGTGCATCACCGTAAAAGAAGCCTCCATTGATCCCATAAGCAATAACTTGCTGAAGGGGGACACCAGCGGCTCTGAGTTTAATATCTTCTGGCGAAAGTGACATCATATAGAGCTGCGCATTTTCTGTACTCACTGTCTCTAAATAGGTATAAGTGTGGGGAAGATCGTCAAAGGGATCTTCCTTGTGACTTCTGGATAAGAGGAACATCGATAGCACTGATGCTGCTATCAAGAGCAGCATCAGAGAGACTATCAGCCATTGTCTACGTCTCCAGAGCTGCTTTAGCTTGCCGGTACTAGCCTCAGTTAGTACCCACATAAGCAGCGAGAAGCTTAGCAGTGTTAACTACAGCTTGCTTATGTGTACGTTCCATGGAGTGGGAGGCATGTACACCTGGGCCAATCAATGCTGCGCGAATATTGTTTCCGCCTCTGAGCGCTGCGGAGGCATCGGAGCCGTACATAGGATAAATATCAACGGCGTAAGGAATCGCCAGTGCCTCTGCCAGTTCAATCAAACGGCCTGTCATAACATAATCGTAAGGGCCAGAAGAGTCTTTTGCACAGATGGATACGTCGGTTTCTTTACAGCTGAGGTCATCACCCATGGCGCCCATATCGACGGCAATCATTTCATTGATCTCACCAGGAATCCAAGCTGTGCCGTGTCCCACTTCTTCGTAATTGGAGATGAGGAAGGAAAGGTTGTGGAGTGGCTTCCAGCCTTCACGCTTCATGCTTTCCAGCAGTCCAAGAAGGGTAGCGACGCTAGCCTTGTCGTCCAGATGACGGGATTTAATATATCCGCTAGGTGTAATCACGGCACGGGCATCGAAGGAAATGAAATCACCAACGGAGATGCCAAGCTTGAGTACATCTTCTTTGGTAGATACTAGCTCATCAATACGTACCTCCATGTTTTCCTCTGAACGTTTGAAATCACGAGCATCTGGATATACGTGAACGGATGGATGGCTGGTTAAGATGGTTCCAGTATAGGTTTTACCACTGCGGGTATGGATCACGCAGTATTCATTCTCGATGCTGTGCATAGCGAAACCTCCAACAGAGGTCAGTCGCAGCGTACCATTGGATTTAATAGAGCGAACCATGCCTCCAAGTGTATCCACATGAGCACTGATGCCGATCGTACGGGAAGGATCTAGGCCTGGGACGGTAAGAATTACGCCGCCTTTTTCATTCCAGCTTAGCGGTACATTCAATGCTGCCGCTTCCTCGGCTACAAGGTTCATCACTTGTGCTGTGAAGCCGCTTGGGCTCGGTGTATCCAGCAATTTTTTAAGGATCGAAAGTATGTAATCTTCGTTTGGTTGAATGGTAATCATGGTTGAAGTCCTCCTGATAAACTATCATTGTCTAGATTCAAAGAATCCGTTGAAGAGTTGGCATCACGAAGCTTAGTAAGCTCCGCTGTTAGGCTTTTGATTTGCTTTTGGAGCTTGTATTGACGGAAAATGCCGTAAGAGCCAACGATGACACCGCCAATTAACGCGCAGCCAAGGATAACGAGAATGAGCGGTATATTAACTACATCAAAACCGAAGTTGACTTGAACGGGATCTACGTTGATGACAGCAAATATGGCTGTTAGCAGCGCGAAGATTAGACCTGCAATTAAAGACCATTGAATTCTCATTGAATTCTTCCTCCTCAGGGGATAACAGTATAAAATCCCTTGCCCAGATAGGGCAAGGGATTAATGCAATACTAAGCTCTCTGCCTTATTTGGTCAACTGTTCCATCTGAGCGATAACATCTTCGAATACACTCATCGCTTCGCGAATCGGCTCAGGAGAAGACATGTCAACGCCGGCTTTAGACAGAATATTAATGGAGTAGTCACTACCACCGCTCTTCAGGAAGCCGAGGTAACGATCTACCGCTGGTTTGCCTTCTTCAAGGATTTGTTTGGCAAAGCTAGTCGCTGCTGAGAAGCCGGTAGCGTATTTGTAGACATAGAAACTGTTATAGAAATGCGGGATCCGTGCCCATTCCATCTCAATATCCTGATCTACAACCATATCTTTTCCGTAGTATTTAACATTCAGATCGTAATAGATACTCGAAAGATCTTGCGGAGTAAGCGATTCGCCCTCTTCAACACGCTGATGAATGATTTTCTCGAATTCAGCGAACATCGTTTGTCGGAAAATCGTAGTACGGAACTGATCAGCATAGTAGGTGAGCAGATACATTTTTTCCTTGGGATCCGTAGACTTTTTGAGTAAATAATCCATTAGCAGCGCCTCGTTGGTGGTAGAAGCAACCTCTGCTAAGAAAATAGTATATTGCGCATCCCGATAATTCAGAGCGTTATCTGAAAAATAGGAGTGTAATGCATGGCCCATCTCATGTGCCAGCGTAAACATACTGTTAAGATTATCATTATGATTCAACAGTACAAAAGGATGTGTGCCATATGGCCCCCAGCTATAAGCCCCGGAGCGTTTATTCTCATTCTCGTAGACATCGATCCATCCGTTGTCGTACCCTTTTTGAAGCACATTCAGGTAATCTTCACCTAGCGGTTTGAGGCCCTCTTTGGTGATTTTCTTGGCTTCTTCATAGGTGATATCTAATTTATATTCATCTACAAGCGGCGCAAACAGATCATACATATGTAGCTCATCAACACCAAGCAGCTTTTGACGCAGTTTCATGTAACGATGCATCAATGGAAGGCTCTCGTGTATCGTATCAATCAAGTTGGTGTAAACCTCTTTTGGAATGTTATCACCGTACAGCGACATTTCCATTACAGATGGATATTTACGGACCCGTGAGTAAAATACATTTTTATTCACATTGGCACTAAGCGTTGCTGCGATAGTATTTTTCTGCTTGCGGTAGGTATCGTAGACTGCTTTAAAAGCATTTCGGCGAACCTCACGGTCATTACTTTCGAGAAACTTGATATAGTTGCCATGAGTTAGCTCAACCTCTTTGCCGTCCTCATCTTTGATCTTAGGGAATTTTAGATCCGCATTGTTCAGCATGCTAAAAATGTTCTGAGGTGCTTGAGCTATATTTCCTACTTGGGCAAGCAATGCTTCCTCAGCCTTGGACAATACATGAGCTTTCTCACGTTTCATCTCAGTTAAAGTGAAGGTATAATCAGACAGATCGGGATTAGCGATGAACTGGTCCAACTTCTCTATAGGCAACGCCAGAATTTCTGGGGTTACAAAAGACAATGCTTCACCTGCTTCTGTGCCAAGCTTTTTTGCTTTGGAGGACAAGGCTTGGAAGTCGGGGTTAGCTGTGTCTTCATCCTGACGCATGTGTGCATACACATAGAGTCGTTCAGTTAGGATGGACAGTTTGTCATCCAGCTCAAAACATTTTTTCAGAGCATCTGCGGAATCTAGCGTACCTTGAAAATCCGCAGCTTGTTTGATTAGGGTTTTAGCTTCTGCATATTCTGCATCCCAATCCTTCTGTGAAGCAAACACATCTTCAAGCTTCCAACGATTCTCAGCAGGTACTTCGCTTCTCTTCAATAATTGTTCCATAGAAACCCTCCTAGAATGATGAGATGTAGTAGGCATAATCTCCCTCGGCAATACTGTGGATGATAAATCACCCGGTAGCAAGCTGAGCACAAGTAGAAGAGGGATGGACTTAGGTGAAATAGACATAACGTCCTCCTCTTGAAAAAGTAGAGTCGGCTTATTATGCCCTGCTAAGTCCTGATTATTAATATTTAATTATGCTTGTATAGTAGTTATGCCAATAAGCTATAAATAACAAAAATGAAGGCGAACAGAATCATAATGACTGCAGTTAAGGCCATGCCCCGCTTAAACTGCGGCGGGACACGATCCTTAGTCATAATTAGAACTGCGCCTAGACATAAGACTAGGACAACATAAATCGCGAGATTTTCTGTATTCATATTCTGTTAGACCTGTTTGAAAGCTGCGATAATATTTTTGTACTCTTCTTCATTATCTTTATAAGATTCTTTGTTGAATCGGTTGTTCACCCACTGCATCATAGCTGGACGGCTAAGGAAGGTATGTGTTTCTTCTCCCCATTGATCGGAGATTTCGCGGAGTACAATATAGCGGCCTTGAACTTCTACCGTCATCATATTCCATTTGTCTGTTTTGTATATTTCATGTTTTTTGATCATTATCATTACCACCCTGGCGATTTTTGGCTTTTGGCTCAATGATAACGCACTGGAGAAGGGAAAAGCAAATTAAATCACATATTAAGGGCTCGAAAATATTGATTTGAACAGAAGATTGCAGTATAATATAGGCATACGCCATATATGGCGGTTATTTTTAGGAGGTTGTTTAATTGAAAGGTACAGTAAAATGGTTTAACGCAGAAAAAGGTTATGGTTTTCTACAAGTAGAAGGCGGCGAAGATGTATTCGTACACTTCTCAGCAATTCAAGGTGATGGATTCAAAACTTTGGACGAAGGTCAAGAAGTTGAATTCGATATCACTGATGGTAATCGTGGACCGCAAGCTGAAAACGTAGTAAAATTATAAGAAACGGCATGACAGTTAAGCTGTCTGCTATAAATATATAATTTACTTGGCAAGCCCTTGCAAGAGTGGTTACCAACTATAGAACACAGTTCTTTCGAGAACTGTGTTTTTTTATTGTTTAGGAAATTATACAATACAAAAAAATGTGGATAACTCCGAAAAAAGAGGAATCATCCGTCAGATTCTAAAAAGCGAGCGGACATTATATCCTCCGAAATGCATGTTTTAGTCGAGCTTACGGACAAATGTATGTGAAAAACCGAATATAATGTGCCGCCGGTAACGTAAACGAGCCGAATGTATGCGAAAAATCGAACACAATATGCCGCCGGTGACGTAAGCGAGCCGAATGTATGCGAAAAACCGAACACAAGTGCCGCCGGTAACGTAAACGAGCCGAATGTATGCGAAAAACCGAATACAATGTGCTGCTGGTAACGTAAACGAGTCAAATGTATGCGAAAAACCGAATACAATGTTCCGCCGGTAACGTAAACGAGCCGAATATATGCGAAAAACCGAACACAATGTGCCGCCGGTAACGTAAACGAGTCAGCACCGTCAGGCGTTTTTTTGCTTTTAATAGACTTCAACTTAAATAAAAAGGTCTTTGCATTCCCTAGTGAAAGGGACAGCAAAGACCTTTTCTATATGTTCTTTTATAGTGAAGTTTTTTTGTCTCTTTTCTTGAAATAACGAATCGAATCTCGATTGATATCCAATAAATGTTGTCCTAAAAAACCTACCAAGGCAAGAAGGCTGAAGCCAACTGCTACTATATAAAAAGTGAAGCGTCCAGCTTCTTGATAGATCATTCCACCAAATGTACCACTTAGAAGTCCAGCTGCGCTTGACCAAACAACTGTGTAGATGGCAAGACCTGTAGCTCTGAGACGATCAGGAATAATCCGAGTGATATAACGGACAGATGTTACGAAAAAGATGCCGAATGTCAGGCTATGCAAGGCTTGAATCGCGATTATCGAGCCTGGATGATCGGCGAGTGCCATTAGTAGAAAACGAATGGCATACATGAGACTAGCTAAAACTAATAAGGGCAGTTCTTTAAATTTGTCGCCGTATTTGCCGAGTATAAATAATACAGGGATTTCACTTAGTGCTGAGGCTAGTAATGCCCAGCCGATCACTTCCTCACCAGCGCCCAGGTTCTTTAAACTGATGGTGAGAAAAGCTTCGTTCATTCTATGACCCAGTGCGAGTACAAAGACACAGCCGAAGAACCACAATACCTCTTTTTGCAAAAGAATATCTTTTAGCCCGTGCTCTTTTTTGCCAGGTTCGTCGGTAAGAGCTTTCTGATCCGAATGCTCTGAAACGGACTTTTTGACATCCTTTAGGCCAAGTGTAATTAGAAGCGCTATTATAATGATAATTATACACAGCGTAAGACTCCAGGTAGCTCCTAAGGCTCTTAGTGCATAACCGACTGTTAAAGCAAAGAAAGAATAGCCTAACGAGCCAAATACACGAATTGTAATGAAGTTTCGCCCGTGTCGTTCGGCAATTTTGATGGCCATTGTATCAGCAAGCGGAAAAACAGGGTAATAGAAGAAGTAGAAGAAGGACAAAATAAGCATAACGGAAGAAAATTCGGTCGCTCTGGCTAATAAAAGTCCGGTTACTAATTGCCCTGCGAGCAAAATAAACATGATTTTTCGGATGGTACCTAGCTTATCGCTCATCATACTCCAGAAGAGATTAGATAGGATGGAGATAAGAGGACCGAGGGAATACAAGTAGCCCACCTGAGAACTGCTAAATCCTAAATGTGTGTAGAATAAAGGAAAGTATGATACTACAAGAACGCTAGTGCCATAAATCGTAAAAAGAAAGGAACGAAGCCAATTTTGATCACTGTAAGGGCTGCCGGTCCGTTTTGAAAACATGAAATTGCACTCCTCTGAAATTCAAATATGCCTAGTATAGCATAAAGTAATGAGGAGAAGTTTATATTTCATCGAGAGTAAAGGGCTCTCAAAAGGATTTATTCTTGAATTGCGTTATTTCTGAATCTTTCATGATTTTACGAAAGTGATTTTGTTGTTTGTACAAATACGTCTGATCATATTATAATAAGTGGTGATTTGGATAAGGAGACAACAATGTGGAGGCACTATCATTGAGTGAATTAGAGCAAGGCCGTTACCTTAGCCCGCGTGGTCCTATTGGGCTCATGAACAGGGTCTATAAGTACGTGCTGCCTGAAGTGAGAGAATGTCTAAACTTCTGGCGCCAAGATGCGAATGGGATTCCCGATCCCGAGCTCCGGAAGCAAGCACTTGCCAGCATTGAGACGAAGGAGTTTCATTGCATAGGTGGAGGTATTTATGCCGCCGGCAATTTATCGATGAGACATATACTTATTCCGCTTATTGTTGCTTATCAAACTATCAGTGATTATCTAGATAACTTATGTGATCGCAGTACTTCGCTTGATCCTGCAGATTTCAGGCTACTGCATCAATCTATGCTGGATGCCATTGATCCAAACGCTGATCCTGTTAATTATTATGCGCTTCGTGATGAACAGAATGACGGTGGATATTTGTACAGGCTGGTTCGGAAATGCCAAGAGATGATCTCATTGTTGCCAGGTTATGCCGCTGCTGCAGCGGAGATCCGTGATTTGGCAGTGCTGTATACAGATTTGCAGGTATATAAGCATATCCGCCCGGAACTCAGGGAAATCGCCCTGAAGGAATGGTGGGAGCAGCAGGGCAGCCGTGCTCCGCATCTGCATTGGAACGAGTTTGCGGCTGCGACGGGTTCTACGTTAGGCGTATTTATGCTGTTTCTATCCGCTTGTGATCCGAAGCTAAGTAAATCTTCTTCGGAATCGATCCGTGCTGCATACTTTCCACATGTGTGTGGGTTGCATATTATGCTGGATTATTTAATTGATCAGGAAGAGGACCGAGCAGGCGGAGATCTTAATTTCTGCAATTATTATGACAACACGGATACGATGCTTAGTCGCATCGCTTCCATGGTTGAGTGGGCCCGGAAGGATGTACGTGAACTTCCAGAGTCATCCATGCATCGTATGGTGATTGAGGGATTGCTGGCACTTTATTTATCCGATCCGAAAGTTAGCGAACAGCGGGAAGTTCGCACTGTGTCTAAGAGCCTAATGAGAGGAAGTCCGCTTACCAGGCTGTTCTTCTTCGCTAATAGCCGCTGGATACGCAATCGTTTTCTGTAACATTATTGCGAAGCTTCACCTATAAGTGGGATGGGGCATTGCACAACATTAAGGAGGAACAACAGAATGTCAAAAATCAAAAAAATTGCAGTACTGACTAGTGGTGGAGATTCACAAGGTATGAACGCTGCAGTTCGTGCGGTTGTAAGAAGCGCAATTTATTACGGTATTGAAGTCTATGGTGTGCAGCGTGGTTATCAAGGACTTCTGAATCGCGATATTTTCCCAATGGATATCCGCAGTGTAGGTGACATTATTCAACGCGGAGGTACCATTCTGCAATCCGCAAGATGTCTGGAGTTCACGAAGCCAGAAGGTCAGCAAAAAGGAGCAGAAATCCTTAATGAAATGGGCATCGATGGCCTAGTAGTTATCGGTGGAGATGGTTCTTATAAAGGTGCGAATAAACTAAGTAAACTTGGAATCAAGACAATGGCTTTGCCGGGTACGATTGATAACGATATTTCTTATACAGACTACACTATTGGATTTGATACAGCAGTTGGTGTCGTTGTTGACGCCATTAACAAATTGCGTGACACAATGTCCTCTCACGAGCGCTCTTCAATTGTAGAGGTTATGGGTCGTCACTGTGGAGACATCGCGCTTCACGCAGGACTGGCATCCGGTGCAGAAACGATTCTTGTACCAGAAATGCCGTATGATTTGAATGAAGTTGCTGATCGGATGCGTGACAATTTTATCAAAGGTAAACGTCACAGTATTGTAATTGTTGCAGAAGGTGTTGGTAAAGGCGAAGATGTAGCTCAAGCGCTTAAGGACCGTCATGCTTCTCTGGATGCACGTGTTACTGTTCTTGGACATATTCAACGTGGAGGAACACCAACACCTGGCGACCGTAATCTAGCTAGCCGTCTTGGTGATTTCGCTGTTCGTAAGCTAATTGAAGGTGAATCCGGAAAAGGTTGCGGTATTATCAAGGGTGAGCTAGTACTTACCGATATTGATCTTGTTGTGAATACGAAGAAGGACTTTGATGTAGAGATGTACGAGCTTGCATCCCGTCTATCTCAATAATTAACTACACATACAAAAGGAACAGCTGCGAGATTCGTGCTGTTCCTTTTTTGTGTACTATTGATTTTTATTGATGTGGTTGAGCGTCAGCATGTTGTGTGGCATACCGTCGTTGAACTTTGACAAGCCGAGACAAGAGTAGAATGGCGCCGATGGCAAGACCAGTGATAAGTCCGATCCAATAGCCGTATGCTCCTAACTCAGTGTAAGTTGCAAGCACATAACCAGTGGGGAGCCCTATAATCCAATAAGCTATAAAACAAATTATGAAGGCTGGGTTAACATCTTTATATCCACGTAGCGCTCCTTGCGTAGGTGTGGCAATCGCATCGGAGATCTGGAAGAAGATCGCATAGATCAAGAAGTGCTGAATTAATGAAATGACATCAGGCTCATCAGAGTATAAACCAGCAACATGGTGACCAGCGAATAAAAGCAGGAGTGCTGTTGCCAGGGATAGTATAGCCGCAAGTCCAATTCCCATTATGGCATATTGACGGGCATCCTTTTGTCTGCCAGATCCGGTCTCGAAGCCGACTAGAATGGTAAGACTCATACAGATACTAAGCGGAATCATATATAACGTAGTTGCAAAATTAATGGCAGCTTGATGAGCTGCAATCGTTACGGTATCGAATCGACTCATCAACAAGGTTACGGCGGAGAAGACCGCAGTTTCAAAAAAAATCGAAAAGCCGATAGGTACGCCGATCTTCAATAGGTCTTTGAAGCTTTTTAGCGATATAAAATAAAACTTTCGGAAGATTCTAAGGTTAGCAAATGTTTTAGCTCGATAAATGAACAGCAGGGCAACAGAGAATATTACCCAGTAGGTGATGGCGGATGCCACACCAGCTCCTACACCACCGAGACGAGGGAATCCGAATTTCCCAAAGATCAGCAAGTAGTTCAAGCCCACATTGACGGGCAGGGCTATTAGTGTAATCAACATAGATACGCGCGTTTGCCCAAGAGCGTCTATACAGCTACGGAGAACCGTATAACCAAACAGCGGGATAATTCCGAAGGAGATCGCACTAAGGAAGCGGAATGCAACATCTCTTACAGTCGGCTCCAGATTCATAAAATTAAGGATAGGTGATAAGGCGAGGCTGCCGATTATTAGCACAATTACAGAGACGATTAGTGACAGCCAGATTCCCTGCGTAACTTGATAGGCTACATCCTTATCTTTTTTGCTTCCTATAAGCTGGGAGACGATGGGGGTGATCCCCATAAGAATTCCACTTAAACCCGTTTGGATAGGAATCCAGAGACTGGTTCCTATCGCCACACCTGCCAAATCGGCTGTACCAAATTTACCCGACATGTTTGTATCAAAGAAGGCTATCGCTGATAATGCAATCTGTGTAATTAGAATTGGAAATAAAATATGAAAAAATTGTCCTGCCTTTTGTTTTAAAGAGGTGGTATGTATCATAGTTCTTTGCCTCATTCTTTGTTGGTTTTCAATGATTACAGTAAAAGTTCCTTTTCTCTCCATTAAAAGACCCGGCAGATGCCGGGCCTTTATCTTGTATCTTGTATCATACCTGATTTCAATTATAAATAATAAGGGCAGTATACATTATTTCTCATAGTCGACGCCGGAGGTATAGCGGTTATTGGCGTTCCAGAGCAGAAACTCATCCACATTTTCATCTTTTAAAGCGCGGATCTGATCTTCCACTTGTTGTTTGCCGTATTTAATATAATGACCGCTCCCGAGCCAGCTTGCTGTAAAGTCTTGAATCCAAGGACGAATAATAGGTTTGTAGCTGCCGAGTGGATCAAGCTTCTTATGCGTATCAACCATGGAGCCTTTGATGGTAGCATATGGATCTAAGTCTGGCTCTTTTACACCAAACCATCCTGTTGAATAATGACTTGGATATACCATCGGGCTGATGACATCCACATTCTTGGATATTTTAACAAAGTCCTGTCCAATGCCCTCAGCAGGTGCAGATGCTGCATATCCAAAAATATCTACGGACACGCGAACACCTAGCGGAGCAAGCTCTGCTTTGGCATATTTCACAAAATTAGAAATGATGTCTACGCGAGAATCGCTGGATTTAGTGTATTTAAGTGTATCCGCACGTTTCTCGAATCCTTCAGGAAAGCGGACATAGTCGAATTGAATTTCTT
Source organism: Paenibacillus sp. FSL R10-2734 (assembly GCF_037963865.1). Lineage (NCBI taxonomy): Bacteria > Bacillati > Bacillota > Bacilli > Caryophanales > Paenibacillaceae > Paenibacillus > Paenibacillus sp. FSL R10-2734. The sequence continues at coordinate 5,333,702 of NZ_CP150170.1, read as the reverse complement.
TAAAGCCGAGTTTGACAGCTTCCTTGGCAATATCGACATTGTATTTCCAGACATCTTCATTGTAAGGATTAACAAAGCTATCCCCGCCTTTATTTTTCCATACTGAGCCGTCTGCATTAACAAAGGATAATTGCGGGTTCTTTTTAGCGAGTATAGAGTCCTTAAAGACAACAATTCGTGCAATAGGATAAACATCATGTTTCTTCAATCTTTCCATCAGCTTGTTGATATCACCAATGAAGTTCTGGGGATTACCCAGCTTCAGAAGCTCTGGATTATCGGTCTTATACGTGATATAACCAGCATCATCTTTAATGTCAATGACCATAGAATTTAGTTCAGTTTGGTCGAGCAAAGATAGCAGCTTTTCCATTCGTTCTCCACCTGCACTGTATGCGGTAACATAGATGCCTTTTACTTTCGGTGCATCCGGCTGAGGATCTGCGTGCAGCATACTTTGCGAGTCATTTGCCTCAGTTGTAGCATTTGGAGTTGCAACATTTGAATTATTGTTTTGTTGTGCGATGACAGGAGGGTTCATGGCGGACTTCAATGCGATAGCCACTTCAGCGTCATGTTGGTTCTGTTGCACGCCTACACTTCCCAAGGCCATCATCAGTAGTGCCCAGGTGATGTTCATTCGTATTCTCTCCCTTTATGTACTTTTCCAAAATGATATTGGAACGGTTGGCTCAGATTGGGTCTGAAAAACCATCCTTGTTGTTTTTAACCGGGACGCAAAGATTCTAAACGTTTTGTTAAAAAGTAAATGCCGCCTCAAATCGGCAACTTGGCCGAACTTAAGGCGGCAACTATCAAGACTTCTCTTGCGGCTTACTCATTGAAGATACGCAGAATTCTGATGTTCACAGATACTGTAGTGGATGATATCCATGGCATCTGCAGGTTCCAGAATACTAAGCCCGTCACGCAGAACGATTACGGAATTTAATTCGTCCTGCTTGAGAAACGGCATCATATCAGGATACCACCTCATGACGATTGCTGACAGCTTTACCGTTTCCATTTCCACAAAAATCACCCTTTCCTTTTTCGATAGGTCTGAATGGAATTCAGTAATCATCGGAAAACGAAGTGCTTGGAAAAAAGAGGGGTAAATCTCAATCTTTATGAAATTGTTAGGGTTCTGCGTGATTATAATATATCACAATTCTGTGTTTGGTGCATTTTCCAATTTAATACTATTTATTGCCATTTTATCTTTTTCGGAAGGAGCCCATAACGCCAACAGTCTCAACAATATTTACAAAAGCTTGAGGATCTGTCGTGCGGATAATACGTTGCAGCTCAGCAAGTTCATAGCGGGTTGTTACTGTCATTAGCATGTCCTTTTCAACAAGAGAATAAGCGCCTTCTGTTTTAATCTTTGTGACTCCACGCTGGAGTCCAATTAGATGCTGAAGGAGCTCATCAGTACGATTCGTTACTATATATACGGTTACCTTTAAATGGCTGATATGAATCATGTCCAGTACCTTACCAGTTACGTAAATAGATACCATCGATGCAAGAGCCAAGTTCCAGTTGTTATCAAAATAGGCTGCAGCAAGGATAACGAGTCCATTTAAGCTTACCACTACATTTCCAACTGGAAAATCGCGGAACTTAGTGATAATTGAACCCAGGATATCAAAGCCTCCGGATGAACCACCTGCACGGAAGGAAAAACCACAGCCGATACCGACCAACACCCCGCCGAATACGGAAGAAAGCAGCATATCAGTGGCTACCAAATACTCTGGAATGATCGTCAAGAACCAGGTGGTTGCCACAACCGATAACATGCTAAGCATAATAAATCTTCGACCCAGCTGGAACCAACCAGCTAAGAGCAAAGGAATATTAAAGAGTAAGTATAAAAGGCTTATGTTTATAGGGGTAAAGTAACCCACTAACATGGAAAGCCCAGATACTCCTCCGCTGAGTAGGCGATGAGGGATTAAAAAAAGATTAAATCCACTGGCAATCAGCGCTGCTCCAAAAATAACTGCAATACAATTCCAAATCTGTCTTAACAAGCAAATCCACCTCTATAAATAAATTTAAAAATAAACCATGAATGCAATGAAAAGAAAGGAACCCACTGGTATTCCTACTTAGAGTTGTGATATAATGTATAGGATATTCTTGAGTAGGACGTTACAATGGTATTTTTGCATTGCATCGGATGTAAAGCTACAGTTGCTCAGGTACAATGAAGTACCTGATGAAAGGGAGGCTTTTCGTCCCAAAAGCGCTATATCATGCAGAAAAAAGAGCATGATTGGACAGCATATAAATGTGTTTACCGCTACTTAAGAATACAGACAAGCATGTGGAATGTCCACTGTATAGAAGGAGCATGAATAATTTGAAAACATTCGCAGAATTTGGCTTGGAGCCAAAAGTGCTACAAGCAATCACAGAGTTAGGATTTGAGGAGGCAACACCGATACAGGAGCAGTCCATTCCATTGGCATTGACTGGGTCGGATCTGATCGGTCAAGCACAGACTGGTACAGGTAAAACTGCAGCTTTTGGTATCCCCCTCATTTCGAAGATTAATCGCGAAGACGAAAAAATTCTGGCGCTTATTATGGCACCAACACGTGAGTTGGCCATCCAAGTATCAGAAGAAATCGGTAAGCTAAGCCGTTTTAAAGGTCTTCGTTCGTTGGCAATTTATGGCGGACAAGATATTGGTCGTCAAATCCGTGGTCTAAAGAAGAAACCACAAATTATTATTGGTACACCAGGACGTTTGCTTGACCATATCAACCGTAAAACGATTCGTTTGGATGATGTTCAAACCGTTGTATTGGATGAAGCAGATGAAATGCTGGATATGGGCTTTATGGAAGATATTCAGACCATCCTCAAGCTCGTTCCTGAAGAGCGTCAAACTATGTTGTTCTCGGCTACAATGCCTCCAAACATTCAACGTCTTGCACAGCAATTCCTGAACAACCCGCAACACGTCTCCGTTATTCCGAAACAAATCAGTGCTCCGCTGATTGATCAAGCTTATGTTGAAGTACCTGAACGTCAAAAGTTCGAAGCACTTAGTCGTTTGATTGATATGGAATCTCCTGAGCTTGCAATCGTGTTCGGACGTACGAAACGCCGGGTTGATGAGCTTGCAGAAGCTTTGCAAAAACGTGGATACTCCGCTGATGGATTGCATGGTGACCTGTCACAGAACCAACGTGATGCTGTAATGCGTAAATTCCGCGATGGTAGCATTGATGTGCTGGTAGCTACTGACGTAGCAGCTCGTGGTCTGGACGTATCCGGCGTTACTCACGTAATTAACTTTGACTTACCGCAAGATCCAGAAAGCTATGTACACCGTATCGGTCGTACAGGACGCGCTGGTAAAGAAGGTACAGCTTGGTCTTTCGTTACTCCACGCGAAATGGATCACCTGCATTTGATCGAACGCGTTACTCGTCACCGTATTACTCGTAAACCATTGCCAACAATGGCTGAGGCTATCGAAGGTAAACAACGCGTAACAGCTGAGCGTTTGCTTGAAATGGTTGAAAGTGGCGAATTGAATGAGTACAAAGGTATCTCCATTCAGTTGCTTGAACAATATGATTCCGTTCAATTGCTGTCGGCTGCAATGAAGCTTCTGACTGGTGATAAGAAGGATTCTGCAATTGAATTGACTCCTGAAGATCCGATCCGTGCTAAACGTCGTGGTGGTAAAAACGACATTCGCAGTGGCCGCAAACCTAGTGGTGGTTATGGCGGAAACCGTGGTACTTCCGGTGGCAGCACTGGTGGATACCGTGGAAACCGCGACAACAACGGTGGTGGTAGTCGTGGTGGCTACAGCAGCGGTGGCAGTAACTATGGTAGCGGCAGTGGCGGTTATGGCGGCGGCTATAAAGGCAACCGTGATGGAGCGAGTCGTGACGGCGGTGCAAACCGTAGTAGTGCGGACCGCAAACCATCTACACGTCCAAGCAGCACTAGCGCACGTCCAGCAGCAAAACGTGAAGATTTCGATAATTAATACTTGATCAGACCCCTAGGGTGATGATTTACCAAGATACCAAGAAGACGAGATGCCGAATAGCGGTTCTCGTCTTCTTTTTGCTGATCTATAGGGATGTTTATTAAATTAGTGGCTTATTTATAGGAAAGTACGAGTGATGATAACGAGCAGGATAAACAATACGAGGATCGTGCCGGTGGAAGTCCAGCCGCCGTAGCCAACAGGTGAGGACATAAAATAACCTCCTTTAGAATGTGGTTAATTTGGTAATTATTATGATTATAATTCCAATATATGGACTTTAAATGTCGAATGTATAGACGATGACCTAGAATTCAGAAAGTTGGGCTATGGAAAAGAGGAGGGCAAATGAGGTATAGTTAAGATAAGTAGTATGCAAGAGACAGAGGAGGAAGGGAATTGGAGTTTAAAGGAGCAATGGGCGGTTTATACCGCATCACAGAATGGATTACACGTATCGCAGCTAGTAATATCTTATGGGCACTATGTTCCGCCCCGTTTTTGTTTTTTGGTGTGATGAAAATGATTATGCTAGGGACAAGCGCGGGTGGAGTTAATGAGCAGCTCACTCTAAACTGGGCAATGGGAATTCTAGCACCATTTACAGTATTTCCTGCTTCAGCAGCTTTGTTTACCGTAGTACGTAAATGGGTTATGGGGAACACGGATGTAGGAACTTTTCGTACATTTTTTCAGGGGTATAAAGAGAATTATTTAAAAAGTATGCTCGGAGGAGTTATCTATACATTGATGTTCGTTATTATGTACGTCGATGTAACGGTTTACATGACACAGATGCCTAACTTCAGAATTGTTGGTATATTGATGTTAGTGCTCATGATTATTTTGTCAGTGTCCATGTTTAACTTCTTTTCCATTGTTGTTCATTATCAAATGAGCTTTAAACAAGTAATGACTAACTCATTTTTGCTGACAATTGCACGTCCTATTCGTGTGTTCTCAACATTGATAGCAGCAGCAGTTCTTGTTTATATCGGTCTGAGATATCCAGCGCTATATTTCATCTGTATTCCAACGCTGATTGCGATGGCTGCTTTCTTTAACTTCTATGCTACCTATAATAAACTGCAACTGCAGGTGGAACAGAAGAAGCTGAAAGAGGAAGAAGAGAGAGAGGCTGCTTTGAACAATCAAGATGATGATGATGATGACGAAGATGATGACGATTATGAGGTCGATGTTGAGAATAAAGATTTAAAACGTAGTTAACAAAGAGCGTATTGAGCACTCGGAAATCGTCAGTAATTTAATTCCAGTGTAAAATAAAGCGCATACAGGTTTACTTTTTCGTTAAAACGCACTATAATAATAACAAATCCTGCGATGTTCGTTACGGTTACTCGTTGTTTTGAACCAATGATAATGTCTTGGGAGATCTACACGAAGCGCAGCTGAACAGCCCTGTCTATATGACCTGGGGAATTCAAAAACGTTTTCTGCGGTCACCCACCTGCTATAGCAGGTTCAGAAGACACTGTAGCCGGACGGCATAAGCGGGTTTTCTATTATTTAGGCCAAGCGCCCTGTTTCCCGTGAAAGTTGGGAGCGGGCGCTTTTTGTATGTCTGGAACAAGGAGAAAGTGAGTAATACCCTTTTGTTCCAGAGACAAGAGTGTTACACTTAGAATAATGAACTTGGGATTTGTAGAGGGGGAAGAACTTTGTCGTTAAAAAGAACCTTGGTCGGTTTATTCCGCAGTCATGATGGTACAAGCGACCGCGCAAAAGATCCGACATTAAAAACGCGTTATTACAACCTTACGAAGGACAAAGCTTGGGAGGAAGTTTCAGCTACACTTAAGAAAGTTCCTGGATTCAAGGTGCTTCATGAAGTGGAGTCAGTAGGTGAGATTACTCTGGAGAAAAGAACGGCATTCGGCCGTACACTGGACATTACTGTCTCGGTGCTCAATACCACACCTGTACGTTGTGGCGTAGATATGTACTCTGCATCTAGAGGTTCGCTAGGTGATCTAGGTGCAAATTACCGTGTTATTCAGCGGTTGTATGCATCTTTGGACAAAAAATTAGGAAAATACAAAGCGGACTAATTTTTAGAGATCCGTAAAGAATCTACTTACTTAGGGATAGTATGAATGCGTTTACGCAAACGATGACCACTCTGGCTGTTGTCGATAAATCTTTCTATTACAAAAAAAAGGCGGGAGAAGGATGGACCTTCTTCCGCTTTTTTCAAAATATAAGAAAGTATAAGTTTTACACCTATACCTTATGTCTTATATTTCTCGCATAAACGATTGTCGCCCCGTATAAGGACGACAAAGGCATTTATGCTTGCAGTGAATATTAAGTATTATCGTAAATGGCTATTGACTTACTACCCTAGAGAATTAGAGGAGCTCCTTCACAGCAGCTATAGCATCTTCATAATTAGGGTGTTCAGTCATTTCACTCAAATATTCAACATAGGTGAGTGTGTTGTTCTTGTCTAGTACAAAAATTGAACGCATATCTAACCGGAATTCGTTGATTAGAACACCATAAGCTTGTCCGAATGAGGCTGCTTTGTGATCGGAAAGTGTGATCACTCGATCGATACCTGCAGCGCCACACCAGCGAGCTTGAGCGAATGGCAGGTCCATACTAACGGTAAGGATAACTACATCGTCACCTAGTTCTGCAGCTTCGCTATTGAACCGGCGTGTCTGTGCATCACATACACCAGTATCGAGAGAAGGGACAACGCTGATCAGCTTGATTTTACCGGCATAATCACTAAGAGACACTTCTTCCAGTAGATTCTTACTAAGAACAAAATCGGGAGCGGGATCACCAGCATTGAGCTTGGGTCCTACGAGAGTAATGGGGTTGTTTTTGAAAGTAGCTACGCCTGTTCTTTCTTGCGTCATATCCTTGTTTTCCTCCTCGAATTGTAATATTGGCTCTTACTGCCATAATAAATTATAATCTTAATTGCAGGAAGATGTCCAACAGGTCGAGATATAAATATAAAGGGATGGGTGTGTATGATATTTATACGGTATGAAAATTGGAAAAGTTATCTCCGGTATTACCCGATAACATGTCTTCTCATTGTGGCAAACGTGATTATGTTTATCCTCATGACGTTCAATGGAGGATCCACCAATATACAAACACTTGTTGATTTTGGTGCTATAGTCGATGTTAGTCCATTTAAAGAGGAACTATGGCGCTATGTGGCGGCTATTTTTTTACATAATGGGTTTTCCCATCTATTCTTTAATAGCTTTGCTCTGCTGGTCTTTGCACCGCCTCTGGAGCGCCTGTTAGGCTGGTGGCGATATGCCATTCTTTATGTGGTAGGTGGAGTTATTGCGAATGTGCTAACGATTGCGATCAGCAGTCGCTCTGCATTAGACGTAGGTACGGTCTCAGTGGGTGCTTCTGGAGCGATCTACGCCGTTTATGGCGCCTTTTTATACATTGCTGTTATTCAACGGGCGATGATGGACGAAGGCTCGCGAAAGACGTTATACGGATTGCTAGTAATCGGGATAATTATGTCGTTTGCAACGCCAAATGTGAATTGGGTTGCGCATATCGGAGGGTTGGTTTCTGGCTTTTTCCTATATGGACTTATTATTCGTATATTTAATAAAAGCCTAAGACAGGGGCGATGATGGAGTGGAGCTAAGACAGCTGCAATATTTTCTAAAGGTAGCCCAAAAAGAACATGTAACAAGAGCGGCAGAAGAACTTCATGTAGCGCAATCTGCGGTAAGCCGTCAGATTCATCAGTTGGAGCAAGAGCTTGGGGTTGACTTGTTCATGCAAAAAGGGCGTAATTTGCAGCTAACGCCGGTTGGACAGCTCTTTTGCAAAAGGGTGGATAGTATCCTAAAAGAGTTGGAACATTCAGTTAATGAGGTGCATGAATTTCTGGATCCGGAGCGTGGGGAGATTCGTATAGGATTTCCTCACAGTCTTGGCACGCATCTTATCCCGACTATCGTTGCAGAATTCCGCCAGTTCTATCCCCATGTTAAATTTCGCTTTAAACAAGGTTCTTACCCTTCTTTGATAAAAGATGTATTATCTGGTGAGGTGGATCTAACATTTATTTCGCCTTTTCCGGAAAATGATGAGCATGTCTCTGGGGATATTGTTATGACTGAAGAGTTATTTGCAATACTTCCTCAGAATCATCGGTTAGCAGGAGAGTCTGAGATCCGATTAGAGCAGCTTCAAAAAGAAAAGTTTGTTCTGTTCAGTCAGGGGTATTCTCTGAGACCTATTGTATGGCAGGCGTGCCTACAGGCGGGATTTCAACCGCAGATTGCATTTGAGGGTGGAGAGACAGATACCATTCGTGGTTTAGTGGCGGCAGGAATGGGTGTAAGCCTTCTTCCGGAGATGGCGTTCTATCAGACGAATCCTCTTCAGCCGGCTCAGGTAAGGGTCGTGGAGCCTGCAGTAACGAGAACGGTTGGTTTGATTTACCGGACAGATAGTAAGCTGCCGCTGGTTGCGCGTTCATTTCGAACTTTTTTGATATCTTATTTTAAAGCTAGACAAAACAATACCCCGGTTGGCTCTTAGCCTTCCGGGGTTTCTTTTTGTGCTGTGTATTGTATTAGTCGCGGTTACCTAAGAAGACGGTAATCAAACGAAGCAGTTCGAGTAAGGATACTAATGCGGCGGCAACGTATGTTAATGCAGCTGCGTTTAGGACTTTGGCTACTCCGCGTTCCTCTTCGTTACGAATGTAGCCTTGCTCTACCATGACTTGGCGTGCCCGGTTGCTGGCATTGAACTCAACTGGCAGTGTCACAAGCTGGAAGGCAACAGCGGCCGAGAAGAAGATGATACCAAGGCCTATAAGATTAAAGTAACCGAATATGAATCCTGCCATAAGCATGAATGGTGCTATACCTGATGCAAAATTAACTACTGGGAACATCCGGTGACGTAGTGTTAACATAGGATAACTTACTTTATGCTGAATGGCGTGACCCACTTCGTGACAAGCGACGGAGACTGCTGCAATAGAACTCTCATAATATACAGGTTCCGATAAGCGTACAACTCTGTGAATCGGATCATAATGGTCAGAAAGCGTACCTCTTACAGGCTCAATCGGAACATCGTGAAGGCCGTTTGCGTCGAGCATGCGTCTAGCTGCTTCATATCCTGTCAGACCGTTTAAGTTGGCCACCTTGGACCATTTGCTGAATGTTCCTTTAACTCTGAACTGGGCCCATAATGAAAAAATAAAGGCGATAATTACTAATAGATACATTCCCATAGCTGCATTCCTCCACTGTATTGTAAAAATGGTATTTACATTGGCGGTCCTTGCGTAAGCAATAGAAGCCGAATCGCCTCCATGCAGGCTACTCCTTGAGGGAGTAAGGTAGAGAGCGCGCGTCTGGCCTGTCCAGGCTTCAGACCGCTTATTATAGGTTCAAGCGCCTTTACTTCACGTTCTAGTCGCTGCATATGCTGCTCAAGCTCGACTAATTTATCAGAGACGTCAGTTTCAGGAGTAGCCTCGCTCCATTTGCTCATCATGGATTTGATTTCTTCCAATGAATACTTGTCATGCTTTAATTGATTAATACGTTCTAAAGCGACCAAGGTTTCATGACTGTAAAGTCGGTAATTTTTGGTGCTTCTTGACTCTGGAGAGATTAACCCTAGTTTCGTGTAATAATCAATGGTGCGCTCACTGATTTGAGCGGCCTTAGCTAATTCTCCAATTCGATATAGAATCATATCCCCATGCTACCTCGCCTCACTAATCGAATTCGACCGTCCATTAACGGGCGGTCGTCTCCTATATTGTAGTTTCTATTGTGCTATTTGTAATGATAACAAACTGGAAACCATACAGTCAAACGTCATACTTTCATAAAGTATATGCATTATAGAGCGGTTAATTCATGAAAGGTGATTCGTTGTTTATATACAATACACTCAAACTCCCGGTGATATCAAATATAATCATCTATAATGCGATCCCTCTAAACCTAACATTGAGCGTTATGTTTTTGGAGAGGGCGATGAATATAATTCGCTAATAAGTAATATTAGAGCGTGTGCTTACGTAGTTATTTCAATGATTCAGTAGCTGGTAAGCGTCTGAAATACTGGAATAGTCCATAGCTATCGTGAAGAATTCGTGAGCTCGAAGAAAATAAAATAAAAACATTCCCAAAAATAGTCTTGTCAATTTACCTGACTTCTGATTATAATGACATTAAGAGTTTCACGCTTTGTTAGAAAATATAACATTGGGGAGTGGGGTAAAAATGAAAAAGAAATGGTTGATGATGTTACTAGCCATGATTACGCTGATGGTTTATCCGGTAAGTGCTTTTGCGGCAGATGGTCCGACAAACGTAGATTTGCAGGTCGGGTTGGACACCGCGTTTACCTTCCTGGCATTCATCTTAGTCTTCTTTATGCAAGCAGGGTTTGCAATGCTTGAAGCAGGTTCAGTTCGAATGAAGAATGCAGGTCACGTAGCTGGTAAGACGGTGCTGACACTAGCCATTGCGAGTCTTTGTTTCTGGGCTGTTGGCTTTGGACTTGGTTTCGGTAACGGTAACGGCTTCTTCGGTACTACGGGCTTCTTGTACGGCGGAGATTCAACAGCATCTTCATTTGAATCACTTGCATTTTCTGATGTTACTTTAAATGTTAAATTCTTGTTCCAAATGGCCTTTGCAGCAGTTTCCTTAGCTATCGTATCTGGTGGCATGGCAGAACGTGCAAAGATAAGTGTGTACATTATATTCGGAATTTTGTTCTCGATCGTAATTTATCCTGTCGTAGCGCACTGGGTATGGGGCGGCGGTTGGTTGGCTGAGCTAGGAATGCAAGATTATGCAGGTTCCACGGTAGTCCATCTTACAGGTGCGACAGCAGCGGTAGTAGCAACCATATTGCTTAAGCCACGACTTGGTAAGTTTAATAAAGAAGGTAAACCTGTTATTATTCCAGGTCATAACCAAGTATTCACTGTACTCGGTGTTATTATCCTCTGGTTTGGTTGGTTCGGATTCAATCCAGGCAGTGCTTTGTCCCCAATGGGAGGTTTCTTCGGTCACGTTGCATTAACTACAAATATCGCAGCAGCAGCAGGCGGTTTGGCGGCTTTGATTGCTTCGTGGTTGTATTTTGGTAAATCTGATATCCCTGCAATGCTGAATGGTGTTCTTGCCGCACTGGTTGCGATCACTGGAGCATGTGCTTACGTTGAGCCATGGGCAGCGATTATTATTGGATTAGTAGCAGGTGCGTTCACATTCATGACATCACAATGGTTGGAACGTGCAGGGCTTGACGATCCGATCTACGCTTTCTCGGTACATGGTATTGCTGGGATGTGGGGTGCGGTTTCCACGGGTCTATTCGCTGCACCAGATCTTATTACTAAAGGCGCGTTGGTAGGGGAAGCTGGATTGTTCTACGGTGGCGGTTTCCACCAACTGGGTGTTCAAGTTCTAGGAGTAGTTGGAACATTTGTTTTCGTAGCCGTGCTTTCTTACATCATCTTGTATGTAATGAAGGTAACTATCGGACTTCGTGTTACGGAAGAAGAAGAATTGATGGGACTGGATATCAGTGAGCATGGTACTTACGGATACCCTGAACAAATGAAATTAATCGCAGAATCGGAATCCAAAACCCTTAAACAATAATATTAATCCTCGGATAGGGAGGCGGACCGTGTGGCTTCGATGGAGTTAACAGATGATTATTATGATGAAAGCTTTAGAACCATCGTCTTAGCCGGTTCGCCACAGGAACTTAGGGAGAGGCGAATTGCCTGCCAAAGTATTCTTATGGAACAGTTGAATGTGATTCCAATTGAGGAATGGATGTTTCATGTGAATACGATGCATGATCTTATTGCGCAGACTGCGGTAATCATATGTGAGGCGCAGATGAAAGAGGCGGGCTATGGCCCGCCTCCCTGTGCTTATTCCTTTATTGTGTTTGGCAGTAGTGGGAGGCAGGAGGCTACACTCTGGAGCGATCAGGATAATGGATTGATCATTGAGGGTGAGTCGGATGGAGAGAAGAATAGGTATTTTGAATTTTTTGGAACGATGTTATCCGATCTGCTTGAAGTAGTAGGATATGAGAAATGTGCAGGCAAGGTAATGTGCTCCCAACGGATGTGGCGGATGACATTATCTGAATGGATAGAGCAGCTGAAGGAATGGAGAACCCAATTGGAATGGGAGCCTATCCGGTATCTTATCATCTCTTCGGATATGCGCCATGTTGCAGGAAGTGCTGAATTATCAACGTTGTGGCATAAGGCTTTCTATGAAGGTTTTGCTGATAATGAGAAGTTGTCTGTAGCCGTTCTTCGCAATACAGTCCGTCATAAAGCGACTTTGAATCTTCTGGGACAGGTGTTGACAGAGCGTTTTGGAGATTATGCGGGTGGATTTGATATTAAGTATGGGGTCTATATCCCGTTAGTGAATATTGTAAGACGCTTGTCGTTATTGCACGGCATAAGAGCTAGCTCAACCTTAGAGCGAATTGAAGCGCTTGACAGGCTTCAGAAGTATCAACATTTGGATGATATTCGGCGAGCTTTCTTATTGGCGATGCGGATGCGAGTGAACACGCCATTTAGTGTCCAGGATGGATTGTTAATCAGCAGTGATTTTGTTGCTGAGAGTGAACTGAAGAATAAGCAGCTGTTGTCTGAGCTGCGTGAAAGTCTGCTGCTTGTTAGACGCCTTCATCGGGCATTGCAGCGTCAGCTCCGCTCAGCGGAAAGGTGGCGAACATGAGGGAGCCGAACAAGAATGGAGGATTCTGGAACAACCTGAGACAAGGCGGAATGCCGTCGGCTATCGCTTCGATGAGAGGTGGAGAAACTGCTCATCAGACTGCCCAGCAAATGGCCTATATCCGATCACTCATGCGTGAGAAGCGTCGTCCTGAGGTGCTGCGTACTCCGCTATCTGAACTGGAGACTGTAATATTTGATTTAGAGACGACAGGATTTTCTCACCAGCATGGGGATGAGATTATGTCGTTCGGTGCAATCAAGGTTGTTGGAGAGGAAATTAAGGAAGATGAATGCTTTTATACCTTGGTGAAATGTCAGACGGCAATTCCGGATGATATTACAAGGTTAACAGGGATAACGGAAGAAATGACACAATCTGCCCCCTCATTAATAGATGGTCTTCATAATTTCATGTCCTTTGTGGGTCAAAATGTGCTGGTGGCACATGCAAGCTCACATGATAAAGCTTTTCTTAATGCAGCGCTATGGAAAACTTCTAAGGTTCAGCTTACACATCGGGTGCTGGACACGATGATGCTTGCACGATGGCTCGAGCCGCAGCGTAGCAACTATACGCTCGATGAGCTGTTATATGTTCATGAAATTCCGATTCATGGACGTCACAATGCGTTAGAAGATGCCAAAATGACAGCCCAGCTGTGGGTGGCTTATCTTCGAGAAATTTCGGAGCGGGGCCAAGTAGATACCTTAGGTGATTTATATGCTTATTTAAGTAGAACGTGAAGCGGGGCTTGAGATAGCTCAGGGAAAGTTGTTCCTTGTTCATTTGGTGACCGCTTAATATAAAATCCATTCAGAAAGGGAGAGCAGCTATCTTCAGTTCTGGGAGAACCTATAAGATAGACCTTAAATTCAGGTCCTAGTGCTGCTAATCCTTTATAATCAGCGACCGAGGGTATAGGTTCTGAATGTGGATGAGAATGAAATAAACCGATGAGCGTCGGCTCATTGAAAAGAACGTGAATCCACTCTTCAGGGTGGGGAGAAAATGTGTGCAGCGGGTCTGGCGCTACGTTGCGCATGGGTACGTAAGTATCGATGAGCATGCCACCCGCTGCGGCAGCACCCAGCAGGACTCCGCATGCTTCATACGGATAACTGGACAGCAGGTGCTTCCCCAGCGCTTGCTGTACGGAATATTTCAGTCTTATAGGCTGGACATTTCCCTGTATTGCTGCCATTTGTTAACCCCTCTCTCTTCATTAGGGTTTCGTCGCTGACGAAATCCTCTTTTTTTTGTGTAAAAAATGGATGGTTTGAAATTGAAGTTAATGAGGGTACAATAGTAGAAAACTATTCCATTTGAAAAGGAACAGAACCCTATGAAAGCAGTAAGTAAATTGAACATCACGATAGTGATTCTTATTGTGTGTGTAGCTTTGTTTGCGGTGTGGCATAATCGTGAGCCGAAGGCTGCCGCTGTTTTTGGGCAGCAAGATGAGCCTCCAATGAAAATAGGACCTAAGGCGGGACTGCTTGCTCCTTCATTTTCACTCCAAGGAACGGATGGAACTACCTATGTAGTTGATGGACCACGAGAGAAAGCGGTCATCGTTAATTTCTGGGCATCATGGTGTGATCCTTGCAAGCAGGAAGCCCCGGAGCTTAATGCCATGGCGACTAAGTATAAGGATGTTCTAGATATTTACGGTATTAATGTAAGTAGTCAGGATTATAAACCTAATGCCGAACGTTTTATCAAGAAATACGGTCTGGTGTTCCCTGTTATGTTTGATGTGAAAGATGAGGTGTATAGTAAATATAATGGAGCTGTATTTCCTACCAACGTGCTTATAGATAAGAACGGAGTGATCTCAGAAATCATTCTGGGTGTTCTTAGTCCTGAAGAGTTGGAGAAGAAAATCATCAAGCTTACCGAATCATAAAAGGTCTACACCTATAAATTAGAAAAGGCCCCCTTCATACAGTTAAACTGTTGAAGGGGGTTCTTCGTCATACGAATAGTTATGAACGATTAATGATTTACCAGTCCTCTAGGCTCATTGCTGCCAGGTTTTTCATTCTCCAGTGAGAGCTGATTCAACAGTGCGTAGCGCATACTGTCCACAAGCGCTTCCCAGCTGGCTTCAATGACGTTACTGGACACACCAACCGTACTCCAAGTGTCTGTGAAGTTCTTAGATTCAATCAATACTCGTACTTTTGCTGCAGTCTGATCCTGTTCATCTATTACCCGGACTTTATAGTCGGAAAGATGCATTTCCTTCAATTGAGGGAAGTAGGTCTGCAGTGCTTTACGAAGAGCGTTATCGAGTGCGTTGACCGGACCGTTACCCTCAGCAGCGGTATAAAGGTTCTCATTGCCAACTTTCAGTTTTACGAAGGCTTCAGATACTACTGGATGCTCTGCGGTTTTTTCGACTAACATCTTGAAGGATTCAAAGGTGAAGGTTTCATTCATCTCGCCTGTAGCTTCCCGAAGAAGTAGCTCCAGTGAGGCATCGGCACCTTCAAATTGATAACCCTGATGCTCCATCGTTTTGATCTTGTCGATCACTCGGCGAGCTTGCTCGCTGCTTGGGTCCAGATTTAAACCCATATCCTGCGCCTTGGAGAGCACATTGCTTTGTCCAGCCAGTTCGGAGACTAGCACGCGTTGTTTGTTCCCAACGAGCTCAGGAGCGATGTGTTCATAGGTCCGTGAATCTCGCATGATGGCGGAGACATGGATTCCACCTTTGTGTGCAAAGGCTGCATTTCCAACGTATGGCTGGTTTACTGGCAAATTGACATTGGCTACTTCACTGATATAGCGTGCTGTGTTAGTAAGATGTGGCAAAGAATCACCAGGAATACAGTGGTATCCCATTTTAAGCTGAAGTGTAGGAATGATGGAGCATAGGTTGGCATTGCCGCATCGTTCACCGTAACCATTAATGGTACCTTGAACTTGCCGTGCTCCAGCTCCGATAGCGCTAAGGGTATTAGCTACCGCCAGCTCACAGTCATTGTGAGTATGAATTCCGAGATTTGCTCCGGGTAGTTGACCAGTCAAAGCGGTAACAATCTCATGAATTTCAAAAGGTAGCGTTCCACCGTTCGTATCGCACATCACTAGCCAATCTGCTCCGGCTTCCCGGGCTTTGGATAGAACGGCTGCAGCATATTCAGGATTGTTCTTGTATCCATCGAAGAAATGCTCGGCATCAAAAATGACTTCAAGGCCATTGCGTTTCAAGTAGGATATGGAGTCGCCAATCATGGCGAGATTCTCCTCAAGCGTTGTCTGTAATGCAGTGTGCACGTGGAAATCCCAAGATTTCCCGACGAGGGTAGTAGCAGGTACACCTGCATCAATCATGCGTTTTAAATTGTCATCGTTTTCAGCCAAGGAATTCTTTCGCCGAGTGCTGCCAAACGCAGTAATTTTAGCGTTCAGATGAAGCTCCTTGACTCTTTTGAAAAATTCAATGTCTTTATTGTTGCTTCCCGGGATGCCACCTTCAATATAGTGCACACCCAGATCATCGAGTTTCTTGGCAATCTTCAGCTTGTCGTCCGCCGACAGACTGATGCCTTCACCTTGGGTGCCGTCGCGTAGTGTAGTATCGAAGATGGAGATGGACTTAGACATGAGTGTCCTCCTAAAAGTTTTGTAAGCTTCGTCTTCCGGATTCACTTTGCGCAAAACTCACATCGGAAGCATTGGCAAGGGAAATGAATTTATATATTATAGCATTTTTACGCGGGAATGTAACAAAGAACTTTACAGCATCTAAAGTTGACCTAACTCTAATCGAGAGGTATTCTAAATCAGACAATAGAGACCCTGAGGATAAGAAGGTAGATATTGTGCATAATGTTGATCAGTATTATCCAACGAGTGGCAGGGTCATCCTGCATGTGGATATGAATGCTTTTTATTGCTCTGTTCATGAAGCGGAGAACCCGGATCAATACAGAGGTAAAGCTACTGCGGTTGCAGGTAGTGTTGAATTGCGAAAAGGGATTATTGTTACTTGTTCCTATGTCGCTCGTAGATTAGGAATTTCGACGGGAATGCAGGTTCAGAAGGCGCTTCGTATTTGTCCATCGCTTATCGTTATTAAGCCGGACTTCCATTTATACCGCAAATATTCTAATGCTTTTATGCAGATTGCCTATAGCTATACACCATTATTGGAAGCAGTGTCGATAGATGAATGTTACTTAGATATCACCGGCTCTCGACAATTCGGTACGCCCATGGAAATTGCGGAGACCATTCAACGCCGTATAATGGAAGAGTTGGGCTTGCCATGCTCCATTGGTATTGCTCCAAATAAGCTTCTGGCGAAAATGGCCTCGGATTTAAAAAAGCCAAACGGCATATCGGTGCTTCGGCTTCGTGATGTACCTAACATTTTATGGGACAAGCCATGTAATGAAATGTTCGGTATCGGTGGAAAAACGGCAGAGAAACTTCGAAAGCTGGGAATTTACAGTATTGGGCAATTAGCGGCGGCTGATGAGACTATGCTGGTTGAGAATTTTGGTGTAATGGGCTCATGGTTAAAACGGGCTGGCAATGGCATTGATCATGGGATAGTGAATCCTGAGCGGGAGCAGAGTAAGTCGATTGGACACACCACCACACTGCCACGGGATGTCGTTGGCCTTGCTGAGGTACGACCTATTTTGCTGAATTTAAGTGATCAGGTAGCGCGGCGTTTGCGAAAGCAAGGACTTGTTGCTTCAGGTGTGCAGCTTACCATTCGTACACCCGATATGAAGACGATTACTCGTTCGCGTCAGCTTGAGGCGCCTTCAGAGAGTGGAGAAGATATCTACAAGTCTGTCTGTGACCTGTACGTTCGACATTGGAATGGCGAGAAGCCAGTGCGGCTGCTGGGTGTGACCTTGCAAGGATTGATCGCTAAAGAGGAATCTGCAATTCAGCTGGATTTGTTCGATTATGAACAGCAACCTAAGAAAGAGTCACTGACCAAGGCCATGGATATGCTGCGTAATAAATTTGGTGAAAATGCAGTTTTGACCGCCGGGATGTTAAGTGATACTCATTCTGCAAGGCTCCGTAATCATAAGGAACGTGGTACCTCGCTGCAAAAGGATAATCTCTTGTCTGTTGAGTCAGATAATGAGTGACAAGAACGTTCTAAGACGTGTCAAAATAGAAGCTACAGAATGCGTCAGAAATGCAAACGTATTGAAAATCAATTGAAATTGTATTCTTTTTATATTAATATGAGAAAAATAAGACGCTGGTTCAACAGCACAGCGCAGTATTGCTTAACGGGAGGCAGAGAAAAAAATGGCTAAGTACACTTGGGTCGAAAAAGACACTTGTATCGCTTGCGGTGCTTGTGGCGCGACGGCTCCTGATATTTTTGATTACGATGATGAAGGTTTGGCGGAAGTTATTTATGAAAATGACGGAAACCACGGCGTAACAGCGATTCCGGACGATTTGTTTGATGATCTCCAAGATTCCTGTGACGGTTGCCCAACCGACTCCATTAAAATTGCGGACGAACCTTTTAATAAAGAAGGTTAATTACTCGATAAAGAGTAACGTGCGACACCACATAAAGACATCTCCTGCGAACTTTTGTTCAGCTAGGGATGTCTTTTTTGCTATGTCTGACCGATATTAATTAAGAAAGGAATTATAAACTCTCGGAGGTTCCGATGAAGAACTCACAGCACCTCAAAGCATATGTACAGATGCACCCAGATAACAAGATGGCATGGTACTTGCTGGGGAAGGAATACTATAAGAACGGCCAACAGGGAAAAGCTAACTATTGCTTCAATCAGGCTGGGGAAGTGTATGAGGCTTTTGAGCATAGTAAGGTGCCTGCTGAAATGCTACGCGAATACGAAGAAGGATTGTTGCAGGCGAGTCGCCAGCGTGAGCGCGGCCAACAAAAATTGAGATACATATCACTGGCGCTAATGCTTCTTATTCTGTTAATGGTACCTTCAGCAGTAGCTCCGGGTATTAGTCTTACAGGGGAGCAGGAAGTGCTTCAAGACATGTCTGCTTCAGAAGTCAAAGCTCTGCCAGATCCAAAAGACTCCGTCCAAGAGCCAGCTATCGAGGCGGGAAAAGCGATGTACACAGCGAAAGAGGATGTAGGGGTGGCTTTGCAAGGGAAGCTAATGGCGACAATGTTGATGCGTAAAGAACCTTTTCAAGCTGCTGTATTAGGAATGGAGCGAGATCAGAAGTGGCTGCTCTGGAAAGAGAAGCTTCCGCTAAATTTCACGCTGCAAAAGAATGGAAAGGGACGTATGGTGTACCAGTCATACGATCCTAAGGCATGTGCATGTGAGCCGCCAGAGCAAGGGCAGCTTGCCAAGGATGCGGCAGAATGGCAGGGTGACCAAGAGGAGCTTGCCACACTATGGAGTGCAATTCGGGCTTATCAGAATGTTAAAGGCAAGCTTCCGGATACATTGGGTGAATTGACAGGCTCCTTTCCTGAGAACTGGATTGGTGGGACGACAACTGTCATGAAGCGGGAATTCAGCCCTTTAAAAGCGGTGGCTGCGACCAAGATGGCACTGGGTACAAATGAAGTGACAGAGGAGCCTACAAGCCCGACTAACGATGGTGTGAGGAGTATACCGACAGCATTAAGTGAGAGTGGAAGTGTTGCAAGTGACATTCCTTTTTTTGATCAGCCGCTAAGAGTAGTTGTGGATAAACAAAATCATCGATTGGCTGTAATCAGTGGTTCTATTATTCTGCGAAATTATGTGGTAGGGCTTGGCGGTGATAAAACACCGGAGGGCAACTTCGTCATTACAGATAAAGTGGTCAATCCGAATGGTCGAGATAATGGGGATTTCGGTAGCAGAGGGCTTCAGCTTTCGGATAGTAACTATGCTATTCATGGTACGAATGAGCCAGATAGTGTCGGCAAGGATGAATCACTTGGATGTATTAGAATGGGGCGAGAAGATGTAGAGGAGTTATTTGCGCTGATTCCTAAAGGTACAAAAGTAGTGATTAGTAAAGGGGTTCTGCCTGAAAAGCAGCTTGTGCCGGTTAAACGCTTCAGCTCTACTGCTAAACATGATCAGACCAACCCCCACAAAGTATACCACTGGCTGAATTAGTTTCCTGCAACGAGAAACAGAACGATGATTAGAAGAATTAGTAAAGTTAAACTGACGCCGATCCACATTAGCGCTTTACGGTTAACTTCTTCTTTCTTTTGCTGCAAAGTTGGTGGTTTACGTTTAGTTGACATACTAGGCATACCTTCTTTCTCTCTTAATCGCTGCTTACACCTATATTGTAATGCGTTTACAAGAAAAATACTATACTCTCCGTTATGTACTCTATAGACTCGCACTGTAAAATACTTTTCTTTTGTTCAAGAAAAGGCTAAAATTAAGAAGAAACCTACAGAATCGGGTAGACACGTGGATTAGTGAAGTACCCCTTAAGGAGCGAGAACGGTGTTGTATCGTAATTTTGGTAAACCAATTTTTTTCAAGATTGATCCCGAGAAGGCTCACCATCTCGTCATAGGTGGATTGGATAAATCATCAGCAGTGCCCGGCGGAAGCGCGGCGCTACGTTTAATGTATGGAGTTCCTGAAACGGCGGATTTAGCAGTTGATTTGTTTGGCACGCATTTCCCGACACCAGTTGGACTTGCTGCAGGCTTAGATAAAAATGCCGAAGCCGTAGTCGGATTCTCTTCGATCGGGTTCGGATTTATGGAAGTGGGCACGGTTACCCCTAAGGGTCAACCGGGTAATGATAGCCCACGTTTGTTCCGTCTTCCTTCGGATGAAGCGCTGATTAATCGAATGGGCTTCAATAACGAAGGGGCTGATGCCATGGCACAGCGACTAAAGAAATTAAAGAATCGGAGAATTCCGATAGCAGTTAATATTGGCCGGAATAAGATAACTAGTAATGAGGCGGCTCATGAAGATTATCGTCAGTGTATCCGTACGCTTTATCCGTACGGTGATTTTTTTGTGGTCAATATCAGCTCGCCGAATACACCTGGTCTGCGCAGTCTCCAGCATGGCAGCGAATTGTCATTCCTGTTAGCTCAAGTAAAGGAAGAAATGGAGATTCAGCGTAAAGCCAGCGGTATTACCAAAAGCTTGTTGGTTAAGATAGCACCAGACGTAAGTGACGAAGAGTTGGAGTATATGGTCCAGACACTGACAGAAGCTGGTATGGATGGTATTATTGCAACGAATACTACATTGAACCGTGATGGACTTAGTCATGAAAAGGCTAATGAGACGGGTGGCTTAAGCGGCAAGCCGCTGCGCGACCGCTCAACGGAGATCATTCGCAGTATTTATCGCCAGACGGAAGGGAAGATGCCGATCATAGGATCAGGCGGCATTTTTACCAGTCAGGATGCGTATGACAAGATAAGAGCAGGTGCAAGTCTGGTCGAAATTTATACAGCTCTCATCTACGAAGGACCTGAGGTAAACCGCAAATTACATGCCGGATTACGGCAGCTTTTACGGCGGGATGGATTCAGTCATATCTCTGAAGCAGTGGGCGCTGATCATCACTGAAGGAGACGAAAGGATAGGAGGACGAAGGCGATGGACGGCAGGGACTGGGGAACTTTTTTACTTCCATATGAACAGACTGTGGAAGAGTTGAAAGTTAAATTCAAAACAATGCGTTCGGAGTTGAAGAAAAGAGAGGAATACACGCCGATAGAATTCGTAACGGGGCGTGTAAAGCGGCTGTCAAGCATTTTGGAGAAGGCTAAACGGCTGAATGTGAAGATGGAAGATCTAGAGACGGGGATTGAAGATATTGCAGGAATTCGTATCATGTGCCAATTCGTGGAGGATATCCGCAGAGTGGCCGAATATATCCGGGCCCGTAAGGATCTTGAAGTACTCTATGAGAAGGATTACATCACTAATTATAAAGAGAGCGGCTACCGCAGCTTCCATATGATTATTAAATATCCTGTACAGACAGCGCTTGGTCAAAAAATTGTGCTAGCTGAGATCCAAATTCGTACACTGGCCATGAACTTCTGGGCAACTATTGAGCACTCCCTGAATTATAAATATCGGGAAAGCTTGCCAGATGAAATGCGTGTTCGACTGAAGACGGCTGCCGAAGCAGCATCGATCCTCGACAGCGAAATGTCCAGTATTCGGGAAGAGATTCTGGAAGCGCAGAAGACATTCGAGGAAAACTCGAATATGACCACTCAGATTCTCAAGGCTATTCATCAATTGTATTTCTATCACTTGGTGAATGAGGCTATAGATACGCAGGCACGCTTTAATGAAATATGGCAGGTTCAGGATATGGAAGCTATGAAGGAGCTTCTGGATCATGTACGGGGACTTCTTTCCGCAGCTAAAAAGGATAGTTTGCCGGATGGCTTATGAACCGTTGTACTTGGAATACCTAGTGTACTTTAATCGTGACAGGGACTATTTCGAATGTCACGAGGTACTCGAAGAACTGTGGCTTGCCCAGAAACGAGATCCTTTGTACAAAGCACTTCTCCAAGTAGCAGTAGGGTTATACCATTTCCGTAATCATAATGTGCGCGGTGCAACGATCATGCTGAGTGGCGCTTCTGCCAAGCTGGAGGGATATCCAGCAGTTACACTCGGTATTGATCTGGCAAAGCTTGTGGAGGAAGTGAAGGATTATGCTCGGCGCTTAGAGTCATATGAGCAGCGGCCATTTTCTTATTACGATCTGACCATAGATATTATTGATCCTAGTCTAGCGGACCAAGTGGAGACTGCAGCTGTAGCTATCACACCGAATAACCCTCAACGACGCGGTCCTCAGAGACCGACATCCATTCAACGTAAGTAAAGCTCCTCTATATATGAGTATTGTATAAGGGACACCCGTAGGGGTGTTCCTTGAATCTTTAAACACCTAAATTTTGGCAATACTATCAGGAGGACGGCATCATGGCGGCACAATTGCCCAGTTCTTTCAGCGAGCGTATGATGGACATGCTGGGAACAGAATATAATCAATTTGCGGATTCGTACAAGGAGACCCCTTACGGAGGCATCCGTGTTAACACATTGAAGATTTCAGTGGAGAGTTTAAGAGCTCTTTCTACTTTAGAGCTAGAACCCATTCCTTGGTGTCCGACTGGATTTTATACAGAGAATGGTGCCAGACCAGGTAAACATCCATACTACCACGCGGGATTGTATTACATTCAAGAGCCTAGTGCGATGGCTCCTGTGGAATTACTTAATATTGAGCCAGGTGACCGTGTACTTGATTTATGTGCCGCCCCTGGGGGGAAATCTACACAGATTTCTGCCAAGCTGTTAGGAGAAGGACTACTAGTCAGTAATGATCTTCATCCAGAACGAACTAAAGCTTTAGCCAAAAATCTGGAGCTATATGGCGTGCGTAACGGTATTGTACTGAACGAAAGTCCTGATCATATCGCAGCTGCATTCCCGCATTTTTTTGACAAAATCTTGATTGACGCTCCCTGCTCTGGTGAAGGGATGTTCCGTAAAGACGAAGACATGGTGAAGCAGTGGAATTCTGATACACCAGCGAAATATGCTGCAATGCAGCAAGATATTTTAAGTTCAGCAGCAGAGGCGTTGGCAC
Organism: Paenibacillus sp. FSL R10-2734; assembly: GCF_037963865.1. Taxonomy (NCBI): domain Bacteria; kingdom Bacillati; phylum Bacillota; class Bacilli; order Caryophanales; family Paenibacillaceae; genus Paenibacillus; species Paenibacillus sp. FSL R10-2734. Next base: position 5,310,290 of record NZ_CP150170.1, on the reverse strand, counting down.
CGGGAGGTAGGTTGGTCTATTCGACCTGTACATTTGCTACTGAAGAAAATGAAGAAATTATTGCAGAGTTCCTTTCTAGTCACACACAGTTCGCGTTGGTGACGGTAGGAGGAACAGGCTCATTCGCTCCTGGCTTCGGAGAACTCTCAGGAACAGCAAGACTGTGGCCCCATAAGGTGAAAGGCGAAGGCCATTTCATGGCTGTACTGCAGCATGAGGGAACTAAGCTTTCAATGGAGGAACGGGATCATATAGAGGCTAAGTTAAATGAATCCGCGAGAACTATTGCTCCAAAAGGTACAGCACACGTTAAATCATCCAATAAACCAGAAGGAAGACGTGGGAAAGAAGGGAAATCCTCTCACAAACCAGCTGGTGGGGCTGACCGTGGTCGGCAAGGCTCAGGGGACGAGCAAGCTTTGACTCTGTATGGGAATTTTGTACGAGATCAGCTCGGTTGGGAACCTCAAGGATATCCGGTTCTATTCGGTGACCATCTGTACATTTCTCCACTCCCTAAGGAAAGACTGAATGGATTAAAGACGATCCGTCCGGGATGGTATGTAGGACAAATCCGTAACGGAAGATTTATCCCCGGTCATCCGATGGCTACAGCTTTACATCCGGGAGAAAGCTGCCGAAGTGTCTCACTCTCCAGTACGAATCATGAAGCGATTTCCTATCTTAAAGGAGAGACGTTGTCGATTGCTCAAGAACGTCTCTCTATTAGAATAGGAAGTGCCCAGAAAGGATACGTTCTGGTCTGCATTGACGGTTATAGCGCAGGCTGGGGGAAGTGGCAGGATGGTATACTCAAGAATGAATATCCCGCAGGCTGGAGGTGGATGTAACAATGAGCCAATCAGGTAAGCCCGCTAAAAAACAACGATTAGATAAAGTGCTGGCCCATATCGGAGTGGGGTCACGCAGTGATATCCGTAAACAAGCCAAGCAAGGTCTAATATCAGTGAATGGCACAGTGGTAAAAGATAGTGGGTTCCATGTAGATCCTTATGTCGATAAAATAGAGGTAGGGGGAGAGCTTGTTACCTACCGTGAATTCATATATCTTATGATGAACAAGCCCCCAGGCGTCCTGTCAGCAACGGAGGACAAGCGGGATCGGACAGTTTTGGATCTATTAAAGCCTGAATATGCACAGTTTGAGCCGTTTCCTGTAGGAAGGCTTGATAAGGATACTGTGGGGCTGCTGCTGATCACTAACGATGGGAAGCTGGCCCATGAATTACTGTCGCCACGTAAGCATGTCCCGAAAACGTACGAGGCAACCATCGAGGGCGATGTGGACGCAGATGATGTCGCGGCCTTTGCAGCAGGTGTGGAGCTGGAAGATGGCTACGTTACTTTACCTGCACACTTAACCATTCTTGGGAGAGCGCGCGGCACTAAAGTAATTTCTCATATTTCGCTTATTATCACTGAAGGGAAGTTTCATCAGGTGAAGCGAATGTTTCAGGCAGTTGGCAAAAAAGTCACTTTTCTGAAACGTGTATCTATGGGAGAATTGAAGCTGGATGAAAGTCTGCCACTGGGGGCTTGTCGGGAGCTTACGTTAGAGGAGCTGGCACTCCTAAGCAGAGTAGAATTAGAAGGATAATAGAGAAAAAGAAAGACAAGGATGGTGGAGTATGAGATACAAACTGATTGCACTAGATGTGGACGGTACACTATTAAATGATGATCACCACTTAAGCTCTGAGAATAAGGAAGCTATTGCTGAGGTTACGCGTCTTGGCGGTCAAATCGTATTGTGTACGGGCCGCAGTCCGCAGAACTCTATTCCATTTATGGAGGAGATGGGGCTGTCTGGTTACGTGCTAGGTCACAATGGAGCCGCTACGGTACGTGTGAAGGATCGAGAAGTGCTGCACCAATACGGTATGGACGCACGTGGTCTTGACCCCTATATTGACTACTGTCGTAAGCACAATATTCATTATGATGTGAATACTGCTTTTGATATGTATGTTGATAATGTAGAGAACCTAACTAAAGAAGCTAATTATATGTATGAACACTTCCGCATTGTGCCAGCGACGCTGCCAGCATGGGAAGATTTCCGTGAACCGGTTGTTAAGTTTACTGTATTTACACAGCCAGAAATCCTTGACGAAGCCGAACGGGAATGGCGTACTTGGACCCCTGAGTACAACATTTTGCGGAGTGGTGAATTTTTCGTTGATTTGATGCATCCAGAATCCTCTAAGGGCAACGCATTAAAAAATCTTGCCGTGAAGCTGGGGATTCCGCAAGAAGAAGTCCTCTCGATCGGTAATTATTTTAATGATGTTTCTATGCTTACTTACGCGGGAATGGGCGTGGCAATGGATAATTCTCCTGTAGAGGTCAAAGCGGCAGCGAATGCAGTTACGGGTTCGAATAACGAGCATGGTGTGCGTGATGCGCTTGTGAAATATTGTTTATCCTAAGTTTTTTGACATTGTAAAATAAATGTAGATGCAGAGCATAAAGCGGACTGGAGTCTGTTTTATGCTTTTTTTGTTGTTGAGGGACTTGAATTCAATTAAGCTTGTAGAGAATTTGCTAATTAAACAATTTGAGACGAGACTGCGTACATATTCGATCTCTCATCCCACAATGAAAATATAGTTCCTCTTATTCGTCCGTACCTTTCGCTCAACTAGAGAAACCTGCGTGAGTACAGTTTTTTGAGCAGATATTCTCTTCATCACATCCTAAAACTGCGAATATGCAGGTATATTCTCACTTATGGCTCGAAAACTTCATCTGGGACAAGAATAACTGCAGATTAGCAGGAATGATTGCTTTAGCCCTCTGCGTATCATTAAAAAATGTACTTTTGCAGGTTTATTCGCCGGTTCTCGTTACTGGTTAGTCAATCATCCGCATTTTTGAGCTACACCGTGCTGCTTGTCCCCTTGATCGTTCCTTCTTTTAAGTAAAAATAATAACAAAGGAATTATAGCGATGAAACTCTATTTAATTCTTATTCAAGCTTTTTACTTATTAACGCTGCTTCCTTGGTTTGTAATTTGGGGATTAACCTTTATGGTTTTTGACAATGGAATTTCAGCATGGGGAATATCCATAGTGATTATAGTTTCGTTGTACCCAGTTGCTGTTGTAACTTGTTCTGTTTTATCTTGGTTATTTCGAAAAAGGATGAAAGCTTTAAATATCATTTTTATCAGTGCCATTCCATTACTGTGGGTAATTGCCTTGGGAACTGTACTAATAGGGTATTAAAGCAAACAAAGAATGGGGGCATATTATGAATACTGGATGAAGAAGCACAAGAAATAATAAAAAAAACTATTTCAGAGAAATTCATTTTGGATAGTATATCAGTCTATTCTTTATTGATTGATGAAAGTGGAAAGGCAAATGTACCTTTGCTTCACAAGGTAAAGTTAAAAGGATAAGAGTATAGAATAGTTTAATATAAAGTTGACCTTCCAATTATTAGGTTTTTAGTACATGCTATTTATGTGATTAATAATCTGAATTAATTTAAAAGTCTATGAAATATCATGTTGTAACTAATATATTGAAAAGGTATTATAAGTTAGGTTCAAATTTACATTTTTGAGAATTAATTATTCTTTTTAATGAATGATAGGGGGAACGCGAATCATGTTATCATCCACAGAGCTTAGCAAGCTGAACGAAGTGAATTATAGGGAGGATCGTTTAGAGGCACTTAATCATTTTTATGAGGATCTCTGTGATCAAAAAGTGGCTGATGGTTATATTTATTCTCTTAGTCGTTATGGAAAAATATTTGCTAATGCTGCCGGGGGACGTTTCAGCTACGAAGAAGACAGCACGCAAGAAATGAAAACGGATACAATTTTCCGCATTGCTTCAATTACGAAACTGTTTACGGCGGTAGCGATCTGGCAGCTTGCGGATGATGGTAAGATTTTTATGGGGCAGCCTGTTGGTTCTATTCTACCGGAGTTTGATGTAGAACCTTTTAAGCCGATAACAATTGCTCATTTACTGACTCATACCTCGGGTATCGCACCTGATCATGGCACTATTAGTGATACCTACTATAAAAGTGCATGGTGGTATATTTATGAATCAGAGCTTGGAAAAGAAAACTGGATTAAAGCTGGACTTTCCTATGGCATTCGTTTTCCGGTAGGGACTCAATGGATGTATTCATCGTTCGGATACGTGGTTCTTGGTGCAATTATCGAGAAAATAACAGGTGTTTTTGCAGAAGAGTACATAATGGACAATATTGTGAAACCGTTAGGCATGACAGATACTTTCTTTGATATACCACCTGAGAAAGCTGGTAGGATCGCCATTCGTTCAGAAGAGGCCAAGGAATATCTTCAGAAACTTCAAACAGGGGAAATAACGGATGAAGAAAGAAGATCTGATGAGGAAATTAAGACTCCTGGGACTGGTGGGGGACTGTACTCAACAGTTAATGATCTACAAAAGTTCGGAATCATGCTGCTTAACCAAGGGGAATACGAAGATGGCCATATCTTAAGTCGGATGGCTGTTCAGAGAATGACCAAGCGGTTCAATGCTGAGAAAATTCCAAACTACGCATGGGGAGATGGAGGAGCTGATCGGCCATACGGTCTTGGGCCAGACCTTCGATATAATGTTAGTACTTCTTATTCTGAAGGCACTTTTTTTCACGAAGGATGGGGGTCTTGTTCCTTGGTCGTTGACCCGGTAGAAAAGCTGATTGCCGTTTGGTATATCCCTTTTCATAATAATATATGGGATGGCAGAGCTATTTTCGGCACAAACAATGTGATCTGGTCCGGACTCAAATAAGAATTAGGTTATTTTTAAAGAGATATCTACAGACAGGCAGGTTGTGACTTATGTTTGAGATGATAAAGCAACGCTCTCGCGTTATGAGAGCGGTTGCTTTTGTTACGTATAAGGAATGGAGTGCGTACAGGTCGCATTCGATGGTTTCTATTTTTGTAGGACCTGTGTATTTTTTGGTGCAGTATTATATATGGAGCGCTGTTTATAGTGGGGAATCTTCTATTAATGGGATGTCGCTTTCCCATATGCTCTCTTATTTTTGTGCCACGATGCTGATCAACTATTTGACCATGGATTTTGCGGATTGGAATTTGCAAATGCTCATTCGCACGGGGAAGTTCATTACGTTCTCGTTAAGACCAATGAATCATATGTTCTATGCGTTGTCTCAGAAGGCGGGGCATAGGGTACTTGGGCTTTTATTTGAATTTATTCCCTGCTTTATGATTTTCTTTTTTATTTTTAATATTGATGTTTTGCCCGCAAATTTACTATACGCAATGCTTTCGATTGCTATGGCGTTTATGATGAATTTTTTCATCCATTATAGTATCGGGATGGTCGCCTTTTGGATGGTGCAATCCTCCAGTATTCGTAATTTTTTTAATCTTTGCGAGGGGATATTCTCAGGATCGCTGATTCCATTGGTCTTTTTTCCAAAATCCTTACAAATGGCTTCCTTTTTCTTACCGTTTCAATATACGACCTTTCTTCCTGCAATGGTCTATACGGGTAGCTATACTTTAGCTGATATAACTTTACCTATTCCTCAAGTTTTGTTGTTACAGCTCATAGCCGTAATTATTGCCGGAGTTGTCTGCCGGGTGCTGTATGCGGTATCGCTTAAGCATTTTACGGGGGTGGGCGCATGAAACGTATGTTTTTGATATACAAAACTTGTATGAAGGCGAATATTGCTTCTGCTATCACTTATCGTGTTAATTTTATTCTTAATAGTCTTATCATGCTCATAGGGAATGTGTTGTTTCCTCTAGTAACGGTGTTCATCTATAATTCGAATGCTTCATTTGCAGGATGGACCTTTAAAGAGGCGCTGTTAATACAGTCCGTTTTTATTCTGTCTACGGCTTGTGCTGGGATTTTTTTTAACGGAATCATGTGGAATACGATGTCTCATGTAGTGGAAGGAACGCTGGAAGTGGTATTAATTAAACCTACCTCGAGTCTTTTTTTGCTGTTGGCCAGATCTTTTGAATTCGAAAGTATTGGGCTTTTAGGTGGTGGGGTAATTATGTTCGGGTACGCTCTTAGTGGAATCGAAGGGGTAACTTTCAGCTCTTGGTTGTTATTCCTGTTGTTGTTTGGAGCAGGGCTGCTTGTTATGTTCGGCGTGGCGCTCATCGTTGCAGCAATTTCCTTCAAATGGGTAGCGAATTCTCGCTTGCCGGAGATGTTTGAGAGCATTAAGTCTTTTGGGCGGTACCCAGGGACAATTTTCCCTAAAGCAGTCGTAGTCGTGAGTGCTTTTCTTTTTCCGGTTTCCATGATTGCCTACTTTCCAGCATCTACACTGATTGGCCGATGGGAACCCTATTTTTTTATAGCGATTATCCCTTGTGTGTTATTTGCTGCCTTCGGAATTTGGCTCTATACATATATGCTTCGCAGTTATAAAAGCGCCGGAGGATGAATTTTTATGAAGGAGAATTACATTGGACATTATTACTGTCAAGAACTTAACTAAACAATATGAAACCTATCACCGCGGACAAGATGCTAAAAGCGTATTTAAAAGTCTGTTTCACCGCGAGAAATCGATTATTACCTCCGTAGAGGATCTTTCGTTCAGTGTTGGAAAAGGAGAGATCATTGGCATTCTGGGGCCAAACGGTGCGGGGAAATCTACGACTATTAAAATGCTGACAGGCGTTCTCTATCCCACATCGGGAGAAATAAATGTTCTTGGGTACAACCCTCATAAGCAGAAAAATCAATATGTAAAACAAATCGGAGTATTGTTCGGACAGAAATCACAGTTAATATGGGACATCCCCCCTTTGGATAGCTTTTATATGAATAAGGAAATTTATGATATTCCTACGAATGACTTTCGTACAAGACTAGATCGATTTGTAAGTATGTTTGAGATTGGTGATATTATCACTAAACCTACACGCACCCTTTCTCTGGGGGAACGAATGAAATGCGAGTTTATTATGGCAATGCTTCATTCACCGCCCGTGGTTTTTTTGGATGAGCCGACGATTGGGCTGGATGTTATAGCTAAACAACGAATCAGAGAATTCATTAAGCAAATGAATCGGGAAGGCACCACATTTATTTTAACGACACATGACTTGGAAGACGTAGAGCGTTTGGTTCAAAGAGTTCTTATTATTCATCAAGGTAAAAAAGTATATGACGATAAGTTCTCTGAACTTCGACTTCATCTGGGCGCTAAAAAAGTGGTTAGGCTTTCTGCAGCTACAACGATTGGAGATATTGATCTGCCTGGGACTCTGATATCGGAAAGAATATCGGATTACGAAGTGGAATTAGAGATCGATACCGAGCAGTGTAAAATGGGCGAGTTTCTTCGTATTCTTAGTGAAAAGGTAGAGATTCTTGATATCTCCATTAAGGAGATCCAAATTGAAAAGATTATCAGCTCCATTTATGAGATGGATAGGGGAGAACATATTCAAGCTTGAGAACGGATCATCTGCAGATTTAGATCGAGCATGGACCATAACTTATCAGTGATCTCTTTTGCAGAACAAGGATTACTATGGGTAAACCACCATTCAATTACTCCGACAGCTGCCGAACTCAAAAATTGCACGGATATATCTTTACTTAGCTCATCTAGGGTTAAATTGTTTTCTAAGAATTGTGCTTTGATCTGTTTATTTATCATATCTTGTAATTGGTTTCTAAAGGAGAGCAGCGCTTTGTTTCTTAATAAAGTTTTATAAAAGAGAGCATTCTCCTCCAAAAGTTCCAGCGTGCGGAGCAATGACGACTTCGAGGGATTTGGTTCTGTTTCATCCTCTACTACGGAGCAGCTTTCAATTAGTTGTTTGAGTTGAGCCTCCAGACATTTATCCATCAGATCGTATTTGTCCGCATAATGGGAATAAATCGTTCCGCGGTTTACGTCGGCACGCTCTGCGATTTCGTTAATCGTTATTTTTTCAAAATCTTTTTCTGTCATCAGTTGTATTAATGCGTTCATGATAGCTGTTTGGTTTTTTTTAATTCTTCTATCCATTGAAATACTCCCTTTTTATTAAACATTATCCTGTCATCTGTTGAAAAACCAACAAAACCGGTAAAACTAGCGATTGAACCCTACCGGAGATGTGATAATCTGATTTTATCGAACAGATGATCGAAATACAACAAATGTCTAAAAAGGATAGAGGGGCTACGAATATGAGAGTATTAGTTTTTGGAGCGGGAGTTTTAGGCAGCTATCTTGCGCATGTTCTAGTGCGTGGGGGGAATGATGTCACAGTACTTGCCAGAGGGAAACGTGCGGAGCAATTGACGAAAGACGGACTTGTACTTCGCCATTATTTTCAATATAAAAACACTGAAGATGCTGTAAAAGTCATTTCAGAGCCTAAACCGGATGATCGCTATGATCTTATCTTTGTTGTTATGAAATACAATGATTTTCCAGCTGTATTACCTATTCTAGCAAAAAATCAGAGTCAGAATATAATTCTTGTAGGTAATAATGGCGATGCCTCTGGAATGCAACAAGATCTTCAGGACATGAGCGATGTGAGGAAAAATATACTCTTCGGATTTCAGCTTAGTGGAGGAATACGTGAAGAGAATGGCCGAGTTATCTGCATCAGAGTTGGAGGACAGATGGTACTCGGCAGTCTAGACGGTGAGATTCCAATAAAGCCTTTACTAGAAAATGCCTTTAAAAATGTTAAGTATAAGCTAACTTATCATGAGGATATGGATGCTTGGCTCAAAAGTCATATCGTGCCTATAGTGGCTTTGAACTCCTTGAGCTATCTTCACGACGGTGATCTGAAAAAAGTATCTAGGGACAAAAAGCTATTAAAACAATCCGTTTCAGTCATGGACGAGGGGTTTCAAATCATGGAGAAGTTGGGCTATACTATCACTCCAGCAGGTCAAGTCGACTTTATTCGAAAACACAAACAAGGTGTATATTATGGTCTGAAAATCATTCATAAATTGCCCTTTATGAAATTAGTAGATGGTTCTTTCAGCGAAATTGTAGCGTTGTTTGATTCGTTCGATATTTTGAAGCAACAAGCAAACATTGCGACACCCCATTGGGATCAACTGAAGCAGCAAGCGATTTCGAAGTATAATGCAAACAATCATTAGAGCTCAGCTAAAAAGGCTTCCGATCAATCGGTAGCTTTTTTATTGCTCATAGATTCATGGAAATGTGCAGCCATCATCTGCCTAAAGTTCTGCACCCTTATAGGGAATTACTCCCTATAATTCTGTGTATTAAGGTGAATTTTATTGAATATAGGGAAATTCTCCATATTATAGGGAGAGATTCCATATAGCCTAGTCATAGTAAGAGCTATGACCCAATTTATAGGGAGGTTTTCCCCCTGAAAATCCTGCAGGAAGTACGGCGATGTGTGCTCTGTAAGCAGTTCTTTAAACTAACAGACTACAATTCACCCGAAAGGGTGATTTTGTTCTTGGTGGATAGAATTATTTAACAAAAATGGAGGATTGGAAGGATGTTTTGTTGAAAATGTGTATAACAATCTTTTTTTGGAGGGATACGATCGATGGCTATATATTTTATTAGGCATGGAATAGATGATGAAGGCTTTCGTGGGGGTTGGAGTCAGCGTGGGCTTGTAGTAGAGGGCTATAGACAAGCCGAACGGCTTGGTAGTTATCTTAAGGAGAACCAATCTAGGTTTAACATCACTCGCATCCTCAGCAGTGATTTGCAACGTGCGTTAGATACAGCAAATGAGATAGCCAGAGCGATTAGTTTGCCTGTTGAAAGCAGTCCGTGTTGGAGAGAAACGAATAATGGTGTACTCGCTGGAATGCCCCATGAAATTGCAAATGAACGATACCCGGGTCTCTATTTCTCTGCTTTAAGAATGGATGAGAGATTTCCAGGAGGAGAGAGCCCACAGGAGTTTTTTACGCGAATAAGTACAGGTCTCTCGCATCTATGTAATGAACTGGAGAGTGCTGATCCAAAAGAAAATGTAATTGTGGTCACTCATGGCGGCGTAATTAATGTTATATACCATCTTTTAAAAGGTCTAACGTGGACCAATAAGAATGCCCATTTCCCGACTTCATATACTAGTATTCATAAAATAGAGTATCAAGTAGATAAGTGGGTAGTTACAGCTGGAAATCTTACGGAACATATATTAAGTGATCAGGCTGCTGGTATAGCAAATGAATAAGGAGCTCAATTGCGAAAATGACGAGTACTCCAAAAAGCAATTAGAAGTAGGCAATTTGGTAATTCGAAATATGTAATGGGAAGGTGAAGGTGAAGGTGAAGGTGAAGGTGAAGGTGAAGGAATGGGTTTACTTGATACACTGATCGATCAAGCCAAGAATCCGAGAGGATTCGTGGGGAATATCATGATCAAGATCATGAATCAGGCACATACCAGCATAACCACGTGGGGGCTCAAAAAAATAGAAATAATGAACAACGCTCCTATTTTGGACATCGGCTGTGGTGGCGGTCAAACTATACATACGCTAGCGAAACAAAATAACAATCGAGAAATCTACGGCATAGATTATTCACAGCAAGCTGTAGAGACCTCCATTCAAAAAAACAAAGAGGCAGTTACCTCAGGTAGGGTGAAGATTAGTCAGGGAGACGTGTCAGCGTTACCGTTCAACGATGGATTTTTCGGGACGATCACAGCTATTCAGACGCATTACTTCTGGCCCGATCTCGAACAGGATATAAGTGAAGTATGTAGGGTGCTGAGAGCAGGCGGTAGCTTTATTATTATTTCTGAGAAATATAAAATTAATTATCATATGACGCAATTCACGAAGAATGAAGAGATAGAATTGTTATTTCGAAAATCAGGCTTTCAAACAGTAAATATTCACGAGAACAATAAGTGGAGAGCTTATATCGGAAAAAAATAAAGCGGCCGCACCATCCTAAAAGGACGACACAGCCGCTTAAATTTCACCGTCTATTTAGCCGGATTGGTATTAAACGAACAACGAACGGGAAATGATGACGAGCAAGATAAAAAGTACCAAGATCGCACCGGTCGAAGTGAAGGCCCCTCCATGAAATTCACCCATGTTCAATTCCTCCTTCATAACATATGTCTTGTTCTCAAAGCGGCGGATGTCGCAGCCTTCTGAGATAATGACATCATATGCGAAAGTGGACTGGATGAACTGGTCTATGGCCTATTGCTCGTCAATATGGGCTTTTTGGACGCGAAGTCCTTTAGGAAGATGATTCTTAAGCTGGCCAGAACTAGCCTTGCCCCAACTAATCGGCAATCCATCTAAAGTTACAAGTGTCCAGCCATGTAATTCCATGGGCACAGGTAAGCTTTCTCCCCGGAGCCAAGCATGTATTTCTAGCCCCCCACTACTGAGATCAAAACTACGTGTTACTTGTGTGTGTTGAATCGCCATCGCAAGGGCGTGAGCGGGTTCAATCCGATTTTTCTTCATATGGGCAATATGTAGCCCGGCTCGTGGAATACGCAAACCATCGAGCAGCCCGGTATGTAGGTTGCCATTAAAGGCTTCAGGCAGCAAATATAGGGATTCACCGAACAGCAGAGGGACGCCTTGGTAAGAGAACCCCGGCAGCTCTACAGCGGCCCAGTCCTGAAATAACTGATACGCATCGCGTACGGAAGAATTCATTTTTGGGTTGTTTTTGATTCGACGTTTATTAGTGCCACGTTTAGCATCGTCATTAACGTCGTTTTCGGTGTCACTTTGCTTTCGCAGGAGTGCAACAAAGTGGCCTTCGCCTTTTTCTAAATGAGGCCAAAGGCGTTTATGGGTGATTAATTCCATATCGGGGTAACTATCCGTCAATCGGGTCATCATCTCTTCATTCTCTTGGCGGTTAAAAGTGCAAGTAGAGTAGGCTAGAGTGCCACCAGGCTTGAGCATAAGATAGGCGTCTTGCAGGATGTCCCATTGTCTTGCCGCGCACATAACTACATGGTCAGGAGACCACTCTTGAACGGCGTTTGGATCTTTGCGAAACATGCCTTCTCCTGAGCAAGGAGCATCTAACATAATTCGGTCAAAAGCTTGTGGGAAGCGCGAAGACAGCTGTTCAGGTGTTGCACAGGTTACGAGGGTATTCTTAATGCCTAGACGTTCTACGTTCTCTGCCAAAATTTTTGCGCGTTCCGGATGAATTTCATTAGAGATTAAGAGGCCTTGTCCCTGCATTAAACCAGCGATATGCGTAGTTTTACCTCCAGGGGCAGCTGCAAGGTCGAGGACGGTTTCGCCGGGTTTAGGCGCTAGCAGTTCAGCTGCGGACATTGCGGAAGGCTCCTGAATATAATATAGTCCAGCAGCATGGTAAGGGTGCCTGCCTGGTCGAGCGGGCTCTTCATAATAATAACCATCAGGGCACCATGGGATAGGTTTCAAATCAAATTGTGAGACTGCGCGCGCTACTGCGACTTGACCTGCATCTGAGATGCTTTTCAATGGATTAAAGCGAAGTCCCTGAGTTCGTGGTGCTGAATAACTTTCTATAAAAGCATTTGCCTCTTGCCCCAGCATTTCTTTTATATATGCGGTGTAAGAGGCAGGCAGCTGTTCTTCCTTCATAGATCATTCTCCTTTTTCTTAGTTGCTGTTTCATGTTTATACCGATAAAATCAAGGTATGGGGAACGTAATCGTACCTGAAATTCTACATATACACAACTATATCATAATTGCCAAGTCTTACTGAACACAGGGCAATTGTAAAGGGGATGTACCATATGAATTTGCTGCAAGCGCTCTTCTTCCCGCCGGAACAACCCGGTGGTGTATCATCCATGATCCCTTATCTACAGGAAAGGTTCCGTTCAAGCCGTTGGGAGATGGATTTGTTTTGGTTACCTAAGCGGATTCGCAACAAGGGTCATGAGGAAGTCGTATTTGAGACCTTTGATTGGACCCAGTTTGGGGAAAGTCCGATCGTTCAAAAATATATTCAGACTTATCGTGATTATCTATGGTGGACTAAACTGCGGATGAGCAAGTCTTACGATCTTATCCATTCACATCATCCAATAGCTGGTTTAGCGATGAAAAAAGTATTTCCAGATACGCCATTAATTCAAACCTTACATTCCAGTTATGAGCGTGAGCTGATTCTTAATGGAGCTATTTCTGAGGGTGGCTTGGAACATCAGTTTCTCGTTTCACTTTACCGCGAGCTTGAGCATGTTAGTGATCGGTTAATGACCGTGTCGCAAGCATTTGCAGAGTATGTAGCGCCTTATATTCTAGAACCTTCCAATATAGGAGTAATACCGAATGGTTTTGATGAAAAAAGGTTTAAGCCAGTCCCACATGACAACGCTGTACCACAGCTAGTGACTGTGACACGTCTAGTTCCAGCCAAAGGAATTGACACTTTACTCAAGGCCTGTGCTGAACTTAAAAACCGTGGTCATGAATATGTACTGCATATTATTGGAGATGGTCCTTCCCGTGCGGATTTGGAGAATATGGCTAAACAATTAGGGATTTATAATGAAACGATTTTTTATGGATATACACTTCATCCTGAAGAATTCATGCCTTTCTTTGATATTTTCGTGCTACCTTCTCGGGCGGAGGCCTTCGGTTCAGTGTTTGCGGAAGCGGCGCTTAGCTGTCTGGCTTTAGTTGGAACAAATGTAGGAGGGATTCCGGAGCAGATTGAAGACGGAGTTAATGGCCTGCTGGTCAGCCCGGATGATGAGCTTGCACTCGCGGACGCGCTAGAGAAGGTGATTTCCGATCCGGCTTATCGTTATGAGCTTTCTCGTTCGGCCTGGGATAAAGCAAAGAGTCTGTATTCGCTGACTCGTGTCGCTAATGAACTTAAGAAAACATACTTACAGTATCCCTCAAGAACGAAAGGGTGAGCAGCTATGATTCCATTTCGATTTCTACATGCTGCTGATTTACATTTGGATAGCAGATTTGCTGGGCTGGCGCATATTTCGCCAGCCATTCGTTCTTATTTACGTGAGTCAACCTTCGCCGCCCTCGGGCGGCTTGTCCGCGTTGCCATCCAAGAGAACGTTGATTTTATTGTCATCAGTGGAGATGTATATGATGTTTCTGACGCTTCATTACAAGGTCAGCTGCGGTTTTACGAAGCGCTCAAGGAACTTGGTCGGCACGGGATACACGTGTTTTTGATCCATGGCAACCATGATCCACTTGACGGGCTGCGTCTGACAACGGAAATGCCAAAACACGTTACCGTATTCGGAGGGGAAAAACCAGCTCTTGCTACCGCCTATCGTCGTAACGATGGACAAGAAGTGGCTATTGTTAGTGGAATCTCCTATCCGACTGCGAAGGTGACGGACAACACAGCAGTGACCTTTTCACGAAAGCCTGGCAGTCGTCTGTTTCATATTGCCATGCTGCATGGAAATGTAGACGGTGATTTGCTGCACGAGACTTATTCCCCCTGTAGTCGTAGGGATCTAATCGAACGGGGCTTTGATTATTGGGCGCTTGGACATATCCATAAACGTAGTGTATTGCATGAGAAGCCAGCGATTGTGTACCCAGGCAATATACAAGGGCGCAGCATTAAGGAAACCGGAGCCAAAGGTTGTTATGTTGTGGATGTAGATGAGGCTGGAAGTCCCACGCTCCAGTTCCATGAGCTAGATTATGTTCGCTGGCAGGTTCGGGATCTAACCATTGACGGATTAAGTAATGAAGCAGAATGGATACAAAATGTGGAGCAGGTTATTGACGACATCAGGGAAGAATTCCCGGATTTGATGTCGGTGGTCAGATTTCGCCTGATCGGACGAGGGAACGTACATAAAATATTAGCGGAGAAAGGGGCGGCAGAGGATCTGCTGTCTGAACTCCAGCGTCGTGAGGCAGTTCGGGCTGAGCGTAAAGATTATAAAGGACTTGTCTGGGTGGAAGGCTTCGCGGTAGAGTCTGGATTAGCTATTGATCGTGAACGGTTATTAGAGGAAGATAGCTTTCTTGGAGAAATGCTGCGAATTATGGAGCGTACGGAACATTCAACAGAAGCGCTTGAGGAGCTAATAAACAGTGCGCTTAAGCCGCTGCTGGAGAATCAGGAAATGAGAAAGCTGCTCTCGTTGACAAGCCAAGAGGAGAAGTTAAGCTGGCTTCGTAGCGCAGCAGAACAAGGAATCACAATGCTCGGTGGAATGGAGGGTGCTGCTGAAGATGAGAATTGAACATTTGCAAATTCATGGCTTCGGACGTCTACATAACCGAGAGATAGAACTAACGGATGGAGTTACCATACTTTATGGACGGAATGAAGCAGGCAAAAGCACGACGTTGCAGTTTATTCGCTCCATGCTGTTTGGAATTCCAAGTCGTGGAAACCCTACGGAGCGTTATGAACCTGCGCAAGGCGGAGTTCATGGGGGAATACTGAAGGCACGAGATAGTAATGGTGGCTTATGGACCATTCGTCGTCATACGTCTGGTGGTGAGGGCTCCGGAAGAAATGAGAAGCTGAACATCACGGTAAATCATCCGAATGGAACGACGCAAGAACTAGGACAAGCTGAAATGGAGCGTCTTTTGCTTGGTGGTATTTCAAGGAGCATGTTCCATCAATTGTTCGCAGTCTCACTCGACGAGCTGCAGGAGCTTGCTGCTCTTCAGTCAGAGGAGATGAGCAGCTTTCTCTTTCACGCAGGTATGGGTGGCGGTGGAACAATCATGCGTGCGGAACGTCGATTGGTACAGGAAGCTGAGAAGCTGTATAAACCTCGTGGGAAGCTGCAGGAAGCTGCTAAAATTGTTCAGGCTATTGAAAAACTTGAGCGCGAAATGGCTGAGAGTCGATCTTATCTTCCGCGATATAACGGCAATATCGCAGCATTGAAGGCAACGGAATCTGAGCTGTATCAACTGGAAGAACAACGTAAACTTACTGGTGATAAGCTCGTGATGCTTCGCAAAGCACAGGATGTACGTGAATTGTGGCTAAAATGGAGCGATGCGCAGCTCGAGCTGCAAGGCTTGCCAATGATTTCTACCTTTCCTGAAGATGGAGTGACTCGCTTTCAGACACTTGAAGGAGAAATTCGAAATGCTCAAGGAGCTGTAGCTCGTTACGAGCGTCTACAAAGTGAGCTTTCTGCTGAACTGGATCAGAATCCTCCAGATGCGTTGTTGACTGCGCAGGGACCTGCTCTGGAGCGGCTGGATCGTCATCGGAGCAGCTATGAAAACCTGCGAGCGGAAAGACAGCGGCTGGAAGCTGAATTGATCGCGCTGAATGAGCATCTGCAGCGAATTCTGCGTGGGATTGATGTCAGCTGGAGCGCGGCAGAGCTGACTGCATTCTCTGGTGCAGCGGCGGATCGTGAAGCTGCACGGAGGTTTGCGGCGGCGTTCGCGAGCTATGATCGCCGCATGGAAGCGGAGGGCGCAGCGCGGCAGACGCTGCGTTCCCGCTTGGCCGCTGCCTCAGCTTCGCTGCAGGCAGCAGAACGAGCGCTGGCGCGTGAGCACGCCACCGGCGCTGAGTCTTTTGCGCAGCTAGCTCCGCGCAGCGCCCGTGAAGTGCTGCAGCTGTGGGACGAGCTGCAGCAGGCGGCCGAGCGCTGGCGCGAAGCGCAGCTCAGCGAAGGGCCGCTGCGCGGCCCCGGCGCCGGAAGTGACGGCCCTAGCGCGCAGCGCATGGCCGCGCTCTACCGGCGCCTGCTGTGGGCTGGGGCAGCACTAACCGTGCTGCTGCCCACAGCGCTGTGGCTGACCGGTGCTCCGCGGGTCAGCGCAGTGATCGCGATCGGCCTGCTAGGCGCGGCCGATCTGGCCCTTTGGGCCGGCCTCAGCGCAGCGCGCCGGCCGGAAGCGTCCCCGCCAGGGCATGGCGGGGACGTGGGCACGGCCGCAGCTGAGATGCTGCGGCTGCGGGAGCAGCTGCTCTCCGGGGCGGAGCCGGAGCGCCATCACCCCGGGGCGGCGTTCGACCGCCGCCCCGGGGTCCAGCCCTGACGCAGGCGGGCTGGAAGCCTCCATGAGGGAGCTTCGCAGGCTCATGGAGGCCTGGGTAGCATGGCGGCAGCGCATTGAACGCTATGCCGCCGAGCGGGACGCCTGCCGTACGGAGCTGGAGACGCTGGCAGGCCAAGAGAAGCTGCTCGCTGAGGAGATGAGCCGAGCAGAAACGGCTTTCACAGAAACCGCTGAGCAATATGAAGAATGGCTGCGTGAGCGCAGATTGCCTGAAGGGTTGTCTCCAGAAGGGCTGCCTGATATCTTCACTATGGTGGAGCAAGGGAACGAACTGCTGCGCCAAGAGAATAAGCTCTCTTTACGACTGAAGGAGCTGGAAGCAGAGTGTAACGTATTCGAGGAGGAACTGCTTGCTCTTATTTATGAATCAGGTCCTGATCCTCTGGACGAGTCTGGTGTTGCGGTAGCTAGCTTTAATGTGGATCCGCAAGATGGACAACGAAGATCCACGCTAACTTTATTAAGCTGGTTGGAGCTTCGAAAAAGAGCTTGGGATGAACTGAAAAAGGACCTAATTCGCAGGGAAGGTATTCAGTCACGGTTACAAGAACTTCTGGAAGAACTTAAGGAGAACCATAGGATATTAGGTGAACTGAGAGAACAGCGTGACCTACTGTTGCATGAAGGTGGAGCAACAGGCGGAGAGGATTTCTTGCGAAGATCGGCTGCTGTACAGCGGCGAAGTGATCTGAATAAATCCATTCGTCAGTGGGAGCTGGCCATGTTTGGAGGCTGGGAAGATGAGCGAATTGCCGCCCTGCAAGTATTATTAGATCATCATGATGCCTCAGCACTCCAGAAGGAGCGGACGGTGGCTGAAGAGCTTGCTGAACGTGAGGAAGAAATGTGGAATACTCTGCTGGAGCAACGAGGGAAGCTGCTTCAGGAAAGGGAGTATTTGAAAGAGCGTTGTATGGAGGACTCTGTTATTCAGCAGCTGGAGGAGCGGAGAGCCGCTTTGCGAATTGTGGCTGATAAATATGCGGTAGCAGCATTAACTGCCGAATTAATCGGAAGAACCCGCCGTATTTATGAGCAGGAGAAGCAGCCGCAGGTACTATTACTTGCATCCGACTATTTCTCCAAGCTGACAGAAGGGGAGTACAAGAGAGTAGTTATGACTCTGGGCCATAAAGAGCTAAAAGCAGAACACAAAGATGCTGGACTGCTGGACAGCGGACTGCTCAGCCGTGGGACGGCAGAACAACTGTATCTTTCCATTCGCTTGGCACTAGCAGAAACGATGTCACGGCAAGTATCGCTGCCATTGCTGTTCGATGATCTATTCGTCAACTTTGACGAGTCCCGACTTCAGGCTGCTCTTTCACTTCTTGGAGAACTGTCGATCTCCCGCCAGATTGTGATGATGACCTGTCATAAACATGTGGCGGAAGCGGCAGCACGAATGATTCCAACAGCAGCAGTTATTTCCGTGTAATCCGGGTGACTGGCTTTATTGATGTTAGGCTGTTCCCTTTTCCACTTGAACCCGATGAGGAACTGATTCGTGGTGGAGTAGTCCATGGCGTACGTAATAGCATGACAGCCCAGACCAGCGATAAGGCTCCGAAGATCGGGTAAAACACTGAGAGAAGAGAGCTAAAGCCAAACTGGCTCAGTAAATAGCAGAGCAACATCAGGATCGGCGTAATCAAAGAAGGTTTAACTGGAATGCGTTGTTTAAGCTGCACGGTGACGCCATAAATGTCGGCGACAAAAGTGCTGAAGATCTCCAAGAAAATCAGCAGCAGATATATAGTTTGCACTACTGTACCCAACCGGACGGCGATGTTGCCCATAGGGATTTCAAATTGGAGTATCCCTGGCATCTGTGAGCTCATTGCGAAATGCGCGGCGATCAACATAAAACCAATTCCGGTACCGCCAATAATACCGCCCCATACAAGAGATTTTTCATCATCTGTATGACGAGCCATCGGAACTAATACGGCTTGAGCCATACCTAAATTGAAGGCGGTGTAGAGCAGCGGCGACATCCACGCTCCAAAGATAGAACGATCATTTTCAAGGAATAAGAACCGTTCAGCTCCTGGAATTTGAAACGTATTAAAAATAATTATGAGTGATAGCGTAAGCATTAGTGGGACGATCAGACTGTTCATTTGCAGAATACCGGAAATCCCTCGTTTAAGTAGAAAATAAGAGCCAACCAGCGTCAGCAGTAGCCCTGTTTGATAATGGAGTCCCAGATGCTCCTGAAAAATAGCGCCAGCTCCTGCAAGCATAATGCTGTTGACACCGATCAGAATGACCATCGTGAACAAACTGATGGTGCTTCCAACTTGGTCACCGAAGAGGTGACGGTTAAAGTCTTCATAGGATTCTGCTTCTATGCGCCGAGCGATGACCATCATTTTCGTGCCCAGCCATATGAACAGTATAGTAGAGAGCAGGATGGTTAAGACTGCCCAGTGTCCGTAACGAGTGAAAAATTTTAATATTTCTTGACCGGTAGCGAATCCGGCTCCTACAATGGTGCCAATATAAGTGAAAGCGATCTGTAATGTTCGGACATGTGATTTCATGGCTCCCCTCCTAATAGTTTTAAGAAGCAAAAGAAAAATCATAAAGGTGCTATGCAGGATTGCCTTGTGCACTCTGTATAGTACAGGTTATGATGAGGATCAGTAGGACATGACTTCCGTGATTCAATTGTACGGAGCGTCTGCGATTATAAAGGGTATTGGAGGTTCAAAATCATGGAAGTGTTGAAACAGCGGATTTTGGAGGAAGGTGTCGTCGTTTCGGATGAAGTGCTGAAGCTGGATGCACTGTTGAATCATCAGGTAGATCCGCAGCTTACGATGGAAATGGGACGGGAGTTTGCCGGGAGGTTTGCGGACTGTGGAATTACACGTATAGTGACCGTGGAATCCTCGGGCATTGCCGTGGCATTTGCCACCGCATATGAGTTAAAGGTGCCGCTAGTTTTTGCACGGCGCAAAAAAACGCTGCTAGCAGATCCAGACGCACTTTGTGAAAGAGTACCTTCTTTTACGAAAGGTATTGTTACCGACATTATGTTGTCTCGCCAATTCATCTCTGCAGAGGATAAAATCCTCTTTATCGATGATATTATTGCGAATGGCGATGCAGCGCGTGGACTGATTAAGATCATCGAGCGCTCTGGTGCTGAGCTGGTAGGTCTTGGCGTTGTAGTAGAAAAAAGCTTTCAGGCAGGAGCTCGAACAATCAAGGAGCAAGGGATCCGACTGGAATCGCTCGTAAGAATTACCTCTCTTAGTGGAGGCAAGATTGAATTTGGGGAATAACCTGAATTTGGAATAAGAACATGCCTATTTTTAAAACAACTGCTTTTCACCCTATGGATTTTCCTTTATAATAAAATCAGACATAGGGAGGAGGCGTCACAATGGGGAAAGAACCGGTGACTGAGCAATTTTTTATTGATAAATTAACCGAGGCCAAGGATCACTTCGAGCGTGCGCTGGATTGCAAACACACGGATTTCGACGATCTGTATCCCTATATGATTGAACATCCTCAGTTTTTTTGGTACAAACGCTATGTAGCTTGGTCAGAGCTTCTGACAATCAAGGGTTTATGTGAGGAACTATCCTTCCCTTGGAGGGAGAAATTCACAACTAACCAAGTGGATTATCTGGAGCAACGTGTGATGTCCGCTAAAGTTCTTGATTTCTGGTTTGAGAAGAATGAAGCGCTGATATAAGAATGCTTTAGTAGACATGCAAGTCGTCAATTGCTTATACGAGGCCCAGATGATTTATCATTTGGGTCTTTTTTCTGAGGGAAAAGAGGATAAGCTATAAAGAAGGAGGGACTTATAATGATTAGCGATGAACAATTAGATGCCTACCGAGTTTCCGGTGAGAAAATTCGTGTGGTGCGGGATGGTTTAGAAAGTAACGACGTTAAAGGGATTGTCCTTGCTTGGGACGATTCGCAGGTAATGATTCGTCGTCAGAATAGACGGGTAGTTAAGCTTGATCGAAATTACGTATTTCAGCCCTTTAGCGAACCAAGGAAAGATCCAGATAATATATAATCTCCACAGCACAAACAGCTCCTTACCCAAATTGGGTGGGGAGCTGTTTGTGTAGAGCTAGGTGGATTATATAGTTAGAGCTAGCTGGGTAGCACTTTCTTCTCTGGAGAGCATAGAGAGCTCTGTAGACAGTCCGAGATACGCACGCATACGTAGCATCATTTCTCTACGGAATCCTGGCCATAATATATTCATCTCACCCTGATATCCTCTGCAGGAGTACAGAGCCTCGACTCCTCGTTGATCTTGGCGAACAGTTGTGATCTTCAGATCATGGGAGCTTAATTCGCGCGTAACCTCTTGAAGCATTAGTGAGGTCTTCTTAGTGGCTCCGGACACGAGCTCCATATAAAGCTGTGGGGTCTTAAACAGACCACTCTTGCTGATTACACGGCAATCGCGCTCGAAAACTTTATGAATAAACGTTAGCAGCAAATAGCTTCTGACAAGGGAAAGTTCTTCTTTAGTAACCTCTTCATCAACAATGGATGTCTTTAACTTCGTAGTCGCCACTATAAATCACCTCATTTATATTATGCGAACTTTTGTTCTCATTATACCTTATATTCGGAAGTAAAAGCAATAATTATCCATAAATTAATGACCATTTAGAAAAGTTGGAGAATATATTGACGCTTTAATCTTGGCATGGTAAGATATATCTTGTGACTGCAAGATTGAAAGATAGTCATTATGATGTGCGGTCGTGGCGGAATTGGCAGACGCGCACGGTTCAGGTCCGTGTGGTAGCAATATCGTGGAGGTTCGAGTCCTCTCGACCGCATCACTAGAAACTCCCTTGAGAAATCAAGGGAGTTTCTTTGCGTTAATGTAAGGTTGAACAACCTGTAAGCATAGATAAGGGTATAACATTTTCATCGTGGACGTGAGCCTAGGCGCATGAGAGTTTTGTATTGTCTACCTATATTTGAGAATGCGTGCATACCTAATTCAATGAACATACAGTTGTGTAAGTGAGAATAATTCGGAATTATAGGGAATTTCTCCCTATGATTATTAGGATTCATTTTATTCTCAATGAGTATAGGGATTTCCTCCGTATAAATTCCGATAAAACCCGAAATAAGTCAAAATCCAATGAATTATATGGAGATTTTCCCTATATCCTTCGATTTATGGACTAAAACGATAAATTAAAGGGAGAAATTCCCTATACCAGTAATTGAGACTGAGAAGAAGCAGAAAGTGGGGCATAAATGCCCCAGAATTGCCTTTGAACTTAATGAAGAAGATATCATGTACAAAAAGCTGATCATTTGCAGGCTTTCTCTAGTTCAGCGAAAGGTATGGATGAATAAGTGTATATCATTTTCTTTCTGAGATGTGCATCGAAGGCTCATGAAAGTTCTTTATAAAGGTACTTAACGCTTAGCAAGATGAGCATGCTAAGATCTTAGCTTAATAAATATCGAATTAAACCTAATAGCGCAAAGGCAAACAATACCGTTCCTGCGCCAATGCCTGTAATTGCACTGTTTGCGACCTTAAGCTTTTTAGATATGAATAGTGAAGCAATAGAAACAACAACGAGAAGTGCTGCTAAAATGTATAAACTGAAATCGTTAAAGACACTTTTCAGACCAATGAAATGAATACCTACAATAAAGGCGATCCAAGGAGCAGTGTAATCATTATACTTACATTTCATCAATATAGAAGCTCCCGCACCAGCTAAAAAGAATTCAATATAAACAGAAATTAGATAATTATCAAATGAGGTCTTATCATTCAAAACGGAGGGAGCATCCCAGTTCGTTACACTTAGATAGACACCGATCAAGCAGATGAGAAGGGCTACACCAGAAGATATGCCAATGTATTTTCGCCAGCTGGATCTGGGATTTTCTTGTGCCCAACCAAACCAACTAAAACTAAACATACCGAATATGGCTGCGTACATGGTGTAGTCCCTCACATATTCCATACCGTACCTCCTTGTGTAATTGACTGTTTCAAGCGGTCGTTTCGGGGCTCCCCGCAAAGTACCTGAATTAGCATCGAATCAAGGCCCCACTTTGTGGGGTTATTTTAGACTGTAGACTTCCGAAGCATCCAGAACGACAAGAGTGCACATAAAACCGTCAAAGGCATGGTCCACAAGGCAAGTTCAAATGCGGTATTTCCAGCAAACCAGTTAAATAGATCTCCCCACCACTTATAATAAGTCATTAAAAATCCAGCGATGCTGTATAGAATGAACATGACTGCACCGAAAATGAATAAGCCGCTTTTCCCAAATCTCCGGAAGATACTGGATATAACAAATCCCAGATAAAACATATGCAACATAATCACGAAATAGATCCACAGCTGTTCTAGGACAGTACCATCATTTAAATATGGCACGTGAAAATAATGTAGCTGCACACCCCAGCCAGGTGTTAATTTGCTTTCTATAATGGATAGCAGGAACAGTAGAAGTGAGAAGATGGCACTTGTTATAACAGCCATTAAGGATGTGCCGAAGAAATAATCCGTTCTTCGTAAGCTTAAGCCTAGGGCAAAAGGGAAGGTCTGTACTAAAATGATGACACCTGTAACAAACATGTAAATGAAGATAGAGGCTAGGCCACCAGTATACATAGGCTCTTGCATAAAAAAGGCTAAGACGAGATTAACGAAAAAACTGGACAACAATATGATCCAAGGCATAAACAGCCATAGCCATTTATCTCTGTAGTGCATTTTTAATATGCCTGTCATATGGTTCATTGCGGTGCCACTTCCTTCCCTTGGGATTTTCTATTTGTGAGATGAACAATTAACTGCTGTAAAGATATAGGTGAGATCTCCAGACCGAGCATCTCAGCGCGTGACAGATCTGTTGACTTTAAGCCAATTACGGTAGCAGAAAGTAATCCACCTATGGACTCTCTTGCGATGGTCTCTTTACCAGAAATGAAATCTTCAACCTTCGCAGCCGCACCAATAACCTTAGTAGCTCGCCCGCGAAGCGCTTCAGCATCTTCATTGATAATTAGCTTACCGTTGTCGATAACAATGACATGCTCTAACAGCTGGCTCACCTCGTCAATCAAATGTGTAGACAAGACAACCGTTCGTGGATATTCTGAATAATCCTCAATTAATCGATCGTAAAATAGGCTTCTAGCCACAGCATCGAGACCTAAATAGGGTTCGTCAAAAATAGTCAGCGGAGCGCGACTAGCTAGGCCTATTACAATGCCCACCGCCGACAGCATTCCTCTGGACAGCTTCTTTATTCTTCTTTTTAAAGGTAGATTGAAATCCTTGATTAAAGAGTGAGCATATTCCCGATCAAAGTTTGGGAAAAATAACGCAGATATCTCCAGCACATCGATAATTCGGTACGTATCTGGATACTTTTGACCTTCCTTAATGAAGCAGATCTGACTTAAAACACGGTTGTTCTCATAGGGATGTTCCCCGAATACTTTCAAATCACCACTTGTGGGAAATAGCTGAGCGGTGATCATGTGCATGATCGTTGTTTTACCTGCACCATTACGGCCGAGCAGCCCATATATTTTGTTTTGTTCCAAAGAAAAAGTGATTTCATCGATCACTGTTACTTTTCCATACGATTTGGTCAGTCCTTTGATTTCAACGACTTCGTTCATGACTTATCTCCCCTCTGAATCATATTCGTTAATTGATCTAACGTAATTCCTAATTTCTGAGCTTCACGAATCATAGTTACAACATACTGCTCATAAAATTGTTCTTTTCTCTTCTCCATCAATACTGCGCGCGCTCCAGAAGCTACAAACATGCCGATTCCTCGCTTTTTGTATAAAATTCCTTGGTCCACAAGCAAATTCACACCTTTCGCAGCCGTCGCCGGATTGATCTGGTAGAAGACCGCAAACTGATTGGTTGAAGGAACCTGCGTTTCTTCAAGCAATGTTTCTTCGATGATGTCATTTTCAATTCGTTCGGCGATCTGCATAAATATCGGTCGATTATCGTCCATCAAGTTTCCCATGTATTCACCGCCAAGTTCATTGGTTAGTTAGTTATGTAATTAACCATACAGCCAAGGAACTTGTTTGTCAATAATTTCTATGTACATTGTTTGATTCTCTGAGCCCAAATGTCGCGTATTTAGACTTATTTACATAAATAAAAGGCGATCCAGATTCGCTCCGAACAGCCTTTTATTTTATTTGGATGTCTGCTATGATTTTCTCCTATTAGAAAAAAGAGGAGGGTGAAACTATGAATGAATATGGTCCGGATTTATTTAAAGGTACTGCAACGTACTATTCAGAATATCGCCCACAGTACCCCTCATCACTTATTCGCTTCTTAATTCACAAGTTTTCGCTAAACGGAGAAGGTCGGCTGCTTGATTTAGGCTGTGGTACGGGGCAGTTAGCGTTAAGATTTAGTGATTGGTTTGAAGAAATTCTAGGCGTAGATACGGAACAGGAAATGCTAGACGAGGCAATTCGTCTGTCTAACAACTATAGGGTAGATAACTTTAGATGGCTGCAAGGTAGAGCGGAAGAACTGGCGAATGATTGGGGTTCTTTGCGTCTCACCATCATGGCCAAAGCGTTTCACTGGATGGACCGAGAATCTATTCTTGAAATTCTATATCATAGTTTAGAGGATAATGGTGGCATTGCTGTTATTGATACTTTTAATCAACAACAAGAACCTTTAGCTTGGCAGCTAAAGGTAAATGAAGTAATAAAATACTGGTTAGGTGACGAAAGAATAGCCGGCAAGAGTACATATAAGCATCCCCAAGAAAGACATGAGAATGTTATCATGAGATCCAGCTTTGCACACGTTGAAAGACATGTTTTACCGAGTTATTCAATCACTTGGACTGTCGATTCGATTATAGGAAATTTATATTCTACATCTTATGCTACAAGGCGTTTATTTGGAGGGAACATAGATCGTTTTGAAAATGATATGAAATCAGCTTTATTAGAAATAGAGCCTATGGGTATATTTACAGAAGAATTGTCGGTTTCCGTAATCACTGCCTTTAAAAGAGAGGTGAATTTACGATAAGAATCGGGCATTGATCTCACCGCATCCTGCTGTGTTTGGATTTAGTTTAAGGCGAAATGTGTTCTTTTTCAGTATGGATTTCACTTGCTTGGGAGTAAGAGAAGGACGCTTTTGCAGTAATTGAGCGATCACACCAGAGACGATGGGTGTCGAGACGCTGGTGCCGGACAGCACAAAGTAATCTTTAGCAATCCGCAAGTAAGGAAGTTCTCGATCCAGCTTGGACCGAGGAGCACGAAGGGAGATAATCGTCTCCCCAGGGGCTACGAGGTCTGGTTTTTTTCGCCCTCCCGGTGCCGGTCCACGGCTGGAAAACCAAGTTATCCGGTCGTCCTTTTGTGTGAGCGTGCGACGATCATCCACAGCACCGACAGTAATTGCTGAAGGACTAATCCCTGGAGATTCGATCGTACTCCGCTTAGGACCACTGTTTCCGGCCGCTATTACAACAGTAAGACCAGCTTTAATTGCTTTTTCTACAGCTTGGCACAATGGATCGTCAGAACAAGGTGAATTTACTGTACCCCCGAATGACATCGAAAGGATTCGTAGTTTTAATCGTTTCCGATTAGCAATACACCACTCGATTCCTTTAATAATCGTAGAGTCATATCCGTCACCATTTTTATCGAGTACTTTGACCCCAACGATTCCTGCCTCTGGAGCAGGGCTTTTGTATTTCCCTTTGCTCATCCATCCGTTGCCTGCTGCATCCCCTGCGATATGAGTTCCATGGCCGTTATCGTCATAAGGTAGTTGTCTATGATTAATGAAATCTTTAAAGCAGACAATTCGATTAGCGGGCCGAGTTAGATCCGGGTGCCGATACACTCCCGTATCGAGAATGGCAATGTTGATGCCTTTTCCGGTGAGTCCCTGCTTCTGTTGGATGGAGGTAGAACCGATGGATGGTGTTGCTATAGAAAGTGATTTTTTTTTGATTCCGTCTACATAGATTTTATCGATCCCATGCCAACCGCACATCTGCTTCAGACATTTCATCGAAACTCGTGAGGATACTGAATTCAGCATGGGGAGGTGATGTTTGATAGGGAAGTCGTGTAATTCTAAATGTTTTTGTAATGACTTCAGCTGTGCTGGGGTCATTTTTTGTTTGAATTTGATAATGATAGGAATTTTAGCGGATTTACCACGAGGGACTTGGGATTGCTCGATTCTTTGCCTCAGCGCCTTATGGATCCTTGAACTATTTTGCTCTAGCCACAATTGTCGGCTCATTTATTAATGGATCACCTCACCATTGCATTATATGCACCACTGATCCAGTGGATACGAATCTATGAATCAAGAGAAGTTAACACATTTGTAGATTTGTAGGTAAAAGTGAGGTCAAGCACTCCTAATCTTGCATTTACTAACGTATCCTAAAAAGAAAGTGGTGAAGTAAATGGCAATTATTAAGAAACCAGTCAATAAGCAAGCAGTTATGGCGGCCAAAGCCCTCGCGGCTAAAAAAGCGAAGGCTGCTGCAACGAGAAAGAAACGGAGAGTTAGACAGACTTTAGACAGATTTATTGTGGTCGCTATTGGTACAAATGCAACTGGAACACCTAAAGACACTGCGGGGTGGACAGCTTCATTAATACGAACTGGAAATCCACCAATAACCGCTGATTTCGACGAGTTTGGTGTAGTTAGATTTCCAACAGTCTCGACTTTAACTACAGTAGCTTATCTGCTCACGTTAAATGATGAGAATGGAAATGCTTTAAGAAGCTTTAACGTTCCATCTGGTCGCGAATTTTTTGTTGCAAGATTTTAATTTGGACTAGCCTAGGAATTCTCAAGTACGTAACAGCATGTGTCGATACTATATCGCCGCGTGCTGTTTTTTTTGTATAAGCCTATTCCTTTACTTGGATATGCAGGTCGATGGCTTTCCTTTGTAGTGGCAGAGGTAATCTGTATCGTGGTAAGCTGTGGCTGTTTAAAAGTGAAGATTCTCGCAAGTTATAAGTAAATTAGGTTTCTTATGCATATTGACCATGTCCTTTGGGCGTGTTTTTTTTGTATAGATATAAGAACGTTTGAGTTTCACACTATACATAATCCTTATATTTTTACGAGAAACGGTCATTCTCTTAAACGGATGCCAAAGGGAATTATGCTAATTTAAAATTAAAATAAAATTCTTGACACTTTTCATTGATAACGATTATCATAGGTAAGATAAGTGAAAATGAAAATCATTATCACTATATGAAACGCATAATTATACATATTCGGAGGGATAGATTTTGAAAAAATTATTAGTACTTTTGGCTGTTGCAGCACTTAGTGCAATGACTGCATGTTCGTCCACCAATACAGCGGACAATCAAGCGAAGAATGAAGCAGTAACGAGCATAGCCGCTAATGAAACGAAAGAAGTAACTGCAGCAAATAACAAAGAAACAACGAACACAGCCGAAGCTACTGGTAAAGTGTACAGTCTGGAGAATGATGGTGTAGACGAAGCATTGTTCAATGAGGCGTTGAGCCAATTTCCAGCCACAGTTCCACAGCGTATTGTAACTACCTCTGTACCGTTAACAGAAATGCTCTACTTGCTCGGAATAACACCAGTTGGAGTACCTACTTCAACGAATCCAATCCCTGCTGATTTTGAAACGATAGATAAAATTGGTTCCCCAATGGCACCAGATCTTGAAGTAGTAACAAAGCTTGAGCCAGACCTGCTACTGGGAGCGGAATCGCTTCGAAGCACGCTAGACAAGACACTGGAAGGAATGGATTTGAAAAAAGCATATCTTCGCACAGAATCCTTCGAGGATTTGAAGCTTAGCCTTAAAGTATTAGGCACTTATTTTAATAAAAAAGATGAGATGAATGCGGCTTTGACCAAGATTTTGGATAAAGAAAATGAGCTAAGTAAATTAGCTGAAGGAAAAGAGCTACCAAGCGTGATGCTCGTCATTGGAACTTCTGATTCCTTTATGGTTATGAGTGAGAAATCTTATTTAGGGAGTTTGGTGAAAAAGCTTGGTGCTGATAACATTGCGACTTCTGTACTCAAAGTTACAGACACTTACTCCCCAATTAATATGGAGAACGTTGTAGCCGCTGATCCTGACGTCATTCTCGTACTTGCTTCAGGCGATCATGGGGCGACAAAGGATAAGTTCAAAAAAGAAATAGAGAAAAATGAAACTTGGACGAAGCTCTCCGCTTATAAAAACGACAAAATCCAAATTTTGGATTACAGCGTGTTTGGCGTAACTTCGATCATTAACGCAGAGACAGCCCTAACTGAAATTGCAAAATACTTCTATGAATAATTAAAGGAGACAGCAAGTGATAAATACATCTCGTAGCAGAATAGTTGTTATTGTAACGGTTCTATTAGCGCTCGTTGCCGCGATTATTGCAATCGGACTAGGCTCTGTATTCATTCCGATACCAGACATACTCAGCACGATCTTTGGTTCATCGTCTAAGGCGGTGAATGCCACCATCATATGGGATATTCGATTGCCACGCGTATTACTGGCGATGATCATCGGAGCGAATATAGCGATCTCGGGCGCACTGCTGCAAGCTGTGATGGGTAACCCACTTGCTGATCCTGGGTTGACGGGAGTAACTAGTGGTGCGGCTGCATGTGTGCTTGTTATAATGCTTGCTGCACCACAATATACTCAGTTCATTCCGATTGCTGCTTTTGTTGGTGGGCTAATCGCTGCTGGCATTGTCTATGCATTAGCGTGGAGACGAACCGGCATTTCGCCGATTACCATTATTTTATCTGGCGTTGCTGTGAATGCGCTTTGCGGAGGAGTCATCGGCCTCTTAACAATCATGTACAGCGATAGACTTCCTGCAGCGGTTCAATGGCTTAACGGCAGTCTTGCGGCAAAAGGGAATAATGCTTTGATGATGGTCTTCCCATATGCCATTGCAGGCTGGATCTTATCGTTCTTCGCGATTCGTAAGGCAAACATCATTCGTCTGGGTGATCAGGTGGCTTCGAATCTGGGTGAAAATGTGAACCAAATTCGTATCCTTCTCTCCTTACTGGCAGTATTTTTAGCAGCTATTTCTGTAGCTGCCATTGGAATGATCGGATTTGTCGGCCTAGTTGTACCGCATATGGCGAGATTGCTCGTGGGTTCAGATTATAAATATCTTTTGCCGATGAGTATGGCTCTTGGCGCGTTGGTGCTGTTGATTGCGGATACGGGTGGACGTACCTTATTTGCACCCCTAGATATCCCTGCGGGTATCCTTATGGCTGTGATTGGTGGACCTTATTTTCTATACCTGATGAGAAAGAAGGCGTTCTAACATGTTTACTGTCGATTCCATTTCGATTCGGTATGAGCAGAAAAGCGTGATTAATAACTTCTCTTTTTCCGTAAAAAAGGGTGAGATTGTCTCCATCATAGGACCGAACGGCTCCGGCAAATCTACATTACTCAAAGCAGTATCACGGCTAATTCCTTATCATACGGGTGCGGTCACACTCGATGGTACAGATCTGAAGTCTATGAGCGCCAAACAAGTCGCACGAAAAATGTGCATGCTGAGCCAGAAGAATCAAGCACCTAGTGATATGACTGTGATCGATCTGGTCTCTTATGGTAGGTATCCACACAAAAAGTGGTTTGAAAGATTGAACCAAGAGGATATGGACATAGTACACTGGGCCCTTGAGAAGACACATTTGATGGAATATAAAGACCGAGCAGTGGCTTCATTGTCAGGTGGTGAATCACAGCGTGCCTGGATTGCAATGGCCTTAGCACAGCGTCCGCTCATCATGTTGCTTGACGAACCAACCACGTACTTGGACATTTCTCATCAGCATGAAGTGCTTGAGCTTGTTCGCGAGTTAAATCAAGACATGGGTATGACCGTAGTGATGGTGCTGCATGATCTTAATCAAGCTTCTACTTATAGCGATAGTATTGTTGTAGTGCAGGCGGGTGAGAAGGCGATGTATGGCACTCCCAATGAAGTGATGACAACTGATATGATCCGGGATATATATAGAATGGATGCGGAAGTTCAGTATGTGCCTACAGAGAAGAAACCTCGTATTCATTTGTTGAGTACCGTTCGATAGATTCATGATTACATAACCTATTAATGGAGGGATTTTTAAATGAAAAAGCCTGTAGATGTAGAGAAAAATAAAGAAAACTATTTACAATTTATTAATAAACGTAAGAATCTGATTTTGAGTTTAATCGATGATGAAGGTAAGCCCTTTATTAGTTATGCACCTTTCGTAAAGAAAGACGGCAAACTGTATATCTATATTAGTAAGATCGCAGAGCATTATGGCTATATGGAAAATAATGATTTTGTGGACGCCTTTCTAATTGCGGATGAGTCCGAAACAAACAATAAATTTGCAACTGAGCGTGTGCGCTGGAGCTGTACTTCAAGCAATATTGGCAACGATGGACATGAGGATATCTTTGAGTTGTTCAATGCTGATCATGGTGAGGCTATGCTGAAATTGCTGCGTGGACTGGATTTTTCACTGTTCGAGCTGACCCCTGTGAAGGGGCGTTATGTCGTAGGTTTTGGGCTGGCGTTTGATATTGATGTGGATGCGAATTTGTTCAACCATGTTGTGATCGATAAGAAGAAAGATGAAGAAGCAGCTGTACAAGGGAGCAAATAGACGATGACTATTACTTCAGTACTGCCCATCTGGCAAGCGGTTCAAGAGCGATTTCATAAAATGGTGAAGGCATTGCCGGAAGAAGACTTAAATCTTAAATTAGGGAATTCAACCATCGGAGGTTTGATTTCTCATAGTGCTGAGGTTGAATTTATGTTCGCAGAGTGGTTCTTTGGAAGACCTAAACCTGAAGGAGAACATGCGGCGTATACTACATTAAATGAACTGGTGGATTTGCTGGCGGCTTCCAACGAGAATCTAATTGCAGCAATGCGTGAGCTTCCAGAAGAAGCTTGGCATGTGAATGTAGAATCGAAATTTGGCACATCTACTCCGCTTGAAGCAGTAGGCAGACTTATGTATCACACAGGCATTCATGCCGGACAGATTTCTCTGATACAGAAAAATGCGGTTCGAAGTGAAGTGTTGTAGGTAGATGAGTAGAGTAGACATGGGGAAACGGCAGAAATGCCGTTTTTTTTTGTTGTGTATGGAGTAGGGGGTATTTATTGAAGGTATGTTGCGGACTGTAGCGCAGCTATTTTAGCTTTTTGGCTAATTTTTTTGTTGTAACGGACCGTATAGCTCTTATTGCCGTACTATTACACCTTTTTGGTGGATATTTGAGTGAATAGTTGCATCTGAGTCCGATAGCATGCGAAAATGTCTGAAATCGCGGAAATAAAGGCTTTTGAGTCCGTTCGACAGGAGAGTAAAGGTGAGTGTGGTGTAGATAGCGAGCACTTTAAGGTAATGATAGACTAGTCGATTGTTTATTCGCATGAATTATCTACTGAGTAAATGATCTAGCTTAAGTACATAATATTAGGCATTAACTACGAGTGACAAAGAACCGTTATTGTCAGTTCGTTTTTGAACATTATATGCTATGATAACACCACTAGAAATAGAGCGAGGGGACAATACATATGTCGAGTGATCTTCCATTATCTAAAGAAAACATTTTGGATGCGGCTGAACAAGTGCTCCGGCGTTTTGGCCCGGATAAGACTTCTGTTGTAGATGTAGCAAGGGTGCTTAAAGTAAGTCATGGTACGTTATATAGACATTTTTCCAGTAAATCTGCTTTGCGAGAAGCAGTAACCGAAAGATGGCTGCAGCAAAATATTATAGGTCCACTAGAGATCATTACTCAGCAATTTGATGGGAATGCCAAAGAGCAGCTGCGTTTGTGGTTGGATACTCTAATTCGCAATAAACGGACTTATGCGGTAGATGATTCCGAAATATTCGCTATGTACGCTTCCGTAACTTTAGAAGCAGTAGATATGATCGACACACACGTAAATCAGTTGATTGGGCAAATCGCGAATATCATTGAAAAAGGTTTGAAAAATGAGGAGTTTAGAGTGGTGGAGCCCGTGGTTACGGGGAGAGCTATTTTTAATGCTACTTCGCGCTTCCATCATCCAGCAAATGCGAAAGAGTGGCAGTCAGCTACGATTGATCAGGAATTTGCTTCCGTGTGGGATTTGATTCTATTCGGAATTTCTTCGTAAATTCTTAAAGCGCATTCCACAACGCAAAAATGACGGACTTATAGTGTCTGTTTGAATTGCTATTAGCTGGATATGAGAACAGTAGGGCCAAATCTACAACTTTTTCAGCTTGTATTTCATAAAGAGGGCAGTATACAATGGGAGCGAATAAAGGAGGGATGAACTTGTCGATCCAATCCAGTTTCCGCCGAGCCAATGCTATATGCAATCGACATGTTACAAAAATTCAAGAAACCGGCTTTTCCTTAACTATTTTATATTGGGGATTCATGCCGGCTCATTTCGATAATTCCCTCCACCGTCATTCTTTTTTTGAAGCTTGCTATGTGATGGACGGAGAGGGGAGCTACTATGAACATGACCGGGAGTATGATTTAGTAAAAGGAACAGCATTTCTGTCGACGCCAGGCGTATGGCACCAGATTCGAAGCACTTCCGGATTAACATTATGCTATGTCGCGTTTGAAATAGATGAATCACAAACAGAGCCATTTTTTCTCGAAGTGTATCGACAGCTTGCTGAACGAGGAAACAGTGTTGTTAGCGGGGCCGACTCCTCTTCGACAGGATATTTGTGGCAGGCATTAATAGCTTTGTGTGCAAGCTCAGCCTCAACAATTCCGCTAGCCCTAGAAAAGGTCGCGCACTCGCTGCTGTTGTCCTTCCCAGAATTGCATGGCTTGACACTTACCGAGGGTGAAAGTGTTCAACAACCGATTTCTCCAGGGAGTGCTTTATTTAGGCAAGCCAAGCGTTTCATCGACGATAATTTAGGCAATGAGCTTACGCTTGCGACCGTCGCGAGTCATCTGCATATCTCTTCCCGGCATTTAACCCGATTATTTCAGGAGTATCACAGTCAGTCCTTCGTACATTATATTCAGGAGCGCCGGATGCAGCATGCATCGCAGCTTCTGCTAAATGATTATGTACCTATTAAGGACATTGCATTACAATGCGGATTTCAGTCCGTGCACTACTTTACCCGTGTTTTTACCCGTGAGCTTGGCGTAGCCCCTGCCAAATTTCGCCGTTCGCAATTCTCCGAAGGTCGCTCAGGCAAAAATCATTTCCCTCCGAACATGTCCTGATTGTACAAAAATAGTGCTGTTTCCTTTAAAGACGCTGTCCCCAACAATTTATACAATGTGAACATGCATTGAATATGAGTTGGGAGGCAGCAACAATGGAAGTAAATTATGTCCCGTCTTTTAAATCTACCCCGCTTAATCCTGTAAGACTGCAATGTCATCAGGCAGCGCAGTCGGACATTGGGACTGGCTATGAAGCATGGCTCCGACAAATTGAGGAGCACTGTAATCATCATAATTCCAAAACGTATCATGTAGCTATTGATGGTACCCATGGCGCCGCATTTACAACAATCCTTGAGCAACTGCAAGCGCTATGCAGCCACGAGAACATTGTATATATTGAACTGGATAGTAGGCGTTATATGAAAAGCAGCGCGGAGCTCTTAACGGCGTTTGACCGTTATTTGACCGATAACCGCGCCTTTGGATATATTGCTTCAGATGTCGATTTTAAAGACTACTTCAGACTGCAGGCGCAAGCAGATTGGCAGGCTGACGTTGCCGAAATGCTACATCAATCCTCGAAATCCTTGGGGGAGAATTGCTCCGGCACAATGATTATCACGTATGGACCAGGTGCAGGCTATCTCTCTTCGGATGCCTCACTATCTATATTTTGTGACATTTCACGGGAGCATCAACAACGGCTTCACCGGCAAGGAATGGGTTCGCTGCAATTGGGGAAATGTGTAGATTCAGTAGAGACATATAAACATGCGTTGTTCTTGGAATGGCCGGTATGGGACCAATATCGTAAGCGCTATCTGAATGATTTTGACTATTACATGGATATGAATGATCCTGATCAGCCGACATTCCTTACGCTTCCGTTGCTACGTGCTCTCATGGAAGCCGCCGCGAAGCAGCCAATTCGCGTGAAGCCTTTCTTTGCTCCGGGCATATGGGGTGGTCAGTATTTGAAGAAGCTTTGCGACTTGCCGGAAGAGTGGGAGAACTGCGCCTGGAGCTTTGAGCCGATCGCACCGGAAAATACGATGCTGATTGAAGTATACGGCCATACGCTGGAGCTACCGTTTCCGCTGCTTCTGTCTGCTCATCCGCAGCAAATTATGGGAGAGCGGAATGTCCAGCTGTTCGGAGATTACTTCCCGATCCGCTTCGATTATCTGGATACCATTGGGGGAGATAATCTGTCTTTGCAGGTTCATCCTCGTCAAGCCTATATTGAGGAAACCTTTAACGAGACGATGACCCAGCAGGAGTCCTATTACATCATGGAGCAAGAGGAAGGAATAGCCCCCTTTGTAGCACTTGGCTTTACTGAAGGAACGACCGGAGAGCAATTGCTGAAAGCGGTGGATAACGCTCATGCATCGCGAGTGCCGCTCGCTGTCGAACAATATGTGAATGTGTTGGATTCTTGCAAAGGAGATTTGTTCCTTATTCCACCCGGAGCTGTTCATTTCTCGGGCAAAGGCAATCTCGTGCTGGAAATCTCGTCTACCACCTGGTGGTTCACCTTCAAGATTTACGACCACCTGCGTCTGGACAAAGATGGCTTGCCGCGACCAATTAACCACGACCATGCAAGCCGCAATATGAATGACAGCTTCGATACGCGTTATGTTAATGAGCAGCTGGTGTCATCTCCTGTCATTTCTCGCGTACAGGGCAGCAGTGTGGAGGAATTGCTGGGAGAGCGTGAAGACTTGCTGTTTCAGGTCAAAAGACTAAAGCTGAATGGTGAATGGCTCGACGATACGAACGGTCAATTTCTCATGTTCAATCTAGTCGAAGGCAATCGTGTTCGTCTTACACCGCTGAACAATGAGGAGGCCACTGTGGAATGGGGGTATGCAGAGTCCTACATTGTTCCCGCCGCAGTAGGGAAATTTCGGATTGAATCCATTGGTGACACAACATGCAGCTTAATCGTTGCCCAGGTTTCTCCAAATTGGCATACACCGTTACTGCCCCATCATTGGCAGGCTGGTGAAGCGTAATGGAGTCGGAGGTCTTACTGCAGACCGGGTTAATGACGACCATTGCTATCGATGCTGGAGGAACATATTTGAAGGCTGGCGTTCTAAAGAACGGCATTCTTTTGCCCGAGCTTTCTTTCATTCGGCCATCGCATTCGAATGGAACCTCGGAACAGATCGTCGGCGGCTTGGCAGATCTTATTCTGGAACTGTCAACCGCCTATAGAGCGCTGCTAGGTATCGAAGACTATACAGCAGGATTTGTAATAGGACTTGCCTTTCCGGGACCCTTCGAATATGAGTCAGGTATTTCACGTATCCAGGGGCTGAATAAATATGATTCCATTTACGGCCTTAATCTAAAAGCATTGCTGCGGGATGAATTAACTCGGCGTGCAGAGCTAAATTCTTCTTGGCCATGGTTGTCCGAGCTAGCAGCGGCACCTATCCGGCTGAGCAATGATGCTGTTCTGTTCTCCCTTGGTGTCAGCAGATTGTTTCCGGAGGACAAAATGGTATGCCTTACGCTGGGAACAGGGCTTGGGTCCACTTTTATCGAGAAGCAAAAGGTGGTTTTGGGCAGATCAGGCATACCGGCCACAGGCATGCTATATGAAGAAATGTTTAACGAAGAACGAGTGGATGATGTGTTAGGTAGTAGAGGTATATTGTCGTTGGCGGATAGCCTTCATGCTCGTTCAAGCGATGACAGTGTGCAGAATCTAGCTTTTGCTGCCCAATCAGGTGATCCCTCCGCCATCCAGGTATGGAAGATATACGGCCAACGGCTTGGTCTCATACTGCGTCCTTATATATCAGCCTTTCGGCCCGACAAACTTGTTCTTGGCGGACAAATCGCCAAAAGTCGAGAATTATTTGAA
Organism: Paenibacillus sp. FSL R10-2734; assembly: GCF_037963865.1. Lineage (NCBI taxonomy): Bacteria > Bacillati > Bacillota > Bacilli > Caryophanales > Paenibacillaceae > Paenibacillus > Paenibacillus sp. FSL R10-2734. The sequence goes on along the minus strand of NZ_CP150170.1, from coordinate 5,273,099 downwards.
GACAGCTTGCAGAGCGCGCTGATGCCGGAGCAGGTGGTGCTATATTATGAGAACGATGTGCAGGGGCAAGTGTTCTATGGCATTCAACAAATGTTTGACACCATTCATAACATAAAGGAGTTCTCAGAATGAATCTTCAACAACAATTGGAGCAGACTACTATTCCGATGCCTGCACGCAGGTGGAAAATTTACGCAATTCACCATTCCCACACAGATCTAGGTTATACCGAGCGGCAGGAGAAAATTGAACAATACCATGTCGATTTTATTCGCCAGGCACTGCGTATTGTCCAAGATGCTCATAACGGGACCCAACCCGATTGGCAAGGATTCCGTTGGACGTGCGAGACCTTTTGGGCTGTGGAGCAGTTTTTGCAGCAGGCCAGCGTGGATGAGCAGCGGGCTTTTGCCGAAGCCGTTCTTCGGGGCGACATCGAATTATCCGGCACATACCTCAATATGACCGAGCTGCCGGATTACAAGCTGCTAAGCAAAATTCATAGTAAAGCGCAGGCGTACGCCCGTTCCATTGGACATCAGGTGGACAGCGCTATGACGGCAGATATTAACGGTTACAGCTGGGGGTATGCCGATAGTCTGCTGCAAAATGGCATCCAGCATTTATTCAGTTGTATTCATACCCATCACGGCATGTACCCGCTTGGGCGCAAGCAGCTTCCGTTCTGGTGGGAAGCGCCTAGCGGTGAGCGGCTCTTGGTGTGGAACGGCGAACACTACATGATTGGCAACGAGCTTGGGCTATGCCCGGGAGCGCTTGGCAAATATATAATCCGCGACGAGATCGATCATAAGCTCGTTGAGCCGGAAGAGATTCACGATCAGATTGCTAATATCCGAATTCATCGCTATATCGCCCAATTGGAGGCAGAACAGCATCCGTTTCAGTTCGTGCCCGTTATGCTATCTGGACTGCCAACGGACAATGGAGCACCGAACAGTGCGATCATCGAATGGATTGGAAAATGGAATCGTCAGCACGGTGAGCATATTTCCATTGAAATGATCAGCCTGAGTCAATTTTTCGAGCAATTGAAGCAGGAAGGACTGGATGATCTACCTGTTCATGCAGGGGATTGGCCGGATTGGTGGACGGATGGCGTCAGCTCAACACCGATGCATACCCAGATTTACCGTGATGCACAGCGCACACTCCGTAAGGTAGAAAAGCTGGATCCTCACCGGAGGCACGTGAGTGATCAGGAGCTGGAGTCTGTCGAGCAGGCATTAGTCCTGTATGCAGAGCATACCTGGGGCTATCACTCCTCCATTTTTGAACCTTGGCACAAAAATGTACAAATGCTGGAGGTACGCAAGCAGACACATGCCGCAGAAGCAAGCCGTTTAGCTTATCGTGCGCTGGATACTGTGCTGTTGGCTGAGAATGGAGCGACATTATATCCTGGCCGTCCATATCGTTTCCGAGTAACGAATACGTCTGAGCTTGAAATCACTGAGCTGGTACAGCTGAGGCTGGAGGGATGGGAGCCGGATGAGCTTCAGAGTGGCGTAGAGGTCATCCGCGAAGACACTGGAGAAGTATTGCCTAAGCAATCATTACACCCACAAATAATCATCACCGAGCTGACGTTGAAGGGACTACAGACCTGCATGCTGACCTTGCGTCCGCTACCGCCGAAGTCTGCAAGCTCAGATATAACGGTATCGAACACGAAGCTGATCGGCAGTGACCGGGTGTATGATATGGTCGATATTTATCCGGCTTTGCCGGAAGGAAGTACTCCATTACCAATCACGCTGTCTCAGAATGGGCTGGAGTCTCCGTTTATCTCTCTGAAATGGTCGGAAACTGGCGGTATTACCTCATGGTACGATAAGGAGGCCGACAAAGAATTGCTGCGGCCAGATGCACTTTACGGTGCTTTTACACCGATTTATGAGGTTACGGTTCCTACTGAGGAATCTGACGCCTCTAAAGTTTGGGCTGTTCGGGCACGCATGGGACGCAACCGTAAAGGTTTGGGTGTGCAGCGGTCGATCGGCCGGCTTGCCTCTGTAAAAGAACTGGAAAACGGTCCGCTATATGCTACGCTGGAACTGGGCTACCAGTTGAAGGGGATCTCCTATTTCTCCTTATTTCTTAAGGTATACACTAAGATCAACCGTATAGATATCTCGGTCCGCTTCCACAAGGACAGTGTCTGGAGTCCGGAAAATGTGTATCTTGCGCTGCCGTTTACCGCTGGGGACACGAAGCAAGAAACTTTATATGCGGATAAGTCCGGCAGTCTCGTACGCCCTTGGAAAGACCAAATTCCGGGAAGCTGTCTGGACTACTCCGCCGTACAAGCAGGTATCGCTTGGCAGGATGAAGAGCGTTCCCTGATGCTGGCGACTCCAGATACACCGCTGATCCAATTGGGGGCGCTGGATTACGGCAGGAGGCAGCTTCATACCCAGCAGGAGCCTGACGCCAAGCCGGAAACCTACGCTTGGATCATGACCAACTACTGGGAGACAAATTTCAAAGCAACCTTGGGCGGATTTTATGAGTTTCAGTACTACGTTGCTATAGGCGATAAGATGGATCCAACTTGCATTACTTCATCTCTTAACAGTCTTATTGAGCCATTTGTTGTAACCCGATCTCGCGTCTAAGGCAATAATACTCACTTTAACCGCGAATTGTGGAGTTATCTCTTCATGGTTTACGTATCCATCCACAACCTCAGACGAGGTTGTGACTTAGTGACTGGAGAATCGGTGCATGTTATAAACCTTCAAGCGAATGCCTTGTGATATGGTTGAATGTGGAATAAGGCGCCTTGTTGGAAACATCCTGATAGATGGTAGTTCTGTACTTATATAGTAGAAGAGCAGCTCTCGCTTGTTGAGCTGCTTTTTGATTTAGGCTTTAGCCAGTTGAAATGCGCGAAACAAAAAAACCACCTGCTATGCGGGTGGAGGGATTAAGGGTTTGGTCAACAAGAACTATAGTTTAGCTCACACGAAGTGGATGTATAAATTCCACATTGTGTTCACCCCGAAGTAATGGTAGCAATACCCCGAAAAATTCAGTATCATCATTTCTTTGGTGACAAAAATAAATAATTGTCACTTGTCATTTTCTAATCGCCGGATTATAATCAGACCAACAAGAACGGCAAATGAACAGGGGGAAATAATCATGGATCATCATTTAGCTGGTAAAGTAGCTTTGGTAACAGGTGCTTCAAGAGGAATGGGACGGGAAATCGCTAATAATTTAACACTCCATGGAGCGAAGGTCGTTGTTAATTATGCAAGTAGTTCAGGCAAGGCGGAGGAAGTTGTGAGCGAAATTAAGCAAAAAGGCGGAGAGGCAATCGCCATCCAAGCGGATATCAGCCGAGTGGCCGAACTTGAACTACTATTCCAAACTACACTGGAAGCTTATGGGCAAATCGATATTCTCGTTAACAACGCAGGCATTATGATTACGAAGCCGATTGCGAGCATGTCAGAAGAAGACTTCGACAAACAATTTGCAATCAATGTAAAGGGAACATTCTTTGCCTGCCAACAAGCGGCTAAACATATGAGTGAGAACGGACGGATCATTAATTTCTCGACATCAGTTACAGGTCAGATGTTTCCCACCTATAGCGTATATGCGGGGACAAAGGGAGCTGTGGAACAAATCACCCGTCAGTTGGCCAAAGAATTTGGACGAAAAGGAATTACGATTAATGCGGTCTCACCGGGTCCAGTGAATACGGAGCTATTTACCATGGGTAAGTCACCTGAAGAGATTGCAAACGTTGGGAATATGAATTCTTTCGGACGTTTAGGTGAGCCTGAGGATATCTCGAGTGTAGTGCTATTTCTAGCCAGTAAGGAATCACAGTGGGTTACGGGTCAGACGATTCGTGTGAACGGGGGATTCATTTAAGAGGTTAGAAAATTCTATAATGTGTAAAATGGCTTATCGGATGGGTGTCTTCACTTGGAGAAACATACCTATCTCGTCGCTTTACATACAAAGAGTGATGTCTTGTGAATCGAATCGTTAAAGACGAAGCATATAATCAATGTATAATATCAGTAATGTCTGCGAATTTGGAAAAGAGACCGCTGTGTTTATCTGCAGCGGTGTCGAACAAATTAAGAATAGTGTTGATATCATTGGCATATTCAATTTTGCACAAAAGAAAATCAAATGGGACTTCCGCCTCGACAATAAGCGCTGTGGTGGTTATTGTGTTGAGTAAATATAAGAGCAATTTTGTTTAGGACAGGATTACACATGTTAGAGACTATTTAATTTATCATGAAGATAAAGTAAGAATGAAGCATCAGCCCTCTTAACGAATAACATTATGAGGACATGCATGAAGATGAAAAAATTCGGATACTCACAACTAAAGTCTAAAGTCGCTGGCAGCGTCTCAATAGGCTCTTTGTGCTGTGCAAAATCAATCAAATGGAGTGAGAAGCGACGAGGCCATTGGTTCTCATCGCTGTAAGCATAATCACGCACGGTTCAGGATGGTGTCAAACCCATCACTGTGAACAATAAAAACAGTCAACGTCTCTTTTTCTAATATTGTACCTAATGATATTCTGGCTTTTAATCCGCATTTCTCAGTTTCTATCATAATAATTCGATAGCCGTAAGTTAGCAAAGACTGTCGTTCTTCTATGTGCCTATCTCTGAGGAGGATGCATAAAATTGCTTGCTAAATTAAAGTGGTTGAAAAAATGCGGATCCAATATAACTTGAAAAAGAGAATTCTAATGAACGATCTTTGTCCTCACATCATCACTATACTCTTTGAAGAGTAGGTTCGCAGAGAGTACTCGTATGAACTTCTATCACATCCTTCTTATACAATCGGCCCAAAGGAAGTATGTCCTTGTTTGTCATTACTACCGTACTGGAAGTGAATTTTTTGATATGCCTCATGTTTACAATGGCAGATTTATGTATTTGATAGAAATTTATATCGAGTCTCTCTGAGAGCTGGGTCAATGTTATAGAAGAATATATTACCTGATCCAGGGTGGTTATTTTAACATGTGATTTATCTACTTTGACCAATGATATAACTTCAAATGTTTGCAGAATAACCTCTCCATCCGTTGTTTTTAGCTTGATACGTGGATAAACGGCGGTATTTATATATACGAATGCTCTTTGCAATAATGCATGGAATGTTTCGTAAAGTAGGGGTTTTAACTGATAATAAAATGGTTGTACATTAAAACTATCAATCATATATTCGGGAGAATCAGCTAAGAAAATGATCTGGACGTTATAATCTGGTTGAGCGCGAATTTTGAGTACAGTGTCTAACCCGCTGATGCCGGACATTTCGATATCCATAAAGATTAAGTGGAAGGTATATCGGCCGGGAAGACTATAATAGTATAGTAATTCCTCTCCCGACGGAAAATATTGCACATAAAAGGTATTTGTAGATTTTTTTGAAAATTCTAAAAAGAAATCTTTTAACTGCTGAAGCATTTTTTCGTCATCATCGCATACTGCAATATGCAACAATATAATCATCTCCTAAAATGTTAAATTAATCCAATAGTGGTCATTATACCAAAATTAATATTCTAAATGCAATTTGCTAGTGTTTCTGAATGTCGCCGCGGTATTTCAGGACTTAATACAGTATCCTTTTGATATAAAATCTAATATCGGTTTGGGGAATTTGGAAGAGGTAAACAATCTGGAAAAAATAATTGACGCGGCAAAAAACTCGGGAGCAGATGAATTTATTGCCCAACTTCCTGAGAAATATGAGACCAGACTAAAAAAGGAATGGTCCGGCAGTGTGGATTTATCGCTGGGACAATGGCAAAAGCTGGCCATTACGAGGGCGTTAATGAAGCCCTCCGCTATACTAATTCTGGATGAGCCAACCGCATCATTGGATGTGATCTCAGAACATGAAATTTTCATGCGTTTTCAGGAAATGAAATTCAGTAGATTATGCATAATGGTAACTCATCGATTTGTTAATACCAGGGATGTGGACAATATCATTGTACTGCAGTCGGGTGAGATAAGAGAATTAGGCACGCATGCCGAACTGATCCAGCAAAAAGGAGTGTATGCGAGTCTGTATAGGATGCAAGCAGATTCGTACGAAAAGGAAGCGGCTGAAGAATTTCACGAAAAAGTCACAATGTAACTTCATTTTTTTTCTGTATAAATCAGTTATACATAATAGAGAGGAGGGACGTAGTGGATGAAGTGGAGTGGATCCGGCGAATACATGAGGGGGAGACGCAGTACTTAACACCGCTGATCGAAAGGTATTACCCCGGAATCCAGAAGTATTGCTACTACAAGGTTCGAAGTGAGGAAGAATCGAAGGATCTGACCCAAGAAACTTTCTATCGATTTTGCAGATATATTGACAGATATAAAAATGCAGGAAAATGCCTCGCATACTTATACACAATCGCTCGTCACCTGTGCAATGATTATCTGCAAAAACAGTATTCGTTGTCCTGGGTACATAGGGAGGAAGCAGAAAAACCGTTTTCACAGCCAAACGGCTCCATTGAAGAACAAGTAGAAGGAGAGCATCTGGTTCATGAGCTGCTTCTACTTCTGCCTGAAGAGCAGCGGGAAATGGTTTTTATGCGATTTTGTCTGGATATGACCTTCCGCGACATAGCTCGTGTTACGGGAGTAAATGTATGCATGGTTCAATATCGAGTGAAGCGTGGGTTAATTGTTTTAAGAAGCTATTTGGAGAGGAGTGAATTCGTTGAAGAAGAAGCAGCGACATTCCATAGTAACTACACTAAGAAACTCCCCTTCGTTTCCCGTTGATCGGGGGCGGTTAGAAGAGACCATTCATGGGGCAGCTTTAGAACTGCGCCAAACACAGGCTACACAAAGAACCTCATTTACAGAGTTCTATAAGGCTCAGCTTCGCTTCATCAGTTGGAAAGTGTGGGCATTACAGCTGTTAATTGTTGCTGGAATGGGGTTACTTCTGCATAACTTCATTAATCATCCTCACGGAAATATCCAAATTGTCATGCTGGCATCTATTTCAGCTCCATTACTGGTGATCACGGGGCTACAGACACTGACTCGATCATTAACCTTTCATATGCTGGAGATTGAATTAAGTACTCGGCATATATTGGAGAAACTGACGCTGGTGCGTATGAGTTTGCTTGGATTAGCGGATCTTATCGGTTTGGCCTTACTGGCTATTCTATTGAATGTTTGGATACAGACTGGGATTTTGAGCCTCCTGCTGTATCTGCTGGTGCCCTTCAATATTGCTTGTCTTGGTTCCCTTTGGTTGTTGAACAGGATTCGTACATCAAATTGTGGGTATTATTGTCTCCTTTACTGTGCTCTGTTGGTAATTGTACAGCTTATATTTACATTTAATTATTCCTTCTCTTTGTTTCTATCATCAGTAACCGGATTATGGCAGGTATTACTGGTGCTTTCTACGGTTGGAATTGTTTACGAGACTCGAGGGGTATGCAGGACATGCAGAAGCCTGGAAACGGCCTCAAGAATACAATTTTAAGATTGGCGTGAGACAAGTCAAAACAATAGAGAATAAAAGGAGGAAGTGTGGAATGCTCGAACTGACTTTAAATCAGGTGAGTAAGCATTTTTCTGCCAAAAAGGCAGTAAACGGAATCTCAATCCGACTTACCAACGGTGTCTACGGTTTACTGGGGGCAAACGGCGCCGGAAAAACAACATTGCTTCGGATGATCTGCGGTATCCTGAACCCTACTTCGGGAACGATACAGATGAACAATGAGGAAATCGGTCGTATGGGGGAACGCTATCGCGATTTGCTTGGTTATCTACCTCAGGACTTCGGATATTATCCTGATTTCAGTGCAGAGGAGTTTCTGTGGTACATAGGTTCGCTAAAAGGATTGACGCTGGCGGCATCAAAAGGGAAAGCTCGAGAACTACTCGGCACTGTGGCTCTGGATGATGTGGCTCGGAAAAAAATCCGCACTTTTTCTGGAGGGATGAAGCAGCGGCTGGGTATCGCACAGGCACTACTTAATGATCCCCATTTGTTGGTATTGGACGAGCCGACTGCAGGACTTGATCCTAAAGAACGGGTCCGCTTCCGTAACCTTATCGCCGATTTGGGTAGGGACAAGATTGTTATTCTCTCGACACATATTGTATCCGATGTGGAATATATTGCTGACCAGATTCTTGTAATGAAGAAAGGTAGTTTGCTGACAGCCGGTACGGTGGACCAGCTGACGGCAACGATGAAGAGCTTCGTATGGTCATGTCGTATCCCAGTCCGGGAGGCTGAGGAATGGAATGCCCGTTATTGTGTAAGCAATTTGCGGCATGAAGGGGATCAGGTGGAACTGAGAATTGTGTCCGCAGAGAGACCTATTGAGCAGGCGACATCGGTCGTGCCAACGCTGGAGGACTTCTATTTATACCATTTTCAGGAGGAAGAAGATGTTACGGCTATTGAAAAATAGGGGGCTTGACTTATGGATATATTGACCCGTTTCGAGCTGCGAAAGATCATGCGCCGAAAACCATTTTATGCAGGGATTGTAATCTTGATAGTGGCGGCGTTATTCTTATCCATTATATTAGTCGCAAATACACAAACGACAGGAAAAGATGGTAAGTTCTTGAATGGAGTAGCAGCTATCCAATTAGAAAGAGAGTACAATCGTCAGCTTGCCGGTCCGTTGACCATAGAAAAGATGGAAGCAGCGGTTAAAAGACATCAAAAATTACTTCGTGACCCTGAGAACCTTGATGAAAAAGGTGAGATGACCGTCGAAGCTAATGCCAAATATGACGTTAAGGATAATCAAATTCAATTTTTGATTACAGATGCATTTTCTCCTGCAAGCGGATATGATTTTTACCTTATAAACAAAATAAGTCCTGAAGACGTTAAGGGATTTTACCAGAAACGGATGGAAAAAGTCCAAGGATTGTTAAATAGTAATGACTCTGGTAGCAATTACACAGTCAAAGAGAAAGCTTTTTTCACCAAAATGAATGAGGAAATTCCGGTGCCTTTTCAAATGAACTATGTTACTGGTTGGAAAAATGTATTTGAGAATTTGCCGAGTCTCTTTCTAATTATTGCATTTGTCATTGCGGTTTGTCTCGCCCCCGTATTTGCCGGGGAATATCAGAAAGGAACAGACTCCATCGTTTTATCTACTCGTTATGGTCGCAGCAAAGCCATCGCTGCCAAATTGAAAGCAAGCTTTATTATATCTGTAGGACTTATAGTGTTAGCAATTGGGGTTTATACATTGCTAATTCTAGGGGTATTTGGATTCGATGGAGCGAATGCCAGCGTGCAGATGATTAAATTTTTGGCTCCTGTTCCCTACACGGTGATGCAAACCTATATGTGGGCGGTACTTATCGGTAGCCTAGCTTGTCTATTGGTGGGAGCGCTGACACTGTGGCTCTCCAGTCGGATGGGAAACTCATTTTCCGTTATTATCGCAGTTGGAATTCTTCTTGTAGGTACCCAGTTTATTCCCGAAAATAAAAATAGCCGTCTATTTAATCATCTGATAGATTTGCTGCCAGGTAATATGTTTGACAGCTTTAGTAAAATAACAGGTTATGAAGTATTTCATCTTGGGTGGCAGTTGATTCCAGAGTATAAGATAATGGTTGGATTCTCGGTAATAACTATAACACTATTGCTGCCTTTTAGTTATCGGGCATTCAAAAAGCATCAGGTTATATAGGAGGCTTGAATCATGGACACGCTGACCCGGTTTGAACTGCGGAAAATAATAAGGAGCAAATTGTTTTACGTCGTAATTGCGATTGTAATAGCAGTGGTCCTACTCTTAGTTAACATGAGGGTCACAGGGGCATACATAACGGGTAAGGATGGTAAGGAATTAAAAGGATTGGCTGCGATTTCCCTCCAAAGAGAATACGGTCGTCAGCTTGCCGGTCCCTTAACGACTGAAAAATTGGCAAATTCGATTGAACGACACAAAAAGGCTCATCTCGATCCGAATAATATTGATGATAAAGGGAATTTAAACAGTGAAGCTTATGCTAAATATGAAGTGCCAGATGAACAGATCAATACTTTAATTCGTTACGCATTTTCTCCTTTGAGCAATTATGATTATTCTGTAATGGATAGATTGCAACCGGATGATGCTAAAGTGTTTTATGAGAAACGGATTGAAAAAGTTAACGGTTATTTAAATTACGATTATTCTTATGGTAATTATTCCGTCAAGGAGAAAGCATTCTTTAATACAATGAACGAGGAGCTTCGTGTTCCATTTCAGATGGACTATGTTACTGGATGGGAAAAAGTATTCCAAAATCTTCAAAACCTCTTTTTAATTATATCTTTGGCCATTGCTATATGCCTCGCTCCCATGTTCGCCGACGAATATCAGCGGGGCACGGATGCGATCATTTTGTCTTCTCGTTATGGTCGCAATAAGGTCATCACCGCCAAATTAAAGGCTGGCTTTATTCTATCTATAGCACTACTATTCTTAGCGCTCGTGGCATACACGCTTTTGCTGCTCGGAATATTTGGATTTGAGGGTGCGAAAGCAAATGTGCAGATGATTGACCTTTTGGCTCCCGTTTCCTTCACAGTCTTCCAAGCGTATCTGTGGGCGATCCTCATCGGTAGTCTAGCCTGTCTGATGGTGGGAGCATTGACTCTGTGGCTGTCCAGCCTTATGAGTAGTCCCTTTTCTGTTATCATTGTCATAGGAATATTGGTTATTGGTCCACTGTTCATTCCTGCCAGCAAGAGCAGTCGTTTGTTTAATCATCTGATAGATTTACTGCCGGCCAGTATGTTTGATGGCTTTAAAAAAATTACCTCTTATGAATTGTTTAATCTGTTCGGTGTATTGATTCCAGAATATAAGGTCATGGCAGGATTCGCTGTTATTGTCATAGTGCTACTGTTGCCTCTTACTTATAGGGCGTTTAAGAAACATCAGGTGGCCTGAATTTGAGAATATATTCGCGGTAGATCTTTTTTAATAGCCGATCTGAAGCAATACTCCTTAGAATAAAGGTATACACAAAAGAGGAGTGAAACCATGACGCAAATAATATGTTCACCGACAAAATATATTCAGGGAAATGGCGAGATTCGTAAGCTGGGAGATTATTGTTTGCAGTTGGGAGCGAAAAGCGCTTTTGCGATTATAGATCCTTATATTTTTTCTATGTACAAGGAGGATATCTCACACAGCTTTGAATTGAATAATATTCTAATTGTAATGCGCGAATTCAAGGGCGAGTGCAGCCGTAATCAGGTGGATGAGCTGGTGCTACAACTCGGTTTGAAGGACGTTGAAGTCGTCTTAGGGATTGGTGGTGGCAAGACGTTAGATACAGCCAAAGCAGTAAGTTTCATGGCGGATCTGCCGGTAGTTATTGTACCTACTGTCGCCTCAACAGATGCACCTTGTAGCGCGTTATCGGTTTTGTATACGGATGAGGGTGACTTTGATTGCTATCTACCATTAAAAAGAAATCCCGATATGGTCATCGCAGATATCGATATCATTGCTAAAGCTCCGACAAGATTACTGGTTGCTGGAATGGGTGACGCCTTGAGCACTTTTTACGAAGCAAGAGCCTGCCGGCAATCAGGGGCGATTACCCATGCGGGCGGGACTAGTACAATCGCAGCCTTCTCCTTAGCACGGGCTTGTCTGGATACGCTTCTCGCGGAGGGTGAATTAGCATTGCAAGATGTGAAACAAGGAATCACCACTTCTGCGGTGGAACATATTGTTGAAGCTAATATTTACTTAAGCGGCGTTGGGTTTGAGAGCGGCGGGCTTGCCGCAGCCCATGCCATTCATAACGGACTGACGTTGCATGAGGGATGCCGGAATACGCTACACGGTGAGAAGGTTGCTTTTGCTACGATCGTACAGTTAGTACTTGAGAAGGCTCCGAGTGAGGAGATCGCTCAGGTCATTGATTTCTGCAAAAGAGTCGGACTTCCAGTAACACTTAAGGATCTTGGAATCACCAGTAGTGAGATCGATAAATTAATGGTGGTGGCGGAAGCTAGTTGTACTCAGGAAAGTCCAATGTGGAATATGCCTTTCGAGGTCCAAGCTGTGAATGTGCTAGAAGCAATCCTTGCTGCTGACGAGCGAGGGCAATAGAAAAGCGCGATTGTAAATTATTGCGAACCCTGCACGTACATATTTAACCTTCGTGAACCAAACAATGAGAACAATTGTTTATGACGAAGGAGGAGTTCCTCTTGATGAAGGACAGCCGAAAAGTTAAACGTTATTTTCTAAATTGGTTTGCTGTTGCTGCAGTAATGATTACCGCAATTGTTCCGGCGATGCCGTCTGTCTCTGCAGCCACGTCTAAAGACAACGTTACCAATATGCAGCTTGAAGAGAGTACAGCTAAGCGCAATAAGGTCGTTATTATTATTGATGATTTCGGCAATGACATGAAGGGAACGGATGAAATGTTCTCGCTGCCTGTGAAGCTTACGGTGGCTGTTATGCCTTTCTTGCCAACATCCGTTAAAGATGCCACTCGTGCACACGAACGCGGAGATGATGTGCTGGTGCATTTGCCGATGGAGCCGCGCCAAGGTAATCCGAAATGGCTAGGACCAGGAGCCATACTGGCCAAGATGTCCGATGAGGAAGTTCGACAAAAGGTTGAGGCAGCACTCGATAATGTACCTTATGCGATCGGTATAAATAACCACATGGGCTCAAAGATCACCGGAGACGAGCGGATTATGGCCGTGATCTTATCCGTATGCAAAGAACGAGGATTGTTCTTTGTGGACAGTAAGACCAACTACCGTTCCGTTGCAGGTAATATGGCTTATCGAATGGGGCTACCTCGCGTGGAGAACCACATCTTTCTGGATGACACACATACAGCTAGCCATGTTCTGAAACAAATGGGCCTCGTTAAAGATTTAGCACAGGATCAACGCTTTTGCATCACCATTGGTCATGTTGGCATATTTGGAAAAGAGACCGCCGCAGGGATCCGCAGCGGTATTGAGCAAATGAAAGACAGTGTTGATTTTATTGGCATTTCTGATCTGGTCAAAAGCGAGATGAAGTGGAACTCCAACCTTACACTTCCATAAAATAAGCAACGATACCACCAGCAATGGCTTCAGCAATTTCTTGTTGCCCTTTAGGTGAGCACAGCTTCTGGCGATCTGCCGGACTACTTACAAAACCCGCCTCAACGATAACTGTTGTGGCGGTTATTTTGTTTAGGAGGTAGAAAGGTTTGCCTGGTCTTGGATGAGCTTCGACATCGTAGAGGCTGTTTAATTGTTGCTGAATGGAATTGGCAAGGAAATAGCTGCGACCCTCTTGGCGATACAATACAAGCGGTCCATGTTTAGAAGGGGAAGGCGCCCAATTAATATGGATGCTTACCACTACATTAGCTGGGAGCGTCTCGGCGAGCTCTTTACGCTGTGCAAGATCCCGCAGATGACGAGATTTGCTGCGCAGCCAGCGGTTTTCGTCACTGGGTGCATAATCACCATTGCGATTCAAGATTACGTCAAATCCATCACTGCGAAGCAGCAGAAATAATCGGCGTGAAATATCTAACGTGATATCTTTTTCTAAAATATTACCGTAGGAGGTTCCACCGTCGATGCCTCCGTGCCCTGCATCAATTAGAATCATGCGATGACCGTGGCCTAATAGGTGCTGACGATCATCATTCATCACTGGTTTGGTTGGTGTTGCAGAGGCAGTAGAGGCTTGTGCGTTCCCCAGAAACAATATTAGCAGTCCTACGGTAGTTAAAGTGATCCGAAAGCAACATAAAGCAGTTGCTGTTCTGGGAAAAGTATATTTTATCCAGTTTTTCAAATGAAACACCTCCTTGCATGTGAATAACTTCGTCCCCTAGATTCTTTGTTAGATTGTGCTTTAATAGGTAAACCTATACGACAAATCAGAAGTTTGCAGTTTAGATCTAAGTCGGATGGTGCACACTAAGAACATGGAACGAACGCTGATCATCTAAATTCACAAACAATGTAGGAGGTGTTACAATGGCTTCCGGTGGCGATGAGCTTGTGAAGTATATAACCGAGAAGGTAGTCGTATATATCGAGGATCCACGTGCCATACATGCTCGTAGAGCAGCAGCTACGAAGCAGCCGTGGTCACAGAAATGGTTCGGCATGCTTCCACTTGGGTGGTCTATCTGGCGAAGCAAGTGGAGCCGAGGTAAAAAAGAATGAATGTTAGAAAAAGCAAATAACCTTCCAGTGCCTATGTTCATGAGTGGCAGTGGAAGGTTATTTGCTTTATTGTTAACGATTAAATCCGAGTGCTTTGATATTTCTGTCTGGCAGCTTATGCAGTGTTCCATTGTTCTGTAGTGCAGTGAGAGGTAAGTATCGTTTTCCTTCAGGGCCTGACGCTGCGTATACGGTAAGTTTATTGTTTTCAGCTTGAGCTTCTTCATGAGAAGGCTGCCAGCTTTGATATCCTGTAATCATAAAAGGTGCCCCGACAAGGTCATTTCGCCCAGCAGCTTGATAAGCGATGCTCTCCTTGGATCTAATCAGAAGCGCAATGTTGTCGCTGCTCACTGTAGTTAGTTTAGGAGCGGTCAGCCATAGGATATCTTCGTAAGGATCATCTGACCCTCCACTATTAAAGGCCGATAGCGGTGACACGTCTGGATTGAGATTAGTGATCACATCTGTTACTGGGGGCAGCTCATTAAGGACTTCTTCTGCCTTGCTAAGTGTCCACGGTAAGATTTGAAGCACAGAAGCATTGATGTAAAATATCTTTTCGTCAATGGTTACTTTCCATACAGGTAGAAGCGGTGCATATAATGCAGTAAGCTTTATTTTTCCTGAAAAAGATGAAGTAATAAGTCCTTTCTGCACCAAGAATTGGCGCAGATCATTTAAACTGTACGGGAGTCCGTAAGTGCCGGCTCCATATTCACTTAGCATATATCCGCCTGTTTCGGTAGCGGAAATGATCATGTACCCGATCCGCTCTTCGCCCTTCATAACATTGACTAGCCAGCTATGAGTACCTGGACCAAGGGGATAATATTCTATCCCTGCATCCTTCCAGGCTGTAAATGGAGCTTCTGCAGCAAGCTTGTTCAGTGTAGTCTTAGCGAATTCTTGGACCGTGGTGGGAGAGGGTAAGGTACTCATCTTCAGCGCAGGTATTGCATCCTGTGTGACTGATTGGATCACACTTACTCTGGTTGCGGCAAGCGCCGAAGGAGCGCTGGAGCTCGCTACAAACAGTCCGAAGCATAGAAGCAGGAGGAGGCATCCTTGACCAACAAGTCGCAGCCTCCGCCGTAAACTTATTTTCATGGCGTCGTTCACCTTTCTTTTTTTGAAATATCAGAAAGTATAAGCTTCCTCTTTAGTGTAGTGGACAGGCTATAAAAAGACTGTTGCTTACTGTCGCGCCTGAAGGCGGAAGTTCTCTTGTTTTTTTGCCTGCTTTTAGCGAGTGGGGTCGCATTCTATAGGCTCCGCAGATGAAACAGTCCATAGGTTACCGCAGAAACTGCAATTTGCGGCTCATACTGCCAAATGGTCTCTTGTCGACGACGGTTATACTGCTCTTGAGTACCTAGACGTTTTTCTTCATCAGGCTCTTTCAGCAGTTCGCCGTAATAAATATCAATGATAGCCAGCTCGATTCTAAGACGCTCACGTGCCTGTTCGGCCCAAGTGTAATCAAGCTCGGCTAGCTGGGAGGTAAGATGAGCTTCCAATAAATCTGTAGCGGCTGTCACTGTCAAATCATAAGGCTGAATATGCACATTTTCCGGTAAGCGAGGTGTCATCTCCCGAGAGGATATCTTTGCGTTAAAGTCATCAATGATGGTCCCTTTGGTCAGAGATATCCCAAGATAATGAAGTTCTTCCCGTTTCAAATCACAGCTCATCTCCACTTTATAGCAGACACCGAGCCACGGTTCATAGGCTGCAGAGAAGAGCGTGTTCCGCTGTCTGCTTCCTGGATCCTCAAATAAGTAAAGGCATTTTCCTTCATCTTGGGCAGCACTCCAAATTTGCTGAAGTCGCTTGCTCCCATAGACGACATCTTCTCGTCTTATCATGCCGGGCCCAATTCGAGGCAGTGCTGGAACAATACCAAAGTAGCGGGCAAGGATGCTATCTTCAGGATTTGAAGAGGGGACATGAACCACATTAGATTCCGGTGATTCTGAATTCAATAGATCCGTGCTAGCTTCAACATCAGCTGTCGCGCCTATCGCTGGGCTACCGGTAATAGGCGGGTTAAATGCTCCGATGCTGCGGTTTACCGTTGGTGGAGCTTCTATAGCTGCTTGACTGTCGTATTTTTCAGGATCAAATACAAAGGTGAAAGAGAGTGTCTCCGGATCAACGCCAGTACGCTCCACGAATCCCCAATAATAAGGACGGTCTGTAAGCATTCTGTCAGCTCTTGGCGATAGCTTTACAGTTACGTGAATGGGCGATACTTCAATAATGGAGCATTCTGTCGCTTCCAAATAGTCCATTACATGTTTACGTACTTCCTGTGAGGTGAGGGTCATGTCGCAGTCTCGCTTTCCTTTTTAATACCCTGAGTCAACTCACTTAGGGATTCGCCGATATGATCTAGCTCATTTCGCAGCTCTTCATCGGAGTGAGATTCGAGCATGATTTTGTATAAGCTTTTCTCCAGAGATTCTTTCTTCTCAAAACGCTCCAGAATCACATCCAGCCCGCCAATGACCATTTCGAACATATTGATCTTCTCGTGTAGCAGATGCAGGATATGTTCTTCAATCGTGCCCTGTGTGGACAAATTATAAATAACCACGTCATTTTGCTGACCTAATCGGTGCACCCGTCCAATCCGCTGCTCTACTCTCATGGGATTCCAAGGGAGATCGAAATTGATCATATGGTGGCAGAACTGCAGGTTAATGCCCTCACCACCCGCCTCGGTTGCGATCATTACTTGAGCACGACCACGGAAGAGATCCATCATCCAGTCTTTTTTACCACGGTTCATCCCGCCGGAATAAGAAACACACATTAGCCCATGTTCGCGGAAATATTGCAGCAAATATTCTTGAGTCGCACGGTACTCCGTGAACACGATGACTTTTTCATTCATTTCTTGAATGAGGGATAGCGTTGTTTCCGCTTTAGTGTTGGTCTTAACCGTTCGGAGTGTCTGCAATAGCTCCATCATCCGGTCGCGTTTCGGAGAATCAGCGGGCAGCTTCTTGATCAGATTTACTAAAGTGATAAACACGGCATCCCGGCTGCTACAGACCTCGCGCTGAAGCGTTACCAAGGAAAGCATGCTGCTAAGATTGCCGCCCGATTCCTGATACTGGTCTTTGACAAAAGCAGTGACAGCGTCATATAATACTCTTTCTTCCTGTGATAGAACTAGCGGAATATTACGGACTTTTCGTTTCGTGAAGTTAACTGGACCTTCGCCACGCCGATTGCGGATCATCACCTTCGAAAGCTCGTCCCTTAGCTGACCTTCATTCTTAGGTTGACGTTTATCAACGACGAAATTTGTGGCAAAATCGCCCTGATTTCCTAATTGCCCAGGCTTCAGTAAAGTGATCAAATTAAACAGCTCGCCCAGATCATTCTGTACGGGAGTAGCGGTTAGGAGCAGGCAATATTTTTTGCGTAATTGCTGTACAAATAGATAATTGGTCGATTTTTTATTCTTCAGCTTGTGTGCTTCATCAATAATCAACATGTCATATTCATTTTCCAGCAGCATTTCTTTATGGGGATCGCGTTTGGCGGTATCCATAGATGCGACTACAATCGCATTTCCCCAGGAGTATGCTTTTTTCTGTGCAATGGCGGATATGCCAAACTTGGCATTCAGCTCGCGGACCCACTGCAATACGAGGGAAGCCGGTACCAGAATAAGAACTTTAGAGACGAGACCGCGAACAAGATATTCCTTAAGTACAAGTCCTGCTTCAATCGTCTTTCCTAGTCCTACCTCGTCTGCAAGAATCGCGCGGCCTGACATCTCAAACAGAACTTTATGCGCGGTATCAAGCTGGTGAGGAAGAGGGGATAATCCGGATAAATGCTTCATGCATTGCAGCTCATCGAAGCTTGTTACTAGACCCGTTTGTTCACCTTGCACGGCAAGCTTAGACAGACGTAAATCTCCCCACGGACCGCCTTTTTCTAGCTTGAGTTCTAGATCCTGTAGCCAATTCCGGTCAAAAGAAAGAGGAACAGGCAGTATAGGCGCGGACTTCCCACCTTTGTGGGGTTGAGAATTACGGAATAATTGCGTCATGGTACAGCCTCCTCAGGCGCAAATTCATATCATCATTCGTAGGAGTAGTATGCTCTTAAACAATAAAATTCATAACCTTCTATTTTTCTTGATAGCCTTTAAAAAAGAGAGCAAAAGCGAGAAAACGCGGCATGGTTTGCGATATTTCGGCTGCTTGACTCTATTTTCGAAAAAGACCTTCGATACAATATGTGGTATAGTTTAAAAGCTGACGCACACAATATATTGTGACAAAAGCATGAAAATGTGTTTTTATCAAGCTGCGAAGCTGGTATTTTTTATTGACAAGATGAACTTCCTACATACACCCGTAAGGCGGAAGATAAGTGTAAGGAAGTTTTTGTTGTGGAGATCACAACTTGAACTGGAACTAATATTTACTACAATGCGGGAGGTTTTTTTATTGAGTAACATGGAACGTAAGCAACGCCTTGAAGGGCTAAGTGAAAAAATATTTTTGGATCGTTATGCTTGGAAGGATGCCGACAGCAACAATGCTAAAGTGGGCGATGTAGTACTCGTTCTAACAAAGGATGATCCGAAGTTTCCAACGAAGGAAGTCGGAGAGATTGTAGAGCGTAACGGCCGAATCGTAACCGTGAAGACGCGCAGCGGCGAACTTGTGAAATCAGATGTTGAGAAGCTGACGCTTAATATAGAAAAAACACCAGAGGAAATGTGGGATCGTCTATCTACAGCTATGGCTTCTGTTGAGAAGACACCTGAGCTTCAAGAAGAATGGGCAGGTAAATTCCGTTCGATTCTGGATGATTGGAAGCTCGTACCGGGTGGACGTATTGCGGCTGGTGCAGGCGCTAGTGAAGAACTAACACTGTTCAACTGTTATGTAATCCCTTCTCCAAAAGATAGCCGTGGCGGCATTATGCAGACATTGGCTGAAATGACAGAAATTATGGCTCGTGGTGGCGGTGTAGGGATTAACCTATCATCACTACGTCCGCGTCGTGCGATTGTGAGAGGTGTAAATGGTTCGTCTAGTGGTTCTGTATCTTGGGGCGGTCTGTTTAGCTATACCACTGGACTAATTGAACAAGGCGGCAGCCGTCGTGGAGCGCTCATGCTCATGATTAATGACTGGCATCCAGATGTTGAGGACTTCATTACAGTGAAGCAAACGATGGGTCAGGTTACTAATGCGAACCTTTCGGTATGTGTGAGCAATAGCTTTATGAAGGCTGTTAAAGAAAATTTAGATTGGGATCTCGTATTCCCGGATACGACAGACCCTGATTATAACGATACGTGGGATGGCGATCTCGACAAATGGAAGGCTGCGGGCAAAAATGTTATTCATTATCGCACCGTTAAAGCGCGTGATGTGTGGCGCACTATTATCGAATCTGCTTGGAAATCCGCTGAGCCTGGCGTTGTGTTCATGGAATACTACAATCAGATGTCCAACAGCTGGTACTTTAATCCGATCATTTGTACGAACCCATGTGGAGAACAAGGACTGCCAGGCTGGGGAGTCTGCAATCTGTCGGCTGTGAATCTGTCTAAGTTCTACGATGAGAAGAATCATGATGTAGACTGGGAAGATCTTGCGAATACGACTCGTTATTCTGTACGTTTCTTGGATAATGTCATTGATAAGACGCCTTATCATTTCCCGGAAAATGAAGCGAATCAGAAGAACGAACGCCGTGTAGGTCTCGGAACGATGGGACTTGCCGAGCTTATGATCAAATTGAACATCCGTTATGGCAGTCCGGAATCTTTGGCGTTTCTGGACAAGCTTTACGGCTTTATGGCTCGTGAAGCGTACCTTGCATCCGCAGAGATTGCTGGTGAGAAGGGATCGTTCCTTGCTTTTGATACTGAGAAATACCTAATGAGCGGGTTTATGAAAAATATGCTCGAAGCGTATCCAGAGGTTGGAGAAGCGATCCGCCAACATGGTATGCGTAACGTTACAGTGATTACACAAGCGCCTACAGGCAGTACAGGTACAATGGTAGGTACTTCGACAGGCATTGAGCCATATTTTGCTTTCAAATATTATCGTCAAAGTCGTCTTGGCTACGATGAGCAGTTCGTTCCAATCGCTCAAGAATGGCTGGAAGCTCATCCAGGTGAAGAGCTGCCAGAGTACTTTGTGACCTCGATGGATTTGTCCGCTAAGGATCATATCCGTGCGCAAGCTGCAATTCAACGCTGGGTGGATAGCTCGATTTCCAAGACAGCGAACTGTCCGTCTGACTTCACAGTAGAAGAGACGGCTGAGCTTTATGAAATGGCCTTCGATCTAGGCTGTAAAGGCGTTACGATCTACCGTGATGGTAGCCGTGATGTGCAAGTTCTGGAAACCTCGAAGAAGGAAGATAAGAAAGAAACTGCAGCTGAAGAGGTAGCTCCAGCAGTTGAAGTTGCAGCAACTCCTGAAGCAAGTGCGAGTATTGTTGCAGCAAGTCCAGCGCCACAGGTGACTACAGAGCTGGATAAACAATACAAGAAACGTCCGCAGGTTCTGCGCGGCGCAACATACAAGATCAACACACCTTTTGGTATGGCGTATATTACGATCAATGATTTAGATGGTACACCGGCTGAAATCTTCCTGAATGTAGGTAAAGCGGGTTCTGACGTCTTTGCGATGGCAGAAGCACTTGGACGTGTCTGCTCCTTGTTCCTCCGTTATGGAGATCATGGTGAGAAGGTTGAACTGTTGATCAAACATCTGAAAGGCATTGGCGGATCAGGTGCTATCGGCTTTGGTGCAAATCGCGTTGAATCCATTGCAGATGCTGTAGCTAAAGCACTAGAAACTCATGTACTGAACAACGCTCAGGATGATCATGTGCCTGCACCTATCGCAGCGACTTTGGAGCTGGAGGATTTCAATGAAGCGTTGAACGCTGAGTTGAAAGCAAGTGTTCCTGCCACAGCAGCAATCGATGGTGGACATGGTGCGCATGATCACTCGAAGGCTTCTCGTGATCTTTGCCCATCTTGCGGCGGTGCCTCGCTGATTAATATCGAGGGTTGTAAGACTTGTGGGAATTGTGGGTATAGTCGTTGTGGGTAAGTAAATATTCAAATAATTATATTTATACGTTTTGTGATTTTTTCATTTTAAATGATAAAAAATAAAATATGCAAATTTGTGCATAATTATTCAAGAGGGCCGATAGATTTGACAAATCGTTTATTATAGTTCCTGCCTTACTTACTTTAATGGGGAGCAAGGAGCACAGTCAGCGTGAAGGGCAGCAACAAACTTCCTAAGCATGGTAAGAGGAAAAAAGGAGAGAAAGAAAACCGCCTGGGACACCTGGTTACCAGAAAGCCATCGACAATAGTCTTGGCAGGAATCATCCTCTTGGGAACCAATGCGCTTCCATACTTCCATATCCAGCTGGGCACTCGGATGATGGTCAAAAATCTACAGAGAAAACCGAGCAGCGTCTGATGCCGCCCCACCAAAAGGCCAAAGAAATTTTGCAAACAGGTAAAATGGGTAAAGTCCTTTCCTTCCGCACGTCCTTCGGCCATCCGGGACCTGAACGCTGGAGTGTTGATGGCTTCTTCCGCAAGGAAGAAGCCATCATGGGCGCAATGGGCGACCTCGGTGTTCACAAATCTGATTTGATCCGTTGGCTTCTAGGCGATGAAGTGGCTGAAGTCGCTGTCTTCGTGAACACGCTGCACAAAGAAGGAACCGATGTAGACGATAACGCGACCTGCATATTACGCATGAAGAGTGGAGCGGTCGGCACGTTAGTTGCCAGCTGGACGTATTATAAAGGCGGCGACAACAGCACGGTATTGTGGTGCGGAAATGGTGTTATGCATATCGATACGCATCCTGTTGATCAGGTTATTGTCGAGCTTCGTGACGGCTCCGTTGAGAAGTATCAGGTCGGTGCGATGGCGACGAACGAGAAGCAAGTGCCATGCGGCATTATGGATGCTTTCATAGAAAGCATTGTAACGAACACACCACCGAGCATTTCCGGCGAAGAAGGCCTGAAGTCACTCGCAGTCATTCTGGCTGCATTCGAATCGCAGGATTCGAAAAAGATTGTTCCTTGTCCTAATACTTACTGCAAATATTAGTACTGAAAAAAATCCCGTTTGCTGCTTGAGCAGCAAACGGGATTTAGTTATTTACCTCCATTCAAAATAACGAAGATAATCGTTCGATGTTCTCTTCAAAGTTTTGTTGAATATTTACTTTTTTCGGTGCAACCCCATTATTCATGAGTTGCAGATGTCCAAGTACATAACTCAGAAATAATTGTTCATTTTGTTCAACCTTCGTTTGATCTTTTGTAACGGCTTTAATAAGTTCAACTAAAATATTATGCAAATTTTCCATTTGCTGCGAGACTGCTTCGGTATAGCTGAATTCAGCCAGTCCTCCAACCATATCTGGAAATCTGAGACTGGATTGTGAATATGAAATCATACATAATGCGAATTTCCGTAACGCGTCTTTTCCAGAGTATGCTAATAATTCATGGTAGATCAAGTCGACCATGCCTTTTATATAGATAGCTACAACTCCACTTTTTAAATCCTCTAAATTACTCACATATCGATACAATGACTGCGGCTGAATGGATAATGAACGGGCCAACCCGTTGTAGGTCAGCTTATCAAAGCCCAGTTCACTGCTGATTTTCAAACCTTGTTCAAGCACAAGCTCTCTTGTTAAACTAATTTTCTTTGTCATAATTCCATCCTTTTTTTAATTTAATGACTTGACTAACTCATATCATGAGTTTATAGTTCATATCATGAGTTAGCAATAGTTTTTTCAAATATTTTTAAAGGAGCGATTTACCATGAGTTATTTAGAAGAGAATGGTGCCAATTTATATTATGAAACAGTTGGTCAAGGTCCTGTTATTGTCTTCATTCCAGGAGCTAATGGTACTGGGAATATCTATGCTGGCGCCGCCAAATTTCTACAGGACCGATACACTGTTGTAATGTATGACCGCCGCGGTTATGGACAGAGTGAATTAACGGTAGCATTGCCGTTAGATGCCCAGAATCCACACAGCACGTACCGTCTTGAAACCGACGCTAATGACGTAGCTGCTTTGGCAAAACATTTAAGTGATGAACCTATATATATTTTGGGCAGCAGTTCAGGCGCAATTGTTGCAATGGAAACCTTGCAGGACCATCCTGATATTGTTAAAAAAGTTGCTTTCCATGAACCGCCAATCAACACATTCCTGACTGATTCCGCAGACTGGGCAGCAGTGAATGATAATATAGTTGAAACTTCCCGGACAGAGGGAATGGCGGCAGCCATGAAACTATTTGCTGAAGCTATGAATACCGTTCCAATGGATACTCAAATGATGGCTAAGCCGGCAGTTTCGATTGAAAATGCTGATAATCCTGTTGTTAAAGGAATGGCCGATTGGTTCAAATATGAAATTCGCCAATACACCAGCCGTAAAATCGATATCAACAAGCTGGCCGATAAGAAAGCTAAAATTATCTTATTTAATGGAACAGATTCCGTCGGCTCCTTCCCTCAAGATGTAGTCAAAGACTTATCCGAGAAGCTTGGCTTACCGATTCACTCCATCGCTGGCGCTCATTTAGGCTATGCCCAAAAGCCGCAGGAATTCTCTCAAACGTTAAAAGAACTATTTGTTTAATGTAAGAAACCGTGAATTAGATAACAAGCTGTCTTAGGGAATCTGAGGTAGAGCATTAAGGAGAATTGAAGAATATGTAAAAAGGGGCTGATAAGCGATTATCCGCCCTTTATTTAATGATTAAATTTATCCTCGATTTGAACCTGGGAACATCTCATATTATAGCGAATATAATTTGAAACTTGCAAGCAATGTGTAGGAGTACAACTATTACTTACCTATACACACAGAAGGAAGGGGAAATATGAAGATCATTACAATTGAAGAGCATTATATGGACACTTCGGTGGCTGCCGCCTCAGCGGAAGCCGTGAACAATTTAAACCCAAGTTTCCGTGATGCCTTTAGTCAAGGAGATTCAGCTTCTCCGGCACCATCAAAGCTAATGGATTTAGGAGAAGAACGTTTGGCCAGTATGGATGCTAATGGGATCGACATCCAGGTACTTTCCATGAATGGGCATGGGATGCAGTTCCTTTCGGCAGAAGAGGCTGTACCTCTAGTAAGAGAAGCCAATGACCGATTGGCAACAGCTATTAGCGCTCACCCGGACCGCTTTGCCGGATTCGCCTCATTGCCTACTTCGAATCCAGAGGCAGCAGCCGCAGAACTAGAGCGAGCAGTGAATAAACTTGGCTTTAAAGGAGCCATCATCAATGGACGCACTCATGATCTGTTTCTTGATGATTCAAGGTTTAGTCCGATATTAGAAGCTGCAGCTGCAATGAATGTACCCATTTACTTGCATCCGACCATACCACCAAAGTCTGTTCAAGATATTTATTACAGTGGACTTGATTCAATAGTTAGCGCGCGTTTTGCAACTGCGGCTTGGGGTTGGCACAATGAAACCGGCATTCATTTATTGCGTTTGATTCTGGCTGGAGTCTTCGATAAATATCCTCAGCTACAAATCATCCTTGGACATTGGGGAGAAATGATCCCCTTCTTTTTAGAACGTGTTAATGACGTTTTTAATCCGGTAGTGAAAAATCTCCAGAGAGAGGTTTCCGACTACTTTTTAAATCATGTGTATGTAACCCCAAGTGGTATGTTCAGCCTTCCATCCTTTATGCTGACTCATCAGGTGATGGGTGCAGACCGTATCATGTACTCTGTGGATTATCCATTCGTTGGCAATGAAGGGGCGAGAGTCTTTCTTGAGAACGCGCCAATAAGTAATGCAGATAAAGAAAAAATAGCTCATGGAAATGCAGAAAAGTTACTTAGGCTTTAGCTCCTGCTAAGCAACATTCCCTACAAACAAGACTAATGAAAGATGGTGCAGTATGACTACTCAAGATAAACTATTCTATCCCAAAATCGATCTTCACACTCACTACTTGTCCCCGGGCTATCAACGCTTCCTGAAGGAACGATATAATGACTTTGGCGATGGAGTAAAAACGCCCCGTTGGGATGTATCGGAAAATCTTGAACTGATGGACCTTATGAATATCCAATATGCAGTGCCGTCGATTTCCTCCCCCAATATCAATCATGGCGATAAAAACGAAACGCTAGAGCTTGCAGAAGAGGTAAACGAATATGGAGCAGGCTTAGTCAAACAGTATCCTGAGAAATACGGTTTCTTCGCGAGTTTACCAATTCCACATATTGAGGAGAGCATTCGTGCAATTCGAAAAGCCATGAATGAACAACGGGCAACTGGTTTTACTTTAGCTACGAACGCGAACGGAACTTACCTCGGAAGCCCTGAGCTGGACCCTGTAATGGAGGAATTAAATCAGTACAAGGCTATCGTTACTATACATCCAAATGAGCCTCATACCCTTGATAAGGGACTTAACAAAATGCTACCATCGCCGTTAATGGAATTCTTTTTCGATACCACGCGCACCATATTGAATATGCTGGAGAACGGTATTTTTAAACGTTATCCCGATATTACTTTTATTATTCCTCATGCCGGTGCAACGCTACCTATTATTGCCGACCGGGTTCAAGCAGCATTGCCGGCATTGAATCCCGATGTTGACCCTGCGGATATGGACATTAAACAAGTGATGAAGAATCATTACTTTGACGTAGCTGGCATGGTACTGCCTAGACAATTACCCATATTACTTGAGCTTTCTGATCCTAAAAAGATTGTTTATGCATCTGATTGCCCGTATACGCCTGATGGTTTGGTTACGTTACTAGGCAGAGAATTAGAGAATACCACACAATTATCGGACGCATTAAAACAAGATATTTTTCTGAATAACGCGAAGGCGTTGCTAAGTCGGGGGTAAATTAGTAAAGATTAAGAGTTGCAAGCTATCAAAGGGGCGGATGAGCGATCATCTGCCTCTTTGATATGTAATCAGGTTGGGCATAAAAACGAATAAAATACATAAAAGAAACGAATTCAATTCATTTTTCATAATGGATTTATACAATAAAATGAAAGCGTTATATTTCATTTATTAGGAGGGAAAGTAAATATGCATGGAGGAAAAGTGAAAACGGGTATCGGAAATATGTTGACGAAAATGATCGTTGTTATTACCCTTATGTTCAGTTTCTCTATCCAGATGGTCACACCTGCATCCGCTGCGTCCGTATTGACTTACCCTACTCCTTCCTACTTCGCTACAAGTACGGCATATTCTTTGCTTGTAGATTCGACTACTGTCAAAGTTGTCAAGCATTTTGATTATTCATTTGCCCAGTTGTCTTATTCTGGTACGGCTACATTCAAAGTGACTGCCAATGAAGCGATTACTTCCTACAATATCAGCCCTCACAGTTATGGTATAGAGGCTACTGTTAGCGGCAATAGTCTAACCTTCTCACTTCCTCAAGCCGGTTCAAGGTACTTAGTCATCAAGATCAATGATTTGGAGAACCTGGTTATTATGGCTGATCCTGTAGAAATAGGGGCACCCGTCCCTAATGGGAACAGCGTGAAGAGCATCATGGATTATTCTGGTGTGGACAATACAGGCAGCAATCTGATGACTTCCAAAATCCAACAAGCCATCAATGATGCCAACGCTCGCTCTGGCGGCGGCACTGTATATTTTCCTGCTGGTGTTTATAAGATTTCTCAGTTTGAGCTGAAGAGTAATGTCACGCTATATTTAGCCGCTGGAGCTGTTCTTCGCGGATCAACGACATTAAGCGATTATGATTTTACGGACACTAAATTTAAACAGTCTAATATACGTATCGTAGGGGCATCTAATGTAGCTATCAAAGGAAGAGGGATGATTGACTCCAATGGTACTCCGCTTACAACAAATGATTTCGGGCCGAACCGGGAGAATATCATTCGTTCTTATAAAAATTCTGCGGGAACAAAGCCGAATAATCTGACCATTGAGGGAGTCACATTAAGGGATGGAACAACCTGGAACATTAATATTGAGGAATCAACGAATGTTAAAATCACCAATGTAAAAATTTTAAATAATGTTCACTGGGTTCATGGGGATGGCTTCGATCTCGTCAATACATCCCACGCTGTTGTGGATCAATGCTTCGCCTATACAGGCGATGACGTATTCGATGCGAAATCGTCGACTGAGGAACCAATGACGGATGTTGTTTATAAAAATTCAGTTGCTTATACGGAATCTGCGGGTACCAAGGCAGGAGTTGCAGGACAAGGATCGTTGACCGATCTTTGGTTTATCAATATTGATGTAATTCTAGCTTATCGGGGCATCAGTTTGAGTCATGACGAAGGGAATGGTGTATGGAATGATATTCATTTTATCGACATCCGTACAGAAAAGATCTTCAATAATGGACCTAACGGGCAATATAGGACGGCTCCACTCCTCATTTGGACAGCGAAATATGGCACACAGGTTGGCCCCATCAGCAATGTAGAATTGACCCGTGTTACATTTGAGAACACTAACAACTTTCGTTCCATCATTCAAGGTTACGACAGCACGAGCAAAGTTTCCAATGTAAACATCACTAATCTAAAGATGAACGGTAACCTGATCACTGACCCTTCCCAGGGGGGAATTGATATAGGTGGGAACACGTCCAATATTACTTTTAACACTGCAACCACGAATTATATGATAACCAATGCAAACTCAGGTAAAATTGTCGAAGTTTTTGGTGGTGGTACGACAGATGGTACAAAGGTCGTTCAATGGAATTATCATGCTGGAAAGAATCAACGGTGGGAGCTTGTCGATGCTGGCGGCGGTTACTACAAGATTAAGAATGTTAAAAGTGGAAAAGTCCTGGAGGTGACTGGCGGTTCTACAGCCAATGGAGCCTTAGTCACTCAATGGACGGATAACGGCGGGGATAATCAACAATGGAAGATCGTTGACGTTGGTGGCGGCTACGCTAAACTTATTAATCGCAACAGCGGTAAAGTACTAGATAGCACTGGGGCGACCGCAGATGGAGTTCAACTCACCCAATGGGAAGATAATGGCGGAGACAATCAGAAATGGCAGTTGTTTTCACAGTAAATAAGGAAATTATATAGGTTGGGTGTGGGCGAAGAGCGGACTATGCGTTCTTCGCCCACACTTTTATTCCCCATTCAAAGACTCCTTAACCGAATAAATTACATAAAATAAACAGAACGAGTACATTTTTTTGGATGAACTTATGAGATATAGTAGACTCGATAATCCTCGGAAAGTGGATTTCTTCAAAGAATAGCAGAGGGGTGGAAAGATTGGCATTACAGAGTAAGGATAGAGTGGAAGTCCAAATTGACGCTCAGGAACATCAGGGAATTGGGTTAGCTATAAATGATTTAATCAATGATTTGAGCCAAGTAATGGACATTCAGGGAGTGTGCCGAAAATACCTTTCAGATGTAGAAGGGTTTTCCATTGTTGTGGGAACCTTAAGCAATCCTGCGTTTTCGGAATTCTTAAAGAATAGAAAATTCGATTTCAGCAAAATCGCTGGGAAAAAAGAGCATTACCTCATTAAGAGTACCGGTGAAGAGGGGCGTCAGCTCGTTATTGCCGGCAGTGATACTCGGGGGGCGATTTATGGCATCTATGAATTTAGCCGGGTTGCTCTTGGCGTGAATCCCTTGTATTTGTGGACAGGCCATACCGCAGCAGCCATAGAAAGCCTCGATTTCAGCAGCATCTTGATGTCTGACGGACCTCATACCTTCAGCTACCGTGGTTGGTTTATCAATGATGAAGATCTGTTGCTGGGGTGGACCGGCAAATTCGATACGAATTTTCAGAACAATGCATTCACGAAGCATGCAGGTTATGCAGATGCAATGGAACCGATTATGGAGACTGCACTACGACTTAAACAGAATCTGTTGATTCCATGTTCCTTGCTTGATATTTTCGATCCATCAGATGAAGATTTGGTTCGGCGGGTGGCGGAACGTGGACTGCTTATTACCCAGCATCATATCGAGCCGTTAGGAGTATTCCCAAGGCGTGTTCAACGCTACTGGCAGGACCGAGGAGATAGTGAGCCTCTATCCTACACGAAGAACCCAGGGAAGTATGAAGAGGTCTGGAGACTTTATGCAGGTCGTTGGGCGAGGTATGACAACGTGGTTTGGCAGCTTGGCCTTCGCGGCATGGGTGACAAGCCTGTATGGGCAGATGATCCTTATGCGCCAGATACAGATAGTGGAAGAGGTCAGTTAATCGCTGGTGCCATTGCTAAGCAACTTGAAGTCATTACTGAAGCAGTGGGTCACAGCAACTTCGCCTCGACGGCTACTTTATGGATGGAAGGAATGGAGCTTCTGAAGGGAGGACATTTGTCATTTCCGCAGGAAACGATGATTATCCATGCGGATTTCGGCCCGACCCAGATGTTAGGTGACAGTTTCTATGAGGTGAAACGGGAGCCGGGAAGGCAATATGGCGTATATTATCACGTCGCTTTTTGGAGTGACGGACCTCATCAGGTTCAAGGAACCTTACCTCAGAAAATTCATTACAATCTGCAAGCAGCTGTTCAGCAAGGGAATACCGACTATCTTGTCGTTAACGTAACGAATGTCAGAGAGATGCTTCTTGGAACCCAATTCACCGCCGCCTTAGGCTGGAACTTTGAAAATAATCAGCCGGAACAGTTTATGCAGAATTGGGCAGTCGAGCATTACGGGCAGCAATGCAGTGTGGCAGCGGTACGGGCTTATCAAGCTTATTTCGCAGCATTCCATTCGCTAGACAACCAGGGATATGCTGGCCGTATGCTCCTGATGGATGGCATGTGCCGAAGATTAATTATCAAATTGACAGCTATTTTGAATGGTCAACCGTTCACCAAAGACGAGATCCAGAACAAAACTCTATTGGCATTTGATCAAACAGCGGACTTCGTAGTGTATTACAAAAATGCCACTGAAGAGGCCCTTCCGAAGTGGAATATCGCTTTGAACGAGGCTTATCAATCTTTACAGGAAATCCCAGAGGAGCGAAAAGAGTTCTTTACTACCAACCTTCTGGTCCAGCTGTCTCTCATCCGCGGATTATACCGGGCAGTTCATCAGCTGGCTAATGCGGCAGAGGCCGTACTTGCTGGTGGCACAAGGAAAGAGATTCACGTGCGTGTTCTAATCTTGGAAGCTGCAGCGGAACTTCAGCAGGCATCCATCATCCGCTTACACGCTGAGAGAGGCAAGTGGAAAGGATGGTATGACGGCGATGTATTGCTAAACCTTTCAGATCTTATCCGTCAGATAAGAGAATGTGCAGCGAATAAATGAGGTGTAATTAACAATAATTTACCTATAGAAAGGTGGTAGGTTGCAATTATAATTACTTATACGAAACCCGATTATACGATAACAAGCTCGGCTTTCAATTTGCATGTAGACGACACCCCTATCTTTGTTGAAAAGTTCTTGGACTACCATTACGCTCACTTTTCTTGCTCGGGAACATCTATAGTAACGGTCACTGCAAATGAGCCAATCACAAGCTATGATATAAGCCCTCACAGTTTGGGGATCACCGAGACAGTAAGCGGGAATCAACTGAATTTCTCTATTGACAGTAATGCCGAGAAACCATCTTATTTGGTTATTCAGATTAATAACTTGGAGAAATTGGTAGTTCTGGCTGACCCTTTGGAAAGTGATGCTCCGTCATCTTCGGGAACAGATGTTTATAATATAACAAGCCCACCCTATTGTGCAGACAACACATGGACGAGCGACGTTACCGGCATCATACAACAAGCAATTGATGATGCTTCTGCCGCAGGCGGAGGAGTCGTCTATGTACCC
Organism: Paenibacillus sp. FSL R10-2734; assembly: GCF_037963865.1. Lineage (NCBI taxonomy): Bacteria > Bacillati > Bacillota > Bacilli > Caryophanales > Paenibacillaceae > Paenibacillus > Paenibacillus sp. FSL R10-2734. The sequence goes on along the minus strand of NZ_CP150170.1, from coordinate 5,241,924 downwards.
GCAGGTGTGTATAAAGTGAAGGATATCCTTTATATCAAGAGCAATGTCACCCTGTACCTACAGGGCGGGGCAGTCATAAAGTCAAATCCGGACAGAACCCTATATGAGTATACGACCAGTAGGGAAGGGAAAATATTTATAGATCCCATGATAAGGATTGACCATGCACCTAATGCTAAAATATTGGGACGTGGTGTACTGGACGCGAGTGGTATCGAGATTATGGATAAAGATCGTGCATCATCAACTTATCTCGGATATAGAAGAAACGTTATTGTAGGTAATTATTCCAATCATGTAACGATAGAAGGCATCCTGATAAAGGATTCAACAACGTGGACGATTAACGGTATACAAGGTGGCGACGGATTTAGGGTAAGACATGTTAAAATTATCAATCATAAAAATGCAGACCAATATAAAATCATGAATGACGGTATAGATATATGCGGAACAAGAAATGCAATCGCGGAAAAAAACTTTGTCATGACGGTAGATGATGCCCTCTGTGCGAAATCGACGATTACTGACTTTTCCATGTATAATGTACGTTTCAAGAACAATATTGTATTTTCGTCTTGTGCTGGCCTCAAAGCAGGTTTACAGTCATTAAGCCCCATGTATGATGTATGGTTTGAAGATAATGACGTCGTACAGGCACGGCGTGGTATCGTGGCAGAAGCCACCTCGGGAACTCAACAGATGAACGATATCCATTTTGTGAATACAAGGGTGGAAAGCTTTGTTTTTACTTCCATGGGTAAAAGTATTCCTGTAGAAATCGATGCGCAAACAGCACCTATTTCAAATGTATATATTGATGGCGCTTTATTCGAGAAATTAGCATTTAACCCCATCCATATCTATGGCTCAAGTAATACGAATGCTGTAAAGAATGTTACGTTTAACGATTTGAACATGTGTGGAGACGTTATAACGAATGTCTTGGAAGCACGGATCATTGAGGGCAATTATGCAGCGGATGTAAGTGTGACATCTATGTCTAACAAAGAATTATAGATATTAGTTCTTTTCACAGAGCCTCGCAAGATTGCGGGCTCTTTTTGCTATATATTGACGTCTCTTAACGAATATTTTTCATAAAAGAAACGAATCTAATACATTTTTATTGATGAACCTATACCATAGAATAAATATGATTGAAAACGCTTACTGGAATGGAGGCTGTTCAATATTATCTATTTCAATTATGGATAACATGTTTGATGCGTATTGGTTACGGGAAAAAGGATGAGCAATTACAAGTAAATGGGAGGCGAAATCATTATGTATTTGAGTAAAAGGAAATGGCGAGTTGGAAATTTGTTGACGAAAATGATCCTAGTTGCTGCCCTCATATTCAGTGTCAATATTAGCATGGCTCAACCTGCTTCGGCTGCAACTGTAGTAACATATCCTTCTTACTTCGGTACAAGCCAGACCTACACTTTGAAGGTTGATTCGACTACGATCAGGGTTGCCAGGCAGTTTGATTATTCCTTTGCCCAGTTTTCTTATTCCGGTACGGCTACATTCAAAGTAACAGCCTCAGAAAACATCAACACCTATGACATCAGCCCGCACAGTTACGGCATCGAGGCAACGGTAAGCGGCAAGGATCTAAGCTTCACCCTTCCCCAAGCCGAATCGCGGTACTTAGTGATCAAGATCAATAACATGGAGAACCTGGTCATTATGGCTGATCCTCCAGAAACAGACAGACCATCGCCCAATGGCGGCAGTGTAAAGAGCATCAATGATTATTCGGGCGTGGACAAAACGGGCGGCACATTAATGACGTCCATCATCCAACAAGCCATCAATGACGCAAACGCTCGTTCCGGCGGCGGCACTGTTTATTTTCCGTCGGGTATTTATAAGTTCTCTCAACTTGAGATGAAAAGTAACGTTACGCTCTATTTAGCTGCCGGTGCCGTACTTCGCGGGTCATCGGATGTAAACGACTATGATTTCTCCGGGGACGTTTTTCCCGCAGCCAACATCCGTATCGTAGGGAAATCGAACGTAGCGATCAAAGGAAGAGGGATGATCGACTCCAATGGGACTACGCTTACAACGGGCGATAGCGGGCCGAACCGTGAGAACATTATCTCTTCTTCCAAAAGTGGAGGGGGAACCAAACCCAATAATCTAACTTTCGAGGGTATCACTCTAAGGGATGGAACTACTTGGAACTTCAGGATTCAGGACGCTACTAACGTCAGCATCAAAAATGTGAAGATTATAAATAACGTTAACTGGATCCATGGAGATGGCTTTGATCTCGTCAATACTTCTCACGCTGTTGTGGATCAATGCTTCGGCTATACCGGCGATGACGTATTTGATGCGAAATCATCATCGGAAGAACCGATGACGGATGTCGTATACAAAAATTCGGTTGCCTTTACCGAATCTGCAGGTACCAAGGTAGGCATGCAAGGACAGGCATCGGTCAGTGATATTTGGTTTATGAATATTGACGTGATCCAGGGCTATCGGGGCATCAGCGTGGATCATGACCAAGGGAATGGTGTATGGGATGATATTCATTTTATCGACATCCGTACGGAAAAGATCTTTAACAATGGCACCTCCGGCCAATTTAGGACGGCTCCGATCCTCATCTGGACGGCTAAATATGGCAGTAACGAGGTTGGCCCAGTTAGCAATATAGAACTGACCCGCGTCAGCTTTGAGAATATCAACAATTTTCATTCCTTCATTCAAGGTTATGATAGCACAAGCAAAGTTTCCAATGTAACCATCACTGATCTAATGATGAATGGTGAGAAGATCACTAGCGCTTCCCAGGGGCTAATTAATATCGGCCCGAACACGTCCAATATTACTTTTCAATAATGGCAAATGGCTCAAAGGTCGTTCAATGGACGGATAATCGCGGAGATAACAGAAGTGGATGTTAATTGAACAGTAGACAAGAAAACTATTGACTGGTTGGTCGTGGGCGAAGTGCGGATTATGCGTTCTTCGCCCACATACATACACAGAGTAAGATGGAGGCTGTTTTATGAGTTATACACCTAAAAATGAACGATATTCCAATATGAAGTATACAAAGTGCGGAAACTCTGGCCTCAAACTGCCTGCTATTTCCCTTGGTCTTTGGCAAAATTATGGAGATGTGAATGCAGTTGAAACAGAGCGTGAGATGCTGCGTCGCGCCTTCGATCTTGGGATTACCCACTTTGATCTGGCGAACAATTATGGGCCCCCAGAGGGAACCGCAGAAGAGAATTTAGGTAGAATAATGAAAATGGACTTTGCGGGATACCGTGATGAATTAATTATATCTACCAAAGCCGGCAATCCAATGTGGGAAGGTCCCTATGGAGACGGAGGATCAAAGAAGCATATGATGGCCAGTCTTGATCAAAGCCTGAAGCGTATGGGTCTTGAATACGTTGACATTTACTATTCGCACAGACCTGACCCAGAGACACCCGTGGAAGAAACGATGTATGCACTTGATAGGGCAGTAAGGCAAGGAAAAGCACTTTATGTAGGGTTGTCCAATTACAGTGCCGAGCAAACCCGAGTGGCTGCTGCTACTTTGAAAGCTCTGGGTACCCCATGCTTAATCCACCAACCTAAGTACAATATGTTCGATAGGTGGATAGAAAACGGGCTGCAGGATGTATTGAAGGAGGAGGGAATAGGATCCATAGCATTCTCACCTCTGGCAAAGGGACTGCTAACCAACCGTTACCTCAACGGAATTCCATCTGATTCTAGGGCTGCAAGTTCCAGTCGATCGTTGAGTGTCCAAGCCATTACAGAGGGGGTTATCTCCAAGATTACTCGCTTGAACAGCATTGCGTTAAAGCGCGATCAAAGCCTTTCTCAGATGGTCATTGCGTGGGTGCTTAGAGAAGGTCGTGTTACATCTGCACTAATAGGAGCAAGTAAGGTAAGCCAGATTGAAGATAACGTAGCAGCCCTGAACAATTTGGATTTCAGCCAGGAAGAGCTGCTGAGCATTGAGAAAATATTGAAATAGCTAGGAGTGGATTGCATGAGTTCAAACAAACATACTGTAGTCATCATTGGATATGGTGGCATGGGAAAATTTCATGGTCAATTGATCAGTGAAAACGAACATCTGGAGGTAGCGGGTACGTTCGACCTGCTGGAAGCGCGGCGGGAAGCGTCCATACAGGCCGGTTTCAAGGCATATAAGAGCTATGAAGAGGTGCTTGATGATCCCGCTGTCGAGGTCGTACTGATTGCCACACCTAACGATGTCCATAAAGAAATTGCCATCCGTGCGCTTGAGGCCGGCAAGCATGTCATCTGTGAGAAGCCGGTAGCCATGTCTTCGGCGGAGTTCAAAGAGATGATTGCTGCAGCCGATGAAGCTGGCCGTGTGCTGATGGTCCATCAGAACAGACGTTGGGATGAGGATTTCCGTGTAATCAAGCAAATGTATGAAACAGAAACGATTGGATCACTGTTCCAGATTGAATCCCGCGTGCACGGGGCGAACGGAATTCCTGGCGACTGGCGGCATGTCAAGGAACAGGGCGGTGGTATGCTGCTGGACTGGGGCGTGCATTTGCTAGACCAGCTGCTGTTCATGATCGACAGTAAAGTGATTAGCGTCTATAGCACCTTAAGTTATATCCTCGGCAACGAAGTCGATGACGGTTTTGAAGCCGTTCTTCAATTTGAGAATGGCATCAAAGCCATCATAGAAGTTGGCACGACCAACTTTATCGCTTTGCCGAGATGGTATGTGAAGGGGACGGAGGGTTCAGCCGTAATTGAGGACTGGTCTCTGACCGGAAGAATCGTCACTCGAAACAGTGATAGCGAGCACCGGGAGCCGGTTCCGATCCGCGCCGGTGTAGGTCTCACTAAGACGATGGCTCCGCCTAGGAAAGGCTCGACGATTACTGAAGCACTGCCTCCAGCCGCAGAACTACCGGACGGGTTCTACAATAATTTTGTAGCCGTAATTGAGGGCACAGCTGAACCCATCGTAAAGAATGCTGAAGTGCTGCGTGTACAGAATCTGATTGACGCAATCTTTGCAGCCGATGCCAGCAACGAAGTTATTAAAGACTTTGACACATACGGAGCATAAGAGCACTGTAGTAGAAATCTTACGCCTCGTCGCGGCAGAAGACACCATGTGCAACTTTATTTTTGGAGGTATTAATTGGCTATGAAGAACGACTGGGAAAATCACAGACTGCTGCAGCGGAACCGGCTTCCGGCGAGAGCTGCATTCATCCCCTTTGGTGATGACGAAAGTGCTCTATGCAATGAAAGGAACCTATCTCCTTACTTTATACCCTTAAACGGAAATTGGAAATTCAACTATTCCCCTACACCTGCGCATGCTCCAACTGAATTCCACCTTGAAGCTTTCGACGCTAGCAGCTGGGATGACCTGTCTGTACCGTCTTGTTGGCAGATGCACGGCTACGGAAGACCTCATTATTCAAACGTTGTCTATCCGTTCCCTGTTGTACCGCCGCTTGTACCAACCGACAATCCGACGGGTTCCTACCGCCGTGAATTTACGATTCCCGCCGTCTGGAGTGGACAACGCATTACGCTGAATTTTGAAGGCGTTGATAGTGCATTCTTCGTTTGGGTAAACGGACAAGATGCAGGCTTCAGTAAAGGAAGCCGCATGCCTTCGCAGTTCGATATCACCGAACTTGTTCGCGAAGGGGCGAACGTCCTTGCGGTTCGCGTTATGCAGTGGTCCGACGGCTCTTATATCGAAGATCAGGATATGTGGTGGCTGAGCGGTATTTTCCGCGACGTTTATTTGACAGCTGCGCCACAAACTCACTTGTATGATTATACTGTCCGGACACTGCTTGATAGCGACTACCGTGATGCAACGTTTGAAGTCAGCATGCGCTTGCGCAGTGTGAATGCAGCAGCTCAAGGGGTACGGGTTGAGCTGCAATTGCTAGATGCGTGCGGGGGAGCTGTAAATGGCGGCAACACGGAGCAAATCATAACCGGTGATGAACTGACACAAGACCATGAGACGGTGTTTACGCTTCCACTTGTCAACCCGAGAAAATGGTCTGCGGAAGATCCCTACTTATATAAGCTATTGATCCGGGTAATTGGCGAAACTACGCAGGTAATTTCCGCGCGCGTTGGTTTCCGCTCCATAGAGCTGAAAGGTGGCGTACTGCTGGTTAATGGGGTTCCTATAAAGTTCAAAGGTGTTAACCGACATGACCATCATCCCGACCTTGGACGAACCATACCGCTAGATTCGATGCAAAAAGACGTCCTATTGATGAAGCAGCATAATATTAACGCTGTTCGCACCTCTCATTATCCGAACGATCCGCGTTTCTATGATCTGTGTGACGAATACGGTCTTTACGTTATTGATGAAGCCGATCTAGAATGTCACGGCTTCCATCGGACAGATAACTCGAATCAATTAAGCGATGACCCGGATTGGGAAGCTGCTTATTTGGACCGGATGAAGCGGATGATCGAGCGTGATAAGAATCATCCTTCTATTATCCTTTGGTCACTTGGTAATGAATCCTACTACGGCTGTAATCATGCAGCGATGTACCGATGGGCCAAGGAGCATGATCCAACTCGTCTTGTCCACTATGCGGAAGATAGAGAGGCTGCGACCGCCGACGTATTCAGCACCATGTACAACAGGATTTGGCAGCTGCATGAGCTTGGTCAGCGTGAAGATCTGGGCAAGCCCCACATTGTTTGTGAATATGCGCATGCCATGGGAAACGGTCCAGGTGGTTTAAAGGAGTATTGGGATGTTTTCTATACCTATAAGCGACTACAGGGCGGCTTTGTTTGGGAATGGGTCGATCAAGGCATTCGGCAACGAACGGCTGACGGCAAAGAATTTTTCGTCTATGGCGGCGATTTCGACGACCATCCGAACGATTCGAACTTCGTCATCGACGGCCTCGTGAACCCGGATCGTGTCCCCTCAGCGGGACTGCTGGAGCTAAAGAAGGTGATGGAGCAGGTTGTGATCGAAGGGGTGGATCTACAGGCTGGAGAGTTAAAGCTTACGAATCGATACGATTTCTTGTACCTGGATCACCTACAACTTGTTTGGCATGTAGTGGCAGACGGACAAGTTCTATGCTCGGGCACAAGTGAGCTGCCTGATATCGCGCCGGGTTGTACGGACACCGTGAACATCAATTATGTGCTGCCAGATCGTTTGGGACCAGCAACGGATTACTGGTTGAACGTCAATGTGCTGCTTGCCGCTGATACGATTTGGGCTGAATCAGGCTTCGAAGTTGCGTGGGCCCAGTTTGAACTGCCAAATAAATCGGAGCTAATACCTACCGTAGAACTATCCAACTTCACACCATTGTCCGTGAAGGAGGATGGCGTGATCCTAGAGGTGCTGGGAAGCGATTTTGCGATTCAGTTTGACCGTGTTTATGGAGTGATCGCTGATTGGAAGCATGAAGGCGTCCATCTTCTGGAGGAAGGACCAAGGCTCGATCTGTGGCGCGCTCCAACGGACAATGATATGCGACCGATCGGTGACTGGAGAACCTCCATCGATAATGACCAACGTGCGACGGTCGTATGGAAGAAGAGTGGGCTGCACTGGCTACAGCACCGCGTCATGAGTTTGGACTGGAGTAGTAACATTATCGGATCGGCTGTGACGGTCACCTGTAGGGTACGTGTGGCTCCGCCGATTCTGAAATGGTCGGTCGACACCGTATATACGTACACGATATACGCAAATGGGGACATGATAGTCGAGGTGAATGGATCGATCGACGGCAGCGGCGCTCCGGAGACGCTCCCGCGTATCGGGCTGCGGCTTGCACTGCCGAACGATTGTGACCAGGCCGAATGGTACGGCCGCGGCCCTGGCGAAGCGTACGCGGACTCGAAGCAGGCGGCTAAGTTCGGCATCTATCGGAAAACCGTGCGCGAGCTGTTCACCGAGTACATCGTACCGCAGGAAAACGGCAACCGTACGGATACACGCTGGCTCGCGATGACGAATAAGCAGGGAGCGGGTTTGCTCACATCAGGTTTGCCGCAGTTCGATTTTACGGCTAGGCGCCATACTAGCGAGGATCTGGAGAAGGTGCGGCATACGGTTGAACTGAACGAACGCGACCGGATCTACCTGCATCTCGATCTTGCACAGAATGGCCTTGGCAGTGCCAGCTGTGGTCCCGGCGTGCTCCCGCAGTATGTGCTGAAAGCGGAGAACTTCCATTTCCAGGTCCGTCTTACGCCGCTGTCCTCCGGGTCGGGCTCGCCTACACAGCTTGCTAAACGTGTGCCGCAGGCACATTAATAGATGCAATTAAATAGCTCCTCAGAGCGGTTCTATACCGGTTTGTGGGTCTATAAGTTTCACGTTATACCTTATTTTATGATTGAAAAATCAACATCTTCTGCCCGAGGGACTCCTCAGCAGTATCGCTCATAATGTTAATTAAGGAAAATGTCCCTAATCATCAACACTTTGAGGATATCAGGCTCACTTAATCATGTGTAACGGACTCAGATCCAGCTAATTGTGCATTTTGAGTCTTTTTGAGCGAGTTTGGGACACAGGGGACTTTATTTATCAAAAATAGGGAGAATATTGTGTAACTTTAGTCATATAACTGCACTGGAGTCCGTTAGCATCACAGAAAAGCGAGATTGGTGGAAATAAGGTTACTAGAGTCCGAACGTAATGCGAGTCGTTAAAATCGTGACTAAATTTGTAGATTGAAGCAGGTCTAAGCTCCCAAATAGAAAAAGAAAGTGACGGATATAGGTGGAAAAACGAAGCGGTCGCCTCTGAAGTTCTTGTTTCAACAGCGATTTGAACCCATATCCGTCCCATCCCACGCTGAGGCGGTCAAAATTTACTCCATATCTTTAAAGGACCGAGCCGTAGGTAAGGTCTTTCTTAGTGATGATAATGTTTTAATATGTAACAAAGGTGGAGGGGGATGTGGATGAGAGTTGTTCAAGTTGGACAGGGTGCTTTTGGTTGGCGCTGGTTCCAAGAGATTCTTGTGAAATCTGAGCATGTTGAAGTGGTTGGTATTGTGGAGCACAATCAGGAATTATTGCAAAGAGCGGCTGAAGTTGCAGGTGTTGCGCAAGAGAACTTATTTTCAGATCTTAATGAGGCTCTTGAGAAGGGGAAACCGGATTTTGTACTAAACACGACCCCTCCCCACATCCATAGTGAAATCATACGAACATGCTTACGATATGGCATTCCGGTGTTATGCGAGAAACCTGTCTCGGATGATTGGGAAGATGCCTTGTACTTGTACCAGGATGTCCAACGTTCCGGTGTACGGGTTATGATTGCGGAAAATTACAGATACAAACCTATTATACGGCAGACGAAACGACTGCTGGTTGAAGGTGGGATGTTATCTTGAATCGACCTTACGGAGCGCATGGATTGCAAAACGAATCGGACAATGATTTGAAAATAATTGTGTTTGAAGCCGGTATGTAAAGCAAGGAGATTAACCAAAACAGAGCCCCGCGGTTTGCGGGGCTCTGTTTTGGTTTTGATAGCACGATAATTTCATGCCCGCCCAACCCTATCATCAAATGAATATTTTCCATAAAAGAGACGATATAATTACATTTTTCTACATGCACGTATGCCATACAATAAAAACATCATATGATGCTGGTGCACATTCATTAAAACGCTTTCAAAGTTTTGAATTTATCGCTGCAGGAGGAAACCAAATTGTTAAATACTGAGAAACTGCGTAGAAGAGTAAGAATTAAAGAGAATATACCTTTATACGCCATGTTGATAGTGCCCCTTTTAGTCTTTCTAATCTTTAGTTATGTGCCGATGTTAGGTACAGTGATTGCCTTTAAAGATTACAGATTTATTGATGGCATTCTGGGAAGTGATTGGGTCGGGCTTCGCAATTTTAAGATGATATTTGCACAGCCACAGACTGTATCAGTCATTCGAAATACCTTTGTGATAAGTTTACTTACTCTCATAGTATCGTTTCCGTTTCCGATTATGCTAGCTATTCTTCTGAACGAAGTGAGAAGCAAATGGTTTAAAAAAGCATCACAAACCGTTCTTTATTTGCCGCACTTCTTCTCCTGGATTATCGTTGGAGGGATTATTATCAACATCTTCTCCGTTAACAATGGCCCAATTAATTTTATTATTGAATATTTTGGCGGGGAACCCATTCAGTTTATGTTTAACCATCCGGCATGGATGTCCATCTATCTAGGAAGCGGAATATGGAAGGATACAGGATTTAATTGCATTATCTACTTGGCAGCGCTATCAAGTATTGATCCTACCTACTATGAGGCGGCGGTTATGGATGGTGCTAATAAGTGGAAGCAGATTACGAAAGTCACACTTCCATGTTTGTTACCAACAATCATTCTAACGTTTATATTAGCTACGGGTAAGATCATGGAAGTTGGATTTGATCGCATCTATGTGCTGCAGAATCCAATGGTCAAGGACATCTCAGAGGTCGTGTCCACATTTATCTATGATGTTGGTATCCGTTCTGGTGATTTCAGTTTAACTACGGCTATGGGATTATTCGATTCTGTCATAAGTTTGATTCTTGTACTTACGGCCAATCAAATCGCCAAGAAATCAGGAAATGCGTTATTCTAATCCATTAAGGAATTAGCAAACTAGATATATGAAAGAGAGGAACGACCTTTGAAGATTTCAACTGGAGAGAAAACATTTTATAACATTAACAATATCGTGATTTTCATTATATCCATTACATGTATGCTACCGCTACTTTATATCGTTGCTACTTCATTCAGCAGTGGTTCAGCTATTCAATCAGGCAAAGTATATTTGTGGCCGGTTGAATTCACACCAGCTGCGTATAAAGTACTGTTTGTATCCACGGACATATTTAAATATTTTTGGAATAGCGTCGTCTTAACTGGGGTTGGAACAATACTTAGCTTGGTTTTTACGATCCTTTGTGCTTATCCCTTATCAAAAAAGAAATTGTTTGCTAGAAAGAAAATAACCTTTTTCGTTGTTTTCACTATGCTGTTCGCTGGTGGTATGATCCCATCGTACCTACTAGTGAAATCACTTGGATTGATGAATTCTTATTGGTCCATTTGGTTAACGATGCTGATTAGTCCTTACAATATGCTAATTATGAAGTCTTTCTTTGAAAATATTCCGGAAGAACTGGAAGAATCCGCTCGAATCGACGGTTGTTCCGAATGGCGGATTTTGCTGCAGATGTATCTTCCACTTTCGAAGGCTGTAATTGCTACTTTATGTCTCTTTTATGGGGTAGCTTATTGGAACAATTTCCTGAAAGTATTGATGTATATCAATGATTCCAAAGGTTTTACATTACCTGTGCTCATTCAACAGATGGTGTTCCAACTAGAACAAATAAAACTTGGTACTAGTACAGATCTGGGTGCGGTAGCGGGTTCAAGTGAGGTCATTTCGGAATCCGTTAAGTCTGCTGGGGTTGTCGTGTTGATATTGCCAATGCTTGCTGTATACCCATTCATTCAAAAATACTTTGTAAAAGGCGTTATGCTAGGTTCGGTCAAAGGTTAGGGAAACTTACAATTACGGCCAATGTAGTATGCAATATTGGAGACTGTAAAGAGTACGATAACAAATCGTACTCTTCACATACATATCGAAAACGATTACAATTTCGATACTGTTTTTTCTAAATAAAAGGGAGGCAATAACAGTATGAAGAAAAAAATGTCAGGTTTGGTTGCATTATCACTATTGATGGCCATATCTACTGGTCTCACAGCATGCGGCTCTTCGAATAATGAGTCTGCAAAGAATAACACAGAGAAAACTAACGCAGCAAAGAATGACACTAAGGCGGCAAATCTTACACCTGATGGCCAAGAAAGAAAAGGTAAAGTCTCTGTTATGATTTATGACCGCGGACAAATTCCAGCATCAGAAGGTACGTATGATAATAACCGTTGGACCAAATGGATTCAGGAAAATGCGCCGTTTGAAGAAGTGAAATTTGTCATTGTACCTCGAACAGAAGCTCCACAAAAAATGAATATGCTATTTGCAGCTGGAGAAGGACCGGATGTCGTAGCAAACTATGAAGATGTGGGCCCTTTTATTGCCAAAGGACAGGCATTAGAAATCACAGATGATTTGCTGGCTAAAATGCCTAATTATAAGAAGATTTTAGATGAGAATCCAGCACTCAAAAAGCTTACTACAGTAGATGGGAAACTTTACACCGTAGGAACAATATCTCCTATTTCACCAAATCACACTGCGATTATCCGTGAAGATTGGCTGAAAAAGTTAAATCTCGAGGTGCCGAAGACACCGGAAGAGTTACTTGCTGTAGCAAAGGCATTCGCAGAACAAGATCCTGATGGGAATGGAAAGAACGATACCTATGGAACAACGATGAACGCGGATTCACGAAGAGTGCTTTCGCACATGTTTGGCTTTGGCAATCCAGAGATTTATGCGGTTGAGGATGGCAAGCTGACACATGTATGGGATCGAATGCAAGATTGGCTTACCTTTGCAAAACAAGTTGTAGATGCAAAGGTTGTAGACCCGGACTTCTTACTTGATAAAGGGGATAAAGCACTTACGGATTTCACCAATGGTAAGGTTGGTATTTTCCTTACAGGGAAATTAAGTCAACTGAATTCACCGACATTTGTGAATTTTAAAAAGAGTAATCCAACGGCCAAACTGGAAGCATTTGATTTGCCTGCGACAAAATATGGTACCTTTGAAGGATATGTCAATGGCGGACCATCCATTGTAGGTTTTATTAATTCAGCAACCAAAGATCCTGATGCTGCCGCTAGGTACATTAACTGGTTGACCGATCCTAAGGTTTCCAACTATTTGGTGAATGGACCTGATGGCGTATACAAAAAGAGAGATGCTGAAGGTACCGTTGTAGTTGTGGATCCAGAGAAAAATAAAATCGAATACGATTATGCAGCAGATTACAGTATCATTAGAACTTTTGATTTAACGGATGATTCAGTTAGTCCTTTGGCTAACGAATATTATAACTCGTATCTCAAATCGAGCGACCCTCTTTTACAGGAATTTGGAGTGTTGTACTATAAAATGGCACAAATTGTAAATAAACCAGGTGCAATAGATCCAAGAAAATGGCAACAAACTTTGCCGGCACTTTCTTCTGAATTGCTGTTGCAGGAAACTAATGGATTAAAAGCTGTTGATGATCTGTTCTTGAAATCACTTGCAGATACAGGCAAGACGGCAGAACAAGCTATTGCAGAAGCGAAAGAGCTTTGGAAAAAAGCTGGTGGTGAAGCTGTAGATACCTACTACAATGAGTATTATGCAGAACATAAAGATCAAATGTTATCAACAGAAGATTTTGAGGGCCTAAAAAAAGAACCAGAATTGTTGCCTTCAGCAAAAGCAAATTTTGACAAGCAATAAGAGTGCCTGTGTTATATTGTAAGTAGTCATGATAGGGAATTCTTTGTCCAATTATAAGAAAGTATTAGTTTCACGATATACTTTATCTTTATAATTCTCGCATAAACGCTTACCGTCCTTAAAAGGACGCAGTAGGCGTTTTAGCTAGATTGGATAAAGGGTTCCCTTTCCAGATACTAACAACAGAAATGTGGTGAAACCTCTATGTATCGTGTAGTCATCGTAGACGATGAACCTTGGGCTTTGATCGGCATTCGTAAATTAATAGAACGCAACGGAAACAAGTTTAAAATTATTTGTGAAACAACAGAGCCACTTAAAGCTTTAGAGGTGATTTGTGAAGAATACCCCGATGTCGTCTTTGCGGATATTCGAATGCCTGAAATGACGGGAATTGAATTGATGCAAAGGACTAGAGCACAGGAAAAAGACGTTGATTTTGTTGTAATCAGCGGGTTTGCAGAATTCTCTTATGTGCAGCAAGCACTGCAAGAAGGTGCGATGGACTATCAATTAAAGCCTTTAGATATGGAAAAGGCACAGGAAATGCTAGATAAACTTTATAAAAAGCTAGAGAACAAACGCAGTACCAATGATTTAAGCTTTTATATTTCCTTGCGTGAAGATTTCAAAGATATTCAGCAGCTTTTGAACTCTCGTTTGCGTCATAAATTTTACAAGAGATATCAGGTCGTAACGGTATATTTTAAAAGCGGTGAATATGATGATGAGGGTTTATTAGAATTAGAAAGTAGGGTGCAACTCACAACCTTGAAATTAGGTCCAAAAAAATGTGTGTTTATTATTAATAGTGAAACAGATCAAAGTGAGTTCATTTATCGCAGTCTTGCCGCCAAAGAAAATATCGTGGATCGAGCAGGGATTAGTTTATCTAGCGATAAGGAAGATCATATACCTATGCTTTTAAAAACTTCTGATATCGCGAGTGATGATTGTTTTATTGATACTTCGCGGCGGATCTCACAATACATTAAGGGCAAAAAAAATCTGGTCAAACAATTTGCAGAAGGACTTATTGATGCACTCGAGAGGGCTCAATACAAGAACTTGAAGGATTTCACATTTGGAATATCTGATTTTTTTACTGTAAACCAATTAGGCATTGAAGATGCCGTGTTTTTATGGAATGAAATTGTCATGTATACCACAAAAGATAATGAACGCGATAGTCGAATCATGGACTTTGAGTTTCTGGATTATAGTGAAATGAAAGAAAAGTTCATGAATCTGGAAATGCTCGGTGAATATGTTTTTGAACAATTATCCTACCCGGAACGAGACCAGCTTGGAGATGCAAATAAAAAATTTAAAGAGCTGCTCGAGTACACCAATAAGCATTTTCATGAAGAACTGTATTTGAAGGATTTGTCCACAAAGTATTTTATTAATGTGAGTTATTGTTGTGAGCTGTTTAAAAAGGTTACCACTATGACGTTTTCTCAGTATATGACAGATTTGCGGATGAAAAAGGCTGTTGAATTGCTCCAGAACAGTAACCTGTCTATTGCAGACGTGTGTAAGAATGTTGGTTATAGTGATTATTTCTATTTTAATAAGGTATTTAAACGGAATATAGGGTGTACACCTTCCAAATATCGTAAAACGAGTGGAGATATGAATGCGCTTAATTAGGAATCTGAAGCTGAAACACCAAATATCCCTGCTGATTCTGATTGCACTGATTATGATGATCCTGATGCAGAGTATGTACAATATTTTCTTTAATTCGCTTACTCGGGAACGTGCGGCAAAGTATGCAGGTAATCTCATGGAGCAGGTAGCGCTAAATGTAAATACAATTGCGAACAATGTGGAGAGAGATTCCGTTACGATTAGTTATAGTAAGTATGTGCAGGAACTGATGGTGTCGAACAATCTCCTTCGGAAAATAGAATTAAACGAATATGTCACTGAAATGTTTACGCATACAAGGTCATCCAATCAAAATATTTATAGCATTCTTCTCTTGAGTAATAACGATATGCAAATCTCAGACGCACTACATTATAACAATGATATTTTGAAAACGTTAGAGAAAATATATAATTTCAAAAGCGACGATTTTAGAAAGCCTGTATTTTCTTCGATTGTGAGAGACCGCAGTGATGCGTTCTATTATTATTCCTATATTTCACCTATCTTTTCTTCTTTTGATAACTCTAAAATCGGAAGCTGCATTTTTCTTTTAGATACGCGAGAACTAGAGAAATTATTGAATACAACGGAATTAACGAAGAATTCACTCTTTCTGATCCTTGATTCTGACAATCGAGTAATTGCAAGTAATAAAGGGTTAAAAGCTGGTGACTACTACGATAATATTTTTTGGCAAGAAGGAACAAGCAGTACAGCCAAAGATGAAATTGTGTATGAGGGCAATAAATCCCTTGTCCAATATAAGAAAATTGAAAGTACAGATTGGAAAATCATCAGTGTCCTTCCTATCGTAGAGCTTACGAGTGATATGAAGCCTATTGTCACCATGGGAATCTGGTTAGGTGTCATCATGAGTATCTTGCTGACCATTATTGGTAGTGCATTTATGTATAATACAACTCGTCCGCTTATGCTGATCGTGAGATTTCTATCCAGAGTGGGTGATCGGGATTTAAATTATAGGTTGAAAATGCCATCCACTAATGAAGTCGGTATTATTGCCACTCATATCAATCAAATGCTGGACAATGTAGAAGAAATGACCCGGAATATCGTTGAGAATCAAACGTCACTGTATGAAGCTGAGTTATCCAAAAAACAAGCGGAACTATCTGCGCTGCAAAATCAGATAAATCCTCACTTTCTTTATAATACGTTGAACTGCTTGAGCAGCATTGGTTTGGCTTATGATGTGAGCGAAGTCGTCAGTATATCATCCGCCATGTCGCGGATCTTTCGATATAGCATTAAAGGTCAAGATTTAGTGAGTATTAAGGACGAAATGAGCAGTATTAAAGATTATCTGTTAATTATGGACATCCGCTACAAAGGTAAATTTGAGATTGCCATTGAAATGGAAGAGTCTTTTCTAGAAATGAAATCTTTGAAAATGATTCTTCAACCGATTGTGGAAAATGCGATGTACCATGGCTTGGAGATGAAAACAGGAGTTGGACGTTTGTCCATTCAGGGTTTTATTTCTGAAGATGGCTATATGCAGATCGATGTTGAGGATGATGGCGTAGGAATGAAGGAGAACCAGTTAGCCGAATTACGTAGAGGGATTCTAGATGATGAAAATATGGAGCTATTAGGTACGGACAAAAAGAGTATTGGCCTTAGCAATATTAATAAGCGGATCAAGCTACGATTTGGAGCACAGTATGGTCTGGATGTCGTTAGTGAAGCAGGTAAGGGGACGAAAGTCACTCTCATCCTGCCTATTATCGAACCAACAGGTAAAGTACATCTATTAACTTGAGTCTTGTTAAGTTTGTAAAGGGAGGACAACTCAATTCATGGATTTATATGTGAAGAACAACGGGGAATGTAAGCTTAGTGTTGAGGTATGTTACAACAGTGGCATCATTACGAATAATGCTGTGGAATTGTTGCTAGAGGAATGGAGAGACGAATATCAGATTAGCGATCTTCCGCGGCATTCGGATCCAATGGAAGGGAATCGCATTCGTATACTCGAGCCCACAGGTATAGAAGGTAAGGATGATCAGACCTTTGTTATTTCTACTGAAATGGTAGATGGCTATTACTATATCAATCTCTCAGGCACAAGTGAAAAGGCGATCCTCTATGGCATATGCGAGATTCTCGATCAGACCTATATCCTGGATCAAGACGTGCGGTTGCCCCAATTAAATATGACGAGTACACCGGATGTGAGAAAACGAGGTGTCGAGCGACATTGGGGCCCGTCCATGACAACACCGGATAGTTTGGAAGAGAACCTCAAGCTGATCAAGCTTTTAGCAAGAAAAAGAGTCAATCATCTCATGTGGATCGATAGTTGGATTAATTTAAGCTGGTATCCATTTCTTGATTTTAGGTATTTCCCCGCACTTCAACGAGCGGATCAGCAAGGAAAGATTAAGCTCGCGAAGGAGTGCCTTCGTACTATTATTAATGAAGCGAAAAAATGGGGAATGGATTTTTACCTTTCCTGTACAGAGTTTAATGTCCCCGAAGATCTTTTACAAAAATGCCCCGAGATGTTTTATCAAAATCCTGAAACGGGATTACGCGTGCTGCGGTTAGATTATGAGGATACTTGGTTGTTTTATAAAGCTAAAATCAAAGAGGTCATGGAGGACTTTCCTGCTCTTTCTGGAATTGAGCTATGGACAGGGGAGGCTATGGAAATATACCAGTGCTACCGTCCTGAATCAGATACAAGGTCGATTGGTGAGCTTTTCCTTATGATGTATGATTATGCTCTTGAGGCGATGGACGAGGTAGGAAGAAGTGATGGACGTGTTATTTGTTCCAGCTTTACCCATCATCCGGATTCCGAAAAATTATATGAAGATATATTAGGTGAATTACCAGAACGTTGTGATTCACGTAGTAAAATGCAGGTGGAGGATTACTATCGTTTTCATTCTCCCGCGACACTTCCAGGCAGGCTGTCACCGGGCAGGGAATGGGTCGAGTTTGATCTTGGAGGCGAATACAGAGGGGATTGGGCCGGATGGATTACCTGTGCGCTTGCGTTTATACCTGATCGCATGAGGTATTACTACGATAAGGGCGTAAGCGGTTTCATGTGTAGAATACGCGGATATGCCCTGGGTCCTAACACCACTTTTATCGGAGATTATGAGGTTCTAAAAGGATTACAGTCTATTAAATATGATATCTATTTCAAATCCCTGTGGGACATGAATATCTCACTAGCCGATGTATGGCGTATGTGTAAGAGACGTGGCTTCTCCGATCAAATGTTGGAGTTCTTTCAATTGTCGGAAAAAGTGGCAGAACAAGCGCACTATGCCAATGAATGCATCGTGAATAATTTCCATTCCTCTTTTATCGGCTCGATTGAAAGATACGAGTGGCAGCTGGAATATGTAGATCACGTTTATAATACGGTGGGTAAGGAAAGAAAGTGGATTTTAGAGCCTAGTGAGAATAATTTATCGCTCATTATAGATGAAAAAGAACAGGCTGTTCAGAATGTTCTAAGAATGAGTGACATCCTAGAACAGTGTAAACAAGAGCTCATTGAAGAGGACTATATTGCTTTGAGAAGATGTATGGACTATCAAATACAGGTTGTTAAAGTGTTTAAAGTGCATACTGAAATGTTCTTTAGGTACCGGGTACTCATGCTGACGAAGCTGGAGAACAGGCATAAACTTCTTGTGGATAGCATGAGAAGATGTGAAGAGGAAGTTGCTCAGCTACGTCTTCTTGATGAAGTACAAGCCAAGCATGCTTATGCTTTGATTTCCGACATTAAATGGAGACTGAGCTGTGATATGCAAAAGTATTATCATGAGCTAGCTTATCATGGTGTTTGTAAGGTAGCTGAGTGAAGAATATTTTCTTGGAGGGATAAAAGCGATGAGAAGAATGGGTATTGGTTTGCAGATGCATACTGTGCGCGGGGAATTGGCTAAAGATTTTACCGGTACACTTCGTCGTGTGGCTGAACTCGGCTATGAAGGGGTAGAATTTGCAGGTTACGGAGGTTTGTCTGCGGAAGCGCTGAAGGAACTGCTGCAAGAATTGAACTTAAAAGCAATTGGCGCTCATGTAAGTATTACCAAAATGAAGGCTGATTTGAATAAAGAAATTGAATATTTGCGTGCTATTGACGCTCCTTATCTCATTTGCCCGCATATTGCTGCTGAGGATCGCCAAACACCTGAAGCATGGCAAAGCTTGTTCGCTTTTTTTGCGGAAACAGGCCAACAGGTGAAGGAAAAAGGGCTTGAATTTGCTTACCATAACCATGCGTTCGAATTTGAGATGAAAGTAAACGATCAATACGCATTCGATGCCATATATGCATTCGTTACTCCAGAGGCGCTGCAAGTGGAGCTGGATGCAGGCTGGGTTCAATTCGCAGGTCTGAACACACTGCAATACATTGCGAAATATGCAGGCCGCTTGCCGCTGCTTCATCTGAAAGATTTCAAAGGTGTCGTGGATGGAGATATCAATACGGTTGAGTTAGGTGAAGGCGAGATCGATCTGCACGCTGTAATTGGGGCCGGCTCGGACGCGGGTGTTGAATGGATTATCGTAGAGCAGGATCGCTCTGCAAACCCGCCTCTTGAAAGTGTTGCTACCAGCTACAACTGGCTGAAACAAAATTATTTATCCCAATTTTAATTTAAATTTGAATACTATTACAAAAGGAGTAAAAGCAGAGATGAGCAAAATTAAAGTAGCGGTTGTGGGTTGTGGGTCCATTTCTAAGAAGAGACATATTCCGGAATACGCGGCGAATCCTAACGTTGAACTTGTAGGTTTTTGCGATCTAGTTCTAGAACGAGCCGAAGGCTATGCGCTACAGCGCGGCGGAAGAGCCTATACAAACTATGAAGAAATGCTGAAGGTGGAGAAGCCGGATGCCGTCAGTGTATGTACACCGAACGTGCTGCACGCTCAATATGCAATTACAGCAGCGAATGCAGGAGCTCATGTGCTTGTGGAGAAGCCAATGGCAACGAACGAAGCAGACGCTTTGGCTATGATTGAAGCTGCAAGAAAGAACGGCGTGTTCTTGATGGCGGGTCAGAACCAACGTCTGATGCCGCCTCACCAAAAGGCTAAAGAAATTTTGCAAACTGGTAAAATGGGTAAAGTCATTTCCTTCCGTACGTCCTTCGGTCATCCGGGACCTGAACGCTGGAGTATTGATGGCCGCGACAGTTGGTTCTTCCGCAAGGAGGAAGCTATCATGGGCGCGATGGGCGACCTTGGCGTTCACAAAGCCGATTTGATCCGTTGGCTTCTTGGCGATGAAGTGGCTGAAGTCGCTGCTTTCGTGAACACGCTGCACAAAGAAGGGACCGATGTAGACGATAACGCGACCTGCATATTGCGCATGAAGAGTGGAGCGGTCGGCACGTTAGTTGCCAGCTGGACGTATTATAAAGGCGGCGACAACAGTACGGTATTGTGGTGCGAGAATGGTGTTATGCATATCGGTACGCATCCGGTTGATCAAGTTATAGTCGAGCTTCGTGACGGCTCGGTTGAGAAGTATCAGGTCGGTGCGATGGCGACGAACGAGAAGCAAGTGCCTAGCGGCATCATGGACGCTTTCGTGGAAAGCATTGTAACGAATACACCACCGAGCATTTCCGGCGAAGAAGGCCTGAAGTCGCTCAAGGTCATTCTGGCTACTTTCGAATCGCAGGATTCGAAAAAGGTTGTTTCTTTGTCCTAATCCTATCCTACTCCAAAACTAAGGGGTGGTCCTATCAGCCTATTCATGGCTTTTGGGACACCCCTTCTCTGTATATTGCAGCCCCTTTGTCTTATTACAGTAGTATTCAAGAATATCACATGAGAAAAATGGATGTACATTGACTTGGAAATACAATAGGATGATTGAAATGGTAATATAAACCACAATAAATTGAAAGATTAAAAATTTAACGATGATTAAACGTTTTCTTTTGTAAGCGTAAACATTACTTTATGTTACTCTGTATGAATAAAATTTCTAATACATGTGGAGGCAACGTGAAAATGAGAAGATACTGGATTACGGCATTGGGTTTGCTGCAAATCTTAGCTCTTGTGCTCCAGGCCTGCTCTGCTCCAAATTTTAAGGCAACCGCCAATAAGTTAAATGAAGTAAGAATCGGTGGTGGTTCTAAAAAAGAGGATTCCAGGCAAGTGAAGCTATCCGTCTACATGTACGTTACGGATGTTAGGGTGCAGAACGTGTACTATGCGATCTCCCGTGCTTTTGAAGCAAAGAACCCGGAGATTCGGGTAGAACTGCAATTTCCTGGTTTTCAGTATGAGGAGATTCTAAAGGTTAAGCTGTCCACCAATGAACTACCGGATATCTTTGATACACATGGCTGGGCCAAGATACGTTATGGCAAATATCTTGAGGACCTTAGTGATGCACCGTGGGCAAAGCAGCTGACAGATACGATTAAGTCCGCAGTGACCGATGACCAGGGGAAGGTGTACGTGTTGCCGGTCAGCGAGGCGAGAGATGGATTTTCTTATAACATTAATGTTCTGGAAAAATACCATATTCGGGTTCCGAAAACTTATGATGAATTAATGGCTGCGGCAGATATCATCGTGAAGGAAAGCCATGGGCAGGTTGTTCCATTTTTTTTCTCTGGGGTCGATTCTTGGACCATTGGACAATATTTTGATTATTTCGCAAACGGATTTTTGGAGAATTCGGGAGATGACTGGAAGCAGTGGGAACGCATTGCTGTGATATGGAAGGAAATGTTCGATAAGGGTTATATCAATAAAGATGTTTTAACGGTGAAATACAGTGAGCTACCGAAATTGTTTGCGGAGGATAAAGTGGCTTTTTCCTTTGCTTCACCCTCCTTTGCAGACGATGCATATGAGATTAATACCGGTACCAAAATCGGCATAATGCCAGTTCCCTCTATGAATGAGCGAGCGGTTCCTACTTTTTCGGGAGGGGAGCGCAACACGCTTGGTATCTGGAAAAATTCTAGTCATCTAAAGGAGGCAAAGCTGTTAGTCAATTTTTTTGCTCAGCCGGACAATATGAAAAAAATTGCAGATGTTGTCAAAATTCCACCGGGCTTAAAGGGGATCACACCTCAGCATGAATTTATGCCATTTTATAAACAGTATAAGGATGTCCCTGTAATTCCGTATTTTGATCGTATTTATTTGCCAAACGGGATGTGGGAAGTGGTGCGGCGACTAGGCATAGAGCTGCTGGCAGGTGAAATTACTCCAGTGAAATTTGAGCAAGTTATGAAACAGGAAGAGGAGCGGCTGTCCAACTAACAGCCAAGCGAAGGGGGACAAATAGAGATGAGACCGGGTTCTTTTCGTTTCAAGCTGGTGATGCTTTACTTCTGGACGATTGTCATTCCAATCGTAATCATTGTATTCTTTTTTCCAAATTATTTTCAAAAATTAATGATCAAGCAGAATACACAATACGCTGAGAGCATGTCCGCCTCCTTCACGAAAAATATAGAGACGTATCTCAATGAATTGGAACGGTTGACCTTAACACCGTATTTCGACAGTGACATTATGAAGGCACTAAAATATAAGGCCAAGCAGAACGATGAAATCCAGCTCACGCCGATAGAAAAGCTGAGGATGGATAATGCACTGAATGAAAAGTTTCACAATTTTATTCGCATGTCGCGCGAGGATATTTCAGGGACAACATTGGTCACACCCGACGGCTCCATTTATGCCAAATCAACAGATTTGACCACACCGGTAGACAATTACCCTTTTACATCTACCAAATGGTACCGTAAAGCGCTTGAGGCGAATGGTTCTGCCGTATTTATTGGTAGCCACAAGCAGGATTATTTGAAGCAACCGCTGCTTACGGATGTTTTTTCCGTTGCCAGAATAATTAGAGATCCCGATACGGAGATGCAGCTTGCCGTTATTATTGCCGATGCTGATACTCAGGTGCTCAAGAAACTGATCCAGGATTTTCGCTTCAATGTCAATTCCACGATTGCAGTGCTTGATGACGAACATCGCGTGGTCTATTCCAACGCAGAATTGACGCCTTCTATGCTAGAAAGTGTAGACAAATCCTCAGACAGTGTAAGCGATGACAAGGATACATATCAAGTAATACAACGGGACATTGGAACATCTCAATGGAAGCTGGTTTTTTTTTGCCGAATTCCGAAATCATCAATCAGCTTAGGTGGATCTATGTTATTGGCGTCTTGTTCGCGATCTGCGGCTTATTCTTGACAGTTATTGTCTTTTTTCTTTTATCTAAATGGATTATTCGTCCCTTCCAAGAGATTATCTCTACGATGAAAAAGGTGGAGCTTGGTAGGTTACAGACACGCCTGCAGGTCAGGGGCAAGGATGAGGTGGCCCAGATCGGATTAGCTTTTAACCGGATGATCCATCAGGTCGAGGATCTTATTGTGAGAGAATACCAGGCGAAATTCAACCAGCAGCAAGCGGAGTATCGCTCGCTTCAAGCCCAGATCCAGCCCCATTTTCTATACAATATTCTGAATGGATTTATTGGACTTAACCGGATTGGTGAGCAGGAAAAGCTGGAAGAATCGATTATTCACCTCAGCAAAATGCTTAGATATATTCTTGGACAGCGGGACTGGACGAGTATCAAGGAGGAATGTGATTTTCTTGCCTGGTACTGTCAGTTACAGAAACTCCGCTTTCATGACCGTCTTCAATATCATATTACTTTTGATACAGCGTGTATGGATATCCAGATTCCAAAGCTATTACTGCAGCCACTGGTCGAGAATAGCATTATTCACGGGATTGAACCTCTAAATTATCCAAGAGAAATGAAGGTCAATGCTCAAATCCATGAGGACTCATTTCTCTCCATCACGGTAGTTGACAATGGCATAGGCTTTAACATAGATAACACTGACAAAAGTGTAGGTTTGACTAATGTTAAGGATCGCCTGTTGCTTGCTTTTCCAAATGGGGAGTTTGAGCTAGTTAGCAGCGTTGGGGACGGTACAAGCATTCATATTAAAATTCCGATGAAGGACGTGTTTAGATGAAGATAGTGATCGCGGATGATGAATTTCTGGCCCAGCAAACACTCCTCAGTATGATTCGTGAAATCAAGGGTGACTGGGAAATCGTTGGTGTCGCAGGCAGTGGGATTGAACTGCTAGATATTGTATTAGAGAAACGTCCTGATATTGCCTTTGTGGATATCAAGATGCCTGGTATGAACGGAATTGAAGCCATTCGTCAGGCAAAGGCAGGCTCTGCTGATACGGAGTGGTTCATTCTGTCGGGCTATTCGGAGTTTGCGTTTGCTCAAGAAGGGATCCAGCTTGGGGTCAAAAATTATCTGCTCAAGCCTTTGAGTCTGGGTGAACTGCGGGAGGCGCTTTTGATGGCACAGACTACGGTGCAGGAGCGCTTCGCCAGCAAGCAAAGGCGGTTTGCGAATGCCGTATGGAATCACAATTATGGGTCGGAAAGCGCTGCAATTGGGTTGAATGAACATCCCATCATGCAAGTTCAAATGGCAGTCGTATTCGCCGATCGCTATCTTCTCGAAGAGGAGACATGGTCCATACCGCTTAACAAAGTCTATACCTATATCAATCAGATTTTTGCGGAATTCGTGGACCAAGGTCTGCTTCTGACCTGGCTGATTCTTCCCGTTGGTCATGCTGCTGTGGTTGGAGCCTCGCGTCCCGGATCTCAGGACAAGGAATTACTGGACAGTTTCTTTCTGCGCTTGCAGCAAATGATGGATAATCCCGACAATTCTTCAGGACTTAGGTTGACGGTGGTCTCCTCACAGGCACAGTTAGCGCTTGATAAAATCCACGAGCAGGTGAAACGGATGATTGATCGCGGAGTTTTTCGTATGTTGAAGGGTCTGGGGAAAATTTGGAACGCGAGTTCCTTCCGGCATTTCAACGAGGAACAATTTGAGTTATGTAATAGAATGGAGCACCTGGTCCAGATGTACATAGAAAAGAAATATACCCGTTATATGGATGAGCTGTTCGAGATGAAGCAGTTTACTGCGGAATCGCCGAATGTCTTGGAGGGCAGCGGTATCAGGGAAGCGCTCTATGATTACCTGAATACGACACTGTGTGTGCAACTCGAGCCTAATGCTTTTTTTGCCAAGAATATCCAACTTTTGAAAGTGCACGGGGATGTCTTACTTCAGCGGATGAACAAAGATGAGCCGCCACAGGATATTGTCCATAAGGTTATCCAGTATATGAAGTCCAACTACAGGGAAGAGATCGGAACCACAAGAATTGCCGGACATTTTCAGGTATCACCGAATTATCTTAGTACGGTGTTTCACCAGAAAACCGGATCTACGATCATGCGTTTTCTGACGGAGCTACGTATTAATAAGGCGAAGGAAATTCTAGCCGTAGGCGATATGCAGATCCAAGAAGCGGCGGAACTGGTGGGCTATATCAATCCGGGATATTTTACGAATATATTCAAAAAAATCGAAGGTTACTCCCCCACAGAATACAAGCAGATGCTGAGATAAGAAGGGAAAAGTCACACATGGGTAGGATAAAAGAATCCGCAGGGACCGTAAAAAATAGTTGGTCAACCTTAATTATCTTACTCATGTAAGCGATAACATTCATGCTACACTCTAGCAGTAGAAGCCAATCAGGGATTACCCAATGGCGGAATAAACAGAAAAGAAAAAGGAGGGTTAATGTGAAAAAGAGAAAACAGAAAATTTTAAAATGGGTCTTGGCGCTTGTCCTGTCTAGCGAGATGCTTTTGGGTAATGTAGCGCCTACACTTGCGGAGGAGCTGCCAGCTGCGGGAGAAGTAAGCATGGTGCTGGATAGTGCATGGGAAGTAGCAAACCCGACAGCAGGAAACCTTGTTGTTAATGAGGATGGAAGTATTACTATCACAACTGAAGGTGGAGCAATTAATGATGCTGGGGGAATGAAAAACATTCTTAACTATCAGCTTCCGAACCAGACGGACTATGATTTTACTGTGAAAGTAAGTGGGGATTTTACGGCAAACTATCATGGGGCTCATCTGATGATCGCAAGCGGAAAGAACCGTGAGAATGCCGTTGCTGTGGTTCGCAGACAGCATGGATTTCTTAGTGGAAAGTATGGAACAAACAAGCTCATGGGTCTTATGCAGAATACTACTTCAAACAACGAGTATTACGAAGGTGCTGCAGCCATCGGCAATGATTTTTATCTGAGACTGGAGAAGCGGAACGGAAGAGTCTACGGTTACTATGCAGCGCAGTACAGTGAAAACGTAGAAAATTGGAATCAGATTATTGATACTACTGTGTCGGGTGGCGCTGTAGAGTATATAGATAAGGGCAATGCACTCATTGCGCCTGAGAACATTTATTTAGGAATCGCTGCGGCAAACGGTGGCGGGGCGACACCTACAAAAATTACGTTCTCTGATCTGAGAATCGGTGGTGAAGCGGTACCCTTCGCTATAAATTCAAGTGCGTTAAAATCCGTCGTGCTTTCTGGTGAAGCGAAAATGGGTGTAGGTGCTGCACATACACAAACGCTTAACGTGACAGGTGCAGATTATGATGAAAATGAAATCACAGAATTTGATTCAGTAGTCTACACAAGCAGTGATGAAGATGTGGCAACGGTTAGTGAAGACGGTGTTGTTACTGGTGCACGTAACGGCAATGTAGTAATTACTGCCGAAGCAACATTGGGCGAAGTTACAAAAACAGCTGCTCTGGCAATTCAAGTTGGAGATATTGAGGCAGAAGAATCATGGGAACTTTCATCTCCAGATGGAAATACAAAGATGACGGTAGAAATGATCACAGGTGGAGTTCTTCAATATACTGCGGAAAAGAATGGCGTAGAAAATATTGGGACATCACCACTTGGTTTAGTAACCAGCTTAGGTGACTTTTCAAGTGGCCTTGTATTAAAAAAAGCTTCAGAAGTGAAAGAAATCAACGAAAGCTATAAGGTGCTTTCCGGTAAGAGTGATGAATATACAAATCACTATAAGGAACAGACGCTTACATTCGCAAGGAAAAATGATAATTCTGTTGAATTTGATTTGATAATCCGCGCCTATGATGATGGAACGGCATACAGATATGCTGTCCGCACAGATGGGGAAAAAGAGATTAGAATCAGTGATGAAGTATCAGGCTTGCAGCTTCCGAAAGAAGCAGATGTATATTGGATGAACTATACTTCGGCTACATGGAATTATGAAAGTCAGTATCAAGTAACTACTACGGAAGGATTAGCAGTGAACTCTACTCCCTCCATGCCATTCTTGTATGGAACAGAAGGTGTATGGACGCTGTTCTCAGAAGCAGACCTCAACGGAAGTTTCAGTGGTTCTATGCTTACAGTAAAAGAAAATGGGATGTTAGATGTTTCATTCTCTAAGTCACAAACGGGGGATGTAGTGACAACGACGCCTTTTAAATCTCCATGGAGAGCGGCAATCACAGGTGCTACGAAAGACATTGTAGAAAATACAATGATTGAAAATCTGAGTACTCCGGCAGATTACGAAACATATGACTATGAATCATGGGTAGACCCAGGTTTATCTTCCTGGTCATGGGTAGCTAACTGGGGAAGTGGAATCAGTGATCAGTCGAAAGCTGAAACACATTTGAACTGGATTGGATTTGGAGCTGAAATAGGATGGGATTATTATATCCTTGATGAAGGCTGGAATCTGGGCGGTCGTGGAAACGTTAGTGGTATGCGTGACTGGTGGCCGACAGTAAAAAATTATGCAGAAGAAAAAGGAGTTAGATTGTGGGCATGGGTACATGTACGAGATATTGATACACAGGAAGAACGCGACAGGCACTTTTCTGAATGGGCTGCACAAGGTATCGTAGGCATCAAGCCGGACTTCTTTGATGGGGAAAGCCAGGAGCGTATGCAGCTTTATGATGATCTGTATAGAGATGCGGCGAAGTACAAGCTCATGGTTCTTGCACATGGTGCAAATAAACCAACCGGTGAAATTCGTACTTATCCAAACGTATATGGACGTGAAGCAATCCGTGGACAGGAAGCAGGAGGTATTACTGCGGAACAGTACACAATGATTCCATTTATCCGAGCGGCAATTGGACCGGCAGAGGTTACAGAAGAAATCAGATCTAAGGATTATAACAAGACTACTATGGGATTCCAGTTCGCATTGACAGCGTTGATTGAAGACGGAATTCATAGTATGGGTTCTACGCCGGAGGTTTATAGAAGTATTCCGGAAGGAATGTCCTACTATAAAAATTACCCGAAAAAATGGGATGCAACAGAATTTGTTGACGGTGTAATTGGCCAATATCTGAGCATAGCAAGAAGAGCCGGAACTAACTGGTATGTTTCTGGAATCAGTGTGAATCCAAGAACGATGAAAGTTCCATTAGAATCCCTTGACGCAGGCACAGAGTATACAGTAGTGCTTTACAGAGAAAACGACAGACGGGACGTAAATATGGATATTATCCCGAATGTTACAAACGAAACAGTATTAGACATAAATGTACTTTATGGCGGCGGATATGCATTACGTGCAGTTCCGACAGCAGAGTTGGATAGCATCACTTCAATCGTTGCTGATCCTGCAGAAGTGATGGTAGAAAAAGGATATTTATCTGATCCGGTTGTAGTTACACTCAGTCCGGAAAAAGCAGAATTCAAAGATGTTATATGGAGTGTTGCAGACGAAACAATCGCAACTGTAAATCAGAACGGTTTAATCAGAGGCGTTGCCGAAGGTGAGACTACAGTAACGGTAGCTTCTGCATACGACAAAACTGTAAAAGCAGAAATTAAAGTAAAGGTTACACCTCCAAGGTATGTTCTTGATGGTGATAAATGGACAATTCTTAATCCAAGTGAAAATGTTATTATCAATAATGCCGATTCAGCAACAATTACAACAGAAACGGGAGTACTTGGCGCTAATAACTGGAAAAACATGTTCTCTATGGATGTACCGGAAGGCGATAAAGACTTCACCATCACTGCTAAGATTTCCGGTGGCCTTAGGACAAATTATCAGGGTGGATTTATAACAGTCTTTAATAAAGCGAATCCAAATAGCTCATCGGTAGCAGCAGGACGGCGTTATCATAGCGGCATCATGGGAAGTCACCCTCAGGCGTTCGGCGTAATGTCAACCGCCTCAGGAGCTACCTCTGAATATTACAACGCAGATGATAATTATAATAATGATGTTTACGTTAAGATTCAAAAAGTTGGAAATACATTTATTAATTCCTATAGCTATGAAGGTGTGAATTGGACAGCAATTACCAACAAAGGAACACCCCAAACTACTACAAATGCAAATTTGGCAGCAAGTGCAAATCTTTCTGTAGGTTTCTATGCAGGTTCCGGCGGGGGACAAACAGCAATTGATATCACAATCAGCGATTTTACTTACAATGATGTAAAGGTACCGATAGCAATTGACACCTTGGAACCAGGAGTTGTTGATAAAACGGCACTGAATGATGCAATAGCATCTGTAGAAGCATTAGAAGAAGCAGACTACACAGCAGACAGCTGGGCAGCATTAGTAACTCAATTGAATGCAGGAAAAGATGTAGCTGCAAAGGAGAATGTTACACAGCAGGAAGTGGCTGAAGCAACAGCAGCAATTAAAGCAGCAGTAGAAGCACTAGTAGCAGTAGATCCAGAAGTTGTTGATAAAACGGCGCTGAATGATGCAATAGCATCTGTAGAAGCATTAAAAGAAGCAGACTACACAGCGGACAGCTGGGCAGTATTAGTAAATCAATTGAATGCAGGAAAGGATGTAGCTGCAAAGGAGAATGTTACACAACAGGAAGTGGCTGAAGCAACAGCAGCAATTAAAGCAGCAGTAGAAGCACTAGTAGCAGTAGATCCAGAAGTTGTTGATAAAACGGCGCTGAATGATGCAATAGCATCTGTAGAAGCATTAAAAGAAGCAGACTACACAGCGGACAGCTGGGCAGTATTAGTAGCTCAATTGAATGCAGGAAAGGATGTAGCTGCAAAGGAGAAATGTTACACAGCAGGAAGTGGCTGAAGCAATAGCAGCAATTAAAGCAGCAGTAAAAGCACTTGTAGCAGTAGATCCGCAAGTTGTTGATAAAACGGCGCTGAATGATGCAATAGCATCTGTAGAAGCATTAAAAGAAGCAGACTACACAGCGGACAGCTGGGCAGTATTAGTAGTTCAATTGAATGCAGGAAAAGATGTAGCTGCAAAGGAGAATGTTACACAGCAGGAAGTGGCTGAAGCAACAGCAGCAATTAAAGCAGCAGTAAAAGCACTTGTAGCTGTAGATCCGCAAGTTGTTGATAAAACGGCGCTGAATGATGCAATAGCATCTGTAGAAGCATTAAAAGAAGCAGACTACACAGCGGACAGCTGGGCAGTATTAGTAGTTCAATTGAATGCAGGAAAAGATGTAGCTGCAAAGGAGAATGTTACACAGCAGGAAGTGGCTGAAGCAACAGCAGCAATTAAAGCAGCAGTAGAAGCGCTTACTAGAGAGGCTGGGACACCAACACCAACACCAGCGCCAACACCAGTGCCAACACCAACACCAATACCAACACCAGCGCCAACACCAGTGCCAACACCAACACCAACGCCAACACCAGTGCCAACACCAGCGCCAACACCAACACCAACACCAACACCAACACCAACACCAACACCAGCGCCCGTTCAGCCGGGAGTGCAATTCATGGACAATGTCGTTTATATTGACAATGTGCTAACCAGCTTCGCCCAAAAAATTGAGGATGCCAAGTCCAATCCGGAACCGCTGAAATTTAAGGATACTTCCTCTCATTGGGCTGACTCCACCATTGGTATCTTTACGAAGTTAGGATTGGTTACTGGTTATCAAGACGGCAGCTTCCAGCCGGATACAAGCATCACCCGTGCGGAGTTCGCTACGATTCTTGCTAAGGTATTTGGCTTTGCAGGCAACGCTGGCGAAAGCTCCTTAAGTGATATTTCCGGTCACTGGGCCGAAGCTTCAATTACCGCCCTGAAGCAAAAAGGTGTAATTTCCGGCTACCCGAACGGCACATTCCTGCCTGATCGGGAAATCAGCCGCGCCGAGATTATTGCAATGATCTCCAGGATCATTAACCTAAACAGCATTAATGCAGCGTCCTCCAGCTTCACGGATCTGGATAAGACATGGAATAAGGAGCAGATCGAGCAAGCGGCGGCAGTCGGCATCATTAGCGGGGTGGGAAATGGTATGTTCCTTCCAGCCAAGCAGGCTTCCCGTGCCGAAGCGTTAACTATTGTACTGCACATTCTAGAGACTAATCTGGAGCTTAAGAGTCTCCTGGATACCCTGAAATAAGCTAACCATTGGTTTTACTAAGGGGACTTGTCTAAATAAAAGCCCGCCCAGCCATTACAAAGGCCGGAGCGGGTTTCTTCTGTGTGCAAGAGGGCAGTCACGGCCTTTTACCAATCAATAAACTTAAATGTAACTCTCGAAGACTTTAAGATCCGGTTTAAGCTTTTGCATGCAATCTAGCATTGCTCGGCAGAAAACTGGATACCATTATGCTTTTTTGACTTGGCCGGCCGCTTCTTGCATCTCTAAGAACGCCTTCGGCTTCTTTGCAACGATGATGAGCACTGCTGATACGGCGAAGACGATTATCGCGACACAAAAAGCTACCCTATACCCTGCTGTTTCAGCTATCTTTGAGATCGTTGGGACACCGAGTGTATCACCACAGATTGACCGGATAGCAAAAGCGAGTCCCCAGATCGCGCCAAAGTTCATGGGACCTACTAGCTTTATAATGACGAGGGGAACAGCAGAAGCCCAGATTCCCATGCCTAAGCCGAACAGGATGCCATAGGAGACTAGCCAGCCGTACCCAGAATCCGGCTCAGTGTAGGTGAGGATGAGGGTAGCTACTAGCAACAGCATGTTTCCAACACAAAATACAAGCTTAGGATTGATTCGGTCCGACAACCATCCGAAGAAGATTGTGCTGACGCCACCGGATAAACCAATGAAACCGAGTGCAGATGCTATAGTTTTCGTGTTAAACGTTAGGTCGCTTAAATAAGCGGCTGCGTTCTGCATGACGCCGATCTGTCCGAAGCCGAGCGCAGCAAATGCGATACAAACAAGAATCATGGCAGGTGTCTTCATGGCCTGATTGCGAGTGAGTCCAATGAGGACCGGGCGTTTCTTGGGCGGTGTCGCTTCGAATTCCTCTTGGGTAAGCCCATCAGGCAGAAGACCGATGTCCTGAGGCTTCGTTTTCACCAACAGCAACGCAATGAGCAGCAGAACGATTACGATCGCGCTGTTAGCGAGATAAGCAGCCCGTACTCCCGACGAGTCCATTATGGTAGCGAGAAAGGATGGCGCGAATATGGCACACACGCTGGCACCACAGCTGATAATGCCTGTGGCGAGACCGCGGCGTTTATCGAACCATGCTGTCGCCAAGGTACTGGTTACTGCTGGTCCCGTAAAAGCGCTACCAATACCGACAAGTGCATAACACATATAGTACACAGGGAGCGAGTTCGTGATAGAGAGTAGAGCGTTTCCGCCTCCTAGCAGAATCACACCAATGAGAATCAGCTTCTTTACTCTGCCCTTGGAGACCTGGTTGCCAACATAGGCGCTGACCACGCCCATGCAGATGGTGAAGATTGACGATGCTAAAGCTATCGAAGTCCTCGGTACATCGAGCGACTCAGACATCGGTACTAAAAATAAGCTGAACGAGTAAATCATCAAACCGGTTGAAGCGAAAGTGCATAGAAAAGCTGCAAGCACTACGAACCAACCGTAATAGATTTTCTTTTTTGTCTTTTGCATCTTCTTGTCCTTTCTAATAACCAATAAATTAGATATAATCAAACTACGTAAGGTTCTTTGATATTCTTATTTAGTTTGATACATCTAATTGTGTTTTTTTTCACATAGAGAGGGAGTTACGTATGAATATACTGAGTTTGAGATATTTTATTTCTGTAGCAGAATACTCAAGTTTTACGAAAGCATCCGAGCACCTATATGTGACACAGCCAACTTTAAGCCGACAAATACAAGACCTTGAAGAAGAAATGGGAGTGCAACTTTTTGTGCGCGGTAGACATTCGCTAACTTTGACAGAGCAAGGAAGTCGCTTTTTGCATGAAGCCACGGAAATCATAAGAAGATGTGATAATATTCGGGAAATTGTGAAGCAAGGAGATGATGATGATGGCAACATAACGGGATTGCTGAGTATAGGATATCAAGGATTTCTTGATACCAAGCTCATGCAGCATACGCTGAAATCTATAACGAAAAAGCACCCGCGCATTGATTTTTCGCTTTCACAGGGCAGTCCAACCGAACTAAGACATCATCTTCTATTTGACAAATGCGATTTGGTATTTGCATTAAATACTTGCATTGATTCTATTCCAAATATAGAGTGTATAAAGCTTCAAGAGAATAAACTGCAAATCGCAGTTCCACGGAACTGTCGTTTATCTAAATATGACTCTATTGATATGAAGGAATTAGCGAATGAGAATTTTATAATGCTTGAACGTAAAGTTTCTCCATTTACCGTAGATTATGCTACCAGTTTATGCATGAAACATGGATTTTCACCGAATGCTTCCTATTACGTAAATGATGCAGAAAAAGCATTGCTTTTAGTGGGTTCAGGCAAAGGCATCACCTTTCTGCATTCTACAAACAAAATAAATAGCCCTGCTGAAACCTATGATATTAAGGTATTGAACATAGAAGGAATTGATAACGATTTGGATTTCGTAGTAGCATTTAAAAAAGATAATACAAATCCAATCATTCCGGAATTTGTATCTGAATTAATGAGTTCCAACGAACTGAACAACTCACGTGAGTGTGACCTAATTTCTGTGTAAACTTTGCAGGGTGCAAAATAGAGCAAGATATAATGAGGGCTTGGAAGGCGGAAGGCTTCCAAGCCCTTAGTCACATATTGTGGCTGTAAATTCCGGTTTCGGAGATCCGGAATTGTGAGCAGAGAGATTCTAACTAATTTTTGATTCTGAATCCAACGGATTTGAAGCCACCGTCCATCTGAATAAACTCTACCTTGGCGGTAAGAGGCAACGAGCTGATCAGTTCATCCACATTATCTTCGTTTACACCATATAATGCAGCATGAAATTGATTTCCGTCTTCGAAGTGTCCAATGCTAATGCAGTAGGGCTCTTTATTTACGAAATTCTGATTAGCTTTTGTGAAGGTATAATCGCCCTTCAGATTGGTATTTTCAAAGATGATTTCATCGATAACGGCTTCATCACCCATATCAAACCATTCTAAATCAGTGCTGCCGCACTTCTGACAGGTAGGCAGGGGACGCCATACAACATCTCCACATTCCTGGCATTTCATGCCTAGAACTTTGCCTTCTTCCAGTGCATCATAATAAGTTTTCAAAATTGGCCGCAGTTTAAACATTTCTAAATTCCTCCTTCTTACTTTTTCTCAAGGATGATACCAACAGTGGTGTGACCGCCACCCATGCCGCGTACCAAGCATTTTTGTACATCTTTTTGGACTTGACAGTCTCCAGCTTCGCCGCGCATTTGGAGAATAGCTTCGCTAAGCATATTGATGCCAGAAGCACCAAAGGCATGACCAAAGCTAAGGTCGCCACCGTGCGGGTTAATAGGCTTATCCCCATCGAAACAGGTTCTACCATCTAATTCATACTGGTAACCCTTACCTTCAGGCAGATAACCAAATACTTCAGCGCTATCGAGCTGCTCACCCGAAGTCATAACTGTAGTAATCATTAAATCAAGTTCATTAGGATCAATGTCGTCTTTGTAAAGGGCATCACGAACATCTACATTCATCTGATGGAAACAGTAAGGGAATCTCTGTGTATTAGATGAGCTCGCGAAGTCGATAACCTCAATCGGTTTCTGACTAAACTTCTTAGCGATATCAGAAGAACACACAACGATAGCTCCGGCAGCTACATTGTGAAGAACACTGCCTCTTTTGCGAATAAAGCGAGTGATCTTACGATTGTGCTCCTCAGATCTCATGTATTCCATAACATCGTCAAAACCATTTTCTTTAGCGATTTCTGCAAACTCACGTCTTTCAGCGGCACGAGGGTTCCGCGAAGCATTACGACGAAGATTGACTGCCATAGCGTTATAGGTGTCATCAATGGTTTCTTCAGAAACGCCATAATTCTTCATATAGAGTCTTGCCTGCTCATCAGTAAGCAAGTTATCGCTAACACCGTCAAAACGATAATAAGTAGTGTCAAACAAAGCTCTACCTGGTGACCACCACTCTTCATACTCAGCAATAGGACGTATCATATGTGCTGGTTGATTTCTTGCATTGAAGTGTTTCGGGGTTTCAATTCCTGCAACCAAGACAATGTCACATTTGCCAGATGCAACAGCATTACATGCTTCCATAAAAGCAATATAGCCGCTGGCGCAAGCCTGTTCGATATGAATGATAGGCTTTCCAGCCAGACCGATCCATTCCTCCAGAGTTCCTACCATGCCTAGCACATTACCAGCAGTTACATAATTGGCCATCTGTGAATATACTATTTTATCAACGTCGCGAGGTTTAACCCCGGCGTCCTCCATTGCCTGATGACAGGCACAAGCCCAAAGTTCATAAATGGAAAGGCCTTCATACATAGGATCATCAAAGTACCTCTGAGGAAGAGTGCTGGTACCGATAATTGAGACAGAGCGTGCAAGTTTTTGTTCCATAATTGTAGCTCCTTTCTTTGTTATGAGATGACTATATCCTATAAACAAAGTCCTGTTAAATTGTCTTTTTGTATATGTGGATATCATAAGAGCTTCGTATTCATTTATTGTATAGAACATATGTAATATTTAGAAAAAGCGCCGCCATCCCTTATTTAGGTATTGGCGGCGCTTTGTATGAAGTCATTATTTTTTTAAACCAGCTGCAAATAAGGGACCATTAACCGTAAGGGTAGTTAGGATACGAGCCATTTCTAGAGGGGATTCTTTCGTGCCACTTTCGAGCCATTTTTGAATAACCCCTATGATTGCAGTTCCCATATAAGCAGCTAAATATTGCCCTGGAACAAGAAGATTTTCTTCCTTCATAAATGCGGTTGGATTATTTCCATAGAGTGTTTTCCACATGAATTCCTTCCATCTTGTTTGAAATGTTAAATCCCCTTTTGGACCTAACACAGCTTTCATAAATCCACTATTTAAATTTAAATACTCAAATAATGAAACGGTAAAGGAGAATGGCATTAACGTCTCAGAGTCAGTTTCGAGTGCGGCTATAACACTTGGGTATTTTTGCTTAGTAATTGTGGACATATCAAGCATAATTTCTTCCTCACATTTAGTCATTAAATCAAATTTGTCTTGATAGTGCGCATAAAATGTACCTCTATTAATATTCGCCTTAGTTGTTATGTCTTTAACTGTAAGTGCATCAAAACCTTTTTCATTAATTAACTCTACAAGTGCTTGTCGAATCGATTCCTTTGTCCGAATGACACGTAAATCAAGATTATTATTAGCCAATCCAATCCCTCCTTATTTTTTCCCAACACAACTGTTAATGGTGTTCCGTAACCAACACATTCACCATTTTTGATTATTGATTAGAACTTAATCTTATCCTATACTTCGAAGTGTAATAAACAACAGGTTGTTCGTTATTATTCATATAACTTAACATCTATGATGGATAAATACAACAAAATTTACCGAATAATAACAACAATTAATTTATAATCGAAGGGAAGTAATACTAATGAACAAATTTCTAGGCCGACCTGATCTGAAACCAACACATCCCAATGACACTAAACCAGGCTTGAACAACATAGTCATGACTACTGCGCATTACGGTAATCAAGAAGTCATCATGGAAAAAGATGTTCCCCTCAAAATGCGGGATGGGGTCACTGTCTACGTCAATGTATTCCGTCCGAACAAGCCTGGGAAGTTCCCAGTGGTTATGAGCATGGATCCATATAATAAAGATGGTCTACCTCCTTATGAAATATTTCGTCAAGTATGGCCTACAGTAGGTACGATCGTTACCTCTCTTTATGCGCCATTTGAGTCACCGGATCCAGGTTACTGGGTGCCAAACGATTATGTATTGGTTAAAATCGCAACGCGCGGCAGTTCAAATTCCGAAGGTGACCTTTATCCTTGGACGAAAACGGAAACGGAAGATTATTATGAAATCATCGAATGGGCTGGCGTTCAGGAGTGGAGCGATGGCAACGTAGGTCTAAACGGTGTATCCTATCTAGCTATGACGCAATGGCGGGTAGCTGCTATGAATCCGCCTCATTTGAAAGCGATCATCCCTTGGGAAGGAACTTCTGACCTGTACCGGGAATGGTACTTCCACGGTGGAATACCAGAAACCTTGTTCTCCTCTGATTTCGAGAAGTTGCATCATACCCGCTGGCCAAATAACAACATCGAACCTATGGTAGCGGAACAAAAAGAACATCCGTTACTCGATGAGCATTGGGAAGAAAGAGAAGTTACATTGTCCGATATCAAGGTACCTATGTTTGTTGCCGCGAGCTGGTCCACCCAAGGGTTGCATAACCGCGGAACCTTTGAAGGCTATAAACAGTCTTCATCCGATAACAAGTGGTTGCTGGTTCATAACCGCAAAGAATGGGAAACCTACTATTTGCGTGAATCGCTGGAACAGCAGAAGGATTTCTTCGATTATTTCCTGAAGGGCATTGAGAATGATTGGATGGATACACCTCGGGTACGTTATGAGGTTCCTGAGAAATTTTATAAGGGACATATTCGCAATGCGAATGAATGGCCGATTCCACAAACCAAATATTCCGAATATTATTTGAATGGCGAAGAAATGTCCTTGCAACAAACACCTGTTCAGAACGATTCCAAACTCACTTATATTGCTGAGCCTGGTCAGACTCAAAACAGTGATTTGCGGTTTAAATTTACAGCCGACGAGGACATGGAAGTCACCGGTAATATGAAGCTTAAGCTGTGGGTCTCCACGGATGACACGGATGATATGGATCTATTTGTAGGTGTTAAGAAATACGACAAACGCGGCAATGAAGTATTCATGCCTGACTTTAACCATCTTGAAAATGGTCAGGTGTCTAGCGGATGGCTAAGAGTTTCCCATAGAGAGCTGGATACTGAGAAATCTACTCCATCTCAACCTGTACTTAAGCACAAGAGATTGTTGAAGCTTAACGAAGGCGAGATCGTGCCAGTAGAAATTGAAATATTGCCTTCAAGCGTATTCCTCAAGAGTGGGGAAAGTCTGGTGTTAGTCCTAAAAGGCAGCGACCTCGTTGTCGATGACAACCCAACAATCTCAAGAGGTTATGAACACAAAGATACAGTGAACAAAGGAACGCATAAGGTTTATACTGGTGGACAGTATGATTCTTTCCTTCTGGTACCAGTAATTCCCTTGAGAGATTAGTGAAAGTTCCGATTATTGGGGTTTAGGGTAAACAAACGCTAAGTCGTCCATAAATGAAGGCTTAGCGTTTTTTTGCCTTAATTTTGGTGGAACTAATAAATAATATACTGTTTTTTGATTAAAACCAAAATTATTCTACCGTAAAGCATTTTGATTCTAATCAAATTAGGGTGCATTTGGATTTTTATTAGGAGGTATTTTTTTATGGGGAGTGGATAAAATTATACCTCATCTTCACCTAAATACTCCTCATAGAGATGCGGAAGGACTTCATCCAAAAGAAAGAAAAAGAAGTACACTGTTGGTACTTGCCAACACTCTTAACTTAAGATTAGTAATAGAAGGGAGTGATATATGGTGTTGACTACCTATAAATCCGCTCGTAATGGAATGCTGGAAATCAGAGATAAATTCGAAAAGAATTGCTGGATAAATATTACCGCACCGTCAAAAGAAGAAATTCAAGAGGTATCTCAACTTTATAATATCCCAATCGAATTTTTAGAAGATCCTTTAGATTTAGAAGAAAGTGCTCGGATTCAATATGACGAAGATACGAATTGCACATTAATTATTAATGATTTTCCTATTATTGACGTTAATAACCAACAATTTGTTTCTTATATTACCATTCCTATTGGTATTATTTTAGGAAAGGATTACATTGTTACGGTTTGCAACCAATCAACAAGCCCTTTAGAAAATTTAATCAAGAAGAATGTTAACACCACTATGAAAAATCGTTTTGCATTAGAGGTATTATTGTCAATCGCAACTCAATATATAGAAAAATTAAAATTACTTAACAAACAACGCCTAAAAATAGAGAGTCATTTGCGTGATTCATTAACGAACAAGCAACTTTACGACCTAATGGATATTGAGAAAAGTTTAGTTTATTTTCTCACATCATTAAGGGCTAATGCGGATGTAGTCACCAAAATATTCCGTTACAATTCCGTAAAGTTATATGAGGATGACAAAGATCTTTTAGAAGATGTAAGAATTGAAATTAATCAAGGTATTGAGACCACAGAATTATATACAAGAATTTTGGACAGTATTACGGGGTCATATTCTTCACTAATATCAAATGAATTGAATAATACAATGAAGACTCTTACGATATTTACAGTTTTTTTAACTCTGCCTACACTTGTATTTAGTTTCTTTGGTATGAATGTGGTCTTACCTATTGCTGATAAGGATCCTATCTCTTGGATTATCACATTGATAATAGCATTGATTCTGGTTATTTGGATCGGATTGACACTATGGAGAAAGAAGATATTTTAATTTGTTAGTTATAAATTAAGAAGGCAGTCGATTTAATGATAAATCGGTCTGCATTTTTATTTGGACTGGCTTCTATATTTTTCAACACAATTAATAAAGATGTTCCGTAACCGACATATTTGCCCCTTTTGTTTATTGAACAGAACCTAATCTTATTTTATACTTCGTTCCTAAAGGGCGAAAGTCTGGTGATTGTGATCCAGAAGGTGCGTGGTAGAAGTTCAACTAGTGAGGTGAGTATTATTTCATTCAGAGATTTTATTACCAATAAAAAAAAATATGCCGTTGTACCACAACGTCAAGAGATTAAAAGAAAAAGAGAAAATGTTATTCCTAACGGTTTAATGAAAAAGTGCCCGAAATGTAATTCTATCCTCTATACAAAGGAATTGGAGAAGAATCTAAATGTGTGTAGCTCATGCAGCTATCATTTTCGTTTAACTGCCAGAGAGAGAATATCATTTTTTTTAGATGAGGGTATATTGAAGGAAATTGATGGAGCTTTGACTTCTGATGATCCGCTTAATTTTGTAGGGTATAAGGAGAAACTTAGTAAAGCCAAACAATCATCCGGGTTAAATGACGCAATCATAACAGGTGAGGGTAAACTTGGAGGTTTCCCTGTGAGTATCGCTTTGCTAAGTTATGACTTTTTTACAGGCACGATGGGTTCAGTAGTAGGAGAAAAAATTGTTAGAGCTGTAAATAGAGCACAGGAGTTAAAAGTTCCATTAATTATCTGTTCTACCTCTGGTGGAGCCCGAATGCAGGAAAGCATTTTTAGTTTAATGCAAATGGCGAAAACAAGCGCTGCAATTGGGCGATTTAGCGACTCAGGCGGATTATACATTTCAATTATTACTGATCAAACATTTGGTGGTGTTTCTGCTAGTTTCGCGATGTTAGGGGATTATATCTTTGCTGAAACAGGTGCTACATTTGGATTTGCGGGGCGGATAGTCATTGAGCAAACCATCCAACAAAAACTTCCACCAGACTTCCAATCCGCTGAATTTTATCTAGAACATGGTCAAATAGATGGTGTAATTCATAGGAGAAATCTAAGAGATTCAATAATTGATATTATAGATTTACATATTAATTCAAACGGCACAACAAAATCTTAATTTATCCAAAAGTCAAGATCCTAAGAGGTGCTTTTATATGTCATATGAACTGCCATTTGAACGGCCATTAATAGAATTAAAAAGACAGATTAATGAACTTAAATCATTTGCTGTTGAAAAAAAATATGATTTAAGGGAAGCAGTTCAAAGATTAGAAGATCGCTATAACAAGGTTGAAGAAGAGATATACAAGAGTTTATCGGCCTATCAAAGGTTGCAAATTGCTAGACATCCAATGAGACCATCGACTTTAGATTACTTTAATAGAATATTTGAAAAATTCATTGAATTACATGGTGATAGATTATTTGGTGATGATGATGCTATTGTTGGCGGGTTGGCTAGATTTAATGGAAATACGGTCACTGTAATTGGTCATCAAAAAGGTAAAGATATGAAAGATAATTTAAAACGGAATTTTGGTATGCCCCACCCAGAAGGATACCGCAAGGCTTTAAGATTAATGAAACAAGCTGAGAAATTTAAAAGACCAATAATTACGTTTATTGATACTCCTGGTGCTTATCCCGGGATGGCTGCCGAAGAGCGGGGGCAATCTGGAGCAATAGCAATAAATCTTCTTGAAATGTCGAAGTTAAGGGTTCCAATTATAAATATTGTCATTGGTGAGGGAGGAAGCGGAGGTGCTTTAGCCTTAGGTGTTGGAGATCGATTGTTAATGCTGGAAAACGCATTATATGCTGTGGCATCTCCAAATGCTGCTGCGTCAATATTATTGAAGGATGCAGGGAGGGTGTCAGAAGTCACTGAAGCTTTAAAAATAACTTCTAACGATCTAATGGAGTACGGAATAATTGATGAAATTATTCCCGAACCAAGTGGTGGGGCACACAAGGATTTTGAAGTCCAAGCAGATACCATTAAAAAATATATTAATAAACATCTCAATTATGTAAATGAAATTCCAGTTGATGACTTGGTAAATGCCAGAATAGAAAAGTTACTCCATATCGGTAGATATTTAGAAGTAAGTGAGAGCTCGGTAGAGTTAATGATCTGATCTTCAAAAACATTACTAAGTAGGAGCAGATAAGTATGCACATCAAAAATCTTCATGCCTTTATTGCAACACTTCCTAATTTTTTAGAGGTGTTGGGGGAGGACGTTGCAGTTGCAGTTGCAGTTATCGACGTTCCTACAATGAATGTTTTAGCAAAGGCAGATGGAATTAAGCTGAAAACCAGTTTCGAGGTTGGAATGAAAGTTGATGTTAAC
Organism: Paenibacillus sp. FSL R10-2734; assembly: GCF_037963865.1. Taxonomy (NCBI): domain Bacteria; kingdom Bacillati; phylum Bacillota; class Bacilli; order Caryophanales; family Paenibacillaceae; genus Paenibacillus; species Paenibacillus sp. FSL R10-2734. The sequence continues at coordinate 5,199,638 of NZ_CP150170.1, read as the reverse complement.
GAAGGAATTGAAAAAGTAATAAGGTCAAAAAAATCTTTCGTTTCGCTCACTCCGCCTCACGCCTATGGCTTACCTGCCAAAGGGATGGTAACTCCTGTTCTCGATGAGCAATCTGAGGTTGCCGGGATTGTAATTCTGGTCAAAAACTTGGAGCTAGAGAACAACATACAAGAAGTTGCGTCAACCTTACTTTCTTCAATGTCTCAGTTGAATGAGGGGATTGGAGACATTGCTTCAAGTAGCCAGGATTTATCTGGTTTTATTAATAAGACATTGGTTTTCAGTGAACAGAGCAATAATAATATCCACGAAATTGATGGAATTATTCAATCCATTAAGAACGTTTCCTCGCAGACACAGCTTCTTTCATTGAATGCCCGGATTGAGGCGGCAAGAGCGGGTGAAGCGGGCAGCGGCTTTAATTTTGTCGCCCAAGAAATGAGTAAATTGTCTAACATGAGTCAGCATTCAGCCGAAAAAGTTGAAGCCTTGCTCAAAGAAATGAATCTTGCGATTAAGACGATCACCGAACAGATTGTCAAAACAAGCCTGTCCTCGGAGAGTCAGGCGGCAGCTACAGAGGAAATTGCGGCGATGTCAGCAGACGTAGTTTTTAATACAAATAAGCTTTCTGAAATGTGTAAATTAAGCTCCTTTGAAGACGTTGTAGGTAAAGAGTGAAAGCAGCAAGCTATCATGGAGAAACCCTGGACGCTAGGAGTGGGAAACCACCTATAGAATGAATGGCCGATTCCCCAGACAAAATATATAAATGGTAAAAGTCCGGTCTATCTCAACGGCGGAATTGAGCAGCGGATGTTGATCTCCTATCTTGAAATGTACCGCAAACCGGTGAAAGTGGCGCTGGATTAAGCAGGGTTGGCCAAGGGGCTGAAGCAGTTGTATCCCGGCGCAAACATCGCTGTCATCGACTATGATGCCGGCGTCAGCGTAGTGAATCAGGCCAACCGGATCAAGCTGATGATGTCGATTGCTAACGGGCTGGATAGAAATTGTACCAATAAGGCGATTAGGAAACGTAAGGAGTGATGTATAGGAACAGATGCTTTCAGATTCAAAGGCCGCTCATCTATGTATAGGCTTCGATATAGGTTTTCTAAAATTATAAGAAAGTATAAGTTTCACGATATACTTTATCCTTATAATTCTCGCATAAACGCTTACCGTCCTAAAAGGACGCCGAAGGCGTTTTAGCTTGTCTGAATTTTCCAGGAGGTTGCTATGGAACGTGGTGTTTATGAGATCAATCGTATGTCAGAGAGTTTTCCACTGAAAATTTTTTCACATCGAGTCGTGCAAAAGATGAATCCCAAGATCCCCAGACACTGGCATCGCAGTATAGAAATTCTTTATATTCTTGGTGGAGATATGACACTTTGGGTAAATGGAGAGACCAAAAATTTGAAACATGGAGACGTTGAGATTATTCATAGTGGTATACCACATGAATATCAGTTTGTTGGCAAGCGGGCAGGCTGTTCCATGCTGTTTGCGTATGATTTTCTGAAGGAGATCTATCCGGAAATTGATAACATTCGCTTTGTTCTCGATCGTACACATGACAGTTATCAGAAGCTAATCAAGGCACTAGATACCTCACTTCATATTTTTCACAATCGGGATGAATTTTATAATTTACTGCTCCATAGTGAAATGTATGAGATATTGCACACATTACTGCTGAACTTCAAGGTAGAGAAAGAAGCGGCGCCAGAGATCTATTCGGAAAAATACGCTGAGCGATATAAAAGAATAATCTCATATATTAATGAGCACTACCCTGAAAATTTGACTTTAGGGCGAATAGCGCAAGAGTTTGGCTTCAGTGATGAGCATTTCTCAAGAAGCTTCAAAAAATATATGAAAATAGGTTACAAAGAATATTTGACCCGTATTCGCTTGTATTATGCACGAAATCTGGTGGTGGAGTCCGACTTAACGATGACTGATATTGCAAATGAATGTGGCTTTGGAGATAATAAGTCCTTTATCCGCGATTTCAAAGAAATTTATGAGACGACACCGCTACAGTACCGATTTCGAAGTAAAGATAGCACTAGTGTTGTTGATTATACGAAAGCACATTTTACAACGAACTAGAACAAAAGAAGCCTTACTCCACTTCATTGTGGTAGTAAGGTTTCTTTTCTTTGATATAGAAACAGAATAGATAAAAATCAATTTTTGCCTAAAAAGTAGATAAGCAATGGAAAGAAAGCGCTGACAAAATCGGATAAGATATGAGTAAGCAGTAAACAGTAAGCGTTTAACAATAAGCAACAAGAGAGATGGAATATGCGTAATTCATTAAGGAGGAACTGTTATGGCAGGTAAATACGAATCCCTTGCAAAGACAATTATTGATAATGTAGGTGGAAAAAGTAATGTGGTATCTCTGGCACACTGTGTTACGAGACTACGGTTCAAATTGAAAGATGAGGGTAAAGCGAATACGGAAATATTGAAAAAAACGGATGGTGTTCTGGCAGTGATCCAGAGTGGTGGGCAATATCAAGTCGTTATTGGCAATCACGTTCCAGATGTATTTAAAGAAGTTATGGCGGGTCTTGGACTTAGCATTGCTCCATCGAATGATGTAGAACAAGAGGCAGAACCTGAGAAGAAGCAGAACCTGCTTAATCGGTTTATTGATATGATCTCTGGATTATTCACTCCAATTCTGAGTGTATTAATTGCTACAGGTATTCTCAAGGGTGTACTTGCGCTTCTGAGTGCAATTGGTGTATTAGAGAAAACCGGTGGGACATACCAGATGTTATATGCCATTGGCGATTCTGTAATGTACTTCCTGCCTATATTCCTAGGCCTTACAGCTGCGAAGAAATTTAAGGTTAGTGAATTTACTGGGATTGCTATCGGTGCAGCTATGATCTATCCAGCAATCATCACTGCTGCTGCTGGTGAAGGGGTTTCAAAGTTATTTGTCGGAACCTTATTTGAATCCAAAGTGATTTTTGACTTCTTGGGCATTCCAGTTATGCTGCTGAATTATTCATCCACAGTAGTACCTGTCATTGTTGCTGTATGGTTTGCTTCTAAGATCGAGAAATGGGCCAAGAAAATTTCTCCAAGCGTCATAAAAATGTTCTTCGTACCGCTAGTAACTTTGATTATTACGATTCCTTTAACGTTAATTGTCATTGGACCGATTACAACATGGGCTTCTAATTTGATTGGTCAAGGTTCACTTGCGCTCGGTGATTTCAGTCCAATTCTCTTTGGTCTATTGCTCGGAGGTTTCTGGCAAGTATTCGTAATGTTCGGATTACACTGGGGAATCATCCCAATTGCCATTAACAATATAATGACATTAGGGAATGACACCATTCTTCCTGCTATATTCAGTGCAACTTTTGCACAGACGGCGGTTGTACTCGCGATGTACTTCAAGACAAAAGATAAAAAATTAAAAGCAATAGCTATTCCAGCAATGTTCTCCGGTATCTTTGGTGTAACTGAGCCTGCGATCTATGGTATAACATTACCGCGTAAGAAGCCGTTTATTATTAGCTGTATTGCGGCAGCAGTTGGTGGAGCGGGTGCCATGACATTAGGACTTAAATTGTACGGTTTGAGTGGAATGGGAATCTTCGGTTTCGCTGGGTACATTGATACTGCAAGCAATTCCATAACACAGGTAATTGAGATGGCTGGTGTGTCTGTAGTTACGATTGTGATTGCGTTTGTGATTACGTATATCTTGTACAAAGATGATGTACCTGCTGTAGTAACAGAAGCTACTGTAACCGGATCGGTGAATAGTACTCCAGCAACAGTAACTTCAACGGATGCTACAGAAGTTGTAGAGGCTACATTACAATTACAAGAGGCGATTATTGGTAGTCCTCTGCAAGGTAAAGTCGTTAAGCTAGCGGATGTGGATGATGAAGCCTTCTCATCTGAGGCCATGGGTAAAGGTATTGCAATCCTGCCAACAGAAGGTAAGTTATATGCTCCAGCAGATGCGTTGGTTGAGACGGTGTATTGGTCAGGCCATGCGATTATATTAACGCTTGACAGTGGTGCGCAATTGATGGTTCATATCGGTAAGGACACTGTGAAAATGAAAGGTGACGGATTCTCTACTAAGGTTAAAGCTGGGGATCGTGTGACGAAGGGTCAGCTATTAATTGAGTTTGATATAGACAAAATTAAAAAAGCAGGCTATTCCATTGTTACGCCGCTCATTATTGTGAACACGTTTGATTATAAGGAAGTTAATGGTTTAAATGATACGACAGTCAACTATACTGATGACCTTATTCAGGTAATCCCGAACTAATAAAAAGAAACTATATAGGAGGAGAACAACAATGATGAAGTTACCGGAGGATTTTCTATGGGGCGGCGCGACTGCAGCGAATCAAACAGAAGGGGCTTATCAAGCTGGAGGGAAGGGGTTATCCTTAGTTGATTTACTGCCTTCGAAAGGTGATCGAATGAAATGTATGGTGGATGGGGCATTTGCGTTAGCCAATGAAGGGAAATACGAATTTTATCCGAGTCATGAGTCTATAGATTTCTTTCATCATTACAAAGAAGATATTCAGTTGATGGCAGAGATGGGCTTTAAAGTGTTCCGTCTATCGATCTCCTGGCCGCGCTTATTCCCGAATGGGGACGAGCTTGAACCGAATGAAGCAGGACTACAGTTCTATGATAATGTGATCAATGAGCTGCATAAATATGGCATTGAGCCGTTGGTTACTATCAACCATTTTGATACACCGGTAGGTCTTGTGAAAAAATATGGAGGTTGGCGCCATCGTGACCTTATTGATTGTTATGTTAGATACTGCAATGCACTGTTCACCCATTTCAAGGGTAGAGTGAAATATTGGATTACATTTAATGAGATTAACATGCTGCTTCATCTACCGTTTCTTGGTGCAGGTCTTGTGTTCAAGGATGGTGAGAACAAGGAACAGGTAAAATACCAGGCCGCACATTATCAGTTGGTTGCTTCGGCAGCGGCTACAAAATTGGCTCATGAGATCGATCCAACGAATCAAATTGGCTGTATGCTGGCAGCAGGAAATGTATATCCATTTACATGTGCACCGGAAGATGTGTGGGCATCTATTGGGAAGGATCGTGAGCAATTTTTCTTTACAGATGTACAAGTACGTGGCGCATACCCAACCTATACGAAACGTTTCTTCGTGGAGCATGATATTCACCTGGAAATTGCAGAAGGTGATCTAGACATCTTGAAGCATACTGTGGACTATGTTTCCTTTTCTTATTATTCAAGTCGCTGTATCAGCGGCAAACCTGAAACGCAGGCTGAAACCGAGGGGAATGTATTCAAGACATTGAAAAATCCAAACTTGCCAGCGAGTGAGTGGGGATGGCAGATTGATCCACTAGGACTCCGGATTACGATGAATACATTATATGATCGCTATCAAAAACCATTATTTATTGTTGAAAATGGACTTGGTGCATCGGATGAGGTAGCTGAAGATGGTACGATCCAGGATGACTATCGAATTGACTATTTGGAAAAGCATGTGCTAGCCATGCAGGAAGCTGTTCAAGATGGAGTAGAGCTTTGGGGTTATACGCCATGGGGATGTATCGATCTAGTAAGTGCATCATCGGGAGAGATGAAGAAGCGTTATGGTTTCATTTATGTGGATCGGGAGAATGATGGAAGCGGTACGCTCGAGCGCAAGAAGAAAAAATCATTTTATTGGTACAAGACTGTCATCAGTAATAATGGAATCTACGAATGAAATAAAATAATCTAATTCGTTCAGAAGCATGTAGGAAAGATTCGTTCGCGGTTATTGGATATGCATAATATTCAAAAAATGTATAAATAATAAATGCATATTAGATGGGTACTGGCAAGCAGATCTTTAATTTCTCAATTAAAATGAAACAGTCCTCCTTATTTTTCAAGGTTTTTTTAAAGAGAATTCTCATTTAAAATGAAAAATCACAACAACTAACTATTCATTGAACCGGTAATCCTTTCTGTTAAGGGTTACCGGTTTTTTATAATAAGTTAATAGGGACATGATCATCATCTCATTAGTTTGTCTAGTGCCTTTCTTGCATATTGTACGAAATTCTTCATCGAGGATGGTTATGTCATTGCAGACTATGGATCTTCGGGCGCTACCGCATGCTGTCGATGTTGAGAGATTCTGTACAAGCTACTAGATTTCGGCTACGATTCTTATATAACAGACTGACTGAATGGATGGTAGAAATATGTATTATAAAGGGTCAGAAGCATCACCAATCACCATCGGACTGCTAGCACATGTTGATGCCGGCAAAACAACCTTCGCAGAGCAGCTCCTATACCATGCTTCTGGAATTAAGACTCGGGGGAGAGTCGATCATCAGGATGCCTTTTTGGATAGTCATGAGATGGAGCGGGCACGGGGGATAACGATTTTTGCTGACCAGGCGGTGATGAAATATAACGAACAATCGTATCAGCTCATTGACACACCTGGGCATGTTGATTTCTCAGCTGAGATGGAGCGTGCTTTACAGGTCATGGATTATGCGGTAGTCATCTTAAGTGCTGTTGAGGGCATTGAAGGGCATACCGAGACGGTCTGGCAATTGCTACAGGAATATGGCATACCGACTTTTATATTTATTAACAAAATAGATCGTACCGGTGCTGACGTCCAGCGTGTGCTTGAAGCGTTAAGGCAGCAATTTTCGCCAGATATGTTGTATTTGGCAAAAGACCTAGATGAGAGTATGTTGCCTGAAGAGGTCATCACCGCCGTTGCTGAGCGAGATGAAGCCTTAATGGAGGCATATCTCGAAGACAACATTGATCCTGGGCAGGTAGTGGCTACGCTGAAACAACTAGTTAAAGAGCGAGGGATTTTTCCCGTTATGAGTGGAGCAGCACTATTGGATCAGGGGATTGCGGAATGGATGCAGACGATGCAACTACTAATGGAATCGACTTATGAAGTAGACGTACCATTCGCTGCACGGGTATATAAGGTACGTCATGAGCCGCAAGGAACAAGGCTGACTTTTATGAAGATTCTAGCTGGAAAAATGCAGATGCGGGAGGATCTTAGCTATAACACTTCAGAACATGAGGAGTTAAGCCAGAAAATCACTTCGATTCGTGTCTACCATGGCGTGAGATATACTTCATGCGATGAGGCTTCCGCGGGACAGCTTGTTGCCGTTACAGGCCTAACCGATGCAGCCATTGGACTGGGCATAGGTGATAATACAGATCGAGTAGAATCCCGTCTTGTCTCGGCGCTACAATCCAAAGTCGTGTTCGGTGCGGAAAAGTCAGCTAGAGAAGTGCTGCGCTACTTCATGATCCTGCAAGCTGAAGATCCTACCCTGCATGTGACATGGGAGGACAAGCTGGAGGAGATTCATGTTCATGTGATGGGATTGATTCAGCTAGAGGTACTTCAGCAGGTGGTGTTAGATCGTTTTCAGCTCAAGGTATCGTTTTCGAAGCCAGAGATACTATACAAAGAAACAATTGCAGAGACTGTGATTGGTTGTGGTCATTTTGAGCCGCTGAAGCATTATGCAGAGGTGCATCTCAAGATGGAGCCTGCGAAGCGTGGTGAGGGAATTACATATCGCAGTACATGCCATGTGGAGCAGCTCAGCACAGGGTACCAGCATCTCGTCGGTCAGCATTTACTTGAAAAGGACCATCGTGGAGTTCTAACCGGTTCTCCCGTCACCGATCTGCATGTAACGCTTATAACTGGGGCAGCACATCAGAAGCACACTCATGGTGGTGACTTTCGAGAGGCGACACTGCGGGCACTGCGACAGGGCTTGGAGCAAGCGAACATAGTTCTACTAGAACCTTATTATCAATTCAAAATCAAAGTCGATGCAGAGCTTATCGGACGTGTAATGTCGGATATACAGCAGGCTCATGGTGAATTTGACCCGCCAGAAATGTTAGGCGAATCGATGGTTATTCAAGGACGTGCGCCTGTTGCGACGTGGATGCATTATGCAGTAGAGCTTGCTTCATTCACAAAGGGCAAGGGGGCGATCTCGATGAAGTTAGGCGGTTATCAGCCATGTCATAACACAGCTCAGGTCATCGCACAGATTGGATACGACCGCAGCGCTGATCCGGAGTACACCTCAAGCTCTATGTTCTGTGCGAAGGGGGCGGGATATAGCGTTCCTTGGGACGAAGCGCCTTCGTATATGCATTTGGAGATTCGGGAATAAACGTTAGGGCAGAGGGGGCTATTCAGCACCCTCTGTCTTTTTTGTCTGAACAAATTAAGAAAAAGGTACTTGAATAAACGGGAATATATGGTAAATTTAAAAAGGAGCAAATGAGCATACGCTGTCCATTGAGAGCAGGGAGAACATCATGTAAGCTTAGCGAATGTTTAGGGATTTTTAAATCAAAAGAACGAGGGGATTATATGAGTGATTTTCATCAATCAAATTCTTTTTTTAACGAAATACCGTTATTTTTCAAAATATTCGGTGGATTATTAATTACGATAGTGTTTGGTACTTTTGCTTACGTAATAATTAAGGGGGTATCAACTTGGGGTGCAAACAATGCAGCAGAAGTTACGAGAAAGAGATGTAAGGTTACTGATAAAAGAACCGAAGTCTGGGGAGGATCTGGCGATTCAAGCGCCAATACAAATTACTACATAACCTTCGAGTTCGAAGATCAAACCCGAATAGAATTACATATAAAAGCTAATGAATTTGGACTAATCTCAATCGGTGATCAAGGAGAATTAACTTATCAAGGCACTAGGTTCAAAGAATTTAATAGAATGGTAGCAAACCAAATGTAAAATATGCTGAAATAACACTAAACTCTGAAAGGAGAAAGTGGATGCAGGATACAATGACAAAAAGATCTCTTCAGTTATTTTTATGTATTTTACTTTTAATGATCGCTTTAAATTTAATGCAAATATACGTTAGTAGAGTGCTGGAAAGACCTCCTTGGCTAGTTGTGTTGCAAATATTTCCATTCCCGATATTGGTTTTTATTGCAATTGTAATCTCTCTGGATCTGGCTAAGCAAGACAATGTAACTCTTCGAGGGCGAGTGAAATCTAAAGTTCGGAATATAATTGTAATTATCGTTGATAACGGTATGGATAGAAAATTCACATTTAAGAATGATCGGATGAAAGATATAAATGTAGATGACTATATAGAATTGCAATATTTTAAGAGAACAAAAGCAGTAATAAGTGTGAAGAATATACATTAGAAGTATAGGAAGCTTGGGGGCTAATTTATTGAGGTGTGGCACATCCTCTGGAAGCTCAGCTGCTTGTTGGAGGTCATGAACTAAGAAAGTTACATCGAAGTAATGTGGGTTTGAAATTATGTGAAATATTAACATTAGAACACTTGTACGTAGAAGAAAATACATATAAAATATAGGTAACAATTGAATCTTGGGTGGGCATGGTTTCCCTTCGAAGGGAGGTGAAGCCATGGAAGTAAAAGATGCAATAACGATTATGTTCCTATTTGGAATGTTTATCCTTGCTCTTTTAACATACATCAGCAATAACAACAAGAAAAAATAAAATCCCACCCCAAGGATTTGAACGCCGAAGGTGGGATTTTATTCCGTTAACTTAGAAGGGAATAAACCATCCAAGCCAATTGTACTGACCAAGTGTTCTCAGCACTTGGTCTTTATTAAACTTATAATAACACATGCACAAAGATGTATCAAAGCAGAAAATGTTAATTACACTTAGAGACCCTAAGAATTATCCTTCGCCCCAATATTTCTTTGTCCCCATTCAACAACGGATTCAATTAAAGGCACTAATTCTCTCCCAGATGAAGTCAGAGAATACTCAACTCGCGGTGGCACTTCGTTATATTGCTCCCGATGAATAATTCCATATTCTATGAGATCCCTCAATGAGTTGGTTAATGTACTTCCTGTTATACCGTGCAATCTTCTTTTTAACTCGTTATAACGTATGTTGTCGTTCTCACTAAGAATGGCTAGGATCGGGAGGTTCCACTTACCGCTGATTACATTGAACGCAAAGGATGCAGGACATAATTGGTCAAGTCTAAATTCGTATTTCATATATAACTCCCATCCAATAGTATTGTTAAAGATACTTAGTATTAAAAATAAACGTACTTGTTTGAATTTGTATTGGTATTATAATACTCCCATACAAAGAACTTCTACAAGAGGCCCCTTTGATTCTCCAACGAAAGGTGATTTATATATGAATAATTCTAATATGATGTGTGATCTGAAAACCGGTGTCTGTGGGCCTGGGGATGAAGAGCAAATGGAAATGATCGACTTTAATCAACTGTCCCCAAAAATTACGCTGTACTACGCAACAGATCCGATCTGTTCCCACTGTTGGGCGCTTGAGCCGGTACTCAATCGTTTCATACTGCAGTATGGTCAATATTTTAACGTGAAGACGATTATGGGTGGTTTGCTTTCTAGCTGGAATGGTTTTGCTGATGCCGCTAATGGCATTCAAAAGCCTTCAGATGTTGCGGAGCATTGGAGAGAAGTCGGTTTACATTCACGTATGCCTATCGATGGTTCTTTGTGGACAAATAATCCGATTCTTTCTTCTTACCCGCCATCTAGAGTATACAAGGTTATTCAAAGTAAATATCCAGGTAAAGAAAATGAGTTCTTACGTCGGGCAAGGGAAGCGGTATTCGCCTTCAATCAGAATATTGGGGAGGATCAAGTTTTAGTTGAAATCGTTAATCAAATTGGTTTAAATGGCGAAGAAATTGTAGCGGATGCTGCTCTTGAATCGGCACAAGATTTGTTAGAACAGGATTTTGAGTTAGCAGGTAGATTGGGTGTCCGTGGTTTTCCAAGCATTATCATGGTGAATGAAGACAATAAAGGCGTAAAAATTGTGGGAGTACGATCATTAGATGCCTATGTCGAAGGACTAGAGCAGGTTCACAATGGAGTTGTAAAAGCTCAAAATGTTCCACCTCTCACGAAGCTTTTCAAGGAAGGAGACATTTTATTCTCCAAGGAAATGGAAGTGTTATATGATATTGAAGCTAGTAAGGTAGAGCCTTTTATAGCCACGGAATTAATAGAGGGGTCCTATCTTATTAAGGATGTTTTGGGTGAAGCTTACGTTGTATCGTTATCATAGTCCACACACTAATAAGCGACGATTAAGGCACAATAAGGAGTGTTATTTGTGACGGTTATTTTGGTTATGTATTTGGTATTTGCTCTCATTCACAACAAGAACAAGCAGGATCCAATACATGTGAGAATTGCTATTATAGTAGGTGTGGTATATCTATTCATTAAGTATGTGCTATGAAACAACTTGAATACGATTGTACTCGCTTAATTTTTATTCAAGTATAAATCATGTGTTTTCACTTCTACTTGATCATTAATTACTCTGTAAGAGGAACGCCCAACGTACAATGGAATACTGAGTTTACTAAAGTTGGGTAGTCTGTTCTCATGGAATAACTCCTCATCTTTATAGGTAATCAATACATCACCTACAATCCAGTCATGATCTCCATAATTTACGATGTCTACGACTTTACATTCATAAGCAAAATAAGCATCACTTAATATAGGTACATTTGCTTTTAGACCGTCCTCATAAGAAATATTGAACTCTCTGAATTTATCGATATCTTTTCCACTAAAAGTTCCTACTGCTTGTATCAATTCTGAACACTTGGCGGGAAGAAAGTTAATGCCGAAATAACCACTATCTTTAATGAGCTGGTAAGAATAAGTTTCCCGTCTTAAAGAAATACCGTAACGATGAGGCTGCATTCCTATGAATGTATGCCACCCTGAGGCCATAATATTTTTAATTTCACCTAATTGTGAAGAAACAATTGCAACTATTCCAGGGTACGTATTCCAGTCTAGTGTTTCTGTAGGTTTTCTCATTCTTAATAATTTCCTCCTATAATTTACGATTTCCCTCGCTGTGCATTACTATAAGAATTTGATTCATTATACTAAAATAAGCGATCATCGAGAAGGCGGCTTAGCCAAATTGCTCGATTGATCGTTTGTTTTAACAAGGTCCAATTTCATTTTTAAATGATGGGTCCAATCGGTGAACCCAATTTTTAATAGCTTTTCCGCTGCTTCCCCCGGACTAATTACGAAATCATTCCTTACCCAAAAACTTAGGTATCCTATGGTGCCATAACTAGCGAAGATTGCATAATCCTGATCGCCAAAGGCACTCAATAAATGCGCCGCCAGCTGATCAGACAATTTTCTGATTTCATCTGCATTATCAAATTCAATCACATAAAATGAGCGATATTTCAAAATATGTCTACATAAGAAATAAGGGGTACTTGGCGTGTCTTTTAATAAAGAGTCTTGTTTGTAAAAAGATAAAAATAGGTCATTTAGGGTTTTTCTCACATGCTCTATTAGTTCAAACTTATCAGTGAAATGCAAATAAAAGGTAGAACGAGAAATCTGTGCTCTTTGAACAATTTCTTTTACAGAAAGGTCTTGAAAACTTCTCTCACTTAACAGCTCTAAAAACGCTTCACATATTACTTCTTTTGCTGTTCTCAATTGTGACACTCCTCTAGACATTTATATCAAAATTGTCTCGTTATGGCTCTGTTGAAAGCGCTTATAATACAATCAAATATGATTTTGGAGGTTGCGAAATGACAAAACATGTGTATGTAATTACAGGTGGATCGGGTGGAATGGGTAAAGCAACTGCTGAAATCGTCGGGAAAAAAGGGACTGTTCTATTAGCAGACATATCGGAAGAACGCTTAATTCAAACTAAAGAAGAACTAAATGAAAAGGGTATTACAGAAGTATACTACCAAACTGTTGATATTACCTCAAAAGAAAACGTTACTGCTTTAGCGAAAAGAGCTTCTGAATTAGGTACGTTAAAAGGGTTAGTACATACAGCGGGCCTTTCCCCTACAATGGCGGATTCAAAGCGGATTACAGAAGTTAACCTAGTCGGTACAGGTATTGTGTTAGAAGCATTCCTACCACTTGCTACAGAAGAAACTGCGGTTGTTTGTATCTCCTCCATGAGTGGTTATATGGCAGCTCGTCAAGGTCCTTACGTAGAAGTATTAAAACAACCATTAGCGGAAAACGTTGTTGAAACCATGGAGCAATTTGCACAAGGAAACTCAGGCGCAGCTTATTCCTTATCTAAATTAGGTGTGCAATTAATTGTTGAAGATCAGGCATGGATATGGGGAGAAAAAGGAGCTCGTATTACGTCACTATCACCTGGAACAATCAACACAGCAATGGGCCGCCAAGAAGCAGATAAGCAAAAAGAAATGAAGTTAATGCTTGATATTACACCGTTACGCCGCGAAGGCGAAGCTTCTGAGATTGCAACAGCTATTGCATTTTTACTCAGTGATGATGCTTCTTATATTACAGGCTTTGATTTACGAGTAGATGGTGGGACTATTGCGAACATAAAAAAAGCAAAAATAGGTGAGAATATTTAGATTTGGCAGAAATCCGATTCAGCCAAGCATTTTATTTTAGAAAACTATGCAAAAAGTCCCGATAAGATAATTCCTTTATCGGGACTTTTACATGTGATAAACTTTCTGGCATCGATTTAAACAGCAAATTGTAAGGGTTATTTGTACTTATTTCAAAGATGGATCTTTCCGATGCTTCGTTGCTTGCTCATACGCAGATGCAATATGAATCAACTGATCTTCTGAAAATTTAGTTCCGACGATCGTTAACCCTAAAGGCTCACCTGTTGACTTATAGCCAGCAGGAACGGTTATGGCTGGGTATCCTGCACCCGCATACAACCCGGATGTATCATTAGAAATGGAGACGATGGCGTCCGCACCGTTGTCCTTTAATATTTTATCTAACATAGCACTTGCTAGTTCTACATGGGACTTCGCTTTTTTGGTAAAGTCGTCATAGGACATTGTATTTTTCGCAGATGCTTCTAACATATCTTGTCCCCAAGCCGCTCTATTCGCTAGATCCTCGTTATTGATGCGAACGATATCCGCAACAGATGTAATGCCACTAACCTTTGCTATTTTCAAATACTTTTCTAGATCAAATTTAAAGCCCGCATCTAGAATCGCGGATGAGTCCAATTTTTTAAAATCTTTAAATTTCAGCTTCGCATGTACAGTTTCGGCCCCAAGATCCTTCATTTCTTGCTCAGCTGCTTGGAAAAACTGCTCTTCCCCCGTTCTTCCTAGCGTTAAATCTAAGAACACGAGTTTCTTGCCCTTCAAATCTCCGCCTTTCGCAGATACTGCGTAATCTTTCTTGTGTTGATCCGCTTCTCCTGTAGCTGCGTCCTGTGCATCACTTCCTGAAATAACTCCGAGTGTTAATGCTGCATCGCTGACATGCTTCGTAATGACACCTGGTGTGTCAAATACTTCTGTAATTGGAATGATACGATCTCTACTGACCAATCCAAGGGACGGTTTGATCCCAACAACGGAGTTCTGACTTGATGGATATATGATTGAACCCGCTGTTTCTGTACCAATGGTTACTGTAGAAAATCCTGCTGCTGCCGCTACTGCTGACCCTGAACTGGAGCCGCCGACATCGAATTTACCGTACGGGCTATGCGTCTGTCCGCCCAACGCAGAATAACCACTAACAGGCGTTGAAGTCAAATAATTTGCAAATTCACTTAAATTCGTCTTCCCTAAAATAAGTGCACTTTCTTGACGCAGCTGTTTCACAACAAACGAATCTTTGTCTAGCTTGGAATCCTTTAACGCATACGCACCTGCAGTTGTATGCATTTGGTCCCCTGTACCGATATTCCCTTTAATTAGAACAGGAATTCCGTACATTTTCCCTGTCGTTGGATGTGCATCCAATTCCTTCGCAATACGGATGGCATCTGGATTAAGCTCCATCACCGCATTGAGTTTATTCACATCATATTTCTCAATTCGCTTCAAATAGTATACAACCAAATCTTCTACACTTAGTTTCTTGCTCTTATACATGGCTTGAATCTCTGGAATGGAGGCATCAGAAACCATCTGCTCCAATTGCTTGTACTTGTCCTCCGACATCCCATCCAGCTCATGACGAAATTGTGCTAGATTAAGTGTTTGCTTCGCGGAGGTAGTCTTCTCCAGATCATACTGATTCTTGACCTGCTCACTTACATTCTTGTCCATAACCTTCATAATTTCTTCGGTGCTCGGTGTGCGGTTAATTAAATATAGAAAGCCCCCGACGACAATTACGATCAGCACACCCAGAATGATGGCCAACCATTTTAAAAATCTCTTCATACGCATTAGTGCCTTCTTTCTTTTTGATGTAATTACCTAAGTATCTACGAATTCTAATGTATCATTGTGAACTCAATATTAACTCAATAGAAACCAATATTGGTAAATATGAGCCAATGAGGCTCATAGTATGTATTTGGAATATTAATGTTCAGCTTAAGCAACGCAGCAATAGATATGATGCTAGAAATAATAAGGTGGTATAAGATTTCACGTTAATTCAATTGATAGTATCCCCGTTACGATAGTCAGTATAACTGTTTAATAGTAAATATGACTACATTGAGGTTCTTTTGTATACCTAATGTAAATTTTCATGAATTCTGTTTTGGTATGATGAATAAGGGCGATTTTGCTTACGAAGTAAACGCAGTATTTATTTGAATTGATAAAATCGGAGTGATATGAATAATGAAGAAATTAATTAGCTTATTAATATGTATGACGTTATTTAGTGCTCCAATGATCGTTGCAGCAGAAGGAATGCCCGACGAAATGGGAGGGGACCAACTACCGGATGTAAGTAAATATCAATCTAGAACCATGGTAGATGGCAAGTATGTGAAGCTTCCAACACAACCCATTATAGATCACAAAACAGCCTATCTCCCTTTAAAAGATATTATGGAGAAGGCCGGTTATCAAGTGAAGTGGGATGCCGCCACGAAGAGTATTGTAATGAAATCAGCTGCAAAAGGTTATACATTCAATGTAACCAAGGGGAAATTTGAAGCAGATGGAAAGGCAGCAATAGTATACAAAGATTACACTAATAAAAATGGTAAAATATTCGTGTTGCCTGACTTCTTCTCCTTGCTACCCAATCCGACCGTGAGCTGGGATCGTGTAGCAAAAACGGCAATCATTCGCACGGCTACACCTGGTAATCTTGTCATGTATAATTTAGGACAAGGTATATTGAAGGATAAATCATCCAACCGTGAAGTGAAATATAGCATGCAAGGAATTATAGGTGTACCCAAGGTGAACAACGCTCCGGTTGCGATTATTATTCACGGTGCACATCCTATGGAAAAAGCAGCGGATAATCGTTATGATCTTGGATTTAGCTATCTGGTCGATTCGCTCTCTCAAGCGGGTTATCTAACCATTTCCCTAAACGTAGGCATTAATTATTCTTTCGAGGCAGGTGAACCTGTTGGGAGAGAAAGAACATTACAAATCGTGGAGCAACAGATTTCACATCTTAAAGACGCGATCGAAGGGAAGAAGAATGATTTTGGTATAGCATTAAAAAACAAGGGTGATTTGAATAAAGTAGTTTTAATCGGTCATTCTCGCGGCGCTGCTGATATATTTGATATTGCAAAAACATCAAAGCTTATTCATCCCATTGGCCTACTTTCCATTGCTCCATCATTAACCACTGAGTTAGCTAAACCATATGTGGACGTTCCAACTAGTATTATCCTTCCACAATATGATGGGGATGTATCAGAATTAGATGGTGGTATACTTTTCGAGGAGCTTAAGAACTCGAATAAAAAATCCGGCGTTGAGCAAGTATATCTTCACAATGCGGATCACGGCGGATTCAATAGTGCTATTTTGCCGCAGGATCCTTATGCCAAGCCGGAAAATTTGAAACTGTTAATGCCTAGAGAACAAGAAAGAAGCTTCCTTCAAGCTTATGCTGTACATTTCATGGACGCGGTTACGAAGCACGGGATTACACCACAGATGGAGAAGCCGATTGCTTCATCGAGCTTAGGCAATGTTAGTGAGCTTATCACGACGTATACACCAAATGACAAGTATGTGGTGAACGCGAATACCATTCAAGCAAATGAATTCAAACAGTTGACTAGTCGTTCAACTGCGAAAGTAAAGCAAGTGAGCTTCAGCTCCATCCCAGGTGGAACAGCAGGAAACTTCAAGCCACCCGGCACTTTTAAGCACTATGGACTCATCAATGCGACCTGGAATCAGAAAAATCAAAAGGTTGTAATGGATTTTCCTAATATGCTGAACTTAGCTAATAAGAAGCAGTTAATTATTAGCTTAGCGCAGGATAGCACTAGTGCACTTAATCATCGTATGGATCAGGGTATGACGGTTGCGCTTACTGATCAAGCGGGCCATCGAACGGTAGTCAAGGTCCCGAAAGGAAATCCCGCTTTATCGTATCAAAAAGGAGATTTAAAACAGATTAAAGAATGGGACGGTAGCGTAACATCATATTTCTCTACCTTTACGCCCATATCGGATTTGAAGATTGATCTTACTTCATTTGGTTCAATTAATGTATCACACGTAAAGTCACTAGAGTTAAGCTTCACAGATAGTGATTCAGGAAATGTAATGATTAAGGATATCAAAGCAAGGTAAAACGGTGAAAACCCGCATATCGTTAGATTGAAAAAAGATGGCTCCTGTATTTTGGCGGGAGTCATCTTTTTTATTCTTGATTAGCTATAATATTTGAAGATTAATGTATTAGGCTCGCATTTGGCAAAGAGGTGGACTAGCGATTTCGCTTCGTCTTCATTTGGAATAATAGCTTTAAGATATAACTAGATATAGGAAATAGAAGTTATACATATTAAGCCAGCCGTGGTAGCCTTAACTTAAAAGCGATGAGTAGAGGGGTTTTTAATTTGGGAGCGGCAGGGAATACATTTAAACAAAAAATATTGAGCAAGAAACCTGGTATTTTAACATATGGGATGACACCACCGAAGGCAAGTCATTCACCAGAAAAGATATCAGAAATTGCACAGAAACAGGTTGAAAGACTTAAAAACCTTGATCTAGATGCTTTAATTCTTTACGACGTCCAGGAGGAAGTAGATAGGGTTGATCATGATAGACCTTACCCATATTTACCAACACTTGATCCGTCTATCTATGGTGATAAATATCTAGGAGATCTAGAGGTCCCAAAAATAATTTATCGGTGCGTCGGTAATGATACAAGAGCTCAGTTCGAGGATTGGATTAAGACTGACGAAAGTGAAAACAGATTTTCCGTGTATGTGGGTGCTTCGTCAGGTAAGCAAGAGGTGAAATTGACATTACCAGATGCTTACAAGCTTAGCAAACAGTTAAATCGTAATTTAACTTTTGGAGGAGTTGTCATTCCTGAAAGACATATAAAAAAGAATGATGAGCATATACGGGTTGTCGACAAGATTAATAATGGGTGCAACTTTTTTATCACTCAGGCAACTTATAATGTAGAGGCATCAAAGAATTTATTGTCTGATTTATATTATTACAATACAAATCACGGTTTTGAGATGGTTCCTATTTTATTTAATCTTGCACCATGTGGTACAGCGAAAACATTACAATTTATGAAATGGTTAGGAATCAGTATCCCGGGATGGTTAGAAAACGAGTTGAAGTACTCGAACGACATTTTGGATAAATCAATTCAGCTATCTCAAAAAATCTTTGAAGAACTATTCGATTTCGGGCTGGAAAAGGGAATTCCAATTGGATGCAGCATCGAAAGTGTATCAACAAGTAAGTTGGAAATTGAAGCATCCGTACAGCTTGCTAAAGATGTAAAGGCATTTTTAGATAAAAAGCTGTTTAGTCTAGAAAGTAGATGATTTATTGTTTAGCGCTATAAGCTGCTTCCGGTACACTACCGGAGGCAGCTTTATTTAGTTATGGGCACAGAAACACTTGCTGATCTACGGCTGGATTTAAGGGAGTTTAGTGGTAGGGTTCTTTTATAAATTGTATGAAAAGTGATAGTTTCTGGGCGAGAGGATCAACGCGGCACATTTCAAGCGCATCTCGATTCGCTAACTAATAACTCAGATTTAAGCATTGTGAATAATATGGGAATAATCTAGACTATACGCAGGACAATCTGATATCAGCGCTTATGAATCTAACATATTGGTAGAAAGGGGCGAATGAGCGCTAATGAGAAAATACTGGTTTCGAAGTTTGGGTACCCGGTTGTATCTGTGGGTCATTCTATGTATTATTTTTCCGGTAGTCGGCATGTTCATCTATAGCTTCTGGACATTCGAGGGAATCATTAAAGAAGAAGTCAGCCAGCGGAGCATCGAGAGCATTACGGGGATCGAAAATGAAATCAATAATATATTCGACAATCTAGTCAGAGCATCAAACGTATTGAGCAATAATGACAGCATTCTCCGAGTATTAGAGGATGAGAACCGATCTTATTATGAACGTTCCACCGATATTGGCAAAGCGATTGATAACGTGATTGAGAGCAACAGTGTATTGAGTCAAGCTAAGATTACAATTTTCGATAATCGTATGGACGTTTATTCTAATTGGTCTTTGAATTTCAACGATTATCGGTTCCTCTATCAGGAAGATTGGGTACAGCAGGCAGTCAACTACAACGGACACCTCGTATGGCGCTTGCTTGAGCCATCATTCATAAATGAAGACAAAAACAAGAATAAGAACTATATCTCCCTGGCTCGGGTCATTAACGGTTTCGGTAACGGGGAGGACAAATCGGGTGTTCTGATCATCAGCTTAAGCGAAGAAGTGTTTATCGGGATATTCCAAAAAAATAAATATATTAGCAATAAAGATGACATCGTCATTGTAACCAATGATAGCAATAAAATGATTATGTCTCTTGATCCGAGGGGGATCAGTAACAGTCAAGAAGTAAGCAAACTGATGCACGAAATATCTGATGAAGAGCGTGGATATAAACTGCGAGAAGTAGAAGGAAAAAAGTATATGGTCAATTATTACACGATCTCCCGAGTACCCTGGACTTTCGAAAATGGTGAGTGGAAGGTGACGGTATTCACTTTGTATGACAAAATCATCAAGGGGTTGAAAACGTTTACTTCTAAAGTTGAATTGTTTTTTGGACTATTTATTGTGGCAGTGTTAGTCATATTGGGAGTGCTTACGGTTCAAATCGTGAAACCGATCAGAAAGTTAAACAAGAGAATGATGAAATTCAATCCTTCGCATGAGCTTACCCGATTGGAGATTGGTCGCAAGGATGAAATCGGGCATCTGAATCTATCCTTTCAAAATATGGCAAAAAACATTATTGAACTGTTCGAGAAGCTTGAAACTGAGCATAACATCCGGGAGAAGTATCGTTTCGAATCGCTGCGAGCCCAGCTCAACCCGCATTTTCTTTTCAATTCGTTGAATACGATCCGGTGGATGGCCATTCTTCGCAAAGCGGATAACATCGTAGAGAACGTCGATGCCTTGGTCAATTTGATGAATTATAGCATGAGCAGAGGCAGCGAATTCGTAGCGCTTCGGGAGGAAATCGAACATATCCGTAGTTATGTACATATCCAAAACAGCCGATATGGGGGGAAGATTGAGCTTGAAGTCGAAGTAGATTCCGTTATGATGGATATGCAAATTATCCGGTTCATTCTGCAACCAGCTGTGGAAAATGCGATCATTCATGGCTATAAGGATGCGAACCGTCAAGGCACTATCTTGGTGAAGGCGATCCCGGAACAAAACAATCTGGCATTATATGTGATGGATGACGGCGTAGGAATCGAACAGGATAGATTGGCGTCGATTCTAGTTGAGGAACAGGTGAAGCGAGGCAACGAAAAGAAGATTTCTGGAATCGGTCTGAAGATCGTCAATGAAAGATTGAAGATGTCATATGGACATAAATACGGAGTATGGATTGAGAGTGAAGCAGGAAAGGGCACGGTTGTCAAATTCCTGCTTCCCATGGTTCAAGAGGAGGTTTCGGAATATGATGAAGGTGTTGTTGGTTGAAGACGAGATCCTCGTTCGCGTAGGAATCAAGTCCATTGTTGATTGGGAAGAGCATGGGTATACGGTGATCGGGGAAGCTTCGAATGGAGCGGAAGCCTTAGAGAAAATCCAGGACAATGTTCCTGATCTCGTGATGACTGATCTGGTGATGGACACCATGAACGGGTTTGAATTGATAAAGGTGCTGCGACAGGATTATCCAGACATTCGGATCATTGTGCTAAGTTGCCATAACGACTTTCAAAATGTGAAGGAAGCGATGCGGCTTGGGGCGAGCGACTACTTATTTAAATTAACGATTATGCCTGATGAGCTTATCCAAACTCTTGACATGGTTAGGAATCAGATGGGCGTGGTGAATGTAGCTGTAAGCTCCGCCACAGATCAGATCGTACATCAAAACTTGAGCACGATTAAGAGCAAAGTCATTCATGCAGCCATTGAGAAGAGTTACGTCAGCGCGGCGGACTGCAGCAAGGAACTCGAGCAGCTTGGAGTAAAGGTAGATCTGGAATTGGACTATATTTTGGTCTACATAAGTACGGACGAGTTTTATCTAGCCAATGTGAACAGTCGGATCAAGGAGCGGGAGTTGCTGAAGTTCTCCATGTTGAATTTCATTGCCGAAGCGTTCGAACGTATCGAATCCTCTGAAGTGTTCGAATATGACGGGGGAGATTGCCTGGTTATCGTCAATACTGAAGGATTAGAACATGTGACTATTCTGGAGACGTTCATCATGCTCCGCGAATATATGCAACGTTACCTGGGAATCAGCGTGTCCGGCAGTCTCAGCTTGAATCATAGAGGGATACGTGAATTGCAAGAAGCTCACCAAGAAGCAATTACCGCGCTAGAAGCCCGATTCTATTCGGGAGGCGGGAGCCTTTATGATTACCGGGAAAGAGTGGATATTACAGCTGGCGGCAGTATTGACTTTCCAGATAACTTGAATTGCGTAATATTGGACAACTGGCTGGAACAAATTGCGATAGAGAAGGTAAAGTTGTTCCTTGCGGAGTATTTTGATTTTATGGAATCCTGCGAACGCGTTTCCCGGCATCGCGTTCGCAACCGTCTACTGGAAGTGCTGGTTCCCTTCCTCACAGCCGCCAGAAAGCGTGGGGTCGACTTGGAAAATATGAAATACGACGGGGGCTTTACCGCGCAGCAAGTCATCGCCCAATATGAGAGCCTCAAGTTGATCCGGACCTGGTTTATGCAGTTTGCCGATGACTTTATGGAAGAATGTCGCAAGAAGGGGCAAACAAGGGGTAGGCCGGAGATCGTTAAAGTCAAAGACTATGTGAAAAATAATTTAAGCAGCAGTGACATTAGTGTCTCAACCGTAGCAGTTCTGGTCAATATGAGCGAGAGCTATTTCTCTCACCTGTTCAAGAAGGAAACGGGGAGCAGTTTCGTCGATTATGTCAATTGCATGAGAATCGAGAAGGCGAAAGGACTGCTACTGCATACTGATATGAAAATATTCGAAATCGCGTCGAAGGTCGGCGTTGAGAATACAAATTACTTCAGCATGCTGTTTAAGAAGCTGACGGGAATTTCGCCTTCAGAGTTCAGACAGTGAGGAGCAGGCTTGCCGCATAGGCGAGCCTGCTCCTACTTTATTTCGAAGAATTTTGTAGTGTGATCGAAGATTATTGATGAACGTCGTTGCGTCACTTGATAGCACCCGGGTCCGATGAAGTAATGACGACAGAATATTGATGAAAGTCAATCGTTCTGTTGATCCCCATTTCATCTAACTTCACCTATAGTAAACATGTAACCCAATAAGAAAAATAGAAATTCAAGGAGGGACATGGATGAAAGCAAAGAGATTAGGCTTGTTGGTTTTATCAGCTTTATTGACGGTAATGGTGTTTGCCGGATGTAGTAAGAACAATTCACCGGGCATTACCGCTCCTAGCGAGGCTTCCCAAGATACAGACACGGAGAAATCAGAGAGCAAACAGTCCATTAAACTGAAAATGTGGGGGGCTGTTCCACCGGAAGCCGGTCCACAAGCTGTCATGGATAATTTTAATAAGGCGTTTGCAGATCAGGGCATCAGCATAGAATATGAACGGTACGTCAATGATGATCAAGGCAATATGAAGTTGGAAACGAATCTTCTGGCAGGTAACGACATAGATATTTATGTCTCCTACACGCTGGATGGGTTGAAGAAGAGAGCTTCGGGCAAAATGGCGCTGGATTTAACCCCTTATCTGGAACAGGACAAGATCGACCTGGCAGATAGCTTCGGCGGTGCCATGGCGACTTCTTACAACGTTGACGGCAAGAGCTATGCGATTCCGACCAAGTTTGACCAGTTTGGGATCGTTTTAAACAAAGATATGTTCGATGCTGCCGGTATCCCTATACCGACGGAATGGACAATGGATGAATTCCGTGAGATCGCTAAGAAATTGACCCATGGTGAGGGACAGGAGAAAGTATACGGCATGTTCTTCAACACGCAACAGGATATATTCTGCTCTTTGAATTACTTCTCTGTGCAAGTATTGGGCGGCGACGTATTCTACAAGCAGGGTGGCAAGGAAACTAACTTCACGGACCCTGCGATCGTTAAATCAACCCGCACCGTTGCAGATATGATGAACGTGGACAAGAGCGCTCCTACTCACGTGGATAGCGTGACCCAAAAGTTGACCCAGGAAGGGATGTTTCTGAGCGGTAAATCCGCTATGACGATCGGCCCTTGGATGATCCGCAGCATCAAGGATAAGGTCAACTATCCGCATTCCTTTGTAACGGCATTCGCACCTTATCCTACACCAGAGAAGAAGTCGGACATGTTTACGCAAGGCGGCTTAGGTGATCTGGTTTCGATTAATCCGAAGTCCAAAAATATTGATGCGGCATGGACATTCCTGAAATGGTATGCAACAGAAGGTATGTTGCCGCTGTCCCAAGGCGGAAGAGTTCCGGCATACAAGCAATTCGATAAGGATAGCATTCTCCAGGCATTCATCAGCGGTGCGGAAGATATTCTCGATGCCCAAACGACGAAAGCGGTATTAATCGATCCAAAAACCAACTATGCGGTTCCGTCAATCTCCAATAAACTTCCTGAAATCAGGAAAGTATTGGGTGAAGAGCTGGAAAAAATCTATCTTGAAAACAAAACGACCGAAAACGGGCTTGCAGATGCGAAGAAGCGCGCAGACGAATTACTGAAGTGAAATAGATAGATTAGAAGGAGTGCGGGTTGCCTGCACTGCACTCCTTCAATAAGGAGGTACAAATCCGTTGAAGATAAGCAGACAGTTAAAAACGGACATCGTTGGATATACCTTTATCGCACCGAATTTAATCGGATTTCTAATATTTACGTTGTTCCCTGTTGCATTTTCCGTTGTCATCAGCTTTACCGATTGGGATTACACACAAGGTTTTAACAGTATGACCTTTAACTGGGGCAATAATTTCGTAGAGATGTGGAAGGACGAATGGTTTGTTGCTTCGTTGATCAATACATTCTACTTTTCTTTCGCAGTCGTTCCGGCAACCGTTTTCATTGCCCTCGTCCTAGCCGTGGTGATCGATAAGTATGTCATCGGTAAGACGCCTGTTCGACTCGCAATGTTCATGCCTTACATTTCTAATATCGTGGCATTATCGATTGTCTGGGTCATGATGTACTCTCCTTACGGACCGATCACTCAATTGGTTCAATCGTTGGGAGTCGAGAACCCGCCCAAATGGTTAGGCGATTTCAACTGGGCGATGCCGGCCATCATCGTGATGTCGATCTGGGCAGGTGTTGGATACTGTATCATGATTTACACTTCTGCCATCCAGTCGTTGCCAACTGAACAATACGAAGCCGCAGAGATCGACGGCGCCAGTGAAGTCCAGAAATTTTTCAAAATTACGATTCCTATGCTTTCCCCTACGACGTTCTTCTTGGTGATTACGACTTTCATCGCTTCTTTCCAGGTTTTTGGTCAGATTATGATTATGACCAGAGGTGGTCCCGGAACGTCTACCAGTGTGCTCGTCCATTACGTATATACGACTGCATTCTCCTTCTATCGAATGGGCTATGCCGCGGCGATTTCCTGGATTCTATTTATTGTTTTGTTTATTATTACGATCATTCAGTGGCAAGGTCAGAAAAAGTGGGTTAGCTACACCTAGGCAGGGAGGAAATCTTATGGATACGACAAACCAGCAGATCTTATCGAAACGAGGACAGCCGAGCAGATTCCCTGCTATGAATAGGAAAAAAACGAAAACAATTACCTTGAAGATCATATTTACGTTACTGGTTGGTATTCTGGCTTTCACGATGATCGTTCCGTTCTTGTGGATGTTATCGGCATCATTTAAAATTTCGGCAGACGTGTTAAAGCTCCCGACAGACTGGATTCCAAACTATTTGAATCTCGATAACTTCAAAGTCGTGTGGAATATTGGCGACTCTGCACCAAGAGATTATCACTTCGCACTCAGTTTCTACAACTCTTTGAAAGTGTCGACCATCAACATGGTGTTCGGAGTGCTTACTAGCTCATTGGCCGGATATGCATTCGCGAAGATTCGGTTCAGAGGGGCTAACGTCGTCTTTCTCTTGTATTTGTCGACGATGATGATTCCTTCACAGGTAACGTTGATTCCTAAGTTTGTATTATTCGATAAGCTTGACATGATGGGAACGCACTTGACTTTGATTTTACCCGGGATCGTAACGATTACGGGAACATTCCTCATGAGGCAATTTTTCATGCAAATCCCGAACGAATTAATTGAAGCGGCGCATATCGACGGCGCCGGAGAGTTCAGAACCTGGGCGCAGATCGTCTTGCCTATCGCGAAACCGTCGATGGCGTCTCTCGCAATGATCGTGTTCTTGTGGAGTTGGAACAACTATCTCGATGCGCTCGTGTTTCTTAGGGATTGGCGAACCTATACGATACCGGTGGCGCTTAATAACTTTATTGACGAGAGCATTACGGAATACAATTTGGTCATGGCAGCGTCCGTATCCGCCTTATTTCCAGTATTCATCGTCTTCTTGGTAGGGCAGAGATTTTTCGTCAAAGGATTAACCGCAGGAGCGGTCAAGGGATAAAACGAGGAGGGTATTCTAATGACAAAGTATTATTTGGAGCCGGCTAAAACAATTCCGGTTAAGCACGAAGTCGATGTGCTCGTTATAGGGGGCGGTCCAGCAGGTTTCTCTGCAGCCGTGAATGCAGCCCGAAGGGGTGCCAAGACGATGCTCATTGAGCAGTCTGGCAGTGTGGGCGGTGTAGCCACTTCGGGGCTCATGAGCCACTGGACTGGAGAGACGAAGGGAGGATTTTACGAGGAAATATTAAGTCGTAGTGAATATATGGAAGAAGGCCCTAGCATGGGAGGACATGGTACATTCCGGCAAGTCATAAATCACGAACGCCTAAAGACCGTTATGCTGCAAATACTAGAGGAAGCCGGTGTCATTGTGCAACTCTATACGTTTGCAAGCGCTCCGATTTTGGAAGACAAGACGATAACCGGTGTTATTACGGAAAGTAAATCCGGACGGGAATCCATTATGGCGGGCATTGTCATTGACGCCTCCGGAGATGGGGATATCGCAGCCAGAGCAGGTGCTCCTCACTATCTTGGACGTGAATATGACGGTAAAATGCAACCGATGACTATCATGTTACAGGTGGCTGGCGTGGATACTTCTCAAGTACGTTATGTGCATGGTTTTGAAGAAACCTATGATCTTCCGGGTGGAGATATCCAGACCCTGGGGAGGCAACATATTCCATATCCAGCCGGCCATGTGCTGATCTATCCGTCGCCGCTTCCAGGTATCGTTACGCTCAATATGACGAACAGCATTAAAGTGAACGGTACTAAAGCAGAGGATTTAACCCGCGCAACCGTAACATGTAGAAATCAGATTGAACCGATTATCCAATTTCTGAAAGAGTTTGTACCGGGATTTGAGAATTGTTTCGTAATCAATTCTTCTGCGCAGATTGGCGTTCGGGAGACTCGTCACTTCATTGGTGAACAGACATTAAATGAACAAGATATTATGGTGGCCAGAGTTTTCGATGATTGGGCCGTGGCCAACGTGCATTTTAACTTTGACGTGCACAACCTGTCCGGAGCGGGATTGGACGAGACCGGGGAGCAAAAGCATTTCAAACAAAAAAAAGGTTATACGATTCCTTACGGATGCTTCGTTCCTACTGAAGTGGACAATCTTCTGTTGGCTGGTCGGAATATTTCTGGCACCCATATGGCGCATTCCAGCTTCCGGGTAATGCCGATCTGCGCAAATATGGGGCAATCGGTAGGCATTGCTGCGGCACTGTGCATAGAGAAGGGCTGCAAGCCCCGTAGCTTGGATGTGAAGTTGCTGCAAGAAGAACTGATCAAACTGGGGGTAAGGCCGGATGAATAAAGTTAAATGACAATTCCATATTGTTCTTAAATTTTAATATGCCTTATTTTTGCACACGACATAGTGAGCAAAGATGAGGCATGATTTTTTGTTGTTTTTACAGAATATGCAGACATATTCGATTTCGGTCTGGAAAAGGGAATTCCAATTGGATGCAGCATCGAAAGTGTATCAACAAGTAAGTTGGAAATTGAAGCATCCATACAGCTTGCTAAAGATGTAAAGGCATTTTTAGATAAAAAGCTGTTTAGTCTAGAAAGTAGATGATTTATTGTTTAGCGCTATAAGCTGCATCCGGTACACTACCGGATGCAGCTTATTTAGTTATGGCCACAGAAACACTTGCTGATCTACTTTTTAAAGCCTACTCAGCAATCATTTGATAGACAGTCTGATGCCCATCGTTTGAAATAGACGTATTTCCGGTGTGAAATGCCCTTACAGCGGATAAGGCATATGAGTATAGATAATTGCGTAGGGTCAATTGTTCCTATTCGAAATCTATGAGTGTGAGGTGGAGCATGAGTAAAATAATTTATAAGGTAAAAAGAAGATTAATACGTAAAAGAAATATCGCTAAGAGAACTCTCCTAAAGCAACTGATACAGGAAAAGGTCCAGGCGCAGAAACACTTCCAATCTCAGTTGCAATTACAGAATCAAATGCAAAGTCAGCTCCAGACTCAAATTCAAAACCAGTCGCAAGCACAGGCACAAGTACAATCCCAACTGCAAAACCAATCCCAACTGCAAGCACAGCTGCAAGGTCAGGCACAAGCGCAAGAGCAATTACAAGCCCAGTTACAAGCACAGGTGCAAGCGCAAAGTCAACAACAAGCACAACTACAGGCAACACTCCAAGCCCAAAGCGCAAAGGAAACACTTTCGAAAATTGGGAATCCGGTTGTAAAAGTAACCAATAATTTGAATAAAGTCAATTCTCCCTTAGTCGCTATTTCTTCTTTTAGGGCTCTAGTAGGTGATGATGTGGACATTAAACTTCCTATAGGCGGAGTTGCAAAAGTATTCTATCCCTTGGTAAGTTTCGACTTAGGAAATGAATTTGATCCCGTTACTTCGACCTTCATCCCAAAGGTTTCAGGGGTTTATAGCATTAATGCTCAAGTGAATTTTACTCGCTCTCCCGAGTTCTTTTCAGTAATTAGCACTGTGTACGTACGAATCGCAATAAACGGTATCCTTGGCGATATTGATGATGATACCAGAGTTAATCTGGGCAATCCGAATCAAGGTTCGAGCACTGGGCAAACGTCGCAGGTTTCCGAAATTCTTCAACTGAACGCAGGTGATACGGTTGAAGTGTTTTTATTAGGCAGATTCTTTAGATTTGATAACGGGACCCCTCTTCCATTAGATGGAAGATTATTCGGTGGATCCTTTTCGGGCGCAAGACAAATCTCGCCCAAATAACGTAAACTCCTCAAAAGATTTTAATAAAATTCGAAATAAACGTGAGGTGGAGCATGAAAAGAACAGCTTGGATTAAAGGAAAACGGCTGAACAATAGGAGAGTTTATTTCACTACGAAGAGGAGAATCAAATTTAGCAGAAGAAACAGGGCATCGGGAGGATTGCGACAATTAAGAAATTTGATACAGGAACAGAACATAGCTAAAGCACAATTTCAAGCTCAGCTGCAACTGCAGAATCAACTGCAGAATCAACTGCAAGAACAGACACAAGCACAAGCGCAGGCACAAACACAACTGCAAAATCAATTGCAAGGACAATCACAGTTGCAGGCGCAATTGCAGGCTCAGGCTCAAGCACAAGCGCAATTACAGGCACAATTACAGGCTCAGGCGCAGGAACAAGAGCAGCTTCAAGATCAGTTTCAGGCTCAGCAGCAAAGTGAGACAGTGTCCATTTCTGATGTTGGTAACCCAGATGTCACCGTGAGGACTATTTTTAATAGTATCGATCCAAACCTTGTGAGAGCTTCTGCCTTTCGAGCGGTAATTACAAGTAGCACTAATGTAACAGTTTCTAGAAAAGTATTATTCCCTGTTGAGCTATTTGATTTAGCAAATGAATATAATCCGATTACTTCCGCTTTTATTCCTACGGCGCCAGGTGTGTATTGTATTACTGCGGATGTTGAATATCTTCAGAATATCGCTGCAAACACACGAAATAGCACGATCTTTTTAAGAATCGTTGTTAATGGTTCAGCAGTTACATTAGAAGACGATTCAAGAGTTAATCCAATCAATCAAAGCATCAGCCAAATTGTTCAAGCTACCGATATTCTCAAATTAAACACAGGTGATGTTGTGGAAGTGTTCATTTCCGGAGTTGGCACCGAATCTTTTACTGGTTTAATACAAAGTGGATCTTTTGCAGCTGTCAGACAACCTTCTCCAATAATCTGAGCCTAATTTAATATTATGAATAACGTGAGGTGAAACATGTATAAATCTGTGAGGAATAGGAAGGTATACATCGTTAGAAAAAGAAATTCTCAAAAGCGAGCTCTGCTGAATAAATTGATTCAGTCACAAAGTCAAACCCTAGAACAATCTCAGCTGCAGCTTCAATCCCAGAATCAACTTCAGAATCAACTCCAAGCTCAAGTGCAACATCAAACCCAGGTTCAAACCCAGGTACAATCCCAACTGCAGGAGCAAGCTCAAAAGCAATTGCAACTGCAAGCTCAGGCTCAGGCCCAAGCTCAACTCCAACTTCAATTATTGGCCCAGATTCAAGAACAATTCCAGATACAATCGCAGCTACAGGCTCAGCTTTTAACTCGAACCCAAGACCTTACCGATATCGGTAACCCTGTTGTGACCGTTGACACTGAGGATGCAAGTGTTGTCAAAGCATCAGCCTTTCGAGCTATAATCAATAATCCGGTGAATGTCGCAGTTCCACTGTTTTCAGAATTTAAAGTGTTTTTTCCGGCGGAGGAATTTGATTTGAATGGCGAATTTAATCCGGTCACCTCAACCTTTACCCCTTCCAGTTCAGGAGCATACTATATCACTTCCACTATAGGTTTCATCCATCGGACAGAGCCTGTTACGATAATCAGCTCGATATTTATGGATTTTAAAGTGAATGGTCAATTTGTCAACATCGATACCGATACTAGACTTAATCTTGCCAATCAAGGCATTGGTCAAGTTACTCAATTAACGGATATCCTTGAATTAAATGCGGGAGATACCGTGGAAGTATTTGTAACAGGTGAACTGTTAGGTGAACTTAATGGAACGCTCTTCAGTGGATCCTTTGCAGCTGCAAGACAACCATCGCCTTAAAAGTGAATCTTATCTTCTCAGACCCAGAATAACCGGACAGCAGATGCTATTCGGCTCTTCTGGTGCTTCTTTACATAAATTAGCTGATTCTAGTATTTTGGCGTAAACTAGGAGGATAGAAAGAATATTTGAACTGAGCTGCGGGGTGAGCAGGAATGGAGAAGCTGCTAGAGCTGGTAACGGGTGAGCTGCTGGCAAAGGCAACGATAGAGAGTGTTGATCCGAAGGAACCTGTGAAGGTCCGCAGCGTGCCGAAGCCCTGGAAGGTACTCGGAACGGGAAATTATGCCGCCGTATTCTATCATCCGGAAGCTCCTGATTATGCAGTGAAGGTATACGCACCGGGAAGGCCGGGACTTACGGAAGAAGCTGAGGTATATCGCCGCCTCGGTCGTCATCCTGCATTCTCCGAATGTTATTATAACGGTCCTGACTTTCTGATCTTGAAACGGCTAAGGGGAGTCACCTTCTATGACTCTATGAAATTGGGTATTCTTATCACCGAGCAGGCCATAGAGGATATTGACAGCGCGCTTGACTATGCCCGGTCCAGGGGGCTATACCCGCATGATGTCCACGCCAAGAATGTAATGATTCAGGACACCCGCGGCCTGATCGTTGATATATCCGATTTCCTGAAGGAAGAGGATTGCATTATGTGGGAGGATTACAAGGCGGCGTATTATCGCCTGTACCGACCGGTTGCCTCCCGCTGGAGGTTTCCAGTTCCCCGTCTGGTTCTGGAGACGGTACGCAGAGGTTACCGGTTATGGCGGAGATGGAAAAAATAGGTTGCTACCAAACCCAAAGAAGTAGCAGTTTGAGTCTGGTATTTCCGGATCAGTATACGAGCAAGAAGGATTTCGCTGATCGTTTAGTATTACAGTTCAAATTTTACGGAAAATTTGTAACAGATCATGTGACAGGTTATAATTTACTTGGTATTACAAGTAATCGTTGCTTAACGACTAATAAAGGAGATTTCAAATGTACAGAACAGTTCAAGATTTTCTAGGAGAATGGGCAAACGCTTCTGCAGGGACAATTCGCGTTCTCGAATCGCTTACCGATGAAAAATTAGATCAGGCAATTGTTGAAGGTCACAACTCATTGGGATGGTTAGGTTGGCATTTGGCAACCTGTCCGATGTTCTTTGGTGGTCAGGTTGGTTTAACTCTTACTCCAGTAGGCAACCCGAAGGAAATTCCAGCTCAAGCAGCTGTGATTGTTGAAGCTTATAAGAATATTGCAGCTAACGTTGCTTCTGAAGTAGAGAAATTAACGGACGAGCAAATGGTTGAGAGTGTACAGACCTTTGCTGGATTAATGCCTCGTGGTGCTATGCTTAGATCGCTCGTAGATCATCAGACACATCATCGTGGTCAAATGACGGTTCTCTTGCGTCAAGCAGGTCTTCGTGTACCTGGCGTAATTGGTCCAACTAGAGAAGAACAAGCTCAAATGAAATAGTTACTGGTACTTGTCCCTAGTGTTAGATTGGCGACAAGGATGGTACTACGAAAGTAAATCTCGTTTCTCAGACAGTTGTCTTGGGAAACGAGATTTTTTGTTGTCGGATGGAGTCCTTACTATTATAGCTAAAGAATGCAGCTGCTTTTTGGAGGGTTCGACGATCACTATTAGCCTACTTCAATTTGATGCATATATTCTCTGGGGGAATTTCCAGTTACCTTCTTAAAGACCTTGCTAAAATAGGAGGCACTTTCATAACCGGGTTTCTGCGAAATTTCGTAAATACGACCTTCTCCGCGTACCATCATTTCCTTGGCGGCAGCGATTTTGGTCTCCGTGATATATTCCGCATAATTGACCTTGGCAACCTTGGAGAACAGATGGCCCGGTAACCTTCCGGCTCATTTTCGAAGATATGCTCCACAATATTTTCTCCATCCGCAAGAAGCGAAGTGGCCATATACAGAATATTGCAGGCAGCATCTGTGGCGGGTACCAGCAAAGTCGGGTCGGTCTTCGAAGATTTCGATCATTTTGGAGATGATGGTGTATAAAGCAAGGGTATCTAGTTCTTCAAAAGCACGGCGGAGCTCCGAACGGGATTCGGATAAATCAAACAGCGGATGCTCCTGCTCTAAAGGTTCATCCTCAGCGAAGAAAACAAAAGACCGTTCCTTCACAGCAACTTCAGCTTCATACCAAATATGATGAATATGGTAGAATGTATAAGAATATGGTGAATGCTGATGGACTCAACCCGGATTTCTCAAGAGATATTTATATTGCTGTAGGAAGTGAAATGGCTGGTAATGTAAGAAATGTTCTGGTGAAGGACTGCAAATTTGAAGATGTATACAGCATAGCTACGATCAAAGCTCCAAGAGGTCGAGGTGCTATCATTGAGAACATTCATTATGAGAATTGTACATTGCGCAATTACAGCCTTGAACATAGTGAGTGTCAATGGTTTAGAGGTGCATACAACATTACAGGGTTAGTTATGGATAATGTAACTGTTCATTCACTGCTTGATCAGAATTATATATTCCAAAATACAGAGAATCAAAGGGAGTGATCTATATGGAACATGTAT
This sequence comes from Paenibacillus sp. FSL R10-2734, assembly GCF_037963865.1. Lineage (NCBI taxonomy): Bacteria > Bacillati > Bacillota > Bacilli > Caryophanales > Paenibacillaceae > Paenibacillus > Paenibacillus sp. FSL R10-2734. The sequence goes on along the minus strand of NZ_CP150170.1, from coordinate 5,166,281 downwards.
CTTTCTTGTTACAGATTGATCCTAAGCAGGAAAAGGAATATTTTCAAAGACATGAAATGGTGTATCCTGAACTTGAAGCAGCTTTCTCACAGGTAGGCATCGAACGCTATCACATTTATTATCATGAAGGCACTTTATTCGCATATATGGCTGTAGTAAATTATGAAGAAGCTATGAAAGCTCTGGAGACACATCCTGCAAATATTAAATGGCAAGCGTATATGAGCGATTTATTAGTACCCTGGGAGAATGGTCAGAACGCTAAAGTAATACGAGAGGCTTACCGGTTTGTGAAATGAATTTGTCATACGGAAGCCATAGATGAAGAATGAATAAAAGACGAAACAAGGCACCTTCAAGAAGTCTACTCTTATCTTAAGATAGGAGGGACAACTTTGAGGTGCTTATTTTTTAGGTTCGGTTTAGAATGATTAAAGTAGGAATTGCTTTAGCAGGCGATGGAAAAACTAACTTTTGGCAAAACTAGAAATACCGACATCAACAGAAAGATAAGAAAGGTAGGAACTCCTTATGGACACTGGCAGTCTGGTCACGTGGATACTTTCACTTGTTATGATTATAAACATATTGCTCTCTGCGGGTTTTTTATTTTTTGAGAGGAGAGATATTGGTTATACTTGGGCGTGGCTTATGGTTTTTTATTTCATCCCGATTTTGGGTTTTATCATTTATCTCTTTCTTGGCCGTAACTTAGCACAGAAAAATTTCTATAGACTTTCAGCTGAAGAAAGTAATTATTTGCAGTCAACTGTAGATAGTCAATTAGCCACATTGAAGGATCAACCTAGGGATGGTAACCCTCTGCTCACGAAATATGCTGATTTGATCCAAATGAACCTTGTTTCATCGAATGCGTTAATGACAATGGATAACGAGATATATATTTTCAATGATGGTAAACAAAAGTTTGATTCTTTGTTTAAGGATATAAGAAATGCCAAGAAAGAGGTTAACATTCAATACTACATAATTCAGCCTGATACCTTGGGACAAAAGTTGAGAGATGAATTAACCATAAAAGCCAAAGAAGGCGTAAAAGTGAGGGTTCTCTATGACGAAATCGGCTCAAAGAGACTTTCTCTTAAGTTTTTTAAAGAGCTAATCGCTGCTGGTGGAGAAGTGGAGGTGTTCTTTCCCTCACTGCTTAGGCCGATAAATTTTCGCATGAATAATCGAAATCATAGAAAACTATGTATTATCGACGGGGAAACTGCTTATATTGGTGGATTTAATGTGGGAAATGAGTACTTAGGGATTAATAAAAAGTTTGGCTATTGGCGTGATACGCATTTTAGAATGAAGGGAGATAGTGTTAATCATATTCAAGGAAGATTTATTCTCGATTGGAAACATGCCAGGAAACATGATCAGGTAAACTTCGAACAATTTTCTTTTAATACTCTACAACATGTGGGATCAAGCCCCGTTCAGATTGTGTCCAGCGGTCCAAACTCGCGCGATGAGCATCTTAAAAATATGTATATTAAGCTTATTTTGAATGCCAAACATAGCGTATATATTCAAACTCCATACTTCATTCCAGATAACAGCTTTATGGATGCATGTAAAATAGCACTCTTTTCCGGTGTTGATGTTCGTATTATGATTCCAAATAAGCCTGATCATCCTTTTGTTTATTGGGCAACTTGGGCGTATGCTGGTGAATTATTGAGTTATGGAGCAAAAATTTTGTTATATGAAAATGGTTTTCTGCATGCCAAGACGATTGTAGTAGACGAAGAAGTAGCGTCTGTAGGCACAATGAATATTGATTCCCGGAGCTTTAGACTCAATTTTGAAGTGAATGCAATTGTTTATGATGAGCAAGTTGCTAAACAGCTTCAACAATTGTTTCATGAAGATAGCCTGCTAAGTACAGAGCTTACCCCTGAACGCTATAAAGAAAGGTCCCTAATGATCAAATTTAAAGAGGGGGGTTCTCGTCTCTTTTCGTCCATATTATAAAGTCCCAACCAAACCATATACTCCAGACCAAAGGCGAGCTGTAGATTTGTAAATCCACAGTTCGCCTTTTCATATTGATTTATTTATTCTGGATGTCGCTTTACACCAAACCCTGTTTTGACTTCATGCACTTAAGATTGTATGTGCGACCATATGCTTTTGCATATTTGACGATTCGGTCAATCATACGGGTGTCTTTTAGCTTAGTAAATGGGCACGGATCCGGAGCCGTATTCACTTCTAAAATCCATGGTTTAAGACGACGGTCCAAGGCAATATCCACACCGATTTCCTGGAGACCTGGATAGGCAGTGCTTAGCTGCTTGGCGGACTTCACTCCAATTTGTTTCATGGTCTGGATTAATGTGTTACAATTTTCTGCACTTGTGTAGGCTTCCAATAATACATCTACCGGAAAAATAGTTCCCCCTTGGCTCCCGTTTGTAACTACTTTTCTAGGATGAGCCACTCGTCCTGCAAACCCCGTAGCTTCCCATCCACCCTTAGGATTTCTTTGCACCATTACCCGGATATCCAAAGGTCGGCCATCGTAAACCAAAAGCCTGATCCCTTTCTGTACCAAATAGGACTTTCCCTGGGTCTCTCGAAAGATTGCTCGATAAGCCGTGTCATAATCAGAAAATTTGTGTACGTGCGTACCGGATTGATAGCTGTATTGTGCGCTTGTCTGTTCAACCCGCATCACACCCTGTCCCAAGGATCCGCAGCATGGCTTAATGTACACCATCTTATGCTTTTTCAGCATGTTATAGAGTGTGTTCTTATCCATTTTTCTCGTAACCGGGACATGTTTCTTTATCTCTGCGCTCCTAACCAGTACCCTTGTTTTCGTCAGCTTATTGGATACACGCCTTATAGGCTCCTTCATTTTGTCCCTCCGTCTCAATTATCTATAGGCTATATTACGAAAATGGCTCAGCTTTTGATTGGGCAACGACAGAATAGTAGAACACACCAAAAGAACTTTACATATGATTATTGTAGGTTTTTATCTAATTGGGCTGCAGCATGCGGCCAACAGGAGGCGGCAATGATGCTGCTCGACAAATTACAGGGTAAGGTGCTTGAAGTAATCGAAGTATTTCCTTGGTACAAGGCGCTAATTGGCGCTGAAAAAACGAATTATAGCATACAGGACCTTCCTCTTATGACGTCGGAAATTCTTGAAACCCATTATTATACTGAGTCCATGGATCCTTCTCTGGCCGTGTACAGGACATCGGGTACAAGCTCGGGACGTCGAAAAGCCATACTTTACTCTGAGGAAGACGAAAAGCACTACTTGGATATTAAAACAAAACTGTTCGGTGAGCTTATCGTCGGCAGTGGATGCACTAAAGCTTTGGCGGATATGGGTACTGGGCATGCAGCGAATACGGCGCTGTCCATTTTTGAACAGTTAGGATTGGAAAATCGTTCAATCCCCTTTGAATTGCCGATCGAACAGCATATTGAGCAGCTTCAAGCGTTTAAGCCTGACCTGCTATACACAATGCCCTCCATCCTTGATCATATCGTACAGGCTACCGGAAATCCGCGCGCATTCGGAATCCGCAAGATCATTCTGGTCGGGGAAATCGCTTCACTGGAGTGGCAGCGGAGTATGGCTCGTCTGTTCGGTCTTGAACCGCGCGATATTATTGACACGTATGGCTCCATTGAAATCGGCACAATTGCTTATTACTCTCATGATCTTCGGAGGTATATTCTTGTCGATGGAGTGTTTGCTGAAGGAGTCAGGACGCAGGAGATAGGTGAGGACTTGAGACCTCTGGGGGAAGACGAAAGTGTGCTTGTTCTTACCTCAACTGTCCGCAAGTTGCTGCCAGCTATTCGTTTCGTTACCTATGATGTTGTAAGGGACTTCAGGCCGGTGATGATCGGCGGTGTAGAAAAGCAGAGCTTTAGCTCCATAGTCAAACGAGTGGGCCGGGAATTGAAGCACGGGGAGAAAATCAGTCTGTACGATATCGAGCAGGTTATATACCGTCATATAGAAGATGCGATCATCCGGGTCAAAGTAAGAAACAATGCGCTGACCGTTTATATCAAAAGTAAGTCGGCGGATAAGGCCATTGTTCCGGCGATCAGGGAGGAAATTAGGGAGTGCATTCCAGAAATCGGCATGATGATTCGAAACCATCTGCTAGATGACATTGAAGTTATTATAGTAGCCAAAGACGAGCCGATGGATAGTGGAAAGGTTAAGAACAAGAAGCTTTATTATCATAATGACAAAGATCGGGTAGAGGTGGCCTTCAATGACGGCATTTTGTCGACCATCGGAAATACACCCTTAATTAAGCTGAAGAGCCTGTTCCACAAAAGTGAGATTGAGGTCTACGCGAAGATGGAGCTGCTGAACCCTGGAGGAAGCGCGAAGGACCGTCCCGCCCTGCGGATGATCCATGAGGCTTGGAAGGAAGGCATAATAGGTCCGGGAACTACCGTCATTGAATCGAGCTCTGGAAATATGGCGATCAGCTTGGCAATGATTTGTAAGTATTTAGGGATGCGTTTTATTAGCGTTATCGACCCTAGAACAACGGAAACAAATCTGCAAATCCTGAAGGCATTGGATGCAACAATCGATTATGTCGCCCTTCCAGATCCCGAAACAGGGGAGTTTCTTCCTGCTAGACTGAAACGTGTACAGCAGTTATTGGCGGAAATACCGGGCAGCTACTGGCCGAATCAGTATGCGAACGCAAATAATTATCTAGCCCACTACCATACGACAATGAAAGAAATCATGACTGCACTTGGCCGAGTGGATTATTTGTTTTGCAGCGTTAGTACATGCGGCACCATTCGGGGTCTCGCGGAATACGCAAGAGATCACGGACTTCAAACCAAGATTGTGGCGGTTGACGCAGAGGGAAGCGCCATTTTTGGCGGAAATAAAGGCATTCGGCGATTCCCAGGACTGGGTGCCGGCATCGTGCCACCCTTCTGCAGATCAGATCTAATCGATCGTATCGTACATGTCTCGGACTTAGATATCGTAAAAGGCTGCCGGATACTGGCGCAGAACGAATCCATTCTGGCCGGCGCATCTTCCGGTGGGATCATTGCAGCCGTTAAGCAGATGGAGCAAGAATTGACTCCGGGATCTGTCTGCGCGGTCATTCTGCATGATAAAGGGGAACGCTACCTCGATACCGTATACTCTGACTCATGGACTCAGAGCCAGTTCGGACAGGAGTTTGTGGCTGCAGGCAGCGATGCCTCTGAGATATAAGAAAATATGTTTCACGAGGAAGTGACGGTATGCTGTACTTGAATGACAGGGATATACGGGCAGTAGGGCTTGATTGGTCTATCCTTGTGGAGTCTATTGAAACTGCAGTGAGTATCATCGATTCAGGCGATTACGCGCAGCCGGTAAAGCCTTATCTAAGGTATAAGAATCCTCATAACCGGATCATTGCAATGCCCGCTTACGTAGGTGGAAACGTGAATGCAGTAGGGCTGAAGTGGATTTCCAGCTTTCCGGATAATACACAGGTCGGTCTTCCCCGCGCGCACAGCATCATTGTATTGAATGATCCCAGTACAGGCCAACCTTCAGCCGTCCTGAACTCTCCGCTACCCAGCATCGTAAGGACTGCTTCCATCAGCGGACTGATGATCCGTTACTTTATGCAGGCGCGTTCGCTGGAAAAGATTCATCTCGGTATTATTGGCTGGGGACCGATTGGACAGTATCATGCTCAAATGGTTACGGCTCTGTACGGAGAACGAATCGAACGTATCCGTATTTACGATATCAAGGAAGTAGATTTGTCAGGATTCTCAGCTCTTTATAGGGACAGGATGGAAGTGGCAGAGACTTGGGCGGACGTTTATCAGCAATCTAATATCTTCATCACCTGTACCGTATCAGAACATCGGTATATCGATCTTCCTCCTGAAAAAGGGAGTCTTCTGTTGAATGTTTCACTGCGTGATTATAAACCGGAGGCGTTAGCTTCGGTAAAAGCCATAATCGTCGACGATTGGGATGAAGTGTGCCGTGAGAATACTGATATCGAACAGCTTCATTTGGAACAGGGGCTAACACGCGCTGACACGCGAATGATTACCGATGTTGTCCTGCGAGACAGCCTAGCTGAATTCGTCGAAGATGATCCGATCTTCTTTTGCCCTATGGGTATGGCCGTCTTCGATATTACTACAGCGGTATATTATGTGAATAAAGCGAGGGAAAGTGGCATAGGGACTGAGCTGGAGTAAGCTGACAGTGCCCCTTAAGTGAAATTAAAGGGTTTTGTAATCCTGGGAATGCCGTACCCGTACGCCATGCATGATGAAATCTTTGAATTGTCGGTCCGTTGCCCGGTCTTCCTCCGTAACTACACCGCCCCGCTGATGAGTAATAATAACCGCTTTTTGTAAATACATGAAAAACAGGTGGGTGGACTTCTGCAGAATGTCCAGCCACTTATTTTTCTCTTCCGGAGCCAGTGGTATTGTCTCAAGCAGTATAAGCCGCGAATACCAGCCTTCCATGGCCTTTTTAAAATCAGGCAGTTCCGTGGGATTCTTAGAAAGGGTGCTGTAGTAAACTCCAAAAATGGCATCATAATAAATTAGTGACTCCTGATGATCTCTTAGCGCCAAATATTGATCCAGAATGTTCTCCAGTGAATGTACCGGCTGTTCAAAATCAAAATCAAACAGCAGCTGTCCAAACATCCGCTCCAGGTTCAGGACATAGATTTGAGCGGCTAATTCTTCTTTGTCCTTATAATGATGATACAAAGTGCGCCGGGAGATACCGGCTTGTTCCGCAATCTGAGCCATATCCGTGCGCTCAATACCTTGAGCACAGAACAAACTAAGCGCTGTATCTTTAATGATCTCCCTCGTCATTTGCATCTGCTTTTCACGCAAATTCATTGATTTTCTCTCCTGTCTTGTGCGAGTACTTCGCTATTTCTGAGCTGGCACCGACGTCTTGAGGAACTTACTGCCTACTGAATAGGGTTTCTGACGGTTGACCGCGTCACTGAGCCATTTCAGAAGCTTCACACCATCTTGTTCAGCCTGAAAAAAGGTCTCTCTGGTTGCAAAAGTGTGCGGAGTTGTACCCGTCTTAGCATTTAGCCCATGGTCGGTCAGATAGTAATAGTAATTAGGTAGAGTGCCAGCCAAAGAAGATACAGAATGCCGCATTTCCTGTGACCATTCATTAATGATGCGTTGATCCCTTGGTCCCTTGTAATCGTTGATATTGTTCTGAAAATGGATCAGAATCTCGTCAAATACCGAGTAGGATTGCAATATTACCGCATCCGCAGGCAGTAGATGACCGTTTGCTTTAAAAGCTGCCCCGATGATATCCGCTTCTGGGGTATATCCGAAGTTCTTCACGAAGTCCGCATGCCATTCCTTATTCACAACATTTGGCCACTTGTCTGATTTCAGGAAGGAGCTATCTGAATATTGGAAGATCTCGGAGTCTTTGTAATGAGAGGCGATTTCAGGAGCCCAGAAGGCGGACCCGAATCCACCAGCACTTTCACCTGCAATCAGCAGTTTGTCGGGCTTATCCACGTTGGCATAGATCCAATCGAGGCTGCTTCGCACATTATTGCTGCCGTTATAACGCATTGTAAAGGTGCTGCCGTCACCTTTTTTATAATCAACAGTACGGTTACCGATATGGAAATCACCCGTCGAATAGGGAAGGTAGACTACATTCCAGCCATGAAAGGGATTGACAGGGTTATCCGTATCCATCATGCCTCTCAGCAATGTCAGCATATAGAAGGGGATGTTAGGGAAATAGTTGCCTGTATCTCCACCTTTAATGAAGTTCATGAGCTTGATTGGGTGTGCGGCGCTTTGGGCATCCCAACTGGCCCCGCCCCCGGAAAAGAAGATGATCCAGTTATTAGTTTTGCCCTTTTTATTCCAGAGAAAATACTCTGATCCATCACTTGAAATGACATTTCCGTCCAGATTGACTTTATTCCACTCGTAAGGCTTCACTTCCGTGATTACGGGAGTGGCGGTCGCCGGTCTCTTGATCACAAAAGCGCTGATCGCAAGAATAGCGATCAAAACAAGGCTCAATAATCCAATACCTGTGAATATCGTGATTTTCCCCATTCTTCTCATATACATCTCCCCCTTTCTCAGAGTATACGATATGTTAACTCGTTGCACAACGTGTATACATAAATGCGAAAGAAACACTCGTGAGAGAATAAATAACGGGGTGTCCTCGCAGCCTTTAATGGCTACAGGGACACCCCGATTTTGTACGTTACTTCATTTAATTAGCTGCAAATGTTTAAACTTCGATTTCAAATGTTCTAAGCTCGTAAGGATCAAGTATAAAAGTAATGACAGGTTCAGTGTGAACTTCACCCTCAGGACGCTCCATAAGATTGCACTCTTGCCACGAAATAATGTTCAAGTCGCTGGTCATATCAATCTGCTGGCGGCTTCCTGAATAGTCGTGAACACGTACGATTAACTTTTGACCATCCTCAGATTTCTTAACGGCGGATACCATAACCGTATTCGTAGAAAGACGAATCATGGACTTTGTTTCCACTTCAGCTTGCCCTTTAGTACTCCGCAGTGGATTATTGATGGACCAAGCTTGACGGACGGTGTCACCTTGTAGCCAATCACCAGTGTGCGGAAGGATAGAGTAGGTGAATGTGTGCTCGCCTTGATCCGCTTCAGGGTCAGGGTGTGTTGCTGATTTGATTAGGGATAAACGCATCACATTATCCTTGATGTCGTAGCCATATTTGCAGTCGTTCAGCAAGCTAACGCCATAACCACGATCCGATAAATCTGCCCACTGATGGCCCACAGTCTCGAATCTAGCGTAATCCCAGCTAGTGTTCCAGTGCGTTGGACGCTTAACATTACCAAACTGGATATCATAGGTAGCTTCGGTAGCTCGTATCGCAACTGGGAAGGCTACTTTCATTAGCTGTTTTTTCTCATGCCAGTCTACCTTTGTCACGAAGTCGATACGACGATGCCCAGCGTGTAAGATCATTTGCTGTTTAATTGTGGAATCCATATAGCTCCACGTGAATTGTACAACACAACGCAAGGAACCATTTTCTATGACTTCAATACTACGGCAGTCGATCACTTCGCGCATTTTTTGCTGATAGTAGATGTCAATGTCCCAAGCTTCATGTGCTAATGGTTTATCCTCAAACACTTGGAACACGTTACCGTGGCTTCCTTTAGCTAATACTTGACGCTGTTCGTGTTTATCATAGATGGATGCGAGTTGACCTTGTTCGTTCCACGCTATTTCGAGATGAGGCGTTGAAATTCCTGACCCATTCAGCGTGAATGGAGTACTTAGTGGCTCAGAAGCTACATCTTCTACAAAGGAGATTGTTGTGTATCCGAGTGAAGGGATGTTGGATACTTCAACGATCCAATGGTTACCTTCACGCTGAGCTTGTAGCTGTTTACCATCTGAACTTATCCAATGTCCTGTTTCCATGCCAGGCTCTACAGTAATTTCTACGAGCTCAGTCAATTCCCAAGAAGCATTGTTCCAGATGGTATATTTACCAGCTTCACTTCCGTTCACAAGTGCCTTCGTAGATTGCTCCCAAACAGAGTGACCAATGGCTTCAGCTTGTGCATATTCAATCGTACTGTCTTCATACACTTCACGAATCGACGAGCCCGGAATAATATCATGGAATTGGTTACGCAAAATAATTCTCCAACCCTCGTCTAAATCGGACTGACGATAGTTCGACCAATCTTCTGACACAATACTTTGTAGAGCATTTAGCCATTCCGCTTCGCGGTATTGCAGTTCAAGCTTACGGTTCATCCGCTTATTGTAAGCTTGGCTTGTGTACGTGCCACGGTGATACTCTAAGTAAAGCTCGCCATCCCATACATGGACATAACGATCTGTATTGGCAACAGTCTCTTGCAGGTTACGGAAGTAGTCTCCCGCTGTTCCTGTTTCAATTTTCGGTAGACCTGGGAGATCGTTGAGCCTGCGGCGCATCTCTAGCATTTCACGGTTAACACCGCCGCCGCCGTCACCATATCCGTAAGAAAGTAATAGATTGCGATTCACTTCTTTATCCCGATACGTATCCCAAATTCCTTTAACAGTCTTTGGAATGATACGACCGTTATACGTGTAGAACCAAGAATCTTCTTCAGACCATGGCTCTGGTGTCGTAATGAAGTGTGTTAATACCTCAGTGCCATCAATACCGCGCCATTGGAAGGTATCATGTGGCATGCGGTTGTATTGATTCCAGCTAATTTTTGTGGTCATGAACGTATTAATTCCTGATTTTTTTAGAATTTGTGGCAAGGACCAGCTGTAGCCAAATACGTCTGGCAGCCATAAATATTCACATTCGACACCAAATTCGTTACGTAGGAAGCGGGTTCCATATAGTAATTGACGGACAAGAGACTCTCCTGAAGTCAAGTTGCAATCTGCCTCCAGCCACATGCCACCGCCTGCTTCCCAGCGTCCTTCAGCTACACGTTCACGAATGTTCTCGTAGATTTCTGGATAATCATTCTTGATGTATTCATAGAGCTGTGGTTGAGTCTGTAAAAAAGTATAGTCAGGGAACATTTCCATCAGGCGGAGTACGGTTGAGAACGAGCGCGCACATTTCTCACGGGTATGCTTCAATTGCCATAACCAAGCGACATCAATATGGGTATGACCAATACAGGTAACTGTAACTGGCGAAGACTTCTCCATTTTATTAATTTCATCACGTAAATAATTGCGGGCTTCCTCGATCGAAGCGTAGAAGACATCGGAACCTGGACGAGACCAGTCGATCAGAAGAAATGAGCGGTCCACTGCACTCAATAGCTGTGTATATTCTGGTGTTTTAGCATCGAGTACGTTCAGCGTCTCAACTACAGCAAGCGCGGTAAAGTAGAAATCATCCGTTGCTTCGTCCAGCCAACAAATTTCAGCCATACGAATGCCATGTGTTTGATCTTTTTTAGGACCGCCACCTTCAAGTCCTGACCATAACCGGAAAGTAAGAGGAAGCTGCGTACCTACCGTTTCATTCGGCAAGAACACTTCAGTGTGATTGGAATCTACACCTTGATAGGGTTTGCCGTTGTAAAAGAATAAAGATTCAAAACCGGAGTTGTTTCCAGCACCAGTCTCACCAAAATCAAAACGGCCTAGTACTTTGCGTCCTGACCACGAGGCAGGTACGTCAATATTTGTCGTTAACCATAAATACAAATCGCGACCTTTCCAGGTATCGCCAACCTTTAGCTTTGACCATTCACCATCCACAGGTGGTTCGGCAGCTATTTCACCTTGTTCGTCAATCATAGAGTTGAAAAAAGGAATGTGTATACGATCCCGGTAACGATATTCAGAAATCTCGTTTAGTTGGGAGTTGAGTTTACGGTTGGTTAGAAACATGAGTAATAGCCCTCCATTAGGTTGATGGGGGACCAGGAAATTAAGATTTATGGGGTGATTACAGGTTTGTTTGGGGGGTAGAAACCAACTATAGACGATTTTAAGCGAGATGTAAACTCTTGATATAGAAAAAATAATGTGAGTAGGAAAGATTTACATCTAAAAATGAATACGCTCCCATTGCACAAAAAGAAAGGTGGTGTTAAGCTTCTAATCCTAAAGGTGAGTTTTGAAGGATGGTGAATTGGTTGAATGTAAAGAAATTTTATCAAAATCATTTACAAAAAAAACTGTTTAATAAAATTTTAGCTATATACTCCACCATCATTATTATTACGTTAATAGCCTCTTCCATTACCGTGTATAAATACTATGAACAGACGATCACTCGTCAACATGTAGACGCCAATCGAGAGGCATTGGATTATGTGAGTTTATATATGAATCAGCAGTACGAAGGTGTTCAATTGGCCATCCAACAAATTTATAGTGATGCCTCCGTAAGTGAGGATTTATCATACTTCTTACAACATGATTATGGAGATTATCTCAAATATCGATTAGATCAATATGCAAAAATTGGGAGCTTCGTACCCCATACGTTCGATACTTATTTCAAAACGTATTTGAATCAAAAAAGTGGTATTTCTGACGTTATCTTATACAGCACAGAGAAAGAATTTTATTATTTATATAAAAATAACACACGCCAGCTCTACACGAGAGAGATAGATATTTCAGAGAAAAAAGTACCCCTGCCAAAGAATGGATGGGTCTCGCATGAAAAAAAATTATTACTTAAGGAAATAAGGGAAGACAATAACAATTTATATACAATGACAAGGGAACTTAAAGATCCGATTTCATTGAAAACGATCGGTATGCTCATTATAGATTTTGATGCTGAACTTATTTCAAAATGGCTTGGTGTGAAAGGTACGGAGAATAATGGCCAAGTATTGGTCTTAACACCAAGTGGTGATGTTATATATGATTCGACAGGAAGGTATATGGGGCAACGATATCCACATACCGCTAGTCTTTATTCAGACGGTTGGACCGCACTCGATGGGTTAGCCAAGGTTAACTTAAATTCAACGAATAGCTCAGGTCTTATTGTGGCAGGGATTATTCAGAAGTCACAGGTTAATAAAGAAATGATTGTTGTACGAAATTGGATTATCGGGATTACAGCAGCACTTATTGTTGCAGCAATGGCTTTTACTTACGGGATTATTTTACGTTTCTCTAAAAAAGTGAAGATCATTATCAAATCTATGAAGCGCTTACAGGAAGGCGATTTAAGCACGCGTATTCACCTTAATCGTGAGGATGAATTGCAGCTTATTGCTAACAATTTTAACTATATGTGTGAAAGACTAGAGCTATATATTAATAAAGTTTACATCTCAGAAATTACGCAAAAAAATGCAGAGCTCGTTGCTCTTCAATCGCAGATTAATCCGCACTTTTTATATAATACGCTTGAAGCTATAAGGATGCGGGCCATTTCGCAAGGGGCGAAAGATGTGGGTCAGATGATTTACATTTTATCTACGTTATTCCGAACGATGATTAAGAAAAGTATGATTGTTACCATCGCTGATGAGATTGAATACTGTAATCTGTATCTTGAGCTGTTTCAAATTAGGCATAAAGATAAGCTTCAAATTGAGTCGCGGATAAGTCCAGTGGCCATGAATTGCTCTATCGTGAAACTGCTCATCCAACCGATTATAGAAAATTATATTGTTCACGGTTTCAGGCCCGATCGTTTCGATAACCTAATACGTATTGAAGTAACTGAATCAGAAGGTAGCATTCAAATTGCAATAAAAGATAACGGAAATGGTATTATTCCCAGCAAGCTAACGGAACTACAACAAGCGCTTCAAGTTAGTATGCGAATGGATGCACCACCTTCCTCGCTTGGACTGCGTAATGTAAATGAGAGAATTAAACTTTATTATGGGGCTGAATATGGATTAACGATTGCTAGTGAGATCGGTGAAGGAACAACAGTCATCATGAAGATACCAGTGGTAAGGGAGAGTATTAAATAATGCACAACATACTTATTGTGGATGATGAACCTCTTATTCTTGAAGGATTACGATCAGTGATCGAATGGGAAGATTATGGACTAAGAATCGCAGGGCAAGCGGGCAATGGTGAAGAAGCTTTAGAATTTCTACGCAATCATAACGAAGCCATAGATATATTAATTACAGATATTACAATGCCAAAGCTTACGGGACTTGAACTGATTCAACAAATAAAGAGTTTTGATTCAAAAATGAGATATATTATCTTAAGCGGATATGAGCAATTTGAGTATTTAAAAGCTGGAATGAGTCTTGGCATTGAGAATTATATTCTTAAACCCATTAATATAAAAGAATTGGAATCGACGATTGAACAGATTGTTGAAGTCCTCAATCAAGAGGATGTTGAACAATTTCATGCTAAGGAGGATCAGCAAGTTTTACGTAACAATGTTCTGAATCGCTGGGTCATTGGAAACATAGATCGACAGGAGCTACTGCATCGTTCAAAAGTATTAAATATTTCGCTAGACTGTTCATTTTTTTCGGTGGCTGCGATTCGGCTGATAACGGAACATGAAGAGGATGAGAGTCAGGATCACCCGCACCCTAATCAGCTTATGGAAGAATGTTATCGTATCGCTGTGCAGTCTGTAGCAGAGCGTGGAACGGTTATTGTTTTTATAGATATGGAAGGTGATCTTGTTCTTATTGTTGCGGAGTCGGCTGAAGCTGAGAACAAAGAAGAGATTTATTGTATGCTGGAACAAGTGCAATATGACATTCTGCAAGAATTAGGAAAGTCCGTCTGGATCACGATAGGAAGTAAAGAACATACTTTTCAAGAAGTACCACAAAGCTATAAAAAAGCGAAAAGTTTATATGTAGATCATCTGATGCTGCCCGGATATCCGATTATAGATGTGGATCAACTATCGAAGATGGTTTTACACGAGGAGAAGCTTGAAATTGATTATGAGGCATTTACAAAATTATTATTATCTGGTGAGCGTGAGGCGGCAAATGAATTTATCGCAGAAACGTTCCAGAAGCTGTTCGGCTGTGGTGTGATTACCCGGATTGATAATTACAACGTAGCAATTGAATTAATGTTGATCGCTAAGAAAATGGAGAAAAACTCTAATTTCAGTGCCGTGTTTAATCCATTGCTACGCATCCATACCATTGAGCAGCTGCTTCACCATGTGCAGGAGAGTGTGAAAGAAACGCTGGACCAATTATCGTTAGTAAGTGATGAACTAAGCCCTAATATGAGATATATGGTGGATCAAGTCAGCAAGCATTATAGAGAAGAGCTATCTCTGAAGACGATCAGTCAGCGAATGAATATGCATCCTACTTACTTGGGACAGCTATTTCAGAAGGAGATGGGGCGAAGCTTCTCTGATTATGTGAATCAATTCCGAATCGAAAAGGCAAGACAACTGCTGCTTCAGACTACGTTATTAACCAATGAAATTTCAGCAGAAGTAGGGTATTTAGATCCAGCGTATTTTTATCGCCAGTTCAAAAAATCAGTAGGTATATCGCCAACTGAACTTCGAAATATGTATAAAAAAGAAAAGGCGTAGCATGAAGGAAATGTTCCCGGGTATCACGTTCAAGTGGGGGGTTCACGAACGTTGATCACGAGAATGTTTCCTTTTTTTTGTTCAAATTATAAGAAAGTTTAAGCCTAACGATTGTAATTTCTTCTTGGAATCTTTAATTTTTACATGTCATTCTGAAGTTTTTCAACTTTATGAAACCGCTTTTATAGCGCAGAATTAGAGATAGTTAAAGGGGCAAGGAAATAAGAATGAAAGGGTATTACGGGGATTGTTTGGGGATAGAGAAGGGGGATGTGGAATAGTGTCTACATTTTTCAAAAGCTTAAATAAGGATAAAGTACTGTGGTTCATGGTATTACCAGGGACAATATGGTTCCTAATCTTTTGTTACTTACCGATGTTCGGAACCATTATTGCCTTTAAGGATTTCAAGATTCATCGGGATGGATTCTTTGCAAGCGTTTTAAATAGTAAGTGGGTTGGCCTTGAAAACTTCAACTTTTTGTTCTCGACGGAGGACGCCTATATTATTACAAGAAATACGATACTGTATAACGTGGCGTTGATCTCTCTCGGTTTAGTTCTTGCGGTGGGCATTGCGATCACCTTGAACGAACTTGTGAACAAACGGATGGCCAAAGTTTATCAAACGGCGATGTTTATGCCGTACTTCCTTTCATGGGTTATTATTAGTTTCTTTACATTCAGCTTCCTAAGTGTAGATAAAGGGATCTTGAATCAAGTGATTGTGTACTTCGGAGGCGATCCAGTTTCCTGGTATGGGGATACTCGCTTTTGGCCATATATCCTAATTTTCATGGGAATTTGGAAATCAATCGGGTATTCGAGTGTTGTTTACTTAGCAGCTATAGCGGGTATCGACAAGTCCTACTATGAAGCGGCGATGATTGATGGGGCCAGCAAATGGCAGCAAATTAAGTTTATTACACTTCCTTTGCTTAAACCTTTAATGGTAACGCTAACTATTCTAGCGATTGGTGGTATTTTTAGATCAGACTTCGGTTTATTCTATCAAATTCCACGGGATTCCGGTGTCCTATACTCCGTAACGAATGTAATCGATACTTATATTTATCGAAGCATGAGCACGACAGGGAACCTAGGGATGAGTACAGCAGCCGGTTTATATCAATCGATCGTTGGATTTATCATGGTGATTGTAACGAATTCTATTGTGAAAAAGATCAGCAAAGAAAATGCGATATTCTAGAAAGGAGTCATTGACGTTATGGAATTAATCAAACGTAAGAAAAAAGAAGTCGACAACAACGCCATTACTCCTTTTTGGAATGTGGTACTCAATTTTATAGTTGGAATATTCGCTTTTACTTGTGTGTTTCCGTTCTTGTTTGTCATTGCAATTTCTTTTACAGATGAGAAAGTACTCGCATTAAATGGATTTAGCTTAATTCCAGAAAAATTTAGTTTGGCGGCATATGAGTTTATTTTTAAAACAGGTGATCAGTTACTTCGTTCCTTTGGAGTTACCTTGCTAGTTACTGTACTAGGTACACTCATTAGTTTATTTCTAATTACAACTTACGCCTATGTTCTTTCTCGAAGATCATTTCGCTATCGTAATTTTTTCAGCTTCTTCGCCTTCTTCACGATGTTATTCTCAGGCGGAATGGTTCCAAACTATATTGTGGCTACGCAGTTTTTACATTTGTACAACACGATTTGGGCTTTGATATTGCCAATTGCGATGAATGCATTCTTTATTCTAGTCATGCGGACCTTCTTCCAGACAACCGTACCTGATGCACTCATTGAGGCTGCGAAAATTGACGGTTCAGGGGAGTTTCGGACGTTCCTGCAAATCGTACTTCCGATTTCTTTGCCGGGGATTGCAACGATTGGCTTGTTCTGTACGCTGGGCTATTGGAATGATTGGTTTAATGCACTGCTCTATATTGATGATGCGAGTCTTGTACCGCTCCAAGCGATGCTGATGCGAATTCAGAATAATATGGAGTTTGTTATCCAGAACAGCATGCAGATGGGATCGAGCTTTGAGATTGCTGCGACCTTGCCGACAGAAACCGTTCGTATGGCGATGGTTGTACTGGCGACCTTGCCTATAGCACTAGCTTATCCGTTCTTCCAAAAGTATTTCGTAAAAGGCTTAACCGTCGGCTCTTTAAAAGAGTAACGCTACTAAGATGTATTTAATCGGATCGCTAATTTAGGAAACGATATAAATAAAGATTTACTAATCTAAAGGGGGAAAATAGAAATGAAAGCGAAGAAAAGTTTAACGCTCGCTCTTGTAGGTACAATGCTTTTGTCTGGCCTTCTTGCTGGATGTGGTTCGAATAATAATACAAATGCTGCTAAAGAAACAAACAATTCAGCGGCAGCAGGGAATACAGCAGGGAATACATCGGAATTAAAGCCCTATGAATTGAAGATGTATTTAATTGGTGGACCTCAAAAGGATTTGGATCTTGTATTGAAAGAAGTTAACAAATATACAAAAGAAAAAATTAATGCCACGTTGAACATCACGATGTTCGATTGGGGCGATTACGATAAGAAGATGCAAGTTATTACGGCTTCTGGTGAGCCTTATGATATTGCCTTTACATCTTCTTGGACGAATGATTTCCGTCGTAATGCAGCTAACGGTACTTTCTTGGGACTAAATGACCTGCTAGATAAGTATGGAAAAGAAACCAAAGAAGTCTTGGACCCACGTTTCTTAGAAGGAACTAAGATTAAAGGTGAGATCTATGGTGTTCCTGTAAATAAGGAGCTTGGTCAGCAATGGGTATGGCGCTTCAATAAGAAATATGTTGATAAATATAAAATGGATATTTCCAATATTCGTACATTGGATGATCTAGAGCCTCTACTTAAAACCATTAAAGAGAACGAGCCTGCTGATATTACACCACTAGCTGTTCCTAAAGGCTTTAAACCATTTATGCCGTTTGACTATGTTCTAGGTGATGAACTACCAATTGGGGTTTATATGGATTCCACAGATGGCAAGGTTGTTAATATTCTGGAGACACCTGAACTTGCAACATCGTTAGATACGATGCGTAGACTTTACACAGCAGGTTACTTACGCCCAGACGTTGCAACACTTGAAGGTATTGATAACATTAAGACAGGTAAATGGTTTGCCGATCGCGAAATTACACAGCCTTATGCAGAAAAAGGTTGGTCTCGTTCAGCGGGTTATGAAATTGTAACTTCGCCTATGCATGAGCCTTATGTGTATACACAGTCCGCCGCAGGTTCGATGCACGCTATTTCCGTAACCTCAGGTGATCCTGAACGCGCAATGATGTTCTTGAATCTTTTGAATACAGATAAATACTTACGCAATTTGCTCAATTATGGTATCGAAGGCACTCATTATAAGAAAATTTCCGAGAATGTCATTGAAGATCTGCCAGCTATGCAAGACAGCTATGCAATGCCAGGATTCACGCTTGGAAATATGTTACTGACTTATCTGCATGCTGATGACCCTGCTGATAAATGGGATGCGTTCAAGAAGTTTAATGATTCGTCAAAAGAAGCCCCTACCTTCGGTTTTGCATTTGATCCTACACCTGTAAAAACAGAAGTAGCAGCCATCAACAACGTAACTAAAGAATTTATGCCAGCTCTATACACAGGTTCTGTTGATCCTAAAACATATCTGCCAAAAGCAACCAAGAAATTTAAAGAAGCTGGACTGGAAAAAGTCATTGCAGAAGTTCAAAAGCAGCTTGATGAGTGGAACCAGACAAAGAAATAAGATTTAAACGTATTACGCCTATGATTAATCACTAAAAGATTGCACAAATAGGATTAGTGGAAACGGGCAGCTAAGCTGCCCGTTTCTCTATATATACTCATTTTTATCAAGAGGAGTGGAAATATGGAACAATTCAGACTGCCAACCATCTCAATGCCGAAGCTTCCGCTTCCACAAGCGATTCAGGAAGTATTGGACGAAGCAGAGGAGAAGTTAGCTCATCGGCCTAAACTGTTGCAGCTCTTCAAGAACTGCTTTCCGAATACACTTGAGACAACGACTAAGCTCTTGGATGATGGAACAACATTCATCATTACTGGAGATATCCCAGCTTCGTGGCTGAGAGACTCTGTGGAGCAGGTTATGCACTACGTGCCATTTGCTAAGAACGATCCGGATCTTCAACGTATCATTGGCGGTCTAATAAAACGTCATATAGAGTATATTCATATCGATCCGTACGCCAATGCATTTAATGAAACAGCGAATGATTGGCATTGGAGCACTAGCGATATTACAGAAATGTCCCCATGGGTGTGGGAGCGTAAATTTGAGATCGACTCTCTCTGTTTTTCCATGCGTCTGGCCTATGCCTATTGGAAAGAAACGGGTAAGGCTGATATATTCGACGCCGGATTTAAAGCAGCAATGGTCAAAATATATAACTTGTTCAGAACGGAACAACGCCATGCTGAATTATCTCCTTACCGCTTTACGCGTAATAACGGAATTCCTGAAGATACGCTGCGTAACAACGGTCTTGGTATGCCAGTGAATTATACGGGGATGGTCTGGTCCGGATTCCGTTCGAGCGATGATGCTTGCGACTTCCATTACAATATCCCGGGGAATATGTTCGCCGTTGTTGCATTACGTCATATGCAGGAATTCGCAGAATGGGTATTCCGTGATCTTGAATTTCTGAAAGAGCTTAAAGCATTAGAAGCGGACATTGATCATGGAATCAAGCTGTATGGTATTTATCGTCATCCGAAATTCGGTCCAATCTATGCTTACGAGACTGACGGTTATGGCAACTACTGCTTGATGGATGATGCGGGAACACCAGGACTTATGTCGATACCTTATTTGGGCTATGTCACAGCAGATGATGAGATTTACCAGAATACGAGACGATTTGCACTGAGCAAGGAGAATCCTTTTTATTTTGAAGGAACAGCAGCGAAAGGGATCGGCAGCCCGCATACTCCGAAAGACTACATCTGGCATATGGCGTTGTCCATGCAAGGCTTGACGGCTCAATCTAAGGAAGAAAAGCTGGAGATGCTAGCGATGCTAGAGGCAACGGATGCGGATACTGGCTTTATGCATGAAGGATTTCATGTCGATGACCCGAATATATTTACCAGAAAATGGTTCACTTGGTCTAATAGTCTGTTCTCCCAACTCGTGTATAAATCGATGAAGGATGGACTTCTATGAGCAGGCCCGTAATCATATTCTATGATTCGGATTTTCCAATTTCTAATCCGGTTCCAAGCGATGCGATTAACTCCATGCGTGAGTTCGGATCTATTGTCAACGAGAATCAGCTTGCAGGAGCGCTTAGCGAAACAGAAGGCGGATGTTTCATCAATCTGCATGCACCCTATTTTCCGAAATCCGCATGGGTAGCCATTCTTGAATATTTGCAAAGAGGTGGCGGGCTGATCAGCATTGGGGGTGCCCCCTTTAAACAACCTGTTCGATGGGAAGCTGGGCAATGGCATGTGGAAGCGGAACAAACCTCTTATCATCAAGAGCTGTATATTCATGAGGCACTACGTGTTGAATGTTCTCGCAACCAATCCTTGCTTGCATCGGATGTCATTCCTTTGCTTAAGGGGCAAGAAGCTCTCTTTCTAGCGAGTGCAAATACATGGAACCTTGTGCCACATACGACGAAGACGAGTGATTTGCCACATCAAATGGGATCGGCAGGTCCAATGAGCACAAGGATTTACCCGCTTTTGAAAGGAATTACGCAAGAAGGTCGAGAAACTGCTGCTCCAGTAGTTCTTTGGGAGAATACGATTGGTTTATTTGCAGGTTCACGCTGGCTGTTCGTAAATACGGCTGCAACGTCTTCTTTATGGAAGGATAAAGGGCTGTCTGCGATATCTAAGTGGGCTAGATTCTGCAGCAAAGGTGTAACGGAAATGTGGGTTAAACCGAATTACGCGTCATATGAGTCAGGAGAACGTGCTTCCCTAACGCTTCAGATCCAGCAGCTTGAACGGGCAAAGACTTCTATGAGAAATGAAGATACATGGAAGTTTACAATTCATGTAGAGCATGAAACAGATTCGTCCTTGCACTGGTCTCAGAGTTTGGAGATGGAGGCAAATGGTGAACTTAACATTGTTCGTCTGCCCATTCCTATTGAAATTAGGAGTGGTTTGTACCAGATAGTCTGCGCAGCAGAAGCCAGTGATGGTGAAGTTCGCATGCTGCACCAAGGATTCTGGGGCCATGCTCCTGAACTGCTGCCTGCAGGCGAACCAGTTACGAGCGGAAGAGATTATTTCATAAAAGATGGGCGTCCGCTACCAGTTGTTGGTATGACTTATATGGCGAGTGATGTGGCACGTAAATTTCTATTTTTGCCGAACGTTGGGGTATGGGATCGCGATATGAGTCAGATGCGGAAGGCTGGGATTAACTGGATTCGCACAGGGATCTGGACAGCTTATCGCAATGTGATGCAAGATGATGGTCATGTCTCAGAAGAGGTGCTGCGGGCGATTGATGCCTTTATCATGACGGCGAAGAAGTATGGTCTTCAGGTGACGTTTACGTTCTTCTCCTTCACCCCGGAAACGTGGGGAGGGGTGAATCCTTATCTGGACCCACAAAGTGTAGAAGCTCAGAAGCGTTTCATTCGTTCTATTGTTTCTCGTCATAAAAAATCTTCAAATGTAGACTGGGATCTGATTAATGAGCCGTCGATGTTTGATCAGGCACGTATTTTCTCGGATGGTCCGAGTTCATGTCATGATCGCTTTGAGCAACAAGCTTTCGTAGAATGGCTTCAACATAGACATGGTGTAATCGAAGTGTTGCAGGAACGCTGGAATATGACACCCGCACAGCTTCCGAACTTTGCATCGGCAGGGCTACCAGAAGTGAAAGAGATTAACTTCGATGTACAGGATATGCACAGTGCTAAGAGAGGGACACGTTGGCTTGATTATTGCTTGTTCTCTATGGATATGCATAACCGCTGGGTGAAGCAGTTATCCGACACCATTAAGGAACAATGTCCAGATCAGATGGTTACGGTTGGTCAGGATGAAGGGCTAGGTGCGCAGCGTCCTTCGCCGTTCTTCTATGAGGAGGCTGTAGATTACACCACTGTACATTCCTGGTGGTTTAATGACTATCTGGTGTGGGATGGCATCTTTGCCAAGACACCTAATAAGCCAAACTTAATTCAGGAGACTGGCGTCATGTATGTAGAAACTCCTGATGGACGAGCCAAACGTTCGGAGCAAGAGCTACGGAATCTGCTCGAACGCAAATATGCTTATGCGTTTGGAACTGCTGGTGCAGGGGCCATACACTGGATTTGGAATACGAATTTCTATATGGATAATGCAAATGAGTCCCATATCGGAGCACTGCGAGCGGATGGAACTGAGAAGCCGGAGGCGGACGTCTCTTATGATTTTGGAAAGTTTATAGAAGGTATCCGAGATGTGTTTGATGATCGGAAGCTGGAAGAGATTGCTGTAGTGTTTCCTTATTCGAATGATTTCTCTAACCGAAAGCTAGCTTTTGCAGCAACAACAGAGCTTACCCGTATTCTTTCGTATGATCTAAAGCTGCCTTTCAGAGGGGCTTCTGAATACCACCTAGAAGATTTGGAGAAACATCCTGTGAAGCTTATTATGCTGCCTAGCGCACATAACTTTGATGATACAGCGATGGAGCGGTTGTTACAAATCGTTGAAGAGACAGGTGCGGTATTACTTGCAACTGGCCCACTCGGTATGGATGCTTATTGGCGTTCTACAGAGCGTTTGAACGATATTCTTGGCAAACGTGAATTGCGTAATGTGCGCCGTGAAGAAGTGCTTAGCCTTCAAGGCAAAGTGCTACCCGTCTCTTTCGGTCACCGCCGAATTGCTGAGGTGACGAAGGAAACGATGATTAACGAATCTGCCGAATGCGGAAGTTCTACCACAGATACTGTCGTGAATATTCCGCTGGGTAAGGGTCGACTCATATGGAGTCCACTGCCAGTTGAATTGAGTGACCGAAGTGATACTACAGCTGCACTGTACCGCTATGCGTCGAAGGCTGCTCGTGTGGAGTATGACCTGGAATGGATTAGCGGGGGTGACTTTGTGGGTATCTACGGACGGAAATTGAGCTTTGCTACAGGAGCGCTCTTCACCTTCGTGTCAGAATATGCCCAGGATGCGAAGATCGAGGTGAAGGATTCGGCCACTGGCCGGACATATGCATTCCTGTTGGAACAGGAACGTTCGGTCCTCTTCGCTACAGATACTAAAGGTGATCTGCTTGGCGTTTATCGCCCAGAGGAAGTTGAGATCCTTGTAAATTATCCACAGCTACTACATTAAGCATCATAATAGAAAGAACGTATTTCAAATAAGGAGGTCTTTACTAATGGAAAGCTTAGATCGATCAAATAAACCTCAGACTGCTCATATTATTTCCCATACCCACTGGGACCGGGAATGGTATCTTCCATATGAAAAGCATCACGTGCGCCTTGTTAAACTAGTCGATGAATTGCTGGATCGATTGGATGAGAATGGTGAATTTAAGAGCTTTTATCTTGACGGACAGACGATTATTCTGGAAGATTACCTCCAAGTTCGTCCCGAGAATCAGGAGCGTCTACAAAAGTATATTACGGAAGGTCGCCTTCTGATCGGACCTTGGTATATTCTGCAAGATGCTTTCTTAACCAGTGGAGAGGCAAATGTACGTAATATGCAGATTGGCCATCAGGATTCGAAACGCTACGGGGAACCTTCCAAGATTGGTTATTTTCCGGACACCTTTGGTCTAGTTGGACAGACCCCACAATTAATGAAGCAATCAGGCATCAATAATGCCTTTTTTGGAAGAGGAGTGAAGCCGACTGGATTCAATAATACGGTATCAGACGGTGGTTATGAATCTTCTTTCTCCGAGCTGATTTGGGAAGGTCCAGATGGATCGAAAGTGCTCGGTATTCTATTTGCTAACTGGTATTCTAACGGGAACGAAGTGCCTGTAAATGAAGCTGAAGCTAAATTGTTCTGGGAGAAAAAGGTGGCAGATGCGCGGAAATTCGCCTCTACTGGTGAACTGCTATTCATGAACGGTTGCGATCATCAGCCAGTCCAACTAGATTTACCAGAGGCTATTGAAACTGCGAAGCGGCTGTATCCAGATATGGAGTTTATCCATTCGAATTTTCCCGATTACCTTAAGGCTGTAGAGGATGTAATGGATCGCAGCAACCTATCGACCGTAAAGGGCGAACTGCGGAGCCAGCACACCGACGGATGGGGGACCTTAGTGAATACCGCGTCTGCTCGTGTTTATTTGAAACAGATGAATCAGGAAGGGCAAGTCTTGCTTGAAAAGGTGGCCGAGCCGCTTGCATCGTTCGCGCAATTACTGGGCAAAGATTATCCCCATCATCTGTTCACCTATGCTTGGAAGACGTTAATGCAGAATCATCCTCACGACAGTATTTGTGGCTGTAGCGTGGATGAGGTACATCGCGAAATGGTAACCCGTTTTGATAAAAGCCGTCATGTGGCAGAGACGATTGTTGATGATAGTAAGCGTGTGATTGCAGACGCTGTGGATACGTCCGGTTTTGCAGCATATGGTGAAGAAGTGCTTCCGCTTGTAGCTATGAATATGACGGGGTGGAGCCGCACGGGGACGGTGAGCATAGAACTTGATGCAGCACGTCTATATTTGCGAGATGGGTTCTCTTTAGAAGAAACGGCTAACCGTATGAAGGATATAGATTTGAACGGTCGTGTACTAGTAGACGAGCAAGGGAATACCATTGCATGCCAGATGGAGGACCTGGGCCTTCAGTTTGGCTATGATTTACCAGACGATAAGTTCCGTCAGCCCTATATGTGTCGTCGAGTAAGACTTACCTTTGAAGCTGCACAAGTTCCAGCGCTGGGTCTTCGTGCTTATGCTTGGGTTCGCCGTGCAGACGCTGAATTATCTACAGCTCCTGAATCTTTGCTTCAAGGGGATCGGGTGCTGGAGAATGAGGCCATCAAGGTAGTGATCCAGGATAATGGTTCATTTACGCTCAGTGATAAAGCCAATGGCATGACCTACCGGGATCTTGGCGTGTATGAAAACACAGGTGACATCGGTAATGAATACATGTATAAACAGCCAGAGGCTGAACAAGCTTTGACGACCGAAGGACTACAGGCAAACATTTCTGTTCTGGAAGATACGCCATATCGAGCATCCGTGGAAATTAAGCATGACTGGGAGATTCCAGCCTCGGCTGATGATAAGCTGGACGAAGAGCAGCGTGCACTGGTGTACTATCCGGAGCGTAAAGCGCAGCGCAGTAGTGACACAGTTATTCTGAAACTTCGCACCGTAATTAGCTTGGAGCGAGGTGGAAAGGGACTGCATATCGAAACGATGATAGA
This sequence comes from Paenibacillus sp. FSL R10-2734, assembly GCF_037963865.1. Taxonomy (NCBI): domain Bacteria; kingdom Bacillati; phylum Bacillota; class Bacilli; order Caryophanales; family Paenibacillaceae; genus Paenibacillus; species Paenibacillus sp. FSL R10-2734. The sequence continues at coordinate 5,140,788 of NZ_CP150170.1, read as the reverse complement.
CAACCAGGCTAAAGATCACCGGATTCGTGCGTTGTTTCCGACAGATTTGAACGCCACCACGCATCAAGTGGATTCGATGTTTGAGGTGGCAGAGCGGAATATTGAGCCAGCCACAGAGTGGATGAATCCGAGTAACACACAGCATCAGCAGGCCTTTGTAGATATCAGTAATGAGAAAGCGGGTCTAACAGTTGCTAACTTTGGATTGAATGAATATGAAGTGCTGCGGGATGGTCGTAACACCATTGCAATTACACTGCTACGTAGTGTAGGCGAGCTTGGAGACTGGGGGCTATTCCCAACCCCAGAAGCGCAGTGTCTCGGTGAGCACGTTGTACGTATGGAGCTCATCCCACACACAGGAGATGGTATGACCTCAGGTGCTTTTGCTGAAGCTTATCAATTCCAGATTCCTTGGGTCGTATGTCAGACAGAAGTACATGCTGGAACGGTTGCTCCGGTGTATACTCCATTCGAATGGGAAAGTAAGGAGCTTGCATTTTCTTCACTGAAAATGAACGAGCAGACGGGAGACATGCTGCTTCGCTGGTATAACATGAGCCAGCAGAACACTAACCTGACTTTCAATTCGACGATTCCGCAGCAGTACTTCTATAAAACGACGATTCTGGAAGAGGATAGCCAACCACTCTCTAGCGAAGAGCAAGGTAGTTTGGCCTTAGAGATCAGTCCATGCGAAATTGTAACAGTTGGTATTCGGCGATAGTTGGTCAAGTAATATAAAGGTGAACATGGCAAAACAGACTTAAAGTACCGTATTATTAATCAGTATGCGTATAAAGACGATAGTAAGCCTCGGCATCTCGCCTTGGAAGCTATCGTCTTTTTTTACGTATATATAAGGGGCAATCAGGGGTATTAGCAACACGTTATAGCTCAAAAATCTGATGGTTGACAAATCAGTAGCTATAGCATGCGAATAAACCTGCAAAAGTACATTTTTTATTGATACGAGGATGGCTAAACGATTATTTCCTGCAAAAATGCAGTTATTCTTGCTCCAGAAGAGGTCTACGAGTCAAAAGTGAGGATTTACCTGTACATTTGCAGTTATTGGACTTAATGAAGAGGATATATGTAAAAAAAGCTGATCATTTGCAGGCTTTCTATAGTCCAGCGAAAAGTATGGATGAATAAGAGGGAATAACTTTATCATGGTGGGATGTGAGACGAGGGATCAAGGAAGTTTGAAAAAAAGATTGCCAAATATAACTATTAAAATTATTATTAGTTTGTATAGAAAACTTGGTTTTGTATAATGTTCAGAGGAGGTGATCACATGGACAAAAAATATTGGGTACCTGCTTTGGAAAAAGCAGATGGGATACTACGCCTTGTATCAGAGGAACCCTATAAGCATCGATTAATTGATCTTTCCAATCTGCTTAGTATCCATAAGAGCTCTATGTATTCCATTTTACAGACTATGGAAGTACTTGATTGGGTGAATAGAGATATTAACGATACTTATGCCATCGGCTCCGCGACGGGAAGGTGGGGGGATTCTTACTTGCAAGGTCAGGATTTAATCTCGTCATTTCACCGCGAAGCGACCGCCACAAGAGACCGTCTGCAGGAGACGATTCAGTTGGCCAGACTTGAAGGCAATGAAGTGCTGTATCTGGCTAAGGAGGAAGCGCCGACTATGGTCAGGCTAGCATCCGGTCCCGGTATGAAGTTCCCTGCTCATGTGACTGCGCTCGGGAAATTGCTGCTGTCGTTCGTTGAGGATAAGGAGCTGGACTCATTATATCCGATTCAAGAGTTAACGAGCGCTACAGAGTATTCATTGAAAACAAAGGCAGATCTGGTGAAGCAACTACGAATCATTCGTGATGAGGGAATTGCCTTCGATGAGCAGGAAGTTATCGTTGGGTTCAGCTGTGTTTCAGCCCCGATCCTATCTAAATCAGGTGAGGCTATAGCAGCAGTGAGCTGTACTATGCAGCAGCATATCTGGGAGAAAAAGAAGGATGTTGCGGAGGCTGAAATTCGTCAATTGGCGAGTCGGTTATCCCTATACCAAGGAGGCAATCATTCATGAGATTAGCCAATAAAGTCATCTTAATTACGGGCTCGGGTTCAGGGATCGGTAGAAGCACGGCATTGCTGTTTGCTCGTGAAGGTGCAACTGTAATTGTGAACGATCTGGATGAAGCAAAAGGTATAGCGACTTTGAAGGATATTCATGCAGATGGAGGAATAGGCCATTTCATCCATGCAGATGTGACCGATGTTAAGTCTGTACAACAGATGGTAGAGCAAATTATCGAAAAATATGGTCATATTGATGTGCTTTTTAATAATGCGGGAATTAGCGGGGTAGGCGCTTTGCATGAAGTTGAACCGGATGCATGGGATCGGGTTATTCAGGTCAACATTCGGGGTGTATATTTACCTTCTAAATTTGTGCTTCCGCATATGATGAAACGCAAATCTGGCAACATCATTAATATGTCCTCTTGCGTCGCAGAAATCGGGTTAGCGAGAAGAGCTTCTTATTCAGCTACCAAAGGAGCGATATTGGCCCTGACGAAATCCATGCAAGTAGATTACGCAGCCTACAATATTCGAGTAAATGCTCTTTTACCTGGTACAATCCTAACACCATTTGTTGAAAATTACTTAAAAACCTCCTACGATAATCCGGAAACTGCAATTGCGGCACTTAAGAAACGTCAGCTGAGTGAAGAGTTAGGCTTACCTGAGGATGTTGCACTAGCCGCATTATTCCTTGCTTCTGATGAATCGAAATTTATGATGGGTTCTCCTCTCTATATTGATGGAGGCGCTACTTTCGGGAAAAATGCCTAAACAGCAGAAAACGATATAAGGAAGGGGAATTCATAATGAAGTTATTGACATTCGTTAACAATGGCGATTACCAATTGGGGGTCGTAACTGAAAAAGGGATACTGGATGTTGTAAGCGCTTTAAAGGTTTTGCCTACACAGAATGGGGGTTCCGTACCGACAACGGTTCACCAAGTGATAGAGGGTGGTGAGGCAGGGGTTGCGAGGCTGGATCAATTCACAGTTCAAGCATTAGCTATGGCAGGAGAGGACTGTTCATACCTTTTAGATGAAGCGAAGTTGACGCTTGGTCCATGCGTGACTCACCCGAATAAAATCATCTGTGTCGGTCTTAACTATCGCAAGCATGCGGAAGAAACGAAAGCAGCGATCCCTGAGTATCCGATTTTGTTCAATAAGTTCAATAATACGTTGACAGGACATGGCGATGATATTCCTCTTCCCAAAGTGACGAAGAAAGTAGATTACGAAGCGGAACTTGTTATCGTTATTGGCAAAACAGCTAAGTACGTCACGAAAGAGAACGCACTCAGCCACGTATTTGGTTACTGCAACGTGAATGATTTGTCTGCACGGGACTTACAGTTAAGAACTCAACAATGGCTGTTAGGTAAGTCATGTGATAAATTCTCCCCACTTGGGCCTTATCTTGTTTCAGCGAATGAAATCGGAAACCCGAATGATTTGGATATTAAATGTACAGTCAACGGAGAGATCCGTCAGCATTCTAATACGTCAGACATGATTTTCCGTTGTGACGAAATCGTAAGCTATATTTCGCAACATATGACACTTGTGCCTGGAGACATCATTCTGACTGGAACACCTGAAGGTGTCGTCCTCGGTTATCCGGTAGATCAGCAGGTTTACCTGAAGGATGGAGACATCGTCACAATTGAGATTGAGAAGCTGGGTAAGCTGACGAATCGGCTCGTTAAGGAAGACTGAGAATGTACTCAATTTGTGTGAGGTGAAGACATGAGAATTGATGCACATCAGCATTATTGGCAATTAAGTCGAAACGATTACGGATGGCTTACACCAGAGGTTCCAACACTATATCGAGATTTTATGCCTGCTGACCTGACAGAATCATTAATACGACATGGAATCGCGAAAACAATTGTAGTTCAAGCAGCGGCGACTGTTGAAGAAACGGAATTTCTTCTAGGTCTATGCCAGACGTATGATTCAATAGCTGGTGTAGTAGGGTGGTTAGATTTTGATCAGGATAATTTCGTGGAAACCTTTGAACTTTTGCGTAAAAATCCATATTTTATAGGCGTTCGTTTAATGCTACAGAGCATTGATGCGGCGGAATATTTGCAACGTCCTCTAGTTATTCATCATTTAAAATGGTTAGAGACTCTGAGATTTCCTGTCGATTTATTGATTCATGCTGCACAATTCCCTGCCGTATTGAAATTGCTCGAGTTTGTGCCAAATTTACATGCGGTCATTGACCATATAGGTAAGCCACAAATTTCTCAGCAAGAAATTTCCCCTTGGCAAGAGTGGGTTACGGAGGTCGCTCAATATCCGCAGATGTATTGCAAACTATCTGGCATGGTTACCGAAGCAAATATGTCCGACTGGGTAGAATCTGATTTTAACTTTTATATCAAACATGTTACACATGCATTTGGTTTGAATCGTGTCATGTTTGGCAGCGACTGGCCAGTTTGTCTACTTGCAGCAAGCTATGATCAAGCAGTAGGTATTTTGTTAAACAATTTACCTGAAGCGCTTACAGAGCAAGAAATAGACGATATTTTTGGCAATAACGCGATTCGTTTTTATCAATTGGAGACACATTTTATGAATACTGGAGTGTAGCCTATGCAATTACAAGGGAAAGTCGTTATTGTCACAGGCGGTGGATCCGGGATTGGTGAAGCGACTGCCAAATTGTTTGCCAGCGAGGGTGCTAAAGTTATCATTGCGGACTGGAATGATGCTGAAGCAAAGCGAGTAGTCGAGGAAATCCAATCAGTTCATTGTGGAGATCCTAATGCTTATGCTGTGAAAACGGATGTTTCATCGGAGATAGAAGTTAAACAATTGGTAGAGCTAGTATTAAATAAGTTTGGAAAGATTGACATTCTATTCAATAATGCTGCTGTGGTATTGCCAAAATATTTGGAGGACATCTCTGAAACAGAATGGACGCGTACCTTGGATATCAATTTGAAGAGTGTCTATTTGATGATTAAATTCTGCATTCCTTCTATTAGAGAAAACCGTGGCTGCATTGTGAACATGGCTTCATTAAGCGGATTGGTAGGGCAAAAGCAAAATCCAGTGTACTCTGCTTCAAAAGGTGCAATTATAGCCATGACTAAAGCACTGGCATTAGATTATGCGAGCGATGGTGTTCGTATCAATTGCATATGTCCAGCAGGTGTAATGACACCTTTATTAGAAGAGTGGATCGGTCAACAGCCCAATCCAGCAACTACAGTACAAGATTTGATCGATATGCATCCATTGGGAAGATGTGCCTCAACGGAAGAGATTGCAAGAGCAGTGTTGTATTTAGCGAGTGATTTATCTGGATTTGTTACGGGAATAGCACTCCCTGTTGATGGTGGAGCAGCCTTAGGCTATTAATGTGTTATTGGAAAGGGAGAGACGTAATGACTCGATATGGAAGTGTTATTCATATCAAGGATGAGAAGCTAGAAGAATACAAAGCGTTACATGCATCTGTATGGCCCGAAGTGTTGGATAGATTAAGGAAGTGCAACATTAGGAACTATTCCATTTTTTATAGAGACGGCTATTTGTTCAGTTATTTTGAATATACAGGGGATGACTATACGGCTGATATGGCCATCATGGCTGCAGATCCTCGTACACAAGAATGGTGGAGCTTAACAGATCCTTGTCAGTATCCAGTGAAGTCTGCATTAGAGGGTGAATGGTGGGCGAGTATGGAAGAGGTTTTCCATATGGATTGAGTAATCATTTCAATTAAAGCTAGGGAGATGAAAAATATGAAAATTACAAAAGTAGAAAGTTTCGTCTTACACGTACCTATTACACCACCAATTACGGATGCTATTAATGTTGCTACACATTGGGGACTTGCGGGCGTTCGGATTTTTACAGATGAGGGTTTTGTGGGGTATGGATATACAGGAACCTGTGCACATGGTGATGATATGATCGTTGATACGATTGATCGTTATTACGCTCCTATATTAATTGGCAAAGATCCGTTTATGGTTAAAGAGATTTGGGATGAGCTGCGTTTTGGAAAAATGCATTGGATTGGTAGAGCGGGAGTTACTCATATGGCGTTGGCCGCAGTAGATATTGCACTTTGGGATATTATGTCGAAGGCTTCCAATAAACCGCTGTGGCAGTATCTTGGCGGACATAAATCGAAACAAATAAAAGCTTATAATACAAACGGCGGCTGGTTGAACTGGTCCAAAGAACGTTTGATCAAGGACGTTAGTGAAATTGTCGAGCAGGGCTTTACTGGAGTTAAAATTAAAGTGGGTAAAGCAGATTCTCATGAGGATTATGATCGTTGTAAAGCTGTTCGTAAGGCGATAGGAGATCAAACCATTTTCATGATCGATGTGAACCAACAGTGGAATATCAATACAGCGATGACATGGGGGAAGAAGTTAGAGGAGTTTGATCTGTTCTGGTTAGAGGAACCCTTAAATCCAGATGATATCATGGGGCATAAGAAGCTGGCTGATGCATTGAATGTACCTATTGCATTAGGTGAACATGTCTATACGAAATATGCTTTTCGGGATTACATCCATCAAGGGGCGCTTGAATATTGCCAAGTAGATGTAACGCGTGTTGGTGGGATTACAGAGTGGCAACAGGTAGCGGGGTTAGCTGCTTCATACGATATTCCGATTTGCCCGCATGTTGGAGATATGGGGCAAATTCATCAGCATTTGGTGGCATCAACACCAGGTGCGATCATGCTGGAATACATTCCTTGGATCCGTCATATTTTTGTGGAGCCGGCTACTGTAGTCAATGGGCACTACATTCTACCTCAAATGCCGGGTGCATCGACTGAGATTATACCAACGTTGTTTGATCAGTATCGCGTGAGATAATGAAGTGATGCTTCACAGAAAGAAGAGGCCCATGCGAGCGATCACATGGGCCTCTTTATATTAGTGAACCTTCTGTATCCGAATAACCTTGCTTTGATAATCGCCTTTTAAAAGAAGCTTTAACCCCACGCTCATCAGCGCTTGTCCGCTAATCAGTCTTTCCATGCCGTCGACCTGGTACAAGCTATCCTTCCGCAATCCCTTCAGCCGCAGTCTCGGAAGTTCATTCATGAAGTTTAGCGAGTGCAAGAAGGTGAAAACAACAGCTTCTTCTTGCGCTTCGTCTACGTACATGACTGATGTCAGCGGACCCTCGCTTGGCGATTTCAACCGATATTGCTCTCCGTCTTGTACGATATACCGGATTTCTTTGTAGAGTTGGATGAGTTCCCGCGCCTCTACTAATTCTTCCGTGTTCCATTTCCGCAAATCGTCGCCGATACCGAGATTACCCATCATTGCGCTATGGAAACGGTAGGTCAACGAAAGCTTGCGGCCGCTGATCCAGTTCACTTCATCGGTGACCCATGATTCCATGATTTTAGCAGTATATGCGAAGGAGAAGCCTTCTTGAATTTTCAGCCGGTCGAAGGCATCGGTATTGTCACTCGTCCAGACTTGGTCGAAGTAACGCAGAATGCCTAAGTCGACCCGTCCACCGCCGCCAGAGCAAGATTGGAGAATAACTTCAGGGTGTGCCTGTTTGAGCTTCCGGGCGATTTCGTACACACCTTCGGTATGCCTGAACCAAATTTCTTTCTGCTCTTCTCGCGGCGCCGACGGGTAACCCGGCTCGCTGAAATTACGGTTCATATCCCATTTAACGAAGCGAATATTATTTTCTGTCAATAGAAGATCAATGCAATCGAAAAGATAATTTCGAACATTCGCTCTAGCTAGATTGAGAATAAGCTGGTTACGAATACGTGTGCCGTCCCGGGTCTGGAAGTGGTAAACCCAGTCTGGATGCGCTCTGTACAGATCGCTGTCGGGATTAACCATTTCCGGTTCGATCCACAATCCGAAGTCCATGCCCAATTCATTTACGTTCTTAATCAGTCCCTGAAGGCCATTCGGGAACTTATCGTGGTTAACGATCCAATCGCCAAGGCCGGCACGGTCGGAATTCCGTGCGCCGAACCACCCGTCATCCATAACGAACAGCTCGACGCCAGTGGAAGCGGCAATTTCCGCCAGTTTGATCTGTTGCTCCTCTTTTACTTCGAACGAAGTGGCTTCCCAGGAGTTATAGAGCACCTTCCGGGGCTTTGAACGATGCTCGGCCGGAAGAACGACTTCCCGTTGATAACGATGGAGATTACGGCTAGCGGAGCCGAACCCTCCGCTAGTGAATCCGATGACGAATCCGGGAGTTGCAAATATTTCTCCAGCTTTTAAATTCCACGCGAAATCGAAATCGTTGACACCGGCGCTGATTTTGGTTATACCCAACCTATCTCTCTCTATTGCGATTTTCCAGTTACCGCTGAAAGCGAGCGTCCCAAAATAAACGTCTCCACAGTCTTCTTGCGCAATTCCGCCTGGGTCTAACAGGAAGAAAGGATTGTAAAAGTGGCTTGTCGTTCCCCGTCTGCTTTCTAACACTAGCTTTCCATCCGGAAGAGGAGTCCTGTTGAGTTGTGTTTCCCCGGCCCATTTGCCCGTTAAATACGTGAGACGGTATTCTTCGTCGCGCGGCATATAGAGAGATCCTGAGAGGACTTGCTCCAATACTATGGATTCGTTACCAGAGTTCAGAATTTCGCTTCGCATTTCTATTAAATCGTATTTCGGGAAAATTTGATAATGGAGAACGACATCAAGAGAATAGTAGGCATCCTTCAGGCGGAGTGATAGAAGGCAATCGGATAACTCATCATCGACGAAGGTCAGCTTTACGTCTCTGACACCATCCGCGAAGGTGGCCTTTAAGCAGGGCTCATTGAAGAGGGCTTTGCCCCAGCCCATATACGTCTCTTGATATAATTCGCTGCCGACTGTGTACGGATATTCGGCGACGAGCTCTGGATCTGGGTAGTCTGACAAGTAGGGGAGCTTCTCCCCGAAATAGGTCTGCACGACCATGCCTGAAGGGCTTAGTCCTAATACGTACGCTGAACGTTCCCCTTCAAGCACCCATAATCGTCGTTCTGAATCGTGTTTAATCATGACTATACTCCTTATCCCTTTAATGATCCTGAGACCATGCCGGAAATGATATATTTTTGACCAAACATATAGAGTACCAAGACTGGAAATACGGTAAGCACGATAATGGTAAAGATCATGTTCCATTGATTGAAATGCATACCAAAATATTCATATATCGAGTTGATCATCCCTAATTTATTCTGACGATTCAAGAGATAAAGTGGAGTAACAAAGTCGTTCCACGCCCCAAGAAAATTTAGAATAAACCCTGTGATCGTAACCGGAGTGAGCAAAGGAAATACCACCTTGAAGAAGAGCCGTCCTAGTCCGCAGCCGTCTATGATTGCCGCTTCATCCAGTTCTCGGGGTACGCTACTGATAAAACCGTAAAAAAGAAAGACTGCGAATGGTATACCCAGGGTCGCAAAGATGAGAATGATACCGGAAAAAGTATTTTGCAGGTGAAGCATCTGTAAAGCCTTGATGGTGGTTACATAATTAAGCGGAGCAACTAATCCAATGAAAAAGTAGTTATAAATAATTTTGTTCCATTTGTCCCTGTTACGTACGAGAACAAATGCGGCCATCGCTGTGACGAGAATGCTTATAGCTGCGGATACGGAGGACATCAGCATACTGTTGAAGAAGGAACGGATTAGATTTCCTCCAGCGAAGGCCTCACTGTAATTAGCCCATTGCAGTTTGCTCGGCCAGTGGAAGTCGATGGACATCGCTTCTTGCGTCGTCTTCAGTGAATTAGAGATGATTAAATACAAAGGGAACAATATTGAAAATCCTAGAATCCAAGTGAAAGACTCTTTTAGGATAAGCCAAATTGGTTTTTGTCTCATGAAGAAGCCTCCTCGCCCGAAGACACAAGCTTGATCAGGTATGCGACGATGAGTGTAAACACGAATGCGACCATGCTAAGGGCATTGGACATGCCGTACCTTCCCATGGAAAACTCTTTATAGACCTGTGTATTAATTACCTCTGTCAGATCACCAGGACCTCCGTTGGTCAAGGCGTAGATAATTTCAAATACGCGAAGACCGTGAATAATATTAAGGATCGTCGCGATCATTAGCGTTGGCATGAGGAACGGGATGGTAATGGTCTGGAACTGTTTCCAACCGCTAGCCCCGTCCAAGGCTGAAGCTTCATAGTAGGATTTCGGAATCGTCTGGAGTCCGGCGAGCAGAATAACCATATTCCATCCGACCATCCGCCATACCTCAACGCCCATCGTGGAGCCAAGTGCGACGTTTTTCTCTGTTAGCCAGCTATGTGCAAGCTGTTCCAGTCCAATAGATCTTAGAATTATATTCAGTGGTCCATCCGGCCCCAAAATAGAGACAAACAGGATACCAATAATGAGCGGTGACAACGTGTACGGCAGAAAAAATATAGTTCTTAATGCCTTTTTCGTTTTTAATCCTTCATTCAGCAGAAGAGCTAATCCTAAACCAATAATTACTTTGAAAATGACGGTGTAAAACGTGAAAGAGAGCGTATGGTAAATGCTTTTCAGATAAGAACCCGATGAAAAGAAAATTTCTCTATAATTGTCCAGCCCGATAAAAGAAATGTCTGGTCTCGTGACCGACCAGTTCGTGAACGAATAGTACAGTCCTCCTAGTACCGGTAAGATGAATAGAATCGTATAGAGTAAAAAGGCTGGAAGCACGAAGAGGCGGCTGTATAGCTTATTATTTTGCATACGATTATCTCCTAAAGTTCTGGTGGAATAGAAGAGGAGTTCGGCAGAGGATAATATCATCTACCCGCCGAACTCCTTTAACTTGAAATATAAGAAAGGATTACTGGAACATTTTCTCACGATCTGAATCGATAGCTTCAAGCACTTGCTTCGGAGTTTTGCCTCCAAGGTAGAGGTCCTGAACTAGTTTGCCTATGACGGATTGGTTCCAGTACTTGACGCCACCTTCAAAGTCCAATCCAGTGCCGTCAGCCGAGTTCGCGATGACGGAGGTGTAACCGTTAGTCGTTTTGCCTTCTACGTCTGTAAATGAGATCGGTCCGAGATCCGGACGAGCAGCATAATACTTTTTCAAGGTATCTGGTTGAGTTAAGAAAGCAAAGTATTCTTTAGCTGCGTCAATGACTTTGGAGTCCTTATTGATAGAGCGAACGACACCACCAGCACTGATGGCCCAAGTTTTGTTGTCCGCGAGTGGAAGCGGGAACATCTCCCAAGTGTCAGCTTTGGAGTCTGGGAATTTGGCCAACACTTCATTCTGGAACGTCGAATAGGTTAGCATCATGGCGTATTTATTAGAGCCCATGGCATCGACTGAGTTCTCCCAAGTTTGGGATAGGAAGTCTTTGCCGAAAAATCCTTTGTCAGCTATTTCTTTGAGCTGCGTTAGACCGAGCTCAAGCTCCTTTTGATCGGCCATTTTAGCTTTGTTGGTGTTAAATTGTTCATAAATGTCGGATGTCTTTTTCGAGAGCAAAGGACCCATGGTATTCAACAGGATTTCTTGGTGCCATTCCGCTTTTCCTGGTTCGTAAATGGGTGTAATCCCTTTGGCGAGCAAAGCTTCGCAGGCTTTGACGAATTCATCGTAAGTCTTCGGTACCGAGAGCCCTGCTTGCTCGAACAGGGCAACGTTGTATAGCATGCCCCAGCCGTCTACAGACCAAGTATTGAGCGCAATGACTTTACCATTATAGGTTGTTCCGGCTTTCGCCCAATCCGCATAACGGGAAACCCACGCTTCGCCGCTAAGATCTAGTGCGTGCTGGTCCGGCATAAATTGTTCCATCGCTACGCCGCCTTGAGTTAAGTAAACATCCGGGCCTTCGCCCGTTTGGAATTTTGCTTTCAGAACGTTCACGTATTGGTCGTCCGGGGATACTTGAAATTCGATCTTGTTGCCGGTTGCCGTTTCAAAATCTTTGGCGAGCTCTTTATCAATATCCTTAGTCCAGTTTGCAGAAGTTGCGACCGTGATTGTCACTCCATCTTGTTTAGGTGGGGTGCTGGTAGACTCACTCTCCGTTGCGGGCGCATTTGTTGAAGTTGACGGTGAGGCGTTCGAGTTCGCACCATTAGTTCCGCAACCAGCCAACAGGCTTACCAATGCAATCGATGCAATGACGCTACTGGTCCATTTGTTTTTCTTTACGTTTATCATTACTAATGACGCCTCCTTGTTAATTTCTATCTTTGGGGTGGCCTACCTTGAATCCATCATATAACACAAAAATTATAAGTGACATGGATGTTTTAAGCGTTTTCATGTGGACATTTTTGAATTACTCAATTTTAAAAATAAATATTTGTAACTCTCGAAATCGAGCGCTATAATGTGTGTAATTTGAGAGAAAGGGTTTTCATAGAATGAGAACAAAAAGTATTCAAGCGAAGCTATTTTACAATTATTCGATGTTGATTATCGTCGTCGTCACAGTCATCGTCGTTTCTTTTTACATTTACATCTCCGATATTTTGCAGAAGAAGGCGTCCGAATCGCTCTATCAATTGTCAGGACACATCTCCACAGAATTCGACACTCAGATTAGAAACATGAACTCCATCTCAACCAAAATTCTATTTTCTGAGCCGCTTCATGAGCTTTTTTACTCCTCAATGTTCCAGATCAACAAATCGTCCATCGATAAACAGCGCCGGTTCAATAATATTATCTATCCCATTATCGGTTATGACAAATCTTTCAGACAAATCAATATGTTTCGTATAACCGGCGAATTCGCTAGCATCGGTGACGATTTTCGATTCTCAGAGCTTCCTGCGAAAGAAATCGCTACGACCTCGTGGGTTAATGATACCCTTCTCTTGAACGGTAAAAGGATGATCACTCTCCCTCATCCGGATTCTTGGAACAGAGGAGATGAATTCGTCATCTCCCTGAATAGGGCTTTTGCGCCTAATTGGGGCGAGAAAGTCGACAGCATTTTAGAGGTGCAGCAGGATTACGAAGTGTTTACTCGAATTATCGATAACGCGCAAGCCCATCCGGATTTAAAAAAGAATAAGGACATCGAAATATACGTCCTTGATGAACAAGGGCGGTTAGTCTATCCGATCGACTCGGTTGCTAAGGCTGCCAATGCTCAAACCTGGTGGCAGTTGGTGAAAGAACGTATTAACAACGATACTTTGGCTAAGGTTATCAACTCGAGTGGGAAAAATAGTAACATTATTGCCTATAGTGCTTCCGACTTGTCGGGCTGGACGGTCATCGCTGCGGAATCAAAAAGCAGATTGCTGGCCCCCGTCAACAACTTTCGCAACGCGATTCTCGTGCTGGGGATTCTGACACTGTTCGTCACACTGGTGATATCCTATTTGGTGTCAAGATCGTTGACGATCCCTATCAAACAAGTGCACAAATCCATTAAGCTGTTGAGTCTTAATACGCTCCCGCCGAAGCCTCAGGCTAAAGTACCAGCCCGTCTTAACGAGTTGGAACATTTGAATATGGCGTTCAACGAAATGAGACTGCGATTGCAAGAATCGCTGGAGGAGACGGTGGCATCACGCGAGCAGGAACTGGAAGCTCATAAGTTCGCACTACAGGCGCAGATGAATCCACATTTTCTCTATAATACGATCACAAACATCAGTATTCTGGCCGAAGATCAAGGGCAGACCTCGATCGTGGGATGTTGCGAGAAGCTGGCCCAAATGCTTCGATACATTTCGTCTAGCGATGCAGCCCCTGTTCCTCTCTCCGAAGAGCTTGAACACGCGAGTAATTATTTGAATCTTATGCAGCTGCGTTATGAGGATAATATCCGCTTCTCGATTGATGTGCCAGCAGCGCTAAATCATATCGAAGTTCCTAAGCTAATCGTCCAGCCAATTGTTGAGAACGTGATTAAATACGGAATTGACGTCGATCCCCCTTGGATCATCTCGATTACCGGCACCGTAAAGGAGGATCGTTGGGAGTTGACGATTCGAGACAACGGCCACGGGTTCGAGGAGGAAAGACTCGCTCAGCTTCAGAAACAGTTCGAGATGACGGATTCCGCGGTCAAAATTCCGGCATTACGCATCAATGGTATGGGTCTGATGAATATTTATACTCGATTAAGACTATTGTTCGGAAACCGCTTCGCGATGAGCGTCTCTAATCATCCGGAAGGAGGTGCGATCGTTACGCTAATCGTCCATCATGAACCAGGGGGGAAGCCAAGATGAATACTTTCAAGCATCGGGTCGTGGTTGTAGAAGATGAGCCCAAAATCCGGAGGAACATCGCACAAAAAATAGAACGATCAGAAGAGTACGAGATCGTAGGAACGGCTTCGGATGGTGTGGAGGCGGTAAACGTTATTTTGGAGCAGAAGCCAGATATCGTCTTCACCGATATCAAAATGCCGAAGATGAGCGGTCTAGAATTGGTTCAACAAATCAAGGAATCTCTCCCGGAGACTCATTTCGTCATCATCAGTGGTTACAACGAATTCGAATACGCCCAGACAGCAATCAAGCTGGGAGTACGCGATTACCTGCTTAAGCCAGTAAGTGTAGAAGCTCTGAACGAGTGTTTGAAGAATATCAGTGAAAGCTTACTAACGAGGAACCAACGAAGGAGGAGGGAATTGTTGACGTCCTCTATGAACGGAGGGCAGGAAGAGACCGATTCAAGGGTTGGGAATCCAAGTCAACCGTTTGCGATATTTTTGATTTGCATCGGCAACTTATGCGCCTCCATTGTTCCCCTGGATCAATACACCTATTTCCGCGAACTTTGGAAAGATGTATCTCTGGAGTCAGTACTGAGGCATGCCGTCGGCCCGGATGAATACTGGGTTGTGGTCGATGAGAAGGCACCGAACCAGAAATTTGTGCTCGTAGCTGCCGACCAGAAGCGAGAGGAAGATCTCCATGCCATGGCCAAACAGATTCAAGCATCCATTGCTGATCGAACCGGTGGGCTGCCCACTCATATTGGACATCTCGACTCTTTCGTGACACGGGCAGATATTTGGGAGCAAGCACAGACTGTCAGAAGGCTGATGGAACAGGAGCTGGTGCCCTGCAGATCAAGCCTGCTATTTGCTCCCCGCGAGCAAGAGATACAATCTACAACCCAGCTTTTGGATCAAGTGCTTAGGAACAAAGTTAGCGCATTTATTCAAGCCGGTCAGACGAATTCACTCAAGAGTGAGGTTTTCCAAGCTTTTGATCAATGGGAAAAGGCGGGATACACGCAACGGCTTTTGGAGAAGGTAACCATGCATTTGATCCGGTCCGTTCATTTGCAGACAGGGGCACTATCCGAAGCTGAGTTGTTCTCAAAGGAGATCGAGCTGTTCGCCAAACTGACCGTATGTCGAGAACTTCCCGCTTTTTACATCGAGGTATGGGAACTCGTAGAGAAGATGGTTTCGATCGGCGAAGAAGATCAAGATACGCTTAAACTGGTGGAGCAAGTCGCCAACTATTTGGAGCTAAACTATACACAGGATATTAGCCTCGAGGAGCTAGCTACGAAGTTTCATTTTACTTCATCGTATTTGTCCAAAATATTCAAAAAGAAATACAACGGAACACCGCTTAAATATATGATCAAGCTGAGAATCGAAGAAGCGAAACGGCTAATTCGTGAAAATCCGCAAAGTGAAGTTGGTCGAATTGCCACCATCGTTGGTTATCCCGACCAACACTATTTCAGCCGTATTTTTAAGAATGCGACCGGAATGAGTCCTTCGGAGTATCGTGATCGCCAAGTTTGATTAAGATCAATCGTTGCCAAAAGAATTTGAACAACAAACCCCGCTTTATGCATGTTATGTGCAAATAAGCGGGGTTTGTTGTTTTTAGCATATGAGTTAGGAAGAAGATTTACTGCGCGTTGTGGAACTGAGATGATCAATCTGCTCGTCTAGAACAGTGCTTGCTTTGCCTAAAAATTCAGAGATGAGGGCAAGCTCTTCATCGGTGTAGGAGGCAGCCAGTTTAACCATAGCGGTATGAAGCGGCAGGTACGTGTCAATGACATCTTCTTTATTTTCATATAACGGGACTATAATCACTTTACGACGATCATTAGGGTCATTTTGTCTGCGAACATATCCGTTTTTTTCGAGCCGATCTATTAATGCTGTAACGCTGCCTGTAGCAAGTCCAGTTAATTTGGACAGTTCTCCAGCAGTGATGGGACCTTTTTCTCGCAGGATATCCACAGATAAGAAATCGTTATTATATAACCCAAGAGAGGCGGCTACATTTTGCTGGTATACTACCGTTCGGGTTCCCAGACCACGCATGAGTAAGGTGAATTGTTCTTGCTCTGGTGTAGGTTGAGCTTGTTCATGGCTTGACAAAGGATAACGCCCCTTTTAAAATATTTATATCTCGTCCATCGAGATATTTGATTATGAAGTTATTAGAAAATGTGTTATTTAACAACTACATTTTATCGAAATCAGCATACTTTTGCAAAGAAAGTGGTATGACGGCATTCGTAAACGGTTATGGATAAGAGATATATCTATGTGTGATTGCTTTAATTGAGAGGGGAATCGTTGTGAAAGAAGCTATTGTTATTAAAGGTGCACGAGAGAACAATCTGAAGAATGTCTCGCTCACGATTCCTAAGTATAAGCTTGTTGTCCTGACGGGACCTTCGGGATCAGGAAAATCGACGTTAGCTATGGATACACTTCAACGGGAATGCCAAAGACAGTATTTAGATTCCATGGGGATGACGTCAGATACGATCAGTAAGCCTAAGGTCGAGTCCATTGTCGGACTGTCCCCATCTATTAGCGTTGGACAGCATGTTACGAATCGTAATCCACGTTCCACAGTCGGGACTGTTACGGATATTTATACGTTTGTCCGGTTTATCTTTTCTAGATTAGGAGTTCGAGTTTGCCCTTCCTGTAATGGCAGCATCTCACCTTCTTTTGAAGCGAGGGGGCTACTAATAGAGGAAGACGAGGAAATGGATGGTCAGTCGATGGGCTGTCCGCATTGTGGAGCTGAGCTTGAGCTATTGGGAATGTCCCACTTTTCCTTCAATAAGCCTGAAGGAGCTTGTGAAGCGTGTGGTGGACTGGGGTCTGTGGCGACTATAAATGAAGCAGCGGTATTTAATCCAGAGCTAAGTATGAAGGAGGGTGGGGTAGCCTCTCTGAATGGCGTTCATCGGGATATACAGATGCGTATATTAGTTGCTGCGGGAAAGCATTTCGGATTCGATTTTGACTCGGATCTGCCACTGAAGGATTATGGTGAAATTCAGCGTGATTTGCTGTATTACGGCGTGGACAGTGAAGCTTTCAAACGTCATTTCCCCAATGTTAAGCCAATTCAAGGTACTAAGTTTGAAGGCGTTATACCTGGTTTGTGGCGGCGTTATAAGGAGAAGGAAGGGGAGTCAGGTGGTCAGGAGAAAGATGGTGGCTTTTTTCATGAGCAGCAATGCCCGGAATGCCTTGGAGCACGTCTAAAAAAAGAAGTTCGTCTAGTTCGAGTTGCTGACGCATCGATCACAGAGGTATCCGACTGGTCGCTTAGTGAGGTGTATGAGTGGACAAAAGGTCTGGAGACGGCATTGCCTGCCGAAGGACTTCATTTGCTTGAGCCGATCCTTCATGAGATGCCAACCCGACTAAAACGGATTATCGATGTCGGGCTTGGGTATCTTTCCATGAACCGGCAGACAGTGTCCCTATCTGGCGGGGAAGCACAGCGCCTACGTCTTGCGTCCTTGCTGGGTTCAGGGCTGACCGGTGTGATATACATTTTGGATGAACCGACGACTGGTCTTCATCCGCGAGATACAATTGGGCTCATTCGTGTGCTTCAGGAGCTACGTGATCTAGGCAATACTGTCCTCGTTATTGAGCATGATATCGAGATGATGCGTGCTGCTGATCATATGATTGATATGGGACCGGGTGCTGGGTTGCAAGGTGGAACCGTAGTGGGTGAAGGTAGCTTGGAAGACTTAATGGCAAGTGAGCTTTCGGTTACTGGAGCCTATCTTAGGGAAGAACGTCTCGAAGCTTCGGTACGCGTTCGCCGGAAAGGAGACGGAAGGCAGATCATCATCCGACAGGCACAGTATAGGAACATTGATATCCCGGAAGTCTCCATTCCTCTGGGCTGTCTTATATCTGTAACAGGGGTTTCGGGTTCGGGTAAATCTACGCTTATATTTGATATCCTTGCGCAAGGAAGTTCTAAAGGACATGAACAAACAGGCTGCAAGGAGATTACGGGCTTAGATCAAGTCGGTAACCTTGTGATCTTTGACCAATCACCCATGGGTAGAATGTTGCGTTCTAATGTAGCGACGTATACCGATGTATTTACACATCTACGCCAGTTGTTTGCTGCTTTGCCGGAGGCAAAGACAAGAAAGCTGACCTCCAAGCATTTCTCCTTTAACACACCGGGTGGGCGATGTGAAACTTGTCAGGGACTTGGTGTATTGTCCGTAGACATGAACTTTCTGCCTGATCTAGAAGTGAAGTGCCACGCCTGCAAAGGAAGAAGATTTACGGATGAGGTCTTATTGGTGAAGTATGATGGCTACTCCATCTCAGATCTGCTAGACATGTCCGTACAGGAAAGCTTATCGGTTCTTAAGTCGGAGGCTAAAATTGCGGGTATCATCGAGACGTTATGTGAGGTGGGTCTTGGATATCTTAAATGGGGACAATCCGTCAAAACCTTATCAGGTGGCGAAGGACAACGAATCAGGCTGGCCAAAGAGCTGAGCAAGCCATCTAAAAACCATACGCTCTATCTGCTCGATGAACCAACGACAGGCCTTCATCCATCGGATATTAAACAGCTTCATACCTTATTGAGCAAGCTGGTTGATACGGGAAATACCGTCGTAGTTGTAGAGCACAGCCTTGAGTTAATTCGGGAATCCGACTGGGTAATTGACATTGGTCCTGAAGGGGGCAATGTAGGTGGTAAGCTTGTAGCTGAAGGCACACCGGAGCAGGTTGCAGAAGTACAGGAATCTTACACGGGGATGTTCTTGAAACGGATTCTGGCTGATGGGCTTTAATTAAAAAGGGAGGTGCTCCAATAGCACTTTCGGATTAGTAGCTGCTTATGAGTAGGTGGTATCGGACTCAGCGGACCTTAAATGCAGGATTATCCGACATTTTGAATACTATCGGACCGTATAGCTCCTATTGGCGTGAAAAATGCTATATATGAGCCTATTTTTAAGGTATAACTGCGCTGGAGTCCGATAGACTGCGCCAATGGAGATTAGTTAGTAAATAACGTCTTTGGGGACCGATACCGTCTCAGCATAAGATCATGCTGAGACGGTATCAATCCCAACGAATGATCATGCTTCAGTAGCATTTGACCCAGCAGACGATCATTAGTAGCTGCTACTAATCAAACAGTGCTCATTCGACCTATTGCAGCTTAATAATCTAGAAGGCGACCATTAT
Organism: Paenibacillus sp. FSL R10-2734; assembly: GCF_037963865.1. Taxonomy (NCBI): domain Bacteria; kingdom Bacillati; phylum Bacillota; class Bacilli; order Caryophanales; family Paenibacillaceae; genus Paenibacillus; species Paenibacillus sp. FSL R10-2734. The sequence goes on along the minus strand of NZ_CP150170.1, from coordinate 5,121,275 downwards.
CATGCCATAGACCGTACATTTTATTTTCTTTAGTGTTTGTTATAAATTTGTCTAATCTACTCTTAAATAATTCTGGCTGATTTCTATTGCTTTGTATCGTGTCGATCCGAACTCTTTGATAAAGAGCTGGGAATGTCAAAAAATTCTCATATACTTGGCTTTCTTCTTTTAGCCGTTGCTCTATAACACTATCTATTTTAAAAGAATCGTAGTCCATATCAGGAAGTACCTTTCTTCCTTCATCAGTCATTAACCCCAGCTTTTCAAGGCGGCGGACACGTTCTTTATTCAATTCAGTCCAAGAACTTCTTTTGCTTCTAGGAGACAGGCGCTGTGCCACCCCAGTTTCCGATATTTTCTTCTTGACTCCATCGATCCATCCAAAGCACAAAGATTCTTCGACCGCGTCCAAATATAACAATGTATCTGGGTTTGGCGTCATACTAACTACGACCCAACAAGATTTTTCAGTCTTACAATTCTCCTGTAACCAAGCCCTCAAATCTCCACTTGAGCCTGCTTCAATTAGATTATCAATTCCCATAGATAAAATACATTCTCCTTTCTAAGTTTGGAGAGGAATTAAATCATTCCTAAGTTCAGTTTCCGCTGCTAACGATACTTCCTCCGAGCAGTTTAGGCAGTAGCGTTAGTAGCTTCTCACGGGTTAACGCATCACTTGAGTTCCATTTGTTTCCGTCGAGCAGATAAACATGCCCCTGACGCACTGCCGGTAGACTGTTCCATAGCGAACTTTGCAATAGTCGCTCCATTGCAACTCGTGAATCTTTGCGTTCCGGTATGAGCATGAAAATATAGTCTCCAGTATATGCATGTAACCTTTCTGGATCAACCTCGGCGAATCCTAGCCCTTCATCGAGAATGCCTTTAATCACTTCGGTAGGCTGTAAACCGCAAGGCGCGTAGAGAGCAGTGGACAATCCGGACATTCCCATAGCGTATAGGTGATCTCCGTGGTCATAGAACAAAGCGGAGGCTGTTTCTCCAGGTAGGAGTGTATCCGTGTAAAGCTGTTGCCACATGGCAGCGTTTTTTGCTGTGAATGAATCAAGCCATGCTTCTGCTTCGTGCTGTTTACCTAGCCAGCTTCCTAGTGTCCGCATACGGTGTTCAAGCGGAGCGAATGAATCAAAGGTAAGTGTCGGGGCGATGCCGGCGACTGCTCCATAGGCTCTTTCATCCGCGTTAGCTATAATAATCAGGTCAGGATTTAACGAAGCGGTAAGCTGAGCGTCCAGTGGAAAGCCCACGTTAGAGAGCTTCTTAAGCCTATGTTTATAGACACTGTTCCGTGCAAAGGCTTCATCTCCTCCGATAGGCTTTACACCTAATGCGAGAAGGTCGCCAAGCGTCTCACCATGGTATACAATGCGCCTAGGCCGCTCAGGAATATCCACCTCATGGCCAGTCCAATCTTTTACAGTAAGCTTCCGACCTTGCTGATGTGCATATTGTCCGGGAGTAATTCCGGTTTTTTGGCGAAAGCGGCGACTGAAATAATATTCATCGGAGAAGCCAACTAGCCGAGCAATCTCACGCAGCGGTTCAGCGGATTCCAGCAGGAAACGCTTCGAATGATTGATGCGGAGTTCAGTCAGATAATCGAGTGGTTTTTTGCCGGTAAGCTTTTGAAAGATCGGAGTATACTGCCAGAGCGTTACACCCGCGAGCTCAGCTAGTTGCTTAACGGTGATACTCTCCGTATAGTGTTCTTGCATATATTGGACGGTCTTTTCCACGGAATCCGCGGGACTTGGCACCTGCTCGGAAGGATAATTATGCTCAAAGAGTAAGAGCAGCAATTCTTGAAATTTCAACTGCCGCTTAAATAGCTGCACATCATCGGCATTATTTTTGTCCATAAGCAGTTCTTCTGCAAGGCGGATTACCTTAGTGAACGGGTGGACAATTAGTTCCTGCCTGCCCGGAAGGAGCTCCTCTGAACAATATTTGGGAAACTCGGCTGTATTAATAGCTGTAAAAGTGAAGAGATAATAATAAAGTGTCATCTCCTGATTGTCCGTACTATAGGAAGTTCCGGGAGATAGCAGATAACAAGTATCTGTGGCCAGTATAATGGTTTGATCGTTAAGGATCAGCTGTCCGCTACCACCTGTGAATATTAGAAGACTATAAAAGTCAGTAGTATGAGACTCTGAGCAAAAGCCTGCTGGTTGAACAGTTAGTCCCGCATCGTTCAGCTGAAACAGCAACGAGCGGAGTGGGGTAGCGAAGGGTAATGTTTGCAGCAAGAAGAAGCCTCCGTTCATCTGGTGAGAATGATTATCAATTAATTCATTGTATATAAAAATAAGAAGCATATCAACAGATGTTGACATGCTTCTTGCAGTTTTCTTTCAGTTAATTGAAAAATGTCACATTATGGTTAGAATTATTTCATATTCAAAAGCTGAGGGATTTCACCAAGCAGCCATTCTCTTGTTGTTGCATCACTTGAGGTCTTCATAATGTCTTGTGTATAGACATATCCGTTCTTGACAGCAGGAAGGCCTTTCCAGATTGGACTCTTTAATAGAGTGTCTGTGGATTTCTTAGCTTCATCGGCCACAGGAGTCAGGATGAAAATCCGGTCTCCGGCATATTCTTTAAGCACTTCCATAGATACTTCCTGGAACCCCATGCCTTCGTCAAGTACCTTCTGGATCGCAGGCGTCGGTTTGAATCCGTTCTCTCCATAGAGTACCTGTGAAAGTCCGGTTGCCGCCATCACAAACAATCTGTCTCCAGGATAATAAGTGAAGACCGAAGCCGTTTCTCCCTCTTTTATGCCTGCTGACTTCAACTGTTCCCACATGGCATCTTCACTCGTTTTATACTTAGCAAGCCATGCCTCTGCTTCGGTCGTTTTACCAAGAATACCACCAATATCTAGCATCCGTTCTTTTAGCGGGGCAAAGGTATCGAATATTATCGTTGGTGCAATTTTGGACAGCTGCTCGAAATCAGCTTCGTCTGTTCCTGCATAGATAATCAAATCAGGCTGAAGCTCCAATGTCTTTTCTAGGTTGATAGGAAAGCCTACATCTTCGACACCTTGCAACTGATCTTCAAAAACCTGGCCTTCGCCCATAGAAAGAGGATAACCTACAGCCTGCACACCAAGTGCGAGCAGATCGCCATAGGTTTCTCCTGAATAAATCACGCGCTTAGGGTTAACAGGAATTTCTACAGTGTGGCCTATGTAATCCGTATAGGAGCGAGTAGTCGCAGCAGCTTCATCTGTACTGCTATTGGTGGGTTCTGTTGAAGGAACCGCGGTTGCAGCAGAAGAGTTTCCGGTTGCGTTGGTCGTACTATTGGCAGATGATTGTTCCTTTGAGCTTCCGCACGCTAGTAGCAAAGTACTCATCAAAAATAGTACACATACCAGAGCGAAGGATTGTCGTACCTTGTTCATATCTTATTGCCTCCCTATTATATGTAACGACCACCAATAATGATAATCATTCTCGATAAAAACAATCATAAATTAAAGCCTCTTTTTACTCAATGGACAAAACATAACCCTATATTTTGATTTGTACAATCATGTAAAAAGGTGGTGTTTAAAATTTTTTTTGATTATCTTTAGTTGCATGAAAAAACACTCTGAATTACGGAAAAAAAGAGAAAGAAAGGGGCTTGTCTTCAAGACAATCATGGCATACGGAATCCCTTGAAGCACATAGGATTATGGTATTTTATTGAAGTGGATGATTGTTGTGAATTTAGACATTTATGAGATCCTAAAATCTAGGATTGTCCTCATCGATTGTAATCGTTATCATAACGTGGCATGTTATCTATCGTGCTTGACGTCAGCAGAAGGCCTTTGTTATGGTTTTTATAGTTAAACGCAAGCCAAAACAGCTTTTTGTAGAACATTCAGAAGATTTTGCGTAAGATATTCTAACCAAACATAATACGAGGGAGATGGTTGATTGTGATCAAAGGCATTATTTTTGATTTTGACGGAACGATTATCGACACGGAGACTGCTTGGTACACCGCATTTAACGAGGCTTATGCAGAATATGGAGTGGATTTGACGCTTGAACAGTATTCTACCTGCATCGGAACGAGTTTGAACAGCTTTAATCCCTATGAATATTTGATGACTGATCTTAAGCTCGAAATTGACAAAGAAGAGTTCAGTAAGGCTGTTAAACAGAGACATAGCAAACTTATGGAGCTTGAAACAATTCGACCAGGGATTCAACATTATCTAGATTCCGCCAAAGAAGCTGGACTACGGATAGGGCTAGCCTCAAGTTCTTCACTGGAATGGGTGGAAAAATATCTAAACCAACTAGAAATTCGTGCGTATTTCGAATGTATTCGGACTGCTGACCATGTGGCAAAAGTGAAGCCAGATCCGGAGCTATACAACCAAACGTTAGCTTGTCTTGGAATTACCCCAAGTGAGGCGATTGCAATCGAGGATTCACCAAATGGATCGAAGGCAGCAGCAGCAGCAGGTATTCGCTGTATTGTGACTCCTAACGAAATTACTAATTTCCTTGAATTCGATAAACAGCACCATAAAATAGACAATTTAAGTCTTCTTGATTTTGATCATGTAGTTACTCAACGATGCTTCGTATAGAGAAACTGAGAAACGAAGTTCAAATTAAAGGGGGATACCAAATTGAGAGCCGTACATTTTGGAGCGGGCAATATTGGCAGAGGCTTTATTGGACCTATATTGTCGGACTCCGGTTACAACGTTTGTTTCGTCGGAAGAAATAAGAGCAAAATTGCTCAACTGCAAAAACGAGGACAATATCCCATCATCTTGGCTAACAAGAATCGGGACAGCTTTATCGTTGATAATGTTACTGCGATCAATTTGAATGATACTGAAGACGTTACTAAAGCTATAGCAGAGGCTGAAATTGTGACTACTGCAGTTGGGCTATCTGCTTTAAACGATATTGCTGGGACCATCGCACAGGGAATCGAACGAAGGCTCATAAATAATATGGATCTCAACCCTCTTCATATCATCGCCTGTGAGAATGGGATTGGAAGCAGTCAGAAGTTGAAAAAATCTGTATATCGGCATATGAAGCAATCCTTCAAGGCGCTTGCGGACCGCAATGTCGCTTTTCCCAATGCGATGGTTGACCGGATCGTACCTGTGCAGAAAAATTCAGATTCGCTTGAAATCCTCGTTGAACCCTTTAGTGAGTGGGTAATTCCCCGTAGTGGAATGATTGGTAATTACAACGAAATCAAAGGCGTCCACTATGTGGATTCGCTGGCACCATACCTCGAACGGAAGCTTTATACTGTGAATACTGGCCATTGCAGTGCAGCCTATTTTGGATATCTGGAAGGTTATACTAGCATACAGGAAGCGATGTCTGATTCTACAATTAGAGCTCGTGTTCGTGGGGTGCTTAAGGAAACAGGGGCCTTACTGGTGCATTTGTATGGCTTCGAGCCCCTAGAACATGCAAGATATATAGAAAAGATGATGGAACGATTCACTAACCCCAATTTTAACGATAAAATCACACGTGTCGCCCGATCCCCCCTTCGCAAGCTTTCACCTAATGATCGACTCGTAAAACCAACAATGCTCGCCTATGAGCTTGGCTTTGAGACTTCGCATCTTGTCTCGGCTATAGCTTCAGCGCTTTATTTTGATTATGAAAAAGATCCAGAAGCTTTACAGCTTCAGGCGGACATCCGAAACCTCGGACTTAGTGATGTCATTGCGCTGCAACTAAAAATCCCCACCAAACATCCGCTTCACGGTCGTATTATATCGGAATACAACATCATGTGCATGAAATACCCCCATTTGTCTGGCAAAACAGTATCCAAGGAACAGTAGTAGTGAAATAAAATAAAACAAGGCCGTTCTGTTTGGTAGAAATTCACCAGAGACGGCCTTGTTTTAGTATATGAAATTAGAGTGAAGATAAGGTGAAACGGAAGGAATATGGACGATTAGCTAATAGAGTGAACTCTTCATGTGTCTGCGCGCCCCAGCTATCGTCGCCGCCAACACCCATCTGCTTGTAGTTGACTCTCAGTACGCTTTTGTCTGAGGCAGGCAATTTATAAACATGGTCACTCGCCTCCAGCTCCTCAGGCTTCCAAGGCAATGCATTAATCTCCATAGGGATGGCACTTTCAAAATAGAGTCCTGATCCATCGTTGCCGTTCGTGATAGAAGCGAATCGCACATCTGTCTTATTGCCGCATTCCTGCGGTCTGAGATAAGGGATGAACTGGTCACTGACTTTTCCAGTATAACGACCAAGTGGTGCTCCGGTCTGTCTGTCCCAGTAATTCTCATGTGGTCCTCGGCCGTACCATGAGAGGGTATCGAGGCTTCCATCAAGGACGAACATCATTCCAAACTCAGGGATTTCTGGCAGATCGCTACTACCCGGATTCAATTCTTGTAGGATCTCTAAAGATCCGTCAGGGCGAATCTCAAACTGAACCAAAAGTGTGGAATCCGGATTCGTAGGTAGAAGGTAAGTGGTGGAAACGAAACAGAGATTTCCTTCGGTTCTGTATGTCATGCTCACCAAGCTTCGGTCAGTGGCAGCTTGCTTCCACACTGCACAGCGCTTTGGCAATCCATTGCCAAGATCATTATCCGTGACCGCTCTCCAGAAGTTGGGTCTTACAGGCTCAAGCAGATGTTCTTTACCGGATGAATGGTAAGAGCTTAGCTCGCCAGTTGTTGTATTAAAGGTCAGAGTGAAATTCCCACCCTGTACGGTCAATGCTTCCTCATGTTCCTGCACATTTAACGTTCCATCCGTTGTCTTTGGAGCGACTGTCACGATGCGAGGTGACAGAATGAACTGTTCCCAGGCGATCTCGTGGTTAGCATCTGCCCAAGATGTCGCAGAACGCTGAATAAAGGATAAATTCAGAACAGCCTCGTGATTGTCGTTATGTGAATCCAGCTTAAATGGAACAGTACATTCAATGATTTCTCCAGGTGCAGCAGAGATTTGCAGATTGCCCTCCTGCGCGGTTACTCCATCTAAAGTAACCTCCCATTTAAGATCGTATTTTTCTATGTTCGTAAATAAAAAGTTATTGCGAATCTGGAAGAGACCTTCACGGATATTTAAGGCAGTTACTTTAATATTTTGATAGCATTTTTTGACCTCAAATAGCTTTGGAGTTACTGAACGATCGGCAAAAAGTAATCCGTTACCGCTAAAGTTGCCATCATTAGGCGACTCGCCAAAGTCACCGCCATAAGCAAGATACTCTATACCCTCATTCGTTTTGGTGCGGATGGCCTGATCCACCCAATCCCAAATGAATGCACCTTGGAAAATTTCGTACTTGTCAAACATGTCCGTGTATAAATGTAGTCCACCACAGGAGTTCCCCATAGCATGACTGTATTCGCAGATGATATAAGGCTTTTGAGGATTGCTCAACGCATACTTTTCAACCTCGTGCGGTTTAGCATACATGGTCGACTCTATATCACTAGCTGCTTCTGACTCTCTGCAATGAAAGATACCTTCATAATGAACAGGTCTGGTTGGGTCAGCTTCTCTGAGATAGTCATGCATAGCGATGAAATTATCGCCGCCATAGGATTCATTTCCCAGTGACCAGATGATAACTGAAGGATGGTTCTTGTCTCTTTGCATCATGGAATTACAACGGTCGATTACATTGGCCCGCCATTCCGGTTTGCTTCCAGGTACATTTCCCTCATGCAAGCCTTGTTGCCCATACTGCCAAGTGCCGTGCGTTTCCAGATTAGTTTCATCAATTACGTAAAGTCCGTATTCATCGCACAGCTCATACCAAACAGACTGATTCGGGTAATGGGAGGTTCGAACGGCATTAATATTGTGTGTTTTCATAAGTTTGATATCTTGGATCATATCGGCTTTGGACAGCGCGCGTCCTGTGTCGCAAGAGAACTCATGCCGGTTAACACCTTTAAATACGATTCTTTTGCCGTTAATCTTCATAAGTCCGTCTTTGATCTCAAAGGTGCGGAATCCAACCTTACAGCTGACTGTCTCCTGCGTAATTCCTTTGTCGTCATTTATGGTGAGAACCAATGTGTACAGATACGGTGTCTCAGCACTCCATTTATAGGGCTGTTCAACATGCTCAGAAAGCTTGAAATGCTGAACCTCTTCTTGATCAAAGGATGAAACAGTAGATATTGGAGCCTCCCATACAGGCTGATTCTCTTTATTATAAAGCTGCATTTGGAGTGTGTAGGGGGTTGGCTTCTGATTAAAATAATTCTCCAATTTGATGTCTACAGTTAAATCCGCATGTACGAAATCTTCATCTAGCTCGGTTCGGACGAAAAAATCAGCAATATGAACGGAAGGAGTGGTGTACAGATAGACCTCTCGGAAAATACCGCTAAGACGCCAAAAATCTTGATCCTCCAACCAACTGGCATCACACCAACGATAGACCTCGACAGCTAGTTTATTGTCACCAGCCATTAAATATGGGGTAATATCGAATTCCGAAGGTGTAAAGGTGTCTTCACAGTAACCGACCCGCTCGCCGTTAACCCATACATAGAAAGCGGATTCAACACCCTGAAAGCTGAGGTATACAGGCTGCCCGTTCCAGGACTCAGGTACAGTAAAGGTTCGTATGTACGAGCCTACTGGATTATATTTTGTCGGAGCAAAGGGTGGTTTGAGATCGGGTTCAGATTCTGCCCAAGGATATCTCACATTAGTATATTGCGGATAATCATAGCCATGGAATTGCCAGTGAGAGGGTACAGGAATCGTAGCCCAGGTGCTGCAATCGAAATCAGCCTCATAGAAATCCACGACCCGTAGATCTGGTGTTTCGGAAAAGGAGAACTTCCAAATACCGTTAAGCGTCTTGTAGTATGGCGAGGTTTCTTTATCTCCCATTAAGGCTTGCGATAAATCGCTATAAGGGATCATGGAGGCGTGAGCATCCAATCGATTCTGTTCAAAAATTTCCGGGTTGTTATTCCATTCGGGATAACCGTTTGCAGGAGGCTGGTAAACAAATTTTGCTCGCATGAGTAAAACTCCTTTATAATAGAGATGTTATTATATTCATATTATAAGTTGGAGTAATGTTAAGAGATATAAAAGATTTTTCATCCACTATAACAAAATATGAAACGAGTGATGAAATGGAGAGCAAGATAATCTTTTGCCAAACGGAAGATACAATCATGCTGCCGCTGTATGCTACAACGATAGGATTTTGGGAGCATCAGGGAGACACGGAACGACCTACTGGATTTCCGGATTATCAAATGCATCAGATTCACGAAGGCAAGGGTGAGCTGGTCATTCATGAGCAACGATATCTAGTCGGAGCAGGGGATGTCTTCTTTTTGTTTCCGAATATTAAACATTCGTATGCACCAATCAGTAGTAAATGGAAGCTGTCATGGATTTCATTCAATGGTAGAGAGGCCGGTCAAATGCTGCTATACGCAGGAATCCGTGAATCAGGACCTGCAAGATTGAAGGAGGATAAGTGGCTAAATCCTTTAAAGGAAATGCTCAGCTTGTCAGACAGCAATGAACTGGAGACGAATCTGGAACGATCCAAACAACTATATGCGCTGCTACTGGATTTAAAAAGCAACCTAGTCTCTCCTTTAAATGAGGCTCTTGAACTGGAGCGAATTAAACCGGTGCTTCGTCATATAGAGAGTAATCTTCATAGGGCGCTCCCCTTAAAGGAACTTGCGGAGGTTATTGCGGTGTCGCCGCAGTATTTATGTAGGCTTTTTCAAAAAACAATTCATGATCGACCTGTAACCTTTATCAACAAGCAACGTATCAACTTGAGTAAACAACTAATGTTTAATGAACGTGATAAAAAAATGTATGAAATTGCTCAGTTAGTAGGTTTCGAAAATGCCAGCTACTTTTGTTTAGTATTTAAGCGGTTGACCGGCATGAGTCCTGAGCAATTTAAACAGCTACATGGTTTGGACTAGTAAGATGGAGAATACTTCTAATCCCTATGATAAACGCTTACTTGTTAGCGTCTAGCACTCCATGATATAGTTTAATAGAGTTTATACGTTGTTTATTTCACGAATTCGCTCACCTGAATTCAATACATAGAACCAGATTCACGCTCAGATATCAAGTTAAGCATCAGGAAGGAGACATCAATTTGAATGAGAAGTTAAAGCAGGCCTATGAACGCTTGAGCTTGCCTGAAGACATTACCCGCGAGGAACTGAATAAAAAGTTTGATTTGCACTTGAAACGCCGTCGATCTAATTCCTCGGAAGGTGAGGCTACGGCCTATGAAGAAGAATTTCTTGCTTTCAAAACGATCCTAGACGGCTTGGATCAGCAGGAAATTCAGGAGGCAGAGGACAAACGGCTGGAGAAATGGGGAGCGTTTTCCGGCGTAGCGCGTAAATCAGAGAATTTTTTCAGACTTTACAAAGTCCATACTTTTGTATCTATCATCGTGCTGTTGGTGTTAATCTTTGGAGGTAACGCTCTCTATAATCAATATCAGGCCAAAAAATATGAAGCTTCACTCCCGCCAGTGGATGTACATATCATGTTCTTAGGCAATTATGAATCTCAAGATTCAACAGGTAAGGATGAAGAGCTTAAACAAGAGATTGTCAATCGGTATCCAGCATGGAAGCGAGTAAAGACGGATATTGTTTATCTTCCCTCTACTGGTGGAACGGGTGGAGGAGCGTTAGACATGACTTACATCCAGCGCGCGATGGCGATGCTGGCTGCGGAACGTCCGGATATCCTCATTTTGGATGATGCTACTTTTGATTGGATCGGGCAGCAGCAGGGACTTAAGAATCTGGAGCCGTTTATTAAATCAGCGGGACTACCTTTAGATGATATTCGTTTGAAACGTATAACTAATACGGAGAACGGTGAGGAATCGATCACAGGTGTAGATATCACCGATACGAAGTTTGCTACAGACCTTCCTATTCATTCTCGGAAGATGATCATCGGGGTGTTTGGGGAAGGCGAAGATAAGAACAAATCAACTGATTTTGTTGAGTTCTTAGCTGGGCAAATGAATGATAAATAAATGATTATGTATAAATAGACCTGTAATAAAGGCCGATGTCGTATGGTTTCTCATACGATATCGGTCTTTTGTTGTTCATTCAAAGCATTTGAATTGACGAATATGAAGTGAACTCATTATAATGATTTATATAGATATGAACTAAATAACATAAATATAAACTAAACTGGATTCGACAAGGGAGTGATGAATAAATGAAGACAGAAGGAACTCTGACAATACATACACAGAAGCGTGGTGCAAAGCTAGGGGATTTATTCGGGATCTTCTTCGAGGATTTAAATCATGCGGCAGATGGTGGACTTTATGCTGAGCTAGTTCAGAACCGATCCTTTGAATTTGATCCGATTGATCGGGCAGATTATCATGCGTTAATGGCTTGGGAGCTCGTACAACGTGGGGATGGAAAGGCCGTAATCACCGTGGAAGACAGCGAGCCCTTGAATGATCGCAATTTGCATTATGTAGCCATTGATATTGTGGCTGAAGGTGACGGCGTTGGATTGATGAATCTGGGATTCAATAGTGGTATTCCGGTAAAAGAGGGCGAGAGTTATAAGTTCTCGGTGTATGCTCGTCGGGAGACAAGCTTTGACGTACCGCTTACCGTAACGATCGAAAGTACTTATGGTACTGTTTTAGGAAAAGCTGAAATAGCCGTTCACAACTCCGAATGGACCCGATATGAAGCAGTCATTAAGGCAAATGCTACGTCTACTAGGTGTCGTCTTGTAATCGTTACCAAAGGGAGCGGGAAAGTATATTTGGATATGATTTCTCTGTTTCCGGAGAAGACCTTTATGAACAGACCTGGGGGGATGCGTGAGGATATCTCGTTGCTTCTGGCTGACTTAAAGCCTAAGTTCATGCGTTTCCCGGGAGGTTGTCTGGTGCATGACGGTTCCTTGAACCCAGATGACAGAGACTCCATGTACAGATGGAAGAATACAATCGGGGATGTGGCGCAAAGACCAGCAAGACGGAATAACTGGTCTTATAATCAGACGCTTGGGTTAGGATACTTTGAATATTTTCAGTTCTGTGAGGATATTGGCGCCAAGCCGATCCCCGTCCTTCCGGGCGGTTACGATCCACATCATAAACGTATGGTTCCGTTGGACGAATTAAAGCCTTGGGTTGACGATGCGCTCGATTTGATCGAATTTGCTAATGGCGACAGCTCATCAAAATGGGGAAGTATCCGTGCAAGTCTCGGTCACCTTGAGCCTTTTGGTCTGGAGTATATCGGCATCGGTAATGAAGAGGTAGGTGCACCCTTTTTCGAGAGATATCCTTACTTTCATCAAGCGATTAAAGAGAAATATCCGGAAATCAAGGTCATTAATTCGAGTGGTCCATTCTCTGCCGGCAAGGAATATGAGCGGGGCTGGACATCAGCAAAAGAGAATAAGTCTGATCTCGTAGACGAGCATTATTACTGTACACCAGAATGGTTCCTAGCTAATCATCATCGTTATGATGACTTCAAAGCCGATGAACCGAAAGTATTCCTAGGCGAGTATGCCTCATGGGGCAATACCTATTATAATGCGCTGGTGGAAGCGGCGTTTATGACGGGGCTTCAGAACAATGCCCATGCGATTGGCTTGGCTTGTTATGCGCCTATGCTCTGCAATGTGGATTATATCAACTGGAAGCCGGATCTGATCTGGTTCAATAATCATGAAGTGTACGGGACTGCAAACTATTATGTGCAAAAGCTGTTCATGAACCATCAGGGTGATCAGCTACTGGAGCTAGAAGCAAGCGGGTTCACATTACCAGAGGAACGAAGAAATGAACCGATTAAGGGAGCAATCAGCTTTGGCGTGGATGCCTCTGCAGCTCGTTTCTCCGAGATCACATTGGTCAACAATCTTACGGGAGAAGTTAAGGCGTATTCTGACTTGTCAGCAGAAATATCGAATCTGCCAGACCCTGCTCAGAACGGAACGGCCGAACGAACACTGGAGCTCGGTGAGACGGATTGGGAGCACTATACCTTAAATTTTAAGGCGACAAGAACCGTAGGGAATAAAGGGTTTGTATTTTATTTTGGCAAAGCGGATGATCAGAATCATTTATTCTGGGAGTTAGGTGGCTGGCAGAATCAGGATTCCATTGTGGCCTCTATTATCAACGGAAGAAATTCTGTACTAACGCATTCTATGTTTACGGTTGAGACGGGCGTAGAATACGATCTAAAGCTAGAAGTATCAGGCAGACATATCCGTACTTTTATTAATGGAGACCTGGTAAATGAGACGGAGGATAAACTTCCGGTCATCGAACCGCTGTATTACACATCGAGTGTGGAGGATTCGACAGGTGATATCATTCTCAAGGTAGTAAACGTACAAGAGAAGAGTGTTTCTGCAGAGATTGTATTAGAAGAATTGGCAAAAGAGGGCCTGAACATCGAAGTATATGAATTGTCGGGATACCATCTTGAGGACGAAAACAACTTTGAGAACAAAGAGCTTGTCTCCCCTAAATATACAAGCTTTACGGCAGTGGGTAGCAGCTTTTCTTATGAATTTCCGAAGCAATCCGTAATTATATTTAGAATAAAATAACGAATACGCCCCATTGAGTCTTTAGTGTTACTAAGATTCAATGGGGCGTTTTTGTGATGCTATTTCGCAGTATCTTAGCCGTTCACTCGCAGACGGATCACATTCCAAGATGCTTTTGCGAGAAGGGCTTTCACATGACCTTCTTCCACAGCAGTGTTGCTCTGATGGCTTGGCATCACAGTATGTGGATTGAACTTGGTGTTTGCAGCTTTAATATTCTCATGTCCCAACATCATATGCTCAATAATGCTAACCGAACCGAAACTTCGTAGGTCTACGTCCAGCTCAAGTCCCTCGGACAAATGACGATTTACAGCAAAGACAGTTACTTCATTCTGCTCCTCGTTGTATACACTAATCGCTTCCAAGTAAGGCACATCGCTGAAATCTTTAGAATCGTATTTAGGGCTGGAGACCAGCGGGTGAAGAACGGTTCCTCGACCATAAAGCGAAGCATGCAGATATGGATAATAAGTGGTCTGTAGCCATAGTGGGCCGCCGTTTTCGGTCATGATAGGTGCAATAACATTAATAAGCTGGGCGATGCAGGCCATCTTTACACGGTCCGCATGTTTTAGTAATGTAATGAGACAGCAGCCAACGACCAGTGCATCTTCAAGGGTGTAGACATCTTCGAACTCTGGCGGAGCGATCTGCCAACGCTTTTCGGCACGGCTGCTTCCTTGCGACTTCCAAACATTCCATTCATCTAGCGAAAGATTAATTTTCTTCTTGCTCTTTTTCTTAGCTTGAATATAATCACAGGTAGCAGCTACACTGTTGATGAAGTGATCCATATCCAGGGAGCGAGCTAGAAAATTAGGGGTATCATCTTCGTTATTGTTATAGTAGGTATGCAGTGAGAGGTAGTCTACATTCTCATAAGAGAGATCAAGGACAGTAGCTTCCCACTCTGCAAAAGTATCCATACCACTGCCTGAACTACCGCATGCCACAAGCTCAAGCGTTGGGTCTACCCAGCGCATGGCTTTCGCCGTTTCGTTCGCTAATCGACCATATTCGGCCGCAGTTTTGGCTCCAATCTGCCAAGGACCGTCCATTTCATTACCAAGACACCAGGTCTTGAAGGCATGAGGCTCTTTATATCCATGTGAGATTCGTAGGTCACTAAAGTAGGAGTCAGAAGGATGGTTGCAGTACTCTACCAGATTTCTAGCCGCGTCGATGCCGCGTGTACCCAGGTTAACCGCCATCATGACTTCAGAGCCAACGAGCTTAGCCCAATCTGCAAATTCATTGGTACCCACTTGATTAGTTTCTGTTGTCCACCAAGCTAATTCAAGGGATTGCTTACGTTCGTGCTTAGGCCCAACGCCGTCTTCCCAGTTGTATCCGGATACAAAATTGCCTCCGGGATAACGAATGATAGGGACACTCAGGGCACGAATAGCATTAATGGCATCTTCCCGAAAACCATTGTGGTCTGCAGTAGGGTGACCAGGATCATAAATACCACCATACACGGCCCTGCCTAGATGCTCGATGAATGAGCCATAGATCCGTGGGTCTACTTCGGATAGCTTGAAATCCTTGTCAATAATCATGGTGGACTTAATCGTCATGAATACATATCTCCCTTTAGTGGAATTAATGATATTACTAACTGAGGAATCGAATTATGATTATATAGTACTTATATTAAGAGATAATAAGCAATTGAATAATTTAGGATTCGTTAAAATACTAATTCAAAGGCATAGGGGACAATAGAATGCATTTAACTACAGATACTGAATCGCTTCGGGTGTATGAAGCACTAGCAAGTGAAGTCAGGCTAAGGATTATCGAACTACTGGACCGAAAAGAGATGCATATTAAAGAACTAGCTGCGGAGCTCTATCTAAGTAGTGCGATAGTTAGTACCCATGTTGCCAAGCTGCAAAAAGCAGGCCTGATCAGCTCTAAAATGAGACGTGTGGATGGAGGAACCTATAAGTATTGCTCACTGTCTGCGAATTACCTGCAGATTAAATTATCAGGTTCTCGGGGAATCGCTAGAAAGGTGGTTGAGGTTTCGGTTCCTGTTGGGCAGTATACTGATGTTCAGGCATCACCGACCTGCGGAATTGCAACGACCGACAAGCTAATCGGATATTATGACGATCCAAGGTATTTTCTGGACCCAGAACGAGTGAATGCCAGTATTTTATGGTTTGCCAAAGGGTACATTGAATATAAGGTCCCTAATTATCTGTTTAAGGATCAGGTAGTTCAGGAGATAGAAATTTCCATGGAGATTGGTTCTGAGGCTCCACATGTAAATGAGAAATGGCCATCGGATATTGCTTTTGCTATGAATGGACAGGATTTAGGGAAATGGACAAGTCCCGGAGATTTCGGACTGACTAGAGGACGATTAACCCCCGCTTGGTGGAATTCAGATGTTAACCAATACGGTTTCCTGAAGGTTCTGCGGATTAATGCAGGTGGAACATTTATGGATGGGCAGCAAATATCAGAGGTGACATTGGATGATGTGCTGGTAGACCAAGACCAGTGGACATTTCGTTTAAGCGCAGAGGATAGCGGACATAGAAGAGGTGGGTTAACGGTATTCGGGCGTGGATTTGGGAACTATGAGCAAGACATGGTGTTCAGAGTCTATTATGAATGATGCGAAATAGTGAAATAAAGAAAAAATAAAAAACATATTGTAATGAAAACGTTTTTATGTTAATTTAAATCTATAAAAACGTTTTTATTCGTAAAGGAAGATTGAATCATTATGGAAAAGGTAACCATCAAAGACGTTGCTAGAGAGGCTGGCGTTTCCATTTCTACAGTTTCTAACGCGTTAAATGACGTTGATGTATTAAACCCGGAGACGAAATCACATGTTCTTAAGGTCGCGAAGCAATTAAATTATGTTCCAAACCTAAATGGTAAGCTCCTAAGGAACGGAAAAACTAAAATGCTAGGTTTTTTCACGACAAGTGTAGCGGGTCCTTACTTCTATAAGCTGGTGGAGTCCATGTCGCGTGAATGTGATCGGTTAGGTTACGGGCTGAATGTATTTGTTACAAAGGATAAGCAAGTGATTATGAGCAATATTCTAGGCCGACGTGTGGATGGCGTCATTATTTACGAAGAGCAGAGAATAGATGAAGAAGAAATTGCCGCGATGGTGAAAGACAAGATCAAAGCTGTGTTTCTGGATCGACCGCTTAAGAATGATACGATGGGAAGCGTGATCTTTGATTCCTTTGAAGCGGGTTACGATGCAACCAAATATTTAATTAGTCTGGGACACAAGAAGATTGCTTACATATCTGGTGTGGATGAGATGTATGACAGTGTTCAGCGGAGAGAAGGATACTTGGCTGCCTTGCGTCAGTATCAGCTTCCGACGAAGGAAGAGTATATTATACAAGGATATTTTGAGGAAGAGAGCACCTATAACGCCATAAAGTCTTTAGTTCACTTGAGTCCTGATAAAATGCCTGATGCTTTTTTAGCAGGGAATGATTTGAGCGCCATTGGATGTATTCAAGCTTTGAAATCGAATGGATATGAAGTCCCTCTAGAAGTAAGCGTTATGGGGTTTGACGATATTGATATCGCGCAGTATTTCTCACCGCCATTAACGACGGTAAGAAATCAAATTGCCAGACAAGGCATTCTATCCATTAATCACCTGGTTCGCATGATTCAGAAGAAGGAACAGGGCGAAATGATGAAATTGACAGGCGAACTAATAGTACGCGGTTCTACTCAAGTGAAGATTGATCGGTACTAACACTTTTAAGAATGGCAACAAGTAGTATCTGATCATTTTTTAAATATAAGAAAGTATAAGTTTGCACCTATACTTTATGTCTTATATTTCTCGCTTAAATGCATACCGTCCTAATAAGGACGCTGAAGGCGTTTATACTTGATAATTTTTGTTGTTTTGGGAGGTTTTTTTTTCGAAGAAATAAAAACGTTTTTATTGTTTTGGGGATCATGATTTGGAGGGGAGAAGAACAACGTGGATAAATTAGCCGTAGTGCCAGTGAACGGGAAGAATCCAATGAATAGTAAGAAACCTATGGGACAGAGGGTCAAAGAATTTGTGATTGATTATAAGAGGCAATGGGAGATTCAGTCCATGGTCATCCCGGGAATCATTTTTATGATTATCTTTTGTTTCATTCCTATTTACGGATTAACGATTGCTTTTAAAAGCTACACCGTAATTGACACGCTCGATTCTGCGCCATGGGTTGGGCTTGATAATTTCAGAATTATTTTATCTGACAAATATTTTTGGGATGCTGTAGTCAACACCCTAGGGATCAGCTTTCTGAAATTAGCTATAGGTTTTGTGATTCCAATTATTCTATCCGTTATGATTTATGAATTAAGCGGTGGACGTTTTAAGAAAATAGTACAAACGATCTCTTATTTACCTCACTTTTTGTCCTGGATCGTTCTGGGCGGGATGTTGATTGCTTGGTTTTCTTCATCCGGTATGTTTAATGAGATCCTGCTCAATTTAGGCATAATTTCGAAACCGGTAAATATTTTGCTCGATGCGAACAAATATTGGTGGATTGCAACGTTATCGGATATTTGGAAAGAGGCTGGTTGGGGAACGATTTTATACTTAGCCATCATGTCGAAAATTGATCCTACTTATTATGAAGCTGCAAAAATAGATGGGGCTAGCCGTATGAGACAAATTTGGAATATTACGCTCCCTAACATGAAGCCGATTATCAGTTTAAATCTGATTCTCACTGTAAGCGGTTTATTAGGCTCGAATTTGGATCAAACCTTGGTCTTGATGAATTCTCAGAACCGTGCGAAGGCAGAAGTAATTAATTCTTATGTATATCGTATGGGTATGACGCAAGGTGACTTCTCTTATGCTACCGCTGTTGGTTTAGGTGTCTCCATTGTTTCAGTGATCCTACTGATCAGTGCCAACAAAGTATCCAGTAAATTAAATGATAATCAATCCGTTCTGTAGAAGGAGGCATTTCTGTGAATCGTACGGTAGCTAAAGAAGATCTCGACAGTCGAATCTTTAATACCATAAATATTATCTTACTCTGTATTTGTACAGTAATTATCGTTGTTCCCTTATGGAATGTGGTCATATCCTCCTTAAGTTCAGGCAAGGCGCTCGCAGAAGGCGGATTTATATTCTGGTCTACCGATTTTTCCTTAGAGAATTATCGTGCAGTATTTAATGACGAGACGATTGGACTAGCCTTTCTGGTTTCCATTGCCAAAACGTTCATCGGTGTCATCACCCACGTATTCTTTTGCGCGATGATCGGGTATGGCTTGAGTAAAAAATACATACGTGGCCGCAAGCTATACGTTGCCATGGGTGTAATCACCATGTTCTTCTCGGGTGGTATGATCCCAACGTATTTACTGATTAAGTCACTCGGTTTATTGAATAGTTTTTGGGTTTATATTATCCCGGCCTTGTTCAGTTATTACGATGTAGTAATTCTAATGAATTTCTTTAGAAACGTGCCGGATTCACTTGAAGAGTCAGCCAAAATCGATGGTGCAGGCGACTGGCGTATTTTCCTGAAAATATTTATCCCTCTTTCCATGCCGGCTATGGCTACGATTGCGTTATTTAACGGGGTTGGGCAATGGAATGACTTTATGACCACCAAATTATATATTACCGATCAAGCACTTTATCCGCTGCAGATGAAGCTCTATGAAATTATCGTTCAGTCGCAAACACAATCCATGCAAAATATCGGTGGATCTGCCATTATCGAAACTACGACAAAAGGGGTTCAACTAGCAACAATTGTCATTACAACTCTGCCGATTGTTGTGATGTATCCAATATTACAGAGATACTTTATTTCAGGAATGATGATGGGGGCGGTTAAAGAATAAGAAGATCGGAGGGATCTTATAGAAAATGTTTGTGAACGAAGTGGTCAAGCGGAAGTGTTGATAGCGCATTCAGATTTACACTTCCGTTGCTTACAAAACTTTTTAGGGGGAAACAAAAGATGATCAAAGCATTTGGGAAAAAAGGACTCATACTTTGTACTGCGCTTATGGCTGTTGTATTGGTAGTTACAGGTTGTGGATCAAAAGGTAGTTCTGATAATTCTAGCAAAGAATTAAGCTCCATTGAAGGCCGCTATACGATAGATCCGGAAACCCCAGCTTGGAAGATAGATACAAAAGAAGAGACTACTGACCTTACTTGGTATGTGAATGCGGATTGGTGGAACACAGATTTTGGTAAGGACCTCGTTACTAAAAAGATTAAAGAGGATCTGAACATCAATATTAAATTCATTACTGGAGACGACACGAAATTAAATACTATTTTTGCTGGTGGCGAAATGCCGGACATGTTGACAATATTTGATTCTAACTCACCAGTGGTACAAAAAGCCGCAACTTGGGCCCTGCCTTTGAATGATCTGGCGGATAAATATGATCCTTATTTCAATAAAGTAGCTGCAAAAGATACGATGAACTGGTTCCAGCTAGCAGACGGTAAGACTTATGGCTATCCTAACTATTCTAATACTCAGAACGATTTTGACAGCGGTAACATTCCAGCTAAAACGGCATTTGTCATCCGTAAGGATGTTTACGAAGCTATTGGAAAACCAACTATTGGTACTCCGGAAGAATTCAAGAGCGCTATGCAACAAATTAAAAAGCAGTTCCCAGAAATGATTCCATTTGGCTTTAACTCTATTGGTTCGGGTACCGGTTCTCTGGGAGATGCACTTCAGGACTTCATCGGCGTACCGATGGAAACCGAAAATGGTGAATTCTATAATCGTAACCTAGATGAGGATTACCTGACTTGGGTGAAAACATTAAATGAAGTCTACAGAAATGGTGACATCAGTGATGACAGCTTTGCGGATGACGGTACGGCTTTTGAAGAAAAATTAAAGTCAGGTAAATATGCAACAATGCTGCTGGATGGAACGCCTCAACAAAGTGGTAACCTGCAAATCTTCATGACTGAGAATCCAGGCAAAGAATATATCGCTATTGATGGACCGCAAAGCACTGTTGGAAATGCGCCAACCTTGAACCAGTCAGGCATTACAGGTTGGATGATCACCTATGTTACTAAAAAAGCTAAAGACCCTGCTAAAGCGATTCAAATCTACACTTATTTATTGAGTGAAGAAGGTCAAAAGCTTATGAACTATGGTATTGAAGGGGAAACCTATAAAGTTAACGAAGAAGGTAAAATTGAATTTTTACCTGAAATCAAAGACCTTCAATTGAATAATGCCGATAAATTTAAAAAGGATTACCGGATGGGCGAATTTATGTTCTTCGGACATGACCGTGATAAAGCTTTGAGTAATGACGCATTCGCAGAGTCCATTAAACAAATGCAAGAGTGGGGTAAAGGAAAGCTGAAACCACACTTTATTCTTGAAAACATCAATCCAGCTCAAGGAACACCGGAAGCTCGTAGTCTATCGGCAATCGATACGAATTGGAACACTACGCTTGTAAGTATGATTCGTTCCAAGGATGATGCTACATTTGAAAGTACCTTGGCTGCTTACAAAACATTCTTGACCGATAACAACTGGGATAAGATCGTAGAAATCCGCAGTGAAAAAATGAAGAACAACAAAGAAAAACTAGGTCTTAAATAAGTAGAGGGATGGACGTGGGCCCCTTTTCCGGGGCCTTATCGTTACAGGAGTGATAAACACAGCAAAATATATAGAAAAGTGGAGGGAAACAACATGACAAAACTTAAAATGTATCAATCTACAGGGGAGAATGAATTGTTCGTAGAGCAAACACTAGAACAATTGACTCCAATCGCTACTGGTGAGGAGATCACAACTGTAAACCTTGATGAGAAGCAAACCTTTCAGGAAATGGATGGCTTTGGGGCATCCTTTACGGATTCATCCGCCTACTTGATTAACCAAGTGCTGGACAATGAGCAGAAAAAAGAAGTCATGAGCAAGCTTTTTGATTCCAAAGACGGAATTGGCTTGTCGGTATTAAGAAATCCAATGGGAGCATCGGATTATGCTAGAGATATTTATAGCTATGATGATATGCCTGCACAGGAAACCGATACAGAATTAACTCATTTCTCCATCGCACATGATGAAGCTGATATTATCCCTTTGTTGCAACAAGCGCTGGAACTTAATCCTGAGATTAAGCTGATGGCTTCACCTTGGAGTGCACCAGGTTGGATGAAGACTAGCGGATCGATGATTGCGGGAGAACTCAAACACGAATATTACCAGGCATATGCCGACTATTTTGTACGATACATTCAAGCTTTTGAAGCGCACGGCCTGCCAACTTATGCGGTAACACCGCAGAACGAGCCTCTTTTTGAACCAAAGCACTATCCAAGTATGTTAATGCTGCCTGAGGCACAGAGGGATTTCATTAAAAACTATCTGAAGCCTAGCTTCGTGAAACACAACATCCATACCAAAATTCTCTGCTATGATCACAACTGGGATCGTCCAGATTATCCACTAACAGTGCTAGATTATGCGAAAGATGAAGTAGATGGTGTAGCTTGGCACTGGTATGGTGGGAATGCTTCAGCACAATCCGAGGTTCTGAAGGCTTTTGCGGATAAAGAAGTTCATTTTACAGAAGGTTCAGGTGGGGAATGGATTCCTCCGTTTGGGCAAGCCTTCTCGAATGTAATGAGAACTGGAATTGATATTCTCAGAAATCATAGTAAATCCTTTGTATTATGGAATATGGCTTTAGATGAGAAGAATGGTCCAACTGTGCCGGGCTTTGGCAAAAGCACTTGTCGCGGTATTGTGACGGTCAACCAAGAAACGAAGGAGCTTACGTATACGCTCGACTATTATGCGTTGGCGCATTTCAGCAAATTCATTCGTCCTAAGGCTGTACGTATTGACGCTTCCACTAATCAAGAAGTGATTCGTTCCGTAGCTTTTAAGAATACAGATCGCTCTATTGCAGTAATCCTGTTCAATGATAGTGAAAAGGCTGAGAATGTTGCTGTGAACTTGCAAGGTAAGGATGATTTAATGTTCCGTTTAGCCTCTAAAAGTGCCTTATCTATTTTGATAAAATAACTTGTATATGAAGTGCTCGAATTTCGATTCGGGCACTTTTTTATGAGAAAAATGCATAAAAAATCAGTGTTTGTGAATCTTAAACGCATCCCTAAAGCGAGGAGACATGAGCATTGAATAGAAAGTTTGTGCTGACGCTGCTAGTTATTTGTTTGATAATTACTGGTGGATCTAGTATTTTTGCTGTTAAAAGTGTTCTACCTGTAAGGAGTGAGACACCCAAATGGGCTGTGGAGCTTAATAAAAGCAAACTGCCTTCGCCACAACCAGAAAAATATAAGAGCTACGAGTTATTAATCACAAATTTAAGTGAAGATACGATAGATGTAACTTTTGAGCTGTATCGACCCGTGCAAGAACCTCTTCAAGAACAAATCATCTTAATTGATCCAACAAGTTATGTTATGAGACCGAATGAGCCCGTTAGCTTTAGTCATTTTTTTATAAAGAATGGGGCAAAAGAATTGGAAGTCGTTCTCTCATGGAAAGATCAGAATAGACGAAAGCATAAGCAGAGTATTAAGTTTACGGATTTTGATTAAATGGATCATAGAAATGCTAAATATTACTCTATTTTTGATAGAAAAAAATTATAAAAACCGCGCCATGGCGTTATTCCCGCCGCGCGGTTTCCTATATTATGTCCCTTACAAGCTGCTAAACACGATATTACGCAGCTTGCGCGTAATCGACATCGTGCCGGCATCTCTTTTCTGAATCATAAAAAGTATCGTTAGGCTGTCTTGAGGACTGTTGCTGAAGTACGCTCCCAGCCAGCCGTCCCAACCATATTCACCTTGGCCGCCGATAAGTCCGGCTTTTCCAGATTCGGTCATGATGCGCATCTGGTTGCCATAGCTATGACCGCACAAGGAGTGCCATAGACTAAACCCATTTTGCTGCCAATCCGTTAAAGAGGGCGACGTCAAATATTGAACCGTTCTAGGCTTGAGTAGCTGAACGTTGTTTAAGCTGCCTTGATTCATCAGCATTGTCGTAAATTTGGCGGCATCGTCAATCGTAGATACAAGCCCCGCTCCGCCCGACTCGAAGGCTGGTTCAAGATCCATCTGATGGCAGATACCAAGATGACTTTCCGCATATAGCTTCAAGCCTCCGTTGCCGTCATCCTGATAGGTTTTTGCAAGACGCTCTCTTTTAGCTTCAGGTAGCCAGAACCCGGTATCTTCCATTTCCAGAGGCTCGAAAATTTCCTTGTTCAAAAATTCCCCATAACGCATGCCGCTAACCACTTCCACAATTGCGCCAAGGACATCTGCCGACGTTCCGTACTGCCAGTACGATCCCGGCTCGAATGAAAGGGGCCCTCGGCCTAGACTGGATGCGAATTCCATGGTACTCATCGGGTTCTCACTGTACAATCGACTGCTCAGTTCTTGAAACAATGCATCTGTGTGCTGTCCGGCTTTGTCGGTTCCCCCGTATACCAATCCAGATGTCATATTTAGCAAATCATGAATGTTGACTTCTCGGCCTACAGACACTAGTTCACCGTTCTTCTCAACTAGCTGATTCTTAAAACCTGAAATATAGCGGCTTACCGGATCGAACAAGTCGATATCTCCACGCTCCATCAGCAGCATTACGGAGGTGGCGGTAATTGGCTTAGTCATCGAATATAAGCGAAAAATCGAATCCCTGGTAATAGGGCGTCCCGACTCAAGGTCAGCCATGCCGTCTTCATGGTAAAACACTTCCTTACCGTCTTTGATTACCATAAGGTTCGCACCGGCGATTTCTTTGTTAACGATGCTAGCTTTCAGTGTTTTTTGTAACTGGTTAGTTATGTTTGTGTTCAGCATATTCCTTATGTCTCCTTCTCGAATAGGTACCATCATTTATGTGCATTCTCTATTAAAATATTAAGCGCTTATAAACGGGTTGTATATACTGAATAGCAAAGCTTAATGACAGCGAGATCCAGGCAATATAATCATCGCAATTCTAGGAACTATTATTGGAACAGTATCCGCGATCATGATTGATGCAGATACTGTGCGTATTAAATATGAGAAGAATGCTGACCGAATACATTTTGCTTGAGCAATTGTATAGCGGTAACTTGCATTGGAATGATAAAATGCCAATATATGCCGATGACAGCACATTGATTATTGTTTTTAGCGTAGCCGGCCTGAACAATAAAATATAAAGAATAAACAGCGGCGAAAGATCGTCTTAAATACTATCTGATACAGCCATGGACATCGTTAAGCCGTATTTGAAACAAGAAAGCTATGAAAGGCGGAGTTCGTTTGATTACTGTTAAGACCCAAATTGAAATCTCTGCACCTATTCAGCTCTGTTTTGACTTAGCCAGAGACATTGAAATACATACAAAAACAGTTTGGATACACACAAAAGAAAAAGCAATCATGGGAGTTACCTCGGGACTGATCGGACCTGGCCAATCGGTAACATTTGAAGCCACTCATTTCTTAGTGAGACAAAAATTAACTTCAAAAATTACCGATTATAATGAACCATTTTTATTTGTGGATGAAATGCAGAAGGGTGCATTTAAGAGATTAAAACACTTACATGAATTTAAAGAACTTGGTGGAAAGACATTGATGACTGATACGTTGCATTTTGAAGCCCCATTTGGGCTTTTGGGACGGGCAGTTGAAAGGATCATACTTGAAAAATACATGAAAAGGTTTTTAGAACATCGAAATAATGAATTAAAGAAATTGGCTGAAGCCACTAACTTCAGATAACTCCATTTTCAAGACGTTTCGGAGCAATTCGAAAAGCGATTGTGCCTAAATAAATAATGTATTGTTTTAAGATAAATACAAAATGGCAGTTCAGTGCTGAATTTCAGCATCTGAACTGCCATTTGTGTTTCTGGATCTCTAGCTAATGGGTTCTAACGCTCTAAACGGTAGCCACCATGAAATACAGGACCCACATATTCATTAAACGCAAATCCATTGCGAATGGCTGCGGAGACAAAATCTTTTGCTTTTGCTACAGCTTCATGGACGGATAATCCATTAGCTAAACCGCCTGTAATTGCTGCGGCAAAGGTGCATCCAGCTCCGTGATTGTGAGCGGGCTCGATTTTGGCTGTTTGAAATACAGTGAACTCAGAACCGTCGAAGAAGACATCAATTGCTTGATCACCGCCGAGTGCTTTGCCGCCTTTAACTACGACATTACGTGCACCGAGCTTATGAATCAGACGAGCAGCTTCTTTCATATCCTCTAGGGTAGAAAGTTTGCCAAGACCCGAAAGAACGCCAGCTTCGAACAGATTTGGTGTAACCACAGTGGCTAGAGGCAGCAGTAAATCGCGAATAGCATCCGCGCTCTCAGGGTTCAAGACTTCATCTTCGCCTTTGCACACCATGACCGGATCAATTACTACATTTGTCTGTAGATTTTCTTTAATGGCTTGCTCAGCAACACGCACAATTTCAACACTTCCCAGCATACCCGTCTTCATAGCATTTACCGGACCGCCTGCGAAAATAGTCTTTAATTGCTCAGCAACAATAGATGCATCAATAGGATACACATTATGGTGCCATCCATTGTCAGGGTCCATAGTAACGATAGTGGTTAAGGCACTGAAGCCGTAGGTTCCATATTCTTCAAATGTTTTTAAATCTGCTTGGATCCCTGCACCACCACTGGAGTCGCTGCCTGCAATAGTAAGTGTTTTAATGATTTTTGTCATGGTAACGTCCCCTTTATATAACTGATTTCATAAACAACGCACTGAAATGATTATAACAAAAATTAGCACATCCGTCTTTTAAAAAGCAGGAGCAGGAGTCCGATTCACGGAGCATGCATATCAATATAGAAAGAAATTTTTAATAAAACGCATGGGAGGGCGAGTATGGTTACGATTAGTTTATGTATGATTGTACGAAATGAAGAAAAAAGCTTGCATAGATGTTTGTCTAGCGTTGCAAGTCTTGTAGATGAAATTAATATCGTGGATACAGGCTCGACGGATAAAACAAAAGAAATCGCAAAGTCCTTCGGAGCTGTGATTTATGATTTTGAATGGATCGAGAACTTTAGCGCCGCACGTAATTTTGCCTTTAGTAAAGCTACACAGGAGTATATTTTGTGGCTTGATGCGGATGACTTTATAAAGGAAGCGGATCAGATTCTGTTTAAAAAGCTAAAAGAAATTCTGCCAGGACATATACACAGTGTGAACATGCAATATAATCTGGCGTTTGATGAGGCGGGAAATGTCACAGCTAGCTTACGTCGGAACCGGCTTGTTCGTCGGAGCTGTAATTTTCAATGGATAGGACCTGTGCATGAGTACTTAGAGGTAAGTGGTCCTTCCTTCAGTAGTGATGTTTGTATTACACATGAGAAAGATAAGGAATATACGGACCGTAATTTGCGGATTTACCAAAAAAGAGTGGCAGAGGGTGAATTGTTCTCCCCGAGAGATCAGTATTATTTTGCAAATGAGTTACGGGATCATGCTTTGAATGAAGAGGCTTGTAAATACTACGAGATGTTTTTGGCGGGCGGGCAGGGCTGGATAGAAGATAATTTTCAAGCATGTTTAAAGCTTGCCGAATGCCGGGAACGGCAGGGGGATAAAGAAGGTGCATTTGAAGCGTTATGCAGAACCTTACAATACGATAAACCACGTTCTGAGTTCTGCTGCCGACTGGGGGCTCTTCTTTTGGAAAAAGGCCAATTGCATCCTGCGACATATTGGTATGAGCTCGCCATTCAGCTACCTCGAGATAACGATTCGATGGGGATGAAGAATGGGATCTTTTACACCTGGCTGCCGCATCTCCAATTGGCACTCTGTTATGATCGCCTCGGTCAACACGAGTTAGCGAATCATCATAATGAAACGGCGCTGAGCTTTTATCCATCCCATCCGAGCATGTTATATAATCGCACTTATTTTAAAAACTTACTTGGCGATAAATTTGTAGCGCTTTAGGTTTAATTTAGTAAAAGAGGTGCCCCAACCGTTGTTATTATGACGGCTGGGGCATTTATGCGTTTTTTTAGAACTTGTAAGGTTATTGGTTGTGTTATGCGTTTCCTTATCCCCTGCAAGCTCCGCTGATTCGCTCGGAATTCCGCGTACGATGTAGCTATCGGAGCTATCGGACCCAGCGGGCGTTAAACGTGGCATATTCCCACTTTTGGAATTCTATCGGACCGCATGATCGCTATTGGTCTGAAACACACTCGATTTGGAGCGATTTCGAAGGAATAGCGGCACTGGAGTCCGAAACTGTGCTGAAAAGGCGATAAATGGGCAAATAACGGCATCTGGGTCCGAAAGCACTATGTGGACGGGGAAGGTTTCTTGTAGTTGGAGTAAGTGAGGAAGAGGGTAGCCCAGCATTCATAAAATGGCTTCTGGGCTACCCTCTTTTTAATAAGCAGGATTATAATGTTGTTCTTTTTTATATTCGTTAGGAGGAAGGCCTACCTCTTGTTTGAAAAGCTTGGAGAAATAGGAGTAGTTGTTGTATCCAACTTTATTCGCAACGGTATACACAGACATGTTCGTTGTTTCCAATAGATGTTTCGCAGCTGAGATTCGGACTTGGATGATATAGCTACCTAACGAAACACCAGTCTCTCGTTTAAATATTCTCGCCAAATAATCAGGATTGAGATAAACAATTTCGGCCAAATCATTTCGTGTCAAGTCATCGCCGTAATTGGCATGAATGTATTGTTTGATTTCTTCTGCGACGGATTGTGGTTGTGCGGCAAAGTCACGGTATTTCATGGCTATAGTGACTAGATATTCTAGATATTCCTCCATATCCTCGATCGAATCCAAAGAGTGCATGAATAACTTATCATTTGTTTTTCCTGAATATAATTTGTGTGACCGTATCCCCTTCAGGTTGAGAAATGAATAAACAAGCTGAACAATATCTATGCGGTACAAGCTAAGCACAGAAGTCTCAAGTGCCCTGTTGTTAAGCATAACCTTTAAATATTGCGTAACCTCTTCAAGAAAAATAGTGAATTTATTCTGGTTCAGCAGTTCTTCCAGATAGGCAAGATCTGGCGGAGTGTAGATTGTTTTATTTTGATGAAGATAGGTTTCCACCAAAAAGGTCTGATTTCTGCATCTCGTATTTTCTTCATCCATAGTTAGAGATTGTTTTAGAACATTCCCCACATTATTCAGTTTATCGTATAAACCGATATTGCAGCAGACGTTACATTTTAAATAAGGATTCGCCTTTTGAATAAAGGAAGAGCATATTTCTTCAAGCAATGGCGTATCGGGTGCTTGATTCCATTTTAATATGGCGATCCAGTTATAATCTTTGTATTCCAGAATGCTTTCGATGGTAAAGCAAAGATTCTGAAATAATTCATATAGTACATTCAGCAGGGCAAAGTCGAAAAGATCCTTTTCTTCTTTTCCCATACTGCCATTGTAAGGAAATAAGTTGAATATTATAGGCTGCAATATATCGTTCATTTGATAGGACAGATTTTGTTCTTCAATGTCATGAGTGATGTCTGCAGGTTTAATCGGGAATGATGTACTGCTACTAACCATTTTGCGCCAAAAATGCTCGAGAATTTTCGCCTGATTCTTTTGCCAAAAGTAGCCTTCCTGTATGGCTATTTTGTTACTTTGTTGCTCCTTTGCCTGTGTAACAGCCTTCTGGATTATAAGCATCAACTTATCAAATTCAATGGGTTTAAGAAAATATTCAAAGCTTTGCAATTCAATCGCTTTCTGCGCATAATTAAAATCCGCGTAATTGGTAAGAAGAATCGTCTGAATACTATAATTCCCCTCCCGAATCCACGCCAGTAGTTCGAGTCCGCTACCCTGAGGCATTTCAATATCTGAAATCAGAATCTGAATCGAATGCTTTTCTATAATTTCACGTGCTTGGGCAACATTATTAGCGGTATAAACCGTTTCGATGTTTAGTGAATCCCAATCTATTCTCTTTTGCAATGCGGCTATAACATAAAAGTCATCATCTACAAGCAATACATTCATAGTTTTCTCTCCATTTCTGTTGATTCATTAGGTGGTTTCGGAAGAAATAAGATGACACTTGCGCCGCCTCCCTCCAAATTGGAGAAGCTAACTCTAGCTCTTTTAAGATAGAGGTATTCGAGCCTTTTAAGGGTATTCATAATGCCAATTTGCGTACCTTTGCTTTGATCCAAGGGCTCTCCATGGTTAAGTTTCTCTAACACTTGTGGTGGAAAACCAGGACCGGTGTCGGTGAGCTGGATAACGAGCATTTCTTCCTGTTCCATTCGTAATCGTTGTACTGTAAGCCTGATCACTACTTGATGGTCTCGTGAGATAGCATATTTAATTGAATTTTCGATGAAGGTTTGCAGCACTAACGGTGGGATTTCCACACTACTTGCCTGATCCTCTTGTTCAATATAGTAAATAAACGCATCCTGATAACGTTGCTTTTGAATTTCCAGATAGGTTCGGACATGCTCGATTTCGTCCTTCAGTCGGACAAAATTCTCACCATTTTGAAAAAGATAACGGAAATATTTAGATGTAGACATCGCCATATTCTCGATTTCTTCATACATTTGAATTTGAGCCATGCTATAGATACTAGTTAGGCAGTTCAAGAAAAAGTGCGGCTTAATCTGAAGTTTCATATAGTCTAGCTGTATGCTCTGTTTCTCCAGTTCCTGTTCATACATAGTGATTTTAAACGTTTTGATTTGTTCAACAAGACTTTTGAATTGTGTGTTCGCCTGTTCCAGCTCAATAATCTCACTGCTTTTGAAGTCTGCCGGCTGCCCCTCCTCATTAATGAAAGCGAGGTTTTCGGAGAAGCTTTGAATGGGGCTTAACACCCTTTTCTTAAAAAACAGCATAACCAGGCATAAAGCAGAAATCACTATGAAGAACAACAACATAATAAGCAGCTGAGCTATCATGATGTTTTCAAATATTCCAAACTTAATAACCATCTTGGTGCTGAACGTCATGTCTGAGAACTCACTGATGATCGTTGTACTGGATTGTAACCGATCCAAGAGCCCGCCATTTTCCTGTAACAACTTTCCGTTGTTGGATATGGGGCTGGATAAAGTATTTTGATTCTCATCTATGAGTGAAGCATAGCCGTTTGCCCCAAGATTAATTTCCCGCAGGGGGCGGATCAGGTTATCTGCAGAGATCAATCCGATTAAGTAGCGGTTATAGTATGGAACAATATTAATTACATAATGATTGCCGTTTACAAGGATAGGAGTCCACTTGGAATAATATTTTTCGTACATCTGTTTGTCATCAATAAAAGTAATGATCTGCTTTTTTAGATCCCGGTAATCCGTATAGGATACGCTGAGTGGCGCACAATTCAGAAAATAGGACTCGTTTTTTAAATAGTAGAAGAAGTTATATTCCTGGCCATAGTTTTTTTGCAGTTCAGTAAAACGCTTATGCAGATTTTCATTCGATTTTAAGAATTCCTTACTTTTGACACCGTAAGTATTCATTGTAAGCAAGCTTTCGTCGTTCGCAAGCGTCCAGCCCATATAGTGATTAATGTAAGCAAAATCATGATCAATACGATTGATATAGATAGAGGCAGTATCCTGTAAATTTCTATTGGTCTGCTGCTTAACAATAGAAATGGAAGCGATGCTGATGGCTAAGTCTAGAATAAAAACCACAAATGAGACTGCAATCATGACTTTTATATAATGACGAATAGGGTAGGTTTTCTTTACTGCTGTTCTTTTTGTCATAAGCCCTTACTCGTAATCCTTTCTGTGTGCATCCGTTTTATGAATGCGTTTTTATAAGTGCTAAATTCATTATAAAACCTCTGCGTAAAAAAAACATACGAAGTCAGTATCAATTCACTTCAAAGTCCGGATAGCGCATACGGAAGTCTGAATAATGCTACTCTATTTCAACCATAGATGATTTTAACACCCCTTTTTCTTGTAAGCGAATTCAAAGGTCTGGAAAACAGTCTTAAAGTGTCCGGAAAGAGAAAAAACAAGAAGTTATTATAAAGATATTCAGATTCGCGTTCCACAAATGGATGAATCGAATGGTTTCAATAATATGAATGGGGGATTATGAAATGGGTCAACACAGTAAGAAAATGACTACAAAGAAATTGTCTGTAAGTCTTCTGGCGGCTGCAATGGTATTTGGAATTGCGGGCTGCGGTGGAAACAATACGAATAATGCCGCAACGAGCGAAACTAGCAGTTATAACAAAGAAGGTTTGCCGATTGTTAATGAGCCTGTGACATTGAAGGTACTAACCGTCCGTTGGGGAAGTATGGGTGACACCTTTACCCAGAATCAGTGGTTGAAGGATCTGGAAAAGAATACGAATGTCAAAATTGACTGGCAAGTGATGTCTTCCAATGACTGGGCTGAACAGAAGTCTATTATGCTGGCAAGCGGCACACTTCCCGATGTCATCATAGGAAACCAGACTTTTGGAGATTCCGATATCGTTAATAATCTAAGCTTTTTCCTCCCTTTAGATGATTATATTGATCAGAATATGCCTAATCTTAAAGCAGCTTTGGAAGAAAATCCTGAAATGAAAAAAATCAGCACTTTTCCTGACGGGAAAATCTACTCTCTGCCAACAAGACTTCCATCGCGTCCAAAGAGCTCGCGTCAGCCTGTGATTAACAAAGTCTGGTTGGATAAATTAGGTTTGAAGGTTCCTACAACGACTGATGAGCTTTACACCGTATTTAAAGCTTTCAAAGAACAAGATCCGAATGGAAACGGAAAGCAAGATGAAATTCCTTATATTGAAGTAGGTAATGATATAATCAGTCCTTTTGGCATTGCTGACTTGAATAACAATAATATGATCGTCAAGGATGGGAAAGCGGTTTACTATCCTGTTTCAGAGGAATTCAAAGAAGGTCTCAAATGGGAAAATAAATTGTACTCAGAAGGCTTGCTTGACAAGGAAATGTTCACTCAAGATGACACAATGAGATCGGCTAAATTCCAAAATCCGGATGCTCCGATTGTGGGCTTCTCGTATCAGTGGACCCCGGACTCTGTGTTTGGTAAATGGAGTGATCAATATGAGACTATTCCTCCGCTTGCCGGACCAGATGGTAAGCGTTATACCGTAGGAAATCCGATTGGTATGAATCTAAATCGCAACGAACTGCTGATCACCACTTCCAGCAAATATCCTGAGGTCGCTGCTCGTTGGGCCGACCAGTTCTACACCAACGAAGCGAGTATTCAAAATTTCTGGGGTGCGATTGGGACCGTTATTAAGAAAAATGCTGACAGTACTTATACATTGATGGACCCACCGGCTGGAACCAGCGCAGATGCTTGGTACTGGGATCAATCGCTCCGTGATTTCGGGCCGAAATATGTAAGTCCGTCCTTTGAAGAGAAAATTGTCCTAAATCCAGAAAGTGGAGATGGACTGAAGCTGCAACTCGATAAACTGGGCAGTGAGTATGTATCAGAACCTTTCCCAAATGTTATGTACACTTCTGAAGAATTCGAGGAACTGCCAACATTGACTACAGATATCGATAGCTATGTGAATACTATGCGTGCTCAATTTATTAGCAAAGGCGGTATTGACGAAGGTTGGGCCGCTTATGTTAAGCAACTTAATAAAATGGGTCTTGAAAAGTTAATCAAGATTCGGACTGATGCTTACAACCGTTACATGAGCGTAAAATAACATATTTGTCTCCAAGAAGTGCTGTCCTGCATGAACGATGTGGGGCAGCACTCTCTATGTACTTTGATTTTAGCTTATGTTTTTTACATTTTGATAAGGAGAGTGTCATTGTGATAAGGAGATGGAAGGTACTAACAGCATTTGTGATGAGTGTAGTTATGTTAGTTTGTTTGGCAAGCGGTTTCATCTTTATTCAACCTGTTAACGCAGAAGTGGAGAATACTGTCCAATCTGAAACCACTCCAATTCCGGATCATACACTGAGAGTTCACTATCAACGGGCAGACAATCAATATGGGGATATGGGGCTATGGTTATGGGGAGATGTGAGTACTCCATCTGACCAGGTAGGAGACTGGCCGGCTGGCGCTTTATCTTTTAGCGACGAGCATTTAACAAGTTATGGCGCTTATGTTG
Organism: Paenibacillus sp. FSL R10-2734; assembly: GCF_037963865.1. Taxonomy (NCBI): domain Bacteria; kingdom Bacillati; phylum Bacillota; class Bacilli; order Caryophanales; family Paenibacillaceae; genus Paenibacillus; species Paenibacillus sp. FSL R10-2734. The sequence continues at coordinate 5,087,432 of NZ_CP150170.1, read as the reverse complement.
ATATTCCTATCAAGGAAGATGCCAGGAATATTTACTTTATAGTCATTAATAAAATAGCTGACGAAAAAGATGCAGATCAGAAGAATGTAACCCTGATTTCGTCGAAACTCAATGAAGTATGGATTAGTGAAGGATCAGACGTCGTCTCATTAACGGCACCACATGAGCAGAATGAAAATACGATCCGAATCTATTATGAACGGAAAGATCAGAATTACGATGATTGGGGACTGTGGTTGTGGGATGATGTGACGACCCCGTCTGAAGCAGTGGGGAGCTGGCCAACAGGCGCAGTAGCGTTTTCCAACAGTCAGAGTGACAAGAATGGCGCCTATGTGGATGTGCCTTTCAACGAGAATGCAGAGAAAATCAGTTTTATTGTAGTTAATCGCACAAAGGATGAAAAAGATGGGGATGGACGCAGCTTCATCAGACTAAAAGAGTATCAGACGATCTACCTGAAAGAAGGGAATCCTTCTATTTATACCTCCCCTTATGTTACCGAGACTGAAAGCTCAGCCAACTTTCCTGAATGGTCCAAGGATTCTACCATTTATGAAGTGAATGTCAGACAGTACACGAAGGAAGGTACTTTCAAGGCTTTCGAAGAGCATCTGCCTCGCCTCAAGGAGCTTGGCGTAGAAATTCTGTGGATGATGCCAATCCACCCGATTTCAGAGACGAATCGAGTCGGTTCTTTAGGATCTTATTATTCTGTCTCGGACTATAAAGCAGTTAACCCTGAATTTGGAACGATAGAAGATTTCAAACATCTTGTGGATAAAGCGCATGAAATGGGCTTCACGGTAATGCTGGATTGGGTGGCCAACCATACAGGTTGGGATAACGCCTGGATACAGCATAAAGACTGGTACGTTACCGACAGCAGTGGTAACATCGTCTCCCCTGAAGGCTGGGCTGATGTTGCTGAATTGAATTATAACAATCCCGACATGCGTGCGGCGATGATTGACGCCATGAAATATTGGGTGAGAGATGTAAATATTGATGGTTACCGTGCTGACTTTGCTTCAGGCGTACCGCAGGATTTCTGGGAAGAGGCTCGGCAGGAGCTGGACGCCATCAAGCCAGTCTACATGTTGGCCGAAGACGACAGCCAATATGGTTTGTTGGAGAAAGCCTTTAATTCTAACTACAATTGGGAGTTGTTCTACAACATCACAGCTAAAATACCGACAGGAACCATCCGTAGCGGTGATGTGAAGAAATTTCTGGACAATCAATTTCAAAAATATCCAAAAGGTTCTTATCCGATGAACTATATTACATCACATGATATAAATTCGTGGGAAGGTTCGGCCTCGGAAATGCTCGGCGATGCAGAGGATATGCTGGCAGCGTTCAGTTTTACCATACCGGGTATGCCGCTTATCTACTCTGGTCAGGAAGCAGATTTGAACAAGCGGCTTGAATTTTTCGAAAAGGATGAAATCGACTGGAGTGATTTGTCCAAGCAGACATTGTACAAACAGCTTATTCAAATTAAGAAAGATAATCCTGCGCTTTGGAACGGCAGCGAAGGCGGAGAAATCAAATATTTATCTGTGAATGATGAACATGTGCTGGCCTTTGAGCGGGTGAAGGATGGCAACAAAGTGATCGTTATCCTGAATCTGTCTGATGTGGAGCGTAAAGCAACTGTACAGGCGGAAGACTTGGCAGGAAGTTATTACAATTATTTTGTCCAGTCGCGTACGGAGATCACATCGGAACAAGAGTTTACACTTGAGCCTTGGGGATATCAGATCCTTACAAGCAAAGATGTTGATGCAGAACCAACACCAACACCAACACCAACACCAACACCAACACCTAGTAATGAAAATACATCGGGAGGTGGGATCACAGTTGGAGGTCCCACTGTGAAGCCGAAGGATGAATCGGTTGCTGTATTTGACGAGAACAGCCTGAAAGTGACAAGTGAGGGTAAAGTTACACTTTCAGTGAACAAAGCTGTGAAGAAAGTACTTCTTCCAATCCGAGCTGCCGAGATTACCGGCGATGCAGGTATACAAATCAAATTTGATCAGGTTACGGTCGAGCTTCCGGTTGAAGTCTTAATTGAAGCACAAAAGGCTATGAAGGAGTCAGGTTTCGAACAAGCACAGCTTCAGATCACTGCTTCCATGGTGGAACCATCTGCTGCTAATGTTTTGCTGACGGGTGCACAGAAAAATAACAGCAACATCCGATTGACTGGGTTGTTATATGATTTCAACGTGTCGGTTATTTCTAATCAAGGAAAGCTGAAATTGCTGCCAACGTTCACGAAGCCGGTAACGCTTACCTTTAATGTGAATACCGATATGACTGGTATCTATCGGATCGGAGATGATTATAGCCTTACCTATGTAAATGGGAGAACAGCAAGCGGCACGATAGCTGCAGAGGTGGGGAGGTCCGATCGTTATGGCGCACTGGAGTATAAAGTTATCTACTCAGATGTGAGCAACCTCCACTGGGCTTTCACGGCGATACAATCATTGTCGGCGAAGCAGATTATAGCTACGGGTTCTGATAAGTTTGAGCCGGCCAGAGTGGTAACGCGTGGCGAGTTTGCCGCGATGCTGGTTAGGCTGCTTCAGCTAAATCCAGCTGAAGCATCATATGAAACCGAGATGGCCGCCGCTGCACAGGCAGGCATCGTGATTGGTAAAGGCAGCGACAAGTTGGGATTGGACGATTTTATCACCAGAGAGGAAATGGCTGTTTTGCTGATCCGTGCGTATAAGCTTCACACCGAAGCTCCTACCGGAACGCTAACCGCTGCCAACCACTACGCGGATGAATCCAGTATTTCACTCTGGGCGGCCGATGCTGTTAAAGAAGCCACCGCATCCGGTCTGTTGAACGGAAAGACAAGTAACAAGTTCGACCCGGATTCACAGCTTACCCACGCAGAAGCTGCGAAAGTTGTCTTCGCCCTGCTGGGACGGATCTGAGAAGAATGATATGGTAGTTACCCTCAAGAAAGTGGCCCGTAGAGCCGGAGTCTCTCCCTCTACGGTTTCACGGGTGGCAGCGGGTCATCCAAATGTCCGTGAAGAAACCTTTCGCAAGGTAAAAAGAATTATGGATGATATGGAGTATACTCCCAATATAATCGCGAAAAGTCTTGTTTCCAATACCACAAGTAGTATTGGCATTCTTTTGCCGAAGCAGGAAGAGAAAATGTTCTCCAATATGTTCTTTATGGAAATGATACGTGGAATTACTGCACAGGCCAACCTTTCGGGCTTCGATATTTTCATTAGCACAGGAGCCAGTGAGAAAGAAGAACTGAAAATCGTCACCCGCCTTCTGGAAGGAAGACGGGTCGACGGTATAATTGTATGCTCCTCCCGTAAAGATGACTCTGTGATCGATTTCCTGAAGGAAAAGGACTACCCGTTTGTCTTGATCGGACGCAGCGACAAATATAATGGGATTTTGTCCGTAGATACCAACAATTTAATAGCAGCCTGCGATGCAACGAACTATTTGATTTCCATGGGCCATAGACGAATTGGTTTTGTTCACGGTCCGTCGAATCAAATCGTTTCATTAGATAGGCTGGAGGGCTATCGGAAAGCTATGCTGGATAACGGCTTGGAATGGCGTCCCGAATGGATAATGGATAGAAAGTCCGTGGAGGACAGAGGTTATCACGGCATATCTAACTTTATGAGGCTTCCAGAGCGCCCGACAGCGATTCTAGCCGTGGACGACATAGCAGCATTTAGTGTGATTGGCGAACTGAATAAGCTGAAGTATAAGGTGCCTAATGATTTGGCAGTAGTCAGCTTCAACAATACTTCGCTTACAGAGTTATCGACTCCACCGATTAGCAGCATCGACATCGGAAGCTACCGGCTGGGCTATACAGCCTCCAAAGTATTAATAGAGAGTATTCAAGGGTTGGGTAATAAAATCAAGGTTCCAAACCGCTTCATTATTGAGCATGGGCTTATCGTTCGGGAGTCGTCCATACCAAACTTGTTTTGTAGAAGATAAATTAAACGTACGCTCATAACACTTTAGAAGTGTATTCAATGGCAAAGTTAACAGAAAATACGCTACGCAACAATGTAGTGTATTCGATTTATGTACGCAATCATAGTGAAGTTGGAACTTTCAAAAAGAAATCATGGCAAACGGTATATGCAGTCTGAGAGCATCTGATGCAGATGATATCATTATTGGGACTTATACATGGGGTGAACAAGAGCTGGCAGGTGTGTTCAGCTTGAAGGGAAAGTCCGCAGAGGTGAACATTGAGCTTCCGGACGGTGTCTATTTAAATCTGATTAACGGAAGTAATGTAACAGTCACACAAGGCAAATTACACAGTATTGCAGAGCCGATCATCATTGAACTTTAAATGGAAAAGAGCTTTTCTCCAAACAAGTGGGAGGTCTTTTCTATTCTTATGTTACGAAAGTCCAGAAAACGTCAATTAAAGTCCGAATCTCATATGGGTTTGCTGTTCACATGGAGAAGCTTCTCTATTTAGCATGAAAAGCGGACCCTAAAAGTCCGATTAACCCCTACATAATGTCCGGTAGAAATGAGGCTGAGACACTATACTGAAGGTGTTCAACTTTTGTTACAGCACAAGAAGAAAATTCACAGATACTAAGGAGGGATGTCATGAAATCCGGTCAATCTAATTTAGGACGGACATTCGGACAAATCAAACAAAATTGGGGTCTATATACATTGCTTTTCCCCGCGGTAGTACTTACGTTATTATTCGCGTATAAACCGATGTACGGGGTGCTTATTGCATTTAAGGATTACAGCCCAGCGTTGGGTATTGACGGCAGCCCATGGGCTGGATTCAAGTACTTCGAGAAGTTCTTTAATTCCTACCAATTCTCATCAACGATTAAGAATACATTGATCATTAGCGTGTATAGTCTGATTACGTTTCCAATTCCGATTATACTCGCGCTGATGGTTAACCAGATGAGACCTAACCGGTTCAAACGGTTTTTCCAAACGGTATCCTATATGCCACACTTTATTTCAACAGTTGTAATGGTGGGTTTGATGATGATTTTGTTCTCACCTAGCTCTGGGTTGCTTGGGAATTTATACAATCTGTTTGGAAAAGAAGCTCCCGATCTGATGGGCTCCGCTGGTCTGTTCAGCAGTGTATATGTCTGGTCCGATGTGTGGCAGCATGTAGGTTGGGACAGCATTATCTTTATCGCTGCACTCTCCTCAGTCGACCCGAGCTTGTATGAGGCTGCAACCGTGGATGGCGCAAGTCGAATGCACAAAATTCGTTATATCGATATTCCTATGTTAATGCCAACAGCGATTACTCTGTTAATCCTGCGGGTCGGTGGGCTGCTCGGGGTTGGATTTGAGAAGGTGTATCTAATGCAGAATGATCTGAACATCACCTCAAGCGAAATTCTGTCCACTTATGTCTACAAAATTGGTTTACTCAGCAGCCAGTACAGCTTCTCATCGGCGATCAACTTGTTCAACACCGTCATCAGCTTTATTTTATTAATTATGGTCAATCAGATTTCTAAAAAATTAAGCGAAAATAGCTTGTGGTAGGAAGGAGGGAAATTGAAATGGGAGTATTAGAAACAGCAACTAATGGAAATGCAGGGAAAATAAAGAAGAATCGTTCATCAGATACCGTTCTTGAGATTATTATGTATGTAATATCGGCTATTTTCCTAGTTATCCTGATTTACCCTTTGTACTTTATCGTCATTGCTTCATTCAGTGATCCTTCTGCGGTGGCAGGTGGACAGGTATGGTTATTTCCGAAGGGGTTCACATTAGATGGCTATAAAGAGTTGCTTCGTCACGATAATATCTGGACCGGGTACTGGAATACCATCCTCTACACGGTGGTGGGAACCGCGATCGGGTTAGTAGTTAATATCACAGCGGCTTATGCATTGTCAAGAAAAGACCTTGTGGGACGAAAATATATTTCGCTGTTTTTTATCTTTACAATGTTTTTTAACGGCGGGTTGATTCCTACCTTTTTAACGATTCGTGATTTCAATCTATATAACACTTTCCTGGTTATGGTGCTGCCCTTCTCTGTTGGGGTCTTTAATATTATCGTCGCACGAACGTTTTTTCAGACGAGCATTCCTGGGGATTTGTGGGAAGCAGCCCAAATTGATGGCTGTGGCAATATCCGTTATTTTATTAAGATTGTGCTACCGCTGTCGAAAGCAATTATCGCAGTGCTGGGATTATGGATCGCCGTGGGTTACTGGAATTCATATTTTAACGCCTTAATTTATTTAAAAGATCCTAATATGTATCCATTACAGCTGATTCTTCGAAATATTCTGGTCACCAACCAGATGCAATCGGGTATGGGAACAGGCGAAGCCGCACAAATCGCTCTGCGCCTCGCAAATATGATGCGTTATTCTGTTATTATTGTAGCAACGGTTCCAATCATGTGCTTATATCCATTTGTACAGAAATACTTTAATCAAGGGGTTATGATTGGGGCAGTGAAAGAGTAAATACTTTCAACTAACAATCGTGGAGGACCAGGATAGCAATGAGAAAAATGCATAAAACAATCACTGCCATTCTTTTAGCGACAACGTTGCTTGCAAGCCTAACAGCCTGTAAAGGAGACAAAGGGGCTAACGATGTCATATCTGAGCCAGGTGACTTCAACCAAGTGGGCTTGCCGATTGTCAATAAGCCAGTGACATTAAAGGTGCTGACTGTTCGATGGGGAAGTATGGGAGATAATTTTACCCATAGCGAGTGGCTGAAGGAGCTGGAAGAAAAGACAAATGTCAAAATTGAATGGCAGGTGATGTCCTCCAATGATTGGAATGAACGAAAGTCTATTATGTTGGCAAGTGGTACGCTGCCAGATATCATCATTGGGAGTCAAACCTTCGGGGATTCCGATATTGTCAATAACCTAAGCTTATTCCGCCCACTGGATGATTATATAGAGCAGAATATGCCTAATCTCAAAGCAGCTATGCAAGAAACGCCTGAGATGAAAAGAATCAGTACCTTCCCTGACGGGAAAATCTACTCTCTGCCTGCAAGACTGCCTTCGCGTCCAAAAAGCTCGCGCCAGCCTGTGATCAACAAAACCTGGCTGGACAAATTGGGTTTGAAGATTCCGGATACGATTGATGATCTATATAACGTGTTTAAAGCTTTCAAGGAACAAGATCCGAATGGAAACGGAAAACAGGATGAGATTCCTTTTATCGAGACAGGTAATGATCTGATCAGTCCCTTTGGGATCGCTGACTTGAACAATAACTATATGGTGATTAAAGACGGAGAACCGGTATTTTATCCTGTTTCAGAGGCGTACAAAGAGGCTCTGAAATGGGAGAATAAATTGTTTGAAGCAGGAGTACTTGATGATGAGATATTTACTCAAGACGAAACGCTCAGATCAGCCAAGTTTTCCAATCCGGATGCGCCAATTGTAGGCTTCTCCTATCAGTGGACTCCAGACGCCGTATTTGGTAAATGGAGCAATCAATATATGACCATTCCGCCGATTGCTGGACCAGATGGTAAACGCTATACCGTTGGAAATCCGAATGGAATGAATCTGTCACGCAACGAACTGCTGATCACTACTTCTTGTAAATATCCAGAGATTGCAGCTCGTTGGGCCGACCAATTCTATACAAATGAAGCGAGCATTCAGAATTTCTGGGGAGCTATTGGAACGGTAATTAAGAAGAACGATGATAGCACCTATATGTTGATGGACCCACCAGCTGGAACTAGTGCAGATGCCTGGTATTGGGAACAGTCTTTACGAGATTTCGGACCGAAATATGTTAGCCCATCTTTTGAAAATAAGATCATTCTGAACCCTAATAGTGGAGATGGGCTTAAGCTTCAACTCGATAAGCTGGGAAGCAATTACGTAAAACTACCATTTCCTAATGTAATGTACACTGCAGATGAGTTTAAGAAGCTACCGACCTTGACCACGGATATTGATAGTTATATCAATACAATGCGTGCTCAATTCGTTATGTTAGGTGGAGTCGACGAAGCGTGGGCTGACTATGTGCAGCAGCTGCGGGGGATGGGCCTTGATCAGATGGTCAAAATTCGGACGAATGCTTACAGTCGTTACATGAACGTTGAATAAAAGAAAAGAGGATTAGCAGATGGGAAATATATTGAAAGAACTAACGCCATTATCTGAGCATTTAAAGCTGCATTCTGAACCAAACGCTAATGCCGAAGTAATTATTCAGGGCGAATGCTATCGTTTCTCTGTATTAACTCCGGAGCTCATCCGGATGGAATACAGCGCGGAGGGTTATTTCGAAGATCGGGCGTCGCAGACCGTTGTGAATCGCAATTTTCCGGTTCCAGCGTTCCGCGTAATTGATCTGGGGAACAAGCTTGAGTTGATTACAGATCGCCTGCATTTATCTTATGATAAGAAGCCCTTCTCCCGGCATGGGCTCAGTGTTCAGGTGAGAAACGAAGCGGGTCATCTGATGAGTGTCTGGAATTACGGTGATACAGTACAAGACTTGAGAGGCACGGCACGTACATTGGATAATGCCGATGGTGCTATTCCGCTAGAGCATGGATTACTCTCACGTTCCGGATATACGTTAGTTGATGACAGCACCTCACTTGTATTGGAAGAGGATGGGCTAGTCGAACTAAGGGCGCAGAAAGGCCTCGATCTTTATTTTCTCGGATATGGTCATAATTACCTGAAATGCTTAAAGGATTTCTATCACCTTTGCGGCCGTACACCCTTATTGCCACGCTATGCGCTTGGTAACTGGTGGAGTCGGTATTATCGGTATTCAGAGGAAGAATATAAAGCGTTAATAGAACGGTTTGAGAGTGAGCAAATTCCGTTTTCTGTCGCTGTTATAGATATGGATTGGCATCTCGTCGATATTGATCCGCAGTACGGTAGTGGCTGGACGGGTTATACATGGAACCGTGAACTGTTTCCTGACCCACAAAGATTTTTGACATGGCTGCATGAAAAAGGGCTTCGTGTAACGCTCAACGTGCATCCAGCAGACGGTGTACGGGCGTTTGAAGATCCTTACCTTGCTATTGCAGCGGAGATGGGCATGGACCCGGAAAAAGGTGATGCAGTTGAATTTGACATCACTGACCCGAATTTTTTACGAGCATATTTTAAGTTTCTGCATCATCCGCTAGAGGATGAAGGCGTGGATTTCTGGTGGATTGATTGGCAGCAGGGTGGCGTGACTAAGGTTCCGGGATTAGATCCGCTCTGGATGCTGAACCACTATCACTACTTGGATAGCGGCCGAAGAGGTAATAGGCAGATTACTTTTTCTCGTTATGCAGGTCTTGGCAGCCATCGTTATCCAGTGGGATTCTCTGGAGACACCATTGTGACTTGGGAGTCACTGGATTTCCAACCTTATTTCACAGCCAATGCCGCAAACGCCGGTTATGGTTGGTGGAGCCATGATATCGGGGGGCATATGAACGGTTATTTAGACGATGAATTGGCGATGCGCTGGGTGCAATTTGGTGTGTTTTCACCTATTTTGCGGTTACATAGCTCTGCGAGTCCTTTTAACAGTAAGGAGCCATGGCGGTTCAATAAGATAGCGGAAGCTGTGATGAAGGATTGCTTGCGTTTACGTCATCGCCTGCTTCCTTACCTGTATACAATGAATCGTTATGCCAGTAGGGAAGGACTTCCGCTTGTACGGCCGATGTATCATCATCATGCGCAGTGGAATGAAGCTTACGAAGTGCCAAATGAATATTATTTCGGAACGGAGCTCATAGCGTGTCCAATTACGCAGCCAGTGAACCAAAAAGTGGGTGTTGCTGAATTTAAGGCTTGGCTACCTGAAGGGGTCTGGATAGATTTCTTTAACGGAAGAGTGTACGACGGTGGAAGAAAGCTTTCTCTCTATCGTAATCTGGAGAGTATTCCTGTATTGGCTAAAGCAGGCGCTATCGTTCCTATGGCGGATCTTACGGAATATACCTCTTCAGTGGACAATCCCAAACAGATGGAGGTTCGTGTCTTTGCTGGGGGCAGTGGTCACTTTCATCTCTGGGAGGATGAGGGCAATACTGCGGAAGACCGGGACGATCAATGGTGCGACACGGAAATGGTACTGGATGTGGGGGATGTCGTTAATTTCAAGATTCAGCCTGCTAGAGGGAATACAAAAGTCGTGCCTGAACGGCGGTCATGGAAGTTATCCTTTGTTGGCTTTACGGATTCGAAGGTAGAAGTATTTGCTAGTGGCATAGAAATCGCAGCAAAAATTGAGTATGACGCAGCTACACACACACTAACGGTTATGATCTCGGATCAAGCGGTAGAGAATTCACTGGAGGTAATGTTCACAGATGCTAGGATTGCTGTGAATTCGGTAGATGATGAGGTGTTCAACCTCCTGAACCGTGCGCAAATTCTTTTTCAATTGAAAGAACAAATTTACCGTGTAGTCAAAGAATCAGCAACGCCGATGGCAGCATTAGCCGCCCTTGCCTCGTTAGAGCTTGAACATACGCTGTACGGAGCTTTATGCGAAATACTGACGGCTAGGCTTTAACACAGTAGATTTTCTATGACCGGAGGCAGTTTTCTACATTCTTAAAACCACAAAAAGTGAGCAGAGCAGCGATTCTCTCGTTATTGGAGAATCGCTGCTCTGCGTTTTTGGTCATTGGCTGCTTGCTTTAGCAGATTATGGGCAAGGGAAAGCCACCCGACTTCGAGGGGGTTCTTTTTTGCGTTTGTATAAATATTTTAGTACATTTCCCGCTTAAACAGTGGAGAGAACGGACTGATTGTGGAAAAGCGGCAGCGCTCGCCTTGGTCTCCGGATTTTCACCGCTAAGGGGAATGAAAAAAATCTGGAGAGCACAGCGATTGGAACAACGGTCCGTTCGCGGAGCGTCCTCACAGAGAGCAAGCGTCTATCCAACTCCAAAAAAAAGGGGCGTCCCAGCCATTTCATGACTTATGGGACAGCCCGTTTATTTAGTGGTGACTAACTGTAAGTCCTACTTAATGAGCAGTGTCTGAATGGCATGAGCCGGAATCATGTTCTCAGCCAAATTGTCTTGGAAGCGCAGAGTGAAAGGTAGCTCTTGTTCCGTGCGGTTCATAACGATAACAGCAATGGTGCCATCTGGATTACGGAAAGCAGTGGTTTCAAGCTTATCTGTGTATTTGGAATGCCCAATGCGTTTAGCGCCCGGACGAATATATTTACTAAAATGCCCGATGTAATAGAAGGAACTCTCAAAAATAATTTCATCGTTTTTCGTATCCCCGATAATTGGAGCATCGCAGTAGTTACCTACATGGTTAGGGCCGCCTTGCTCGTCCAAGACAATGTTCCAGTCGGTCCAGCTCGACATCCAGTTGTTCAGATTGCCAATGATATCATGGCCGTAACGTTCGCCTGTGTTCCAGGAGCCGAGATGAACGCCACCTTCTTGGCAGCCTTCGCTGAAGAACAGCTTTTTGTCTGGGAAGCGATCATGTACGGCAGATAGGGCTTCGAAGTGATCGCCGGAGTACCAGTGGAAGCAAATTCCCCAAATGTATTTGGAAGCTTCTTGATCTTCGAAAGCAACCTTGGCACGGTCATACACGCGCTCCTTGTTATGATCCCAGATCATTACCTTTACATGTGCCAAGCCGGCTTGTTCCAAGGCTGGACCCAAGTAATCACGAACAAAATCCTTTTCTTCTTCGGCAGTATAAAGGCAAGAATCCCATATTTGCACAGCTTTCGCTTCATTCTGAACACTAACGGCCCAAATATCGATGCCTTCAGCCGCGTAAGCCTGAATATATTTAACGAACATGTTGGCCCAAGCCTCACGGTATTCAGGCTTAAGGGCTCCGCCACCGTTCATTTGACCGTTCGTCTTCATAAAAGCAGGTGGACTCCAAGGAGAAGAGAATAAACGGAAATCTTCACCAACAGCTGCTGCAGCATTTTTGATTAGGGGAATAATGGACTCTTGATCTCTGGAAATATCAAATGAACGCAGCTCCGAATCGCCTTCTTCTACATAAGCATAGTTGCCCAGTGAGAAGTCGCAGCTCTGGATATGCGAGCGGCATAGAGTATAGCCAATTCCGTGCTCAGGATCAAAATAAGCCTCGATAATTTCTTTTTGCTTAGCTTCACTTAGTTTAGCGATGGTAACAGCAGAGGCCTCGGTAAGTGCACCACCGAAACCTGCAATTTCCTGATACTCCAGATCATCATAAATATTGATGAGCTCTGATTCGACTCCTAAAGTGTCGGGAAGGAAAATCAGAGGGTCTTTTTCCGTTAAACGGTCGGTGGTATCTTTGGCTGTTTGAATGACGCGAACAATTTTACTCATAGGGTTGGTAACCTCCTGTACATATAAATTCTGTCTTTATTATAGAAGGAGATTCACTGCTCTTTGAAGAAACAATATGGCTAAGAACCTCAACAATCTGGTCATCGACTACTAAGAGAAGTGGAGTGAATGCTATGGAAACTAATCGTGTCCAAATAAGCCTTTGCGGCTTTATTCGCCATACTCAGCCTTTTCGGCAATTATATCGCAGTGGGCTGGATACCTATATCATCAGGCTGCAAGCTGAAGGAGAATGTGAAGTACTCATCGATGGAGACATGGTAACCGTGGTGCCTGGTGATCTGTTATTATTTAAGCCCCAAGACATATATGATCTGAGGATCGGTGAAAAGAAAAGTCCGCTGGGACATAGTGTGGACTATTTTGTAATGTGTACAGGGGAATGGGTGGATCACTGGTGGAACCTGCGTGAAAGACCAAAGAAGGTTAGAATTGCGGATGATGGCAAGCTGCAAAGTATATGGCAACAGCTTGATCTGGAGAATAGAAGACTAGATGGAGGTAGTCCTGAAATACTTGAAGCGCTATTTAGAGCGCTATGTTTACTGTTAGATCGGGCTATCGAGGAGGCTCCTGCTTCATCATCGGCCTCGCTTCTACACGGACTTAAGATGAAGAGTTATGTAGAGGAGCATGCTACATCAGAGATCAGGCTAAAGGAAGTAGCTGCTCATGCCGGAATTAGTGTAACGAGGGCGGTACATTTATTCAAAATTCAATTCGGCTATTCTATTATGCAATATGCAGGGCAAATCCGGCTTGCTATGGCATTGCGATTAATGGACAACACTAATTACACCTTAGAGCGAATAGCGGAGGAGACGGGATTCGGGAGCTACACCTATTTTCACAGGGTATTCCGGGAACGTTATGGTGTTTCTCCAGGTATGTATCGAAAGAGAGAATAGGTGTAGATCTAAAGAGCTCAAAAAACGTGGCTGCAAATAAAATAAGCTGTCCCATCAGTAGCATTCACTACTTTTGAGAAAGCCTCGTTTTATAATAGATCACTAATCGCTTGTTCAAATAACTTGACACTATTTTCCCATGTCCATTTGTTTGAGGACTTTTCACCCTGTGCTGCTAATTTAGTTCTTAAGTTTTTGTCTCGAATTAAGCGTATGACATCTTCACCAAGTCGATTCTCATACCGATAGGAGAGCAGACAGTTCTTCTCATGACTTGCGTATTCTATATTACCACCTGAATAAACGCAGACAAGTGCTGCGCCACACCGCATGGCTTCAAGTCCGGGTAAAGAACCCGTATCAAAAATACTTGAGCTTACAAAAATATCCGCCCCGTTATAATGGTAACAAAGTTCCTCATCATTCGCTGGCGTGAAGAACCGATATTTTCCGGTGGCTTGTATGGATTGTAAAGCTTCAGAGGTGTTGAACTCGTCGGGTGGACTAATAAAGTTAATATTCACGTAGGGACAAAGCTTTTTTACGAGATCAAGCTGTTCAATAAGATAGTCTTGCTCCCGATGCCAAGAGAAACCTCGTTCTACATTTCTTAATATAGCCGTTACATTTAAAGGCTCCTGAAGACTGTGACGGATCTTCATATTCTTAAAGGAGGAGCTTACGCCAATTGGCACTATGCTTCCTGTGATCCCATGATTTAAACGAATCAGGTCCTGCTGCCAACGTGATAATACGATTAGATGCTCAGTCACGTGATAAGAAGGAAACGACAGCGAATTATCCGGCAAAAAGGGTGGTTCATAGCATAATGACAATCTTACATGAATTCCTTTTCCTTGATTGCTAGCTTCTTGTGCGATGGGGACGGTTGTATAATAATTAGACACAATGACGTCTCCTGGAGGAAAGTCTTGTACGTTAAGTGTCATTAATGAGGATCGGACTACGTTTGAGCGCACATCATAGGAAATCACGCCATCTACTGGCAAGAGGAGGGTAACCTGATGCCCTATAGCTGTAAGACCATTGGTGAGTTCTATCAACATACGTTGTGCACCGCCATGAGATAAGGTCAGAATAGGGAATGTAAATCTCATTAATTATCCCGTCCCTTCCAAATTAGACCTAAACAATGTTATGCATTCGTTATGTTTCTTATTTTATTCAATTTCCATAGAAAAGTACCAGAGGTCACTATTAGTTTAAACTGGGGATAGGCGTAAAGACGCTAACACGTATCCCCAGAAGAAAATCTTTATTTTGTTTAAGGAGCAAGTGTCTTCAGTAATGCAACGGTCTCATTAATTTCTAAATCCTTGATATCCTCTAAAGATACGTCGATCATAGGCTTATATTCTTGAAGTTTACTAAGGAAAGCTTCGGTATGGAATAGCCCCTTGCCTGCTTTGCCGTGCTGAACATTTTCGCCATTTTTATAGATGTCTTTTAAATGCGCCAGTATGATTCGGTCGCCGAATAACTTGAATGAGTCATCTACAATTTGATCCTGCATATGTACAGCTGAACCAATAAAATTACAAGGATCTAATACAACACCTATACAGCTTGAAGGGACTTCATCTAAGATGCGGCGCATCTTGTCTGGTGTAGAAAGCGTATGTGTGCAGACGCCCTCAAGTCCTAGAAATACACCCCATTTTTCAGCTTCCTCAGCAAGCTCCTCTACGGTTGCTTTTAACGTCGCCCAGCCGATCTCTTCGTAATGGATTGGATCTTGTTCTTGAAAAGTTGTCAGGGATCCGGTCTCCGTTGCAACCATAGGTGCGTCGAATTGGCGGGCGAAACGAAGATGTTCTTTGAAACGATTGATCTCTGATCTCCGAATGACAGGGTCCGGATGAACGGGATTGATGTAACAACCCAACACGCCAATGCGTATTCCTGCTTTGTCAAATTGTTCGCCAATATAGCTTGCGAGTCCAGGACTTAGTTTACCGGTAGAAGTGTCAATGTCCTGAATGGCCTTGGATAAAGCGAGCTGAACAAAATCGATATCATAATTCTGAAGCGTTGCTGTTAACGATTTGAGCGGCAGGCAGCCAAATGTATGTGCCAGAGTTCCGTATCTGATGGGGAACCTCTCCTTTTGTCTGTGATTATGTGATTAAATGATTACATACATAATAGTAGGGCTTTCATATTGACGCAATTGGTTTATCGTTATCGTTTGTAAGGAAATGAATGATTTTAGTGTTCACTTTGTCCGGTTGCTCATGATTGATGCCATGTCCCGCATGGGGAATGACTTGGTAATGAAACTTTCCATCTTCTAAAATATTTATGAAAGCCTTCGATTGTTTTAACGCATGTTCGCCTATTAAAAAAAATAGCTTGTCTCTGACTGCGACTGCGGCGTTTTTATCGTATGGATGAAGCTTATGAACAAACATCGCTTGCTGATTATGGGTGCGCATTAAAAGGATCAGATGAGCAGCTAATTCTGGATGGTTGTCAAATAAAGGGGAGTTAGGTGCGCTTAACTTCTTCAGAACTTTTAGTAAATTGCGATCCGTAGGAATCAGAATCTCTGGGAACATCATTAGTAAGGTTTGGATCATGGCTTTGATTGGTGCAGTAACCATCCCGCCTTCCAAACAAACGACACGATTCACTTTGTCCGGTTGCTTGGTTGCATAATTAAAAGCAATATAAGCGCCATTGGACACACCCGCGATATTAAAGACTTCTATACTCAGATGCGTCGCTATTTCATTAATCCATTCCACTTGCTGAAACTTCTGTTTGTTAAAATGCTCGTTAGGTATGCTTTTTCCGGGTCCGCCCAAAGTATCAATAGCGATGCAATAAAAATGCTTCGATAATTCCTCGATATTTAAGATCCACATGACCGCCGAGTTATCACCAACGCCATGAAACAGAAATAAAGGGGGATTACTCCTTTGACCGGAAATGATACAATGCGTCAGCCCATATGTGGTTGGCAGGTCTATCTCTTCAAAGGGAATAGGCCACCGATGAACTAGCTGCTCGTACGATTGCCACACTCTCTCTTGCCCCTTGGCATTCTTAAAACTTTTTACCATCACAAGCCTCCTTAGCAAAAATACAACATCTGCATCTTATTCCAATAAGTATACTACGAGGGTTCGGTAGGAGGAGCGGGAATTAGAAACATACTGTGAAAATGAGGGTGGCGGCAGATAAGTGTATTTCATACAACTAAATTGCTACTTTACACCTATTAATGAGAAATAGATGTACTTCGTACAACTATTTCTCTGGAAATCAGCTGATTCAGCTAGATTGGGGGAATTTAACTGCACAAAGTACACTTAACACTAGGCGCGAGCGTTATAGTGAATTTTAGTTGTAGAATGTGCAATTAAATTATGCGGCCCGTTAAAGGATGCTGCTAGTTTAGTTTTATCAGAGTTGCTAATTGGCAGCTCTTTTTTTGTTATTTGCGAGGCTATTCCAGCTCATCCAAGGGAGATTCGTCTAAAATGTGAAATAAATTTTAAATTTTGTTGAAAACGCTCTATTCAAACACAAACAAATAGATTAAAATCAAAACAAACAAAAATAAACAAAAAAATAAACATTCAAAAACGGAGGTATTCACAAATGGTACAAAGTTTATGGGATTCATCACGGGAACAAGACATCAACGGAGGTTTAGATGCACTGGTATATCGCTCCAATCTGCTGGGTGAAGATCGTAGAGTCTGTAATTTTGGAGGAGGCAATACCTCTAGTAAGACGATAGAACTAGATTTCCGTGGTCGTGAAGTAGAAGTAATGTGGGTGAAGGGGAGCGGCTCGGACCTCGCTACGATGAAAGCAGGCAATTTTACCGGATTGCGGCTTCAGGATATTGCTCCGTTATTCGAACGGGAAGAAATGCCCGATGAGGAAATGGTGGCTTATCTCGCGAACTGTATGATAGATCCTAAACATCCGCGTGCTTCCATCGAGACGTTGCTGCATGCTTTTTTACCCTTCAAACATGTAGATCATACACATCCTGATGCGATTATCAGCCTGTGCTGTGCGCATAACGGTAAAGATATTGCGCAAGAAATTTACGGGGATCGTTTCGTGTGGGTTCCTTATATCCGACCTGGCTTTACCTTATCCAAAATGATTGCTGAAGGAGTACTTGCTAATCCACAAGCAGAATTAGTGCTGATGGAGAAGCATGGTCTGGTAACTTGGGGAGATACACCTGAAGCTTGTTATGCGAAGACAATCTCTATCATTAATGAAGCAGAGCGTTACATCGAAGATAGAATTGAAGATGAGAACTTATTCGGAGGTCGCAAAGCGGATGCACTTTCGGAAGAAGATCGGCGGGCTGTAGCGGCGGCAGTAATGCCACTGATCAGAGGAGCAGTTAGTGATGAGCGTAAAATGATTCTGACCTTCGATGATGCAGAAGATGTGCTGCGTTTTGTAGGAGGCGTTAACTCGCAGGAATTATCTGGTGTAGGTGCAGCTTGTCCGGATCATTTGGTACATACCAAAATGCTGCCGCTCTTTGTTGCATGGGAACCAAATGCCAGTGATATTGATGGATTGAAGTCTAAACTGAACGAAGCCATAACCGCTTATAAAGAGCAATACAAAGCTTACTTCGATCGCAATAAGCATGAGGGAGATGTAATGTTCGAAGCCGCGCCGCGTGTGATTCTGATTCCCGGAGTGGGAATGATCAACACAGGCAAAAGCTGGAGCAACTCCAAGATCAGCGGAGCCTTGTATCACCGTGCTATCGCTGTTATGCGGGGAGCTACGGCACTGGGTGATTTTGTCTCCCTTAGTGAGAACGAATCGTACAATGTGGAGTATTGGCCTTTGGAATTATATAAGTTATCTCTCGCTCCTGCGGAAGCAGAATTCTCGCGTAAGGTTGCGTTCATTACTGGTGGCGCAGGCGGAATCGGTAGTGAAACCGCTCGTCGTCTAGTATCAGAAGGAGCACATGTTGTGCTGGCAGACCTCAACCTGGAGGGCGCGCAGAAAATTGCCGAGGAAATTAACGAGAAATACGGTGAAAATCGTGCGTTCGCTGTTAAGATGGATGTAACACAGGAAGAGCAAGTTACTGCAGCTTATGCGGATACTGCACTTTTCTATGGTGGAGTGGATATTATTGTGAACAATGCAGGGCTTGCGACCTCCAGTCCTTTTGACGAAACTTCATTAAAAGAGTGGAACTTGAATATTTCCGTGCTAGGCACAGGATATTTTCTCGTCGCTCGCGAAGCTTTCAAGGTGATGAAGGAACAAAAAATCGGTGGCAGCATGGTGTTCATTGGCTCCAAAAATTCCATATTTGCTGGAAAAAGCGTATCGGCTTACAGCTCCGCCAAAGCACTCGAAGCACATCTAGCTCGTTGTATTGCAGCTGAAGGTGGAGAGTTCGGCATTCGCGCTAATACGATTTTGCCGGATGCCATTCTTCAAGGCTCTGCGATTTGGAATTCGAACTGGCGTAATGAGCGGGCGGCAGCCTACGGAATTGAACCTGATCAACTAGAGGAGCATTACCGTAAACGCACAACACTGCTTGTAAATATTTATCCACATGATATTGCTGAGGGCGTTGCTTTCTTTGCTTCTTCTAAGTCAGAGAAAACTACGGGCTGCATGTTGACAATTGATGGTGGAGTACCAGCAGCTTTTACTAGATAAGAAGAAGATTGAATATAGATAGGTTAACGGAGGGAATCCATGCTGATTGCAGACAGATATGAACGAATCGTAGAGCTAGTGAATGAACGCGGTAGCATTCGTGTATCGGAACTGAGTACATTATGCCAAGTGACGGAGGAGACTATCCGCCGGGATCTGGATCGACTGGAAAAGGCAGGTAGGCTGCTACGCTCCCATGGTGGAGCCGTTAGCCTGCGTGACCGTCAGCCAGAGACCCCATATGCTGAACGTGAAATTATGAACGCTGCGGAGAAGCAGCAAATTGCTCGTGAGGCTGTGATGATGATAAAACCGGGGGATCGAATTTTACTGGATGCTAGTACGACGGCTTGGTATATGGCCTCTCATTTGCCTGATATGCCACTAACTGTACTGACTAATTCTATCAGGGTGGCTGCGGAGTTAAGTGGGAAGGAACGAATTGATGTGATCTCAACGGGCGGTCAATTGAGTCGCAGGTCGATGTCCTTTGTTGGTCATCTGGCGGAACGTTCTCTTGAGCTGTATCACGTGGACAAAATGTTTTTTTCCTGCAAAGGATTTCATCTCGAACGCGGCGCTAGTGAATCGAATGAGCTGCAAGCTATGGTGAAGCGTAAGATGATTTCTATAGCGGAGCAAGTGATCCTGCTGTGCGACTCCAGTAAGTTTGGAACTCAAGCGTTTACACATGTTGCTACGACTAGTGAACTGGATGTTGTGATTACGGATTATAGCCCTTCTGTAGATCAGTTGAAGCAGCTACAGGAGCTGAACATCGCAGTTACGACGGTGTAGAAAATAGTTGTGCAGGAGATGAAGACATGAAGGTATCAATGTTTATTACATGCGTTAGTGATGCTGTGTACCCGAAGGTTGGAGAAGCTATGGCCCGTCTGCTTGCAAGATATGGCGTACAACTGGAATTTCCGGATGTGCAGACCTGCTGCGGACAGCCTGCTTACAATAGTGGGTATTGGAATGAGGCGCGGCAGGCGGCACTTACGATTTTGCAAGCATTCGAAGATAGTGATTTTGTAATTGCTCCTTCCGGATCTTGTACTGGAATGCTTCATCATTATCCTAAATTGTTTCAAGATGATCCTGTTAATCTGGCCAAGGCTCAGAATTTGCAACAGAAATCCTATGAATTTAGCCAATTTATGGTGCAAGTGCTTGGAGTAACTGATCTGGGAGCAGTATTTCCGCATAAAGTTACTTATCATCCTTCCTGTCATGGTAGCCGAATTCTCGGCATACGTGATGAACCTATGCAGCTAATGCAAAATGTGAAGGCGATGAAGCTCGTGCCGCTGCCATTTGCCGAGGACTGTTGTGGGTTTGGTGGAACCTTTGCCATAAAGATGTCTGATATTTCTGGGGCGATGGTCACTGAGAAAACCGATCATGTGCTTGAGACGGAAGCAGAGATCTTAACAGGTCTGGATATGGGCTGTCTCATGAATATAGCTGGGAATTTACGTTATCGGCACAAACCGGTCCGAGTCATGCATTTGGCAGAGCTACTGTATGAAGGGGTGAGTGGAGAATGAGTCAGAAAACCGCCCAAACTAAATCGGAATCGACTAGTGTGAAGCCAGCTACGGTAAAACAGCGTGCAGACTTGGCACTGAATAATGACTTTTTGCGTAAAGCAGTTCGATTCACCACGGAAAGGCTGCGTGACGGGAAACTGAAGGCGGCTGACGACCATGGACATTGGGAAGAATGGCGTGAACGTGGGCGGCAAATCCGCCTACATACGATTGCTCATCTCGATTATTATTTGAATCTGTTTGCGGACAATGCAAGAGCAAACGGCACGCATATTCATTTTGCAGCAACGGGTGAAGAGGCAGTGAAGATTGCCTTAGAGATTGCGCAGCGGAAACAAGCGGCTTCTGTGGTCAAATCCAAATCGATGGTTACAGAGGAGCTGCATTTGAATGCCGCGCTGGAATCCATTAACGTGGAGACGATTGAGACAGATCTAGGGGAATATATTATTCAGCTTGCCGGAGAAACTCCATCTCATATTATTATTCCAGCCATTCATAAGAACCGCTATCAGATTGCAGAGCTGTTGTCCAAGGAGGCAGGGGAGGAGCTTTTGCCTGAAACTACGATCCTTGCCGGATTTGTGCGACGCAAGCTGCGAGAGAAATTTCTAGAAGCGGATATTGGGATGACTGGGTGTAATTTTGCTATTGCAGAGACGGGTTCTATGGTGCTGTTCGAGAATGAAGGCAACGCCCGCATGGTCACCACTCTACCGAAAACGCAAATTACCTTGATGGGGATGGAGCGGATTATACCCTCTTGGAGCGATCTTGAGGTAATGGCTACGTTATTGCCTCGTTCCGCAACAGGTCAGAAGTTAACCGTATATATGTCGGGAATTTCGGGCCCCCGTAGGAAAGATGACGGTGACGGACCGGAAGAGCAGCATATTATTATCCTTGATAATGGTCGATCTGAGCAGCTCGGTGATCCAGAGTTTCAGGAACTATTGAACTGCATCCGCTGTGGAGCTTGTCTAAATGCTTGCCCTGTATACCGTCATATCGGCGGTCATGCTTATGGTGGGACTTATAGTGGACCCATTGGAGCAGTGCTTACCCCAGCGCTGAATAAAAACGTAGATCAATGGGATGATATCGCGTCTGCATCGAGTCTGTGCGGGGCCTGTTATGAGGCTTGTCCGGTCAAAATCCCTCTGCATGACATGCTTATCTATTTACGGCGTCGTAAGGTGGAGCGAGGTTATGGAGACAAAGCGGAGGGTCTCGGTATGAAAGGCTTTGGCGCAATTATGTCGAAGTCACAGCGATTTAGTAGTGTGATGAAGGTAGGTAGAATCGGACAGAAGCTGCTTGTGCGAGATGGAGGAATTCCATCAAAGCTTGGGCCGCTTAAGGGCTGGAATAACTACCGAATTGCTCCGAAGCTGGCGGATGAATCCTTCCGTGAGAGCTGGAAAGGGCTGCAGAAGGAGCTAGACAAGAACAGTCGTAAGATGGACCCAGCAATCCAGAAGCGAATGGAAAATATACTAGCGAAGCGGAAAAAGGAAGAACTGGGAGGAGGAGCCGGACATGACTGAGGGGACACACAGTAAGTGGCTGGAGCAGATGGAGCAAGACTCTCGTGAGAAGCAGCAGGCATTCATGAATGATATCGCTCGCCGCCTGAAGAGACCGAGAACGACTGTGGCTCCTGTACATCCTTTTCGTGGTGCTCCAGATTATTGGCAAGATTTCCAATGGAGTCCGGAGGAACGTGTCGAACAGTTTACGGCGAATTTTCAAAGTGCTGGTGGACATGTATTTCGTATGGCAGATATGGATGAAGCCAAAGCTTTTATCGTCAATAAATCGAATGACATGCTCGCACGTTATATTCTCCGGCAAAATGTCGCCGAGCTTGCAGCATTTCGCCTAGAAGAAGACCTTGCAGATACGCGGGTGTCCGTCTGGAATACGGATGGGCAGGAAGCATGGAAAGCCAGAGCGGCAGAAGCCGATATTGGGATTGTGATCGCGGATTATGCAGTTGCTTATACTGGTTCTATTACTGTGCTATCTTCTGAGGATAAAGGCCGCTCTGTCAGCCTGTTGCCTACCGCATTAATTGCCATCATTCCGCTGGAGCGGCTGAAGACTCGTCTGGGTGAAGTACTTATAGATTTTGATGAAGCAGGGCAATCGGGTTTACCAGCAGGCATCCACTTTATCTCTGGACCTAGCCGTTCAGCGGATATTGAGAATGATCTGACGATAGGTGTGCATGGTCCAGGTGTCGTATTTGCCTTGCTGGTAGGCTGATAGGGAGATAAGGAGTGTTGTTTAGGTATGAATGCTGGGGTGCATAAACATGGTCAGAATCATATTGCTATCGATATTGGAGCCTCTAGTGGGAGAGTCGTCTGCGGAACCTTGCAAGAGCCGGGAGGAACCTTATCCATAACAGAAATTCACCGCTTTAGTAATGGGTTCTCTGAGAAGAATGGTAATCTTTACTGGGACGTGGATTATTTATTTACTGAAATCGTAAAAGGCTTGCAGAAGGTGAAGTCTAAAGGGATCGAGCATTGTACCGTGGGAATTGATACTTGGGCCGTGGATTATGTCCTTCTAGATCAGGAGGGCACACGGATTCATGAAGTGTTTTCTTATCGTGACTCCCGAACGGATGGAGCTGTACAGAGACTGCATCACAATATATCATCTGAAAGCGTTTACGAAAAGACAGGCATACAAGTTCTCCCTATTAATTCGTTGTACCAGCTGTTTGTGCATGATCAGGCAGAGCTGGAAGCAGCGCATTCAATCCTGCTGGTCCCAGATTATCTCTATTATAGGCTTACGGGTCGTAGAATAAGCGAAGTTACGAATGCTTCAACCACAGGTCTGCTGAATCTGCAAACTCGGGATTATGATACTGATCTTCTAACACTGCTTGGTCTTTCAAAAGAGCAATTTCCACCATTAACGGAATCTGGGGAACGAATTGGCGGGTTGACTGAAGAATTGGCGTCGCTTGGTGATCTTCCAGTTTGTGAGTTCATAGCAGTAGCCACTCATGATACAGCATCAGCTGTACTTGGTGTTCCTGCAAGTAGCGATAAATGGGGCTTTCTGAGTAGTGGGACTTGGTCGCTCATCGGGGTGGAACGAGGTTCAGCAATCACAAGCCCTGAGGCGATGGAACGTAACTATACGAATGAGTGGGGAGCCTTCGGCTCGGTTCGGTTTCTTAAGAATATTATGGGAATGTGGTTGATTCAAAAGGTTCGTGAGGAATATTGCGGGCAATATAGCTTCGGCGAATTGGTGGAACTGGCTGCTCAAGAAATCCCTTTTAGATCTATCATATACTGCAATGATGAACGATTCATGAATCCGCCGAACATGGTCGGCGAAATACGCAATTATTGTGTGGAAACAGGACAGCTGATACCTCAAACACCAGGGGAGCTTGCTAGATGTGTGTTTGACAGTCTTGCTCTTTCTTATTATTTCTATGTTCAGGATCTTCAGCTATTGACGGGTGAGAAGTGGGATCGGCTACATATCGTAGGCGGAGGGGCGAACAACGGACTGCTATGTCAGATAGCCGCGGATCTGCTAGAGATGGAGATTTATGCTGGACCAACGGAATCAACAGCGTTAGGTAATGTTGTTATGCAGATGATCAGTGTGGGCACTGTTGCAGATATTCAAGAAGCAAGAGATATTATTTATCGTTCATTTGATGTAATAACCTATGTTCCGCAGGCGATAGACTCAACTTTAAAAACCGCGGCATTGGCTGAGTTTGCTCGGCTGCAGGTCGTATAAGAGTAACTAATATAGTAACCGAGAATATATGGGATGGCTATTAGATAGCTATGGATGAGCAAAAGAAGGGTATAAATACCCCACATAGAGCGCAAAAAGCGGAAAACGAGTAAAAGAGGTACAAAAATACTCTACATTGAGCGAAAATAGCGGAAAACGAGCAAAAGAAGGGTATAAATCCCCCACATTGAGCGAAAATAGCGGAAAACGAGCAAAAGAAGGGTATAAATCCCCCACATAGAGCGAAAATAGCGGAAAACGAGCAAAAGAAGGGTATAATTCCCCCTCATAGAGCGAAAATAGCGGAAAACGAGCAAAAGAAGGGTATAAATCCCCCTCATAGAGCGCAAAAAGCGGAAAACGAGCAAAAGAAGGGTATAAATACCCCACATAGAGCGCAAAAAGCGGAAAATGAGCAAAAGAGAGGCACAAATGCCTCAGATAGAGAACACTATGACAATATATGGAGGCTCAAACATGGAACAAAACACAGAAAGCTTTAAGAGCGTTCAAACGAGCTATAATGAAGCGAAAAAACTCTACGCACAGCATGGCGTCGATGTAGATAAGGTATTAGAGCAGCTTGCAGCGATCAAGATTTCATTGCATTGCTGGCAGGGAGACGATGTTCAGGGCTTCATGAATAAGGAAAAGGAACTAAGCGGCGGTATCGCGGTCACGGGCAGTTACCCGGGTCGGGCTAGAAATCCGGAGGAGCTGCGCCTTGATTTAGAGAAGGCTTTAGCACTTATCCCAGGTCAACATAAAGTTAATCTACATGCCATTTATGCGGATACGGAAGAGACAGTAGACCTTGATGCGCTAGAACCTAAACATTTTGAAAAATG
This sequence comes from Paenibacillus sp. FSL R10-2734, assembly GCF_037963865.1. Lineage (NCBI taxonomy): Bacteria > Bacillati > Bacillota > Bacilli > Caryophanales > Paenibacillaceae > Paenibacillus > Paenibacillus sp. FSL R10-2734. The sequence goes on along the minus strand of NZ_CP150170.1, from coordinate 5,062,241 downwards.
GGTGAGCTGGGCCAAGGAGCAGGGACTTGGATTAGATTTCAATCCTACTTGTTTCTCTCACGACAAAGCAAAAGATGGCTTCACACTAAGCCACCCAGATGCAGAAATTCGAAACTTCTGGATTGCTCATTGCAAGGCTTCACGAAGAATCTCTGAATCTTTTGGACAGGCACTAGGTCAACCTTGCGTGACCAATTTCTGGGTTCCAGATGGCTATAAAGATACACCTATTGATCGTTTGTCACCGCGGGTAAGACTTCAAGAATCACTGGATGAGATCTTCAGTGAGGAGATTGATCAGCGATATAATATTGATGCTGTAGAAAGCAAACTGTTTGGTATTGGTTCTGAAAGTTATGTGGTGGGCTCCCATGAATTCTATATGGGTTATGCGCTTAGCCGAGGCAAAGCGGTTTGCTTCGATGCCGGGCATTTCCATCCGACCGAGATGATTTCGAATAAGCTGTCTTCCTGGCTGCTGTTTGGTGATCAATTGCTGCTACATGTTAGCCGTCCAGTTCGCTGGGATAGTGATCATGTGGTGACTATGGATGATGAACTCCTGGAGATTGCTCGTGAATTAGTGCGAGGTAAATTCTTAGACAGAACGCATATCGGACTCGATTTCTTTGACGGAAGTATTAATCATATTGCCGCTTGGGTCATTGGAACACGGAATACTATTAAGGCTCTTCTTCGTGCGATGCTGGAACCGATCGAGCAATTGAAGCAGATTGAGCTGGATGGGGATTATACTACAAGACTTGCCCTTGTTGAGGAATTAAAATCTTATCCGTTTGGAGCTGTCTGGGATTATTATTGCGCGACGAATGGTGTGCCGGTCCGGGAAAGCTGGTTAAGCGATGTGAAGCAATACGAAATAGAAGTTTTATCGAAGCGCTAGACTTAGCTTTTACTATACGCGTGAATATAAAGAATGGCGGTTACCAAACGGTAGCCGCTTTTCTCTGTCTAATTAACCGCTTCATTTGAAAAAGAGTGTGATCTCTGCTATGTTTTATCAAAAGAGAGGGAGGCGTTATTTATGGAGAAATATGGGCCAAACCCGAATGCGCTCTATCCTAATGAACAGATCAAAAGTATCTGCTATATCAAAAATGTGATTACCAGAAATAATATTATTGTCGGTGACTATACGTATTATGATGATATAAACGGTGCTGAAAAGTTTGAGGAACATGTGACACATCATTATGATTTTATTGGCGACAAGCTTATTATAGGAAAGTTCTGCGCGATTGCTAAAGGCATTGAAATTATTATGAATGGTGCTAACCATCGGATGAATTCTGTTACGACTTATCCTTTCAATATCATGGCTAATGGCTGGGAGCATGCAGTTCCAGAATTATCAGATCTACCATTAAAAGGAGATACAGTAATCGGTAACGATGTGTGGATTGGTCAGAATGTTACGATTATGCCTGGTGTACAAATTGGAAATGGAGCTGTCATCGCAGCAAATTCAACGGTAGTGAAAGATATCCCGGCTTATAGTGTGGCTGGAGGAAATCCCTGTAAAGTGATTAGACAACGTTTTGATGATGATTTAATCGAATATCTTGAAGAGCTCAAGTGGTGGGATTGGGATGCCGAGCGAATCTTTAACAATCTTGAAGCGTTATGCAGTAGTGATATGAATAAAATTAAAGAAATCAAATGAATCCTGCGGAGGGAATACTTAATGAAGAAAGATGATGATAAGAACGCATCGGAAATTACAGCAGAGAAGTTTCCATACAGCAAAGAGAATGAGGATATGGTGACTCGGAATTTTTGGACAAAAACTAAAAAGTTCGCAGGCAAGATCCCATTTACCAAAGATGTTATTGCGATGTATTATTGTGCAATTGACGCCAAGACCCCTTTATGGGCGAAGGGAATTGCTTTCGGAGCGTTGGCTTATTTTATCTCCCCTATTGATGCGATACCTGATGCGCTGCTAGGACTTGGATTTACAGATGATGCGGCAATTATTGCAGCAGGCATAAAAGCTATAGCAGGTCAGGTTACGGATGAGCATAAGGAAAAGGCTGAGGCATTTTTTGATGTAGAAAAATAAAAGGTGCAGCTTTGAGCTACACCGTAATATCCATATCTTCTGGGCAGCTTTCTGCGGAAAGCTGTTTTGTTTTGTAAATCTCTCCCCAGTCTTTCATGAGTTTAATAATAGGGGTCAGCGTCTTGCCAAAGTCAGTTAACGAGTATTCGACTTTCGGGGGGACCTGAGGGTAGACCTCACGGTGGACAACCCCATCTTCTTCTAGCTCTCTAAGCTGCAGGGTCAGCATACGTTGAGTAATTCCCGGACATATCCGGCGGAATTCGTTAAACCGTTTCGTTCCATCCATCAAGTGATAGATGAGAATTCCCTTCCATTTCCCGCCTATTACATCGAGCGTAAATTCCACAGGGCATGCTTCCTTATTGCCTTCTGGGCAATCTCCGAAGCCACCTTTTCGATCACGCATAGCCGTCAACTCCCACAGTATCATTTTGTATACTACATAACATTAATGTGCGTACTTTTAAAGAATGAATATATACACTAATATTAAGCATGTAATCGGCTAACAGTCAAATGAATCGTTGATTCTAACCAAGCAAAAGGAGTGTTGAATATGGATACTTTATCATTAAACAAGAATGAGATCCTGTCTGCTTACCAGTTCAGACATGCAACTAAAGAATTTGATAGCAATAAAAAAATTAGTGAAGCGGACTTTCAGTTTATTCTGGAAACTGGTCGTTTGTCACCAAGTTCATTTGGATTCGAGCCTTGGCGTTTTGTAATAGTGCAAAACCCGGAAATACGTGAAAAATTACGTTCTCATGCCTGGGGAGCCCAAAAGCAATTGCCAACCGCAAGTCATTTTGTAATTATTCTCTCACGTCTTCCTAAAGATATGGCTGCTGACTCTGATTATATTAGAGGGATGATGGAGCATGTGCAGAAGCTACCTTCGGAAGTGGCAGAAGGGAAAGGTAAAGTTTATGATAAGTTCTTGAAGGATGATTTCGGATTGATGGAGAATGAGCGCGCAATGTTTGAATGGAGTTGCCGGCAGACTTATATTACCCTTGGTAATATGATGACATCAGCCGCTTTAATCGGAATCGACTCCTGCCCAATCGAAGGTTTCGATAAAGCAAAGACTGATCAGATCCTTGCCGAAGAAGGGATTATGGATGCTGAGCATTTTGGAATCTCCTGTATGGTAGCCTTTGGATATCGTTTGAATGAACCACGTGGCAAAACAAGACAAATCGCTGAGCGAGTCATTCAGTGGGTTTAACTAAGCTGGAACTTCATTTTTGAGCCGTGTAACGAAACAAAAAATCCTGCAAAGTCTCCGGCGTTCTAGAGACTTTGCAGGATTTTTTGTTTATTTCTTACAAGATTCGAAAAGTAATTGAAATTTTCATGAAAACTCTGATACTCTTATTGAGGTGACCTAGTTTTAGCTTTATCGAATTAATTTAATAATGAAGGGATCCTGCATCATGAAAATCATTCGCATTATTATCCAAGTGCTCCTGCTTTATTTGTTCTACTTGGCTGGAGACTTCCTGCAAAAGCAGCTGCATCTTCCCGTTTCTGGAAGTATCGTCGGATTACTGCTGCTCTTTGTTTTATTGTTAACCAAGGTCGTACCAGTGAAGTGGATTGAGGATGGTGCAACAACGATATTAGCCTACCTGCCATTATTTTTTATTCCAGCGACGGTTGGGATTGTGAAGCATATGGATATTTTTAGCGGGAGAGGCTTGCTGTTAATCTTGATCCTTATCGTTAGCAGCGTGCTCACCATTGCAGCAGCAGCCCATACCAGTCAATGGCTTTCAAATATGAAAGGCAAGAGCAAAGCGAGATGGAGCAGCAAGAGCTTTAGCGAAAAGGGGAAGGAAATATAATGTTTATTCTCGCGACAGGGATCGTCCTGCTTAATGTTGCTATTTATTTGATGATGTCAATGATATATAGACGTTTTCATATTCCTGTACTCATTCCCGTGCTTACATCAACAGTGCTTGTTGTAGCCATACTACTATTTTTTCATATTCCGTATGATACATATATGATAGGCGGAAAATGGATTAATCAATTGCTCGGTCCTGCTGTAGTGGCGTTAGCTTACCCATTGTATAAACAACGTAATGTGTTAGTTGAGAATCTTCCGGCCATCCTGGGGGGGGCTATTGTAGGGTTGTTACTAGGGATGTTTAGTGGTTTGCTTTTGGCGTCAGGGCTAGGATTCTCTAAATTGTATGTTCTATCTATATTACCAAAATCTATCACAACACCTGTGGCCATACAGATCTCAAATGGTTTAGGTGGGGACTCCTCTCTAACCTCCGTATTTGTTATGATTGCCGGATTTACGGGTGCGATTGGCGGTCCTTTGATTATAAAGCTGTTTAGAATTCGAAGTGAGCTTGGCATTGGAATCGGTTTAGGGACAGGTTCTCATGCACTAGGAACTGCAAAGGCGCTGGAATATGGTGCAGAATCTGTTTCAATGAGTTCTGTTGCAATGACCGTCTGCGCTATTGTTGGCTCATGTATCGCTCCGTTGGTGGCTTGGATCATGTACCCATAAATTCATTAATCGTAACCATGTTTGTAAAACACTCCATCGGGTAACTATAACTAAGGTACCAAATAAAGCAAAGCCCTGAGGAGGATTTCACATGTCAGATTATTCTCAAGATGAAGCGGAAATCCGCAACAAGGAAAATAAAGACGGCGATTCATTAGCTGAAATTAAGAAGATGGAGAATGGTGTGGACATCGAGCCAGAAGCAGATGATTGGGTAGCCAAGCCGGCAGAGTCCTCACACCCAGATCCGCTTCCCAACAATTTAGACTAAATGATTCGGAAGACAGGCTGACCTTTGAGGCAGTCTGTTTTTTTTGAGATGATATTAGAAATTATTGTATAATGAATTCAGGTACAACCTCATCAGAGTGTTTTCTCCAAGCTCGTCGTAGCTTTTCGCAATTTTCACGGATCTCAGCCATTCTTGTTGCAGGGAGGAAATGAAATGCGTAGTCGGAATGAGAATAGTCGATATCGGCAAAAACGCGGTGAGGCATTAGTAGGGAATTTTGAGAAAAAGTATGGTTCAAACTTTGGCGTACGCAGTGAGCTTACAATGGATACGATACAGAAACAATGCGATGATCAGCCGCGGATACCGGTTCAGGATCAAGAAGAGCGTAAAACATAAGAGTGAAATGATAGAGAATCCGCTGCACTCCTTATATTGTGTAATGAAGACATAACCATTGGGTTATGTCTTTTTTTATTTCTTGATTTATACCTGGTGCGCATATCTCCTGAAGGATTAAGGCATAATAGGGCCGGATGGATATGTAAGAAAATAATGACAACTAGGAGTGGGGTATAAACATGATGACTTCTATATTTTCTTCAAGCGGAGATACGGAGCAATATTTTTTTTATTTTATGATCTACTCTTTTTTAGGCTGGGTATTGGAAGGTACATACAACTTATACAGTAATGGAAGCTTTCGCAAAGAGGGGTTTCTAAAAGGTCCTTTTAAACCAATGTATGGATTCGCACCACTGCTTCTACTGATTGCCAGAGACTTAACCCTGCCTTTTCCCCTGCTCCTCCTTCTCGCGTTAGTTATTCCCTCAGCGGTTGAATATGTGAGCGGTTGGCTGCTTAAGACTGTATTTCAAAAGCAATGGTGGGATTACTCAGGGATGCCTTATCAACTGAAAGGACATATTTGCCTTCGTTTCTCTCTATATTGGTGGGCGCTTTCGGTAGCTTGTGTATATGGGATTCAGCCACTTATGAATCTTATATATTTTCGAGTCCAACCCGTTTGGGAAATCATACTTCCTGTGGTGGGTCTTTACTTTATGGCAGACTTATTATGGACTTGCTGGAGTCGGTATCGGAGTGAAAAGATCCCTCAATATCAAGATTGATGGGCTCTTATATGGTGATCATGAGCATTCTTTTGTATATGGAGCACAAACATTTCTGGGATAAGCCTATCGTTATTGCATATCAAGTTCGTGTCGTAAATAATATAGCCATATATTAAATACTAGACGGAGTGGTGGAGATCACGATGACAGGGAAGATTCTAGTAAGTGCATGTCTGTTAGGACATAAAGTGCGTTATGATAATGGCGATGTTCCGTGTCTCGATGCTCGATTCCTGAAGTGGTATGAGGAAGGACGGTTTGTCCATATTTGTCCTGAGGTAGTCGGTGGTTTGTCAACACCTCGTCCAGATGCGCAAAGACAAGGGGAGCGGGTAGTGACAGGCGCAGGTGCCGATGTTACAGAGCCCTTTATGAAAGGTGCTCAAGCAACGCTGAAGCTGGCTACAGAACATCAAATTGCGTTAGCGATTTTAAAACAGGATAGTCCTTCTTGTGGTAGTCTGTATATTTATGATGGAACTTTTATGGACACGAAGGTGCTAGGAGAAGGTACAACTGCGGAGTTATTACGGCAAAATGGGTTTAAGGTGTTCGGCGAAGACCAACTGGATGACGTGGAGAAAGAGCTAGCTCGTACGGATGGATAAGTCATTTTATAAGTAATAAATGGAACTCACGTTACATAATGTGTAAAAGGGGAACGAAGCAGTGTCCTTGGGAGAGGAAATGCCGTCCGAAGAGCCATCCTTGTTTTTGGGATTGGAGGCGGACGCAGATGAGTATTGATCAGCTCATTTCCTTGCTCGTTCTTGTCATCATGATCATTCAGCTTGCCGGCTACAAAGGGAAACACTAAGTTCAAAGACTCACCTCATTGTAATTGCTTCCGGACCTCAGGAACTATTGAGCCGTTCGGAAGCTTTTTTTGTTCCACACTAAGCATATTGCCGAATCTAAAGGATTCCATCACAGAGATGTCTAATATATACATAATGTGGGTTTTTGGGAAGCTAGAGGAAACAACTTCAAGATGTTCTACTAAACGGTGTGAGAGGATGGATGAACAACGTGTCGATGTCTGAGTATTATCAGGAGATCCGAGGAAAAGTGGGTTCAGAATTATTAATGATGCCTTCCGTTGCTGCAGTAATAAGAAATAAAGAGGATGAAATCCTGTTTATTCGAAAACCTGAAGAATCCTTGTGGGGATTGCCAGCAGGAGCCATCGAGCCAGGAGAGCGTCCGGGAAGAACTTTGCGCAGAGAAGTGTATGAAGAAACTGGATTAATGGTGCATCCGATTTCCATTCTTGGGGTTTTTGGTGGAGGGAAATATAGATACGAATATGGCAATGGAGATCAGGTGGAATATACAGTCATTGTGTTTGAGTGTTCTATCATCCGTGGAACGCTGAGAGCGATGGATGGGGAAATCGAAGAATTTAAGTTTTTTAATGAGGGGGAGCTGCCCGAGATGGCCATTCCTTATCCAGTGGAGATTTTCAAGAAAGACCGCGAGGTTGCAAAAACGATATTTGAGTGAGCTGGAGAGGAGTAATTCATGAAGACTTATATTTATATGATTAGGCATGCAGTCTCACCTTTTGTGCTTGGAGATGAGAGGGAACGAGGGTTATCTGATAAAGGGCATGAGGGTGCTAACAAAATTAAAGAAATATTGGCGGAGGAAGAGATCACATATTTTGTCTCTAGTCCTTATAGACGAGCCATAGATACGATAAAGTATTTGGCTGAGGCATCGGATCAAGAAATTGAGCTGTACGAGGAACTTAGAGAAAGAGCCATCGCAAGCGTGGAGATTGAGATCAGTGAGCAAGAATTTCTTCAGGGTATTCGGACATCGTTTATAGACTTACATTATAAAATGCCAAATGGAGAGAGCACTCAGGAAGCTCAAGAGCGTGCGATCCCTATAATAAAGCAATTGATCCAGCAGCATAAAGGTGGCAAAATTGCACTAGGCACGCACGGGAATATCATGACCATTATCTTGAATTACTTCAATAAGGAATATGGTTATGAGTTCTTTGAACAAACGTCCAAACCAGATATTTATAAACTGGAATTTAATGACTTAGAGCTTACAAGTGTGGAACGATTGTGGAAATCCGAAGTGTAAAGCAGGTGATAGAGGTTGAACATGAGACTTGGTTTTTTTAAAGAAAGACTGCTGTACATTTGTATCTGTTTTATTGTCATTGTACTAGGGTTAAGCTCAAGAGCATTCTCGGAACAGCTACCCTCGTTTGTTTCGAGACATTTTGGAGATGCACTTTGGGGTAGCATGGTTTACTTTATATTTCGTGTACTGCTAGTGAATCGGAAACTATGGATCGCTTTGGTGTGGAGTCTAATGTTTAGCTTCGGTATAGAATTTAGCCAACTTTATCAGGCAAAGTGGATCAACAGCATCCGTGCTACCATACTCGGCGGGTTGATTCTCGGAAAAGGGTTCCTATGGATTGATCTTGTTCGATATACCGTTGGAATAACACTTTCTTATGGACTGGATCAATACTTTCGCGCAAAACTGCACCGGATAGATAAATAGGCTTTTGATGGAGATGAATCTACAAATGGTAAACAGTTTGATTGTAGTATGCTTGCTTACAATGATTATTCACACAGCGGAAACCTTATCCTATTCGGTAAGATACGCCGGTGTGAAGCTGAACAAGATTGCTATTGCCCTGTCTCTGACAGGCATTATTGTTCTCGTATCAAGAACAGCAAATATGATTCAAGCTCCACTGACGGCTAAATTCGTAGACTATGCCAAAATACATCTTGATTTTCCGCTCATTAATTATTTGAGAATTATACTATTAGCCTCCTCGTTAGGCACCTTAATAGCGATTGCCATATTCCCTACCTTTGTGGGTCTGTTTGGGAGAATTATCGCTAAGCTTGAGATCGAGGGCTCTATCCCTAAGCTGCTTACGAGCGTAACGATCGGACAGCTAAAGAATACTAGAAAATACATAAGAAAACCAAAAATGAATTTATATAGCTTTAGATACCTAGGGATCCCTAAACGGTTTATTATTATGAATGTTTTTGTTACTGCGTTCTATACGGTAGGTGTCTTATCGTCTTTATATGCTGCTCATTTAATGCCGCAATTTAGTACGACTGCTTCACAAGCTTCAGGCTTAATTAATGGGTTGGCGACAATACTGCTTACCATATTTATCGACCCGCAGCTTGGTCTTATTACTCATAAGGCAACTGAAAATATAGAATACCGTAACCAGCTTGGGAAAATATATGTCGTATTGATGGGCTCACGATTTCTAGGGACATTGCTAGCACAATTGCTGATCGAGCCGGCCGCCGGTTTTATTAGTCTATTGGTGAAACTGATTTAAACAGGGCGATAATCAGTCTACCTATGGAAGCTTAGACTCTGCCGAGTGTATAGCTAATGCAATCTTATGCTCCCAGCTGTAAATATTTTGCTGCATGGAATGAATTCGCATCATTTGCTCATAGGATATTCTCATTTCTGTTGCTGCCTTAATCGCATCTCCTTGTTTTACAGCTGATTTATATTGTTTATCTGCTTCTGAGCGAACTTTCTGTGCTACAGTGATATTTTTGTTCGCGGCAGTAATTTGCTTCTTCAAAGCTGAAATCGGTGCCAGCGCATCTTTAATAGGCTTGAGCTTAGTAGCCGTTTGCTTGCGGGCAGTTGCCAAAGCATCTGTCTTTGCCTTAATTTCAGTTCGGGCGATGGCTACTGCAGCCTTGAGCTTATTGCGTCTCAGATCAAGGAGAGTGGCTGTCTTAAAGTCTCTAGCTTTCTTCGCTGCGGTAGACTGCTTACTGAGTGTGCTGTATTGCTCCAGAAGGGGAGCGTGTTTCTTTTTCACTGATGTGGCTTCAGAAGATAAACGACCTAGCAGAGCCTTATCTGTTGACTCTATGACAGAGTGAATAGATTTCAGCGTTTCATTATTCTGCTTGCGCAGCATCTGAATTCTTGAACTTTCGGACTTGAGGGCAGTTTGAAGCGAGGTATAATTACCATGGAGGCCGTTGATGTCATCTAAGGCAGAATCCCAATCTGTACCGGCAGCAGCCATTGTAAGGTTGCTGTTGAGGAGAGCTACTACAAGGATCAATTGGACGAACCTCTTTAAATAACTAAATTTGTGAATAAACATTCGTTTCAGCTCCTTAATTAGTCTATGCGCGCAAAAAAACACCTCCAAGATAGGCATGAATGCCTATCTTGCGAGGTGCTTCTCCCGCAGAAATATAAATGATACACTTACTATAACTTGAAATTAATGGATAGTCAATCCGAAATAGAACATTTGTTTGCTTTTTTTGGATTAATGAAACATAAGGAGAGTCAAATATGAATTCACATCTAGATCGAATGCATGATCGAGTGGCCTTAATAACCGGAACCTCTAGTGGATTTGGACTGCTCACAGCTCTTAAACTAGCTGGGCAGGGATTCAAAGTTGTAGCAACCATGCGCGATTTGAGTCGTAAAGGCGAGCTTGAACAACAGGCAGAGCAAGCAGGACTCTTAAAGCAGCTTCATTTCATGACTATGGATGTTACCGATAGTGATTCTATACAGGCAGTTATATCCTCAGTGCACGAAACATTTGGAAGAATTGATGTTCTGGTAAACAATGCAGGCTTTGCTATAGGCGGCTTCATAGAAGAGATATCTATGGAGGAATGGCGTCAGCAAATGGAGACGAACTTTTTCGGATTAGTGGCGGTGACAAAAGCTGTGCTGCCAGTTATGCGAGAACAGAGAAGTGGTACGATAATTAACGTGGGAAGTATAAGCGGGTTGTCCGGGTTTCCGGGGTATGCGCCATATGCAGCTTCCAAATTTGCAGTAGAAGGATTCAGTGAAAGTCTGCGTCATGAAATGTCTCCTTATGGAATACGTGTAGTATTAATTGAACCTGGCTCCTTCCGTACTCCGATATGGGGAAAAGGAATGGAACAAATCCGTCGAAGTGAGGATTCTCCTTATAGAGAACGTCTGGACGCTGTTCTACGATATTCTAAGCATACCGCTGAAACTGCACCTGATCCAAGGCAAGTGGCAGATCTTATCGGTCGCATTACTGAAATGAAGTCACCAAGGCTTCGGTATCCTATCGGCAAAGGTACCCGGATCTTGATCTTAGGCAAAATGCTGCTCCCGTGGAAATGGCTGGAGAGAATTATTGCGAAAGAATTGAGGTGATGGAATGGAGCAACCCATAAACTTAACAATCATTAAACTCATAGGATATGTGTCCAGTTTGATGACCGTTTTTTTATGGTTTATATTTATATTCATTAATCCTTATGCTGAGGTTACGAATCAATCCAGTATTATAATCAGTATGGTAATGTTGGTGCTGCCTGCCGGATTGCTAGCGATAGGTGTCTCTTTAAACAGAAGTGTGCTCATGCTTCTCGCCTTTATTTGGAGTTTTCCCTACAGTCTATATATGTTTTTAACGCCGGGAATCTTCAGGTTGTTTGGGATTACAAGCTTAATGTATTTATTGTGTTTTGTGTTATTTAGATTCATTAAGATCAGATTTTGAAAAAGAATTGAGGTGTGCCGATGCTAGACTCGTCAGGACTACATATTTGCTTCGATCCAGCAGGCCGTGAAATTGAAATCCTTGATGTTACTCCAGTCGGTAAAGATAAATACCGCATCGAAGAGACGCCGATCTTTAATCCAAGTGTTACAATGGGTGATATTATACGGGTGAAAGAAGAGCTAGGGATCTATTACTATCAGGAAACTGTACAGAAATCTCATTTCAAAAGGTACGCTTGGCTCCTCAGTAAAGAGGCTGTTGATTCAGCAGCCATTTCTGCTTTTAAACAACGGATCACAGAGAATGATGGGAAATGTGAACAGATCTTTGGCGGTTTGTTGGTTATTCATATTCCTAAGAATACTATGATGGACGTAGATGGGGAAATGAATCGCATTATTGAGCGGTTTTAGAAGTGTGGGTACGTAAATATTAACGAGTATGAATAAGAAAAAAAATGCTGCTGCATGAAATGCAAGGAAGCTTGCATTTCATGCAGCAGCATGGAGAATAGGTGAAACGGTTTAGACAATCTGAGCGATACAATCTATACTTATTTTATTTCTTTCATAAATGTCTTAAAATTTTCGGCGATTTCTTTTGATTTGGTATGGTGCAGATAATGTCCTGCATCAAGTTTTACCAATTTTCCTTGTACGGAATTTTTGACTTGCTCTTCATGCAATGATATCCAATCTTTTAAGAGAGTATCATCCCCTTGTACAAAGAGCAAAAGGGGAATATCCTTTGGAAAAGTTGAATTTAGAGCCCCTTTATAATTAGAAGACATATGTTCCACTTCATTTAAGTTAGTGTAATTATAAGTGTTTCTAAGCGTAAGCAATCTCAATTGTTCTTTAGTTTCATCATCAAACGGCAATTCAGCATAGGGATTTCCACTTGATTTAAATAACAATCTGCCCAAGCCTGATTTTCTAAGTAGTTTTAATTTTCCTGTTGGTATTTTAACACCTATTCTGTCTTCCGTTGCAATACTATTATCAATCCCGACAAATGCACTCACTTCGTTTGGATATTTGTTCACATAATTCAAACTGTACATACCGGAAATAGAGTGTGCCATTAGAATATAACGGTCAATATTAAGCTGCTTTACAGCTTCATGAATTTCACTCACAATATTTTCTGTGGTTCGCTCTTTTTCAGTTCTATCACTTAATCCATAACCGAAAGGCTCAATCGTGACAACTTTGTAAAATGGAGATAGTTCATCTATTAGCAGCTTAAAATCAAGTCCCGGTGCCACTGTTCCATAACCAGGTAAGAGCACGACTGTCTCTTCACCTTTTCCTTGAATCAAAACATTCATATTTTTACCATCGACGCTTACAGACTGACCATAGGGTTTTATTTTAGCTTGGTCCGATTTATTGAAGAAAATATTAGCGACAAAAACAGTCACTAGAAAAAGTACTATTGCAGTAGCTAAAGCCCCTATGGAAATAAGTATAATTCGAAGCGGTTTACCCATCCTTTTTTTTATTATTTCTTCTGTTGGTTTCACTCGTATCTTCACCTGTCCTCATCAGTTATTCTGGCTATCTTAACGATTCACCAAAGAAAGCATATCCGATGAAGGTGAACCCTACATGACGACAATATGAACTGAATATGAACGAGCGAAAAAAAGCTTCTGCACCGATCAAAGAGTCTATAAAAATGAATATGAGGTGAGCAATTATGTTGAAATTTATCAAACAATATTTGCCTAGTGTTGCTATCGCAGTGGTCCTATCTTTGTTTGTAAGAACTTATGTTGCTGAAGCCATGAGGGTTCCTACTGGCTCTATGATTCCTACAATTGAAATTAATGACCGTCTAATCGTTGAAAAAATGTTATGGATGACGACACTCGATCATGGAGATATCGTTGTGTTTACGCCACCCGTAGCAGGTGATAAGAATAAAAGATACGTAAAGCGGTTAATAGGGCTACCGGGTGATACCATTGAAATTAAAGATGGAGCACTTTACCGAAACGGAACGGAGATCAATGAACCATACCTCAATGAGCAGATGGACTATACCTTTGGACCCGTTACGGTTCCGGCGGATCATTACTTTTTTCTCGGAGATAACCGGAATATAAGCTATGATGCTCATCTTTGGGCTACTCCTTTTGTAGCGAAGGATAAGTTGATTGGAAAAGTGATCGCGGACTTTAGTATTCCTTTTTAGGTGAAGCTGCGGGGGTCTTTGGAACTAATTGAGAGCGTTAATGAGACTTTAACCATATTGTGACTTTGGAAGAATTTAGCTATCCTTAAGGTAAAATATACCTATACATAGGAAGGGTGCTGAATTTTGAAAGCTCATGTCACAGATCTCAAGCATGGCGATTGTCTTATCATGGACACTTTCAATAGTGTTGGCCTACACGTGCTCCCGAAAGGGACAATTGTCTACAAAGAAGAAATAGCCCTCCTGATGAGACATCGAATCGATTATGTCGATATTGAACCTCGCAGCATAGCGATGGATAATGAGGGAACGAATCTGGCGCAAAGCCTGAATGGAAACTTTGATCTTGCAATCCAAAACTATGAATCGATTTTTCTAGAAGCACTCAGCAAGGGCAGTTTCACGCAGTCTGATGTAGATCTTACGCTACAGCCCTTGCTGGAAAAAATGGATGAACATAAGGATGTAGTTTCCTTATTGCTGTTGCTTGAACGGGAGGATATTGGTACATACAATCATTCTTTGCAGGTCGGACTGTTATCTTTTTACATAGCGACTTGGTTAGGCTATACAAAAGAAGAACGTTACGAGATCAGTCGAGCAGGGTATTTACACGACATAGGAAAAAGTCAGATTGACCCTGTTATCTTAAATAAGACAGGGGCCTTAACCCCTGAGGAAACGGAAGAACTAAAGCGTCATACTACATATGGATACGATATTATTATTAAATCTATGAATGATGAGAAGACTGCTCTGGTGGCGCTTCAGCATCATGAGTTCGAGGATGGAACAGGTTATCCTAATATGCTTCGTAAGGCGGACCTGCACCCGTATACTCTAATTGTAGCTGTTGCTAATGCATATGTTGGGATGACCTCTGCAAGAGCGAATCAACCAAAACAAGGGCTGATTACCGTTCTGCGCAAGGTGCATGAGCTAGGCTTTGGCAAGCTGAATGGAAATGCGGTGCAAGCCTTAATCGGACATTTATTGCCGAACTTCGTAGGTAAAAATGTTCAGCTTAGTAACGGGGAGCTTGGCACGATTATTATGAATAACCCATTGGATATTTTCAAACCGCTAGTGAAAGTAGATGAAACTACGTTCAGGGATTTATCCAAGGAGCGAAATTTGACTGTTGAGGAAGTATTTATTTAATAAATATTTTCGTTGTAAAATAGGCTATCCCCTTGGTCGTTAAGATCGGGAAGATAGTCTATTTGTGTTATAATCGTAATTGGGTTCAAAACCCATAATAACGATTAGGGGAGTGTCTGTCGTGATTATTAAGTTCATCCGTTTGCGTTAATTCGAGGTACAGTTCAATGATAGAATCATCCATTTATTTCAAAATGTGATGAGTCTTATTTAAGTGTACATTCTTTGATTACCCAATACGAATGAAATGAGGATTTAACAATGAGCGAAAAGATATTTAAAGTAAACGGAATTGATATATGTTCGGAAAGTTTTGGAGATCCTAGCAATCCTGCAGTATTATTGATAATGGGCGCCACATGTTCTATGGTTTATTGGGATGAGGAGTTTTGCCAACGATTAGCAGATACAGGACGGTACGTTATTCGGTATGATAACCGGGATGTCGGACGTTCTATTGCTTATGAGCCTGGAAGTTCCAATTATACAGTGATCGACATGGCCGATGATGCTGCTGAGTTACTGGACGCCTATAATATAGAACAGGCAAATATCGTAGGGATGTCCTTAGGTGGTATGATTGCACAAGTTCTTGCTCTACGCCATCCTGAAAAAGTTCAAACCTTAACATTGATCGCATCGAGTATTTTTGGCTCTGATGACAATGATCGGAACTTGCCTCCAATGGATGAGAGAATCCTTGCTTTTCATGCGGATGCAGCTACTCTGGATTGGGCAGATGAAGAAGCGATAGCAGATTACATGGTTGCAGGTTCTGCCATACTCTGTGGTTCAAAGCATAAACTCGATAAGAAGAGAGCTTATAAGCAAGTTAGAACGGAAATAAAACGTGCAAACAACCTACTCAGTATGTTTAATCATGCGCTGCTTACGGGGGATGATACCTTCGAAGGTAAGTTGAAAAATATCATGGTTCCTACATTGGTTGTCCACGGTACTGAAGACACAGTACTGCCTATAGAGCATGGACTAGCGCTAGCTAATGATATTCCTAATACGTCGCTACTAACCCTAGAAGGAACGGGCCACGAAGTTCACCCGGATGACTGGGAAACAATAATTAATGCGATTTCGAGTCATACTTCAGGCGGTAATGCTTAACGAGCCTTAAATAGATAGACAAAGAAGGGTTACAATTCGGTGATGCCGATTGTAGCCCTTTTTTCTACTTATTCTTAGGAATTAAAGCGTTTAACTAATTTTTCCTTATGCGCAGTAAATGCCTCTTCTAAAGTGATACCATACAAATCGGCTAACAAGGCTATATTTCCTAGCACATCACCAATTTCCTCAATCAAGTCGTTTTTTAGTTGCTCTGGAGGAGGAGTAGATTCATCTGGGCGATCTCTCCCGATTTCATAGGACCGTACTGCCCGTGCTACCTCCCCGGTTTCTTCCATAAGAAATCCAACTCGAATAAAAGGCCCGTAATCGGCCCAGCCTCTTTGTCCATAAAAGCTCTTAATCCATTTCTGCACTTCATTAATTTCCATACTATGTAGCACTCCCTAATCTTTCACATGTTTTTTTCTCCAACATATAGTATATTAGATGACGGATATTATCAATATATAGTTTGGGGATGAGATTTTGGAATCAATATGTGTTTTTGCAGGATCGAATTTAGGGGCGCATGACGAGTATAAAGCTAAAGCTGTTGAACTTGGAAACTACATGGCTATGAATAATTATCGCTTAATTTACGGCGGCTCAAGAATCGGATTAATGGGTGAAGTCGCGAATGCTGTTTTGAACGGTGGAGGTGAGGTCATCGGGGTTATGCCTAGAGGATTGTTTAACGGAGAGATGGTACATAGAGAATTAACGCAATTGATAGAAGTGGATGATATGCATGGACGTAAAGCAAAGATGGGAGAACTGGCGGATGGCTTTATTGCTTTACCCGGCGGTTTTGGGACGTATGAAGAGCTGTTTGAGGTCCTATGCTGGTCACAAATTGGCATCCATAAGAAACCGGTAGGTGTTCTAAACATCAGAAATTATTTTGATCCTCTGATGAATTTAATTCAAAACAGCATTAACGAGGGATTTTCTAATGCCTCACATCTCAGCTTGTTAAACGTATCAGATAAGCCGTTGGAACTTCTACATCTATTGAAAGGCTATGTTCCTCAAACGTTAGAACAAAAGTGGAAGCAGCTCAACTAGGAAAAGACACTGTAACAGATGAACGGGCTGCCGAAAGGGAGCTCTTTTTTTTGTTAACCACTAGATGTGGTAGAATATGGGTATGATTTTAGGAGGTGTGCGAATGAAAGTAAAAAAGAAAGTACTATTTACTTCATGTATAGTTGTAATTGTAGCCATGATTGGATGGATCACGATAGAGATTGGACATTCCAAATGGAATTTTGAACGTCAGTTAAATACGGAGCTACAGAGACTCCAAACCATAAAAGAAGTGAATTATATCTCCGATGCTGATGCAGTTAAAGAAATAAGTCTAATGAAACATCCTTTGAAAATAAAAGTCCTCTCTATAACTCCTGAAGAGGCACCAAGACCTGATTATTTTCGCGACGTAACGGTTGAAATTAATGATAAGTCTTTTAAAGTACGAATGGCTTGTTATACTAAACCCTTGTCGAATACCCCATTTGAAATATGGGATTTGAATCAAATCAATTTTGAATAATCTTACATCCTCCCGCTGAATTTGAATTTCACAAGTGGATTGGCTATGATAAATATAGAGAAAAGCTACAAGAGGAGAAATGGATAATGACCCCGGAGAATCAAATCGAACAATTTAAGAAGCTTAAGCACGAGATCACCCGATTTATGTTGATTTATAAATTTGCACTAGATGAGATGGAGACGAAGATTGAGATTCTCAAACAAGAGTTTCAGTCTCTGCACGATTACAGCCCTATCGAGCATACGAAATCGCGAATCAAGTCCCCTGAGAGTATTATGAACAAAATGATGCGTAAAAATGGAGACCTATCTCTACAATCTATTAGAAGTTGCATCAAAGATATTGCAGGACTACGGATTACATGTTCATTTATCTCAGATATTTATCATGTTAGTGAAATGCTACAGAAGCAGGACGACTTAACGGTACTTGAGGTGAAGGATTATATTAAGAATCCTAAACCTAACGGATATCAGAGCCTCCACTTGCTGATTCAAGTCCCTGTATTTATGTCCGACCGTCAGGAGCTCGTATGTGTAGAAGTGCAAATACGTACGATTGCTATGGATTTCTGGGCAAGTCTCGAGCATAAAATATTTTATAAATATAATAAGTCGGTACCAGAGAGTATGACACGTGAGTTGAAAAATGCAGCGGATGCCGCTCATGCGCTTGATCTACAGATGGAAAGACTGCATCGAGACATTAAGGAAATTAAAGACGAAGACACGGACGATAGTGGCTCCTTTGAGGAACTTCGGCGTATTGTGATTAACAATCAGCAATTCACACTGCCTGCTAACTTTGTTAAATTGCTTGGCGATATGTAATAAGCAGTTCATACTACCTAGAGTGACCTGTTTGGGGTGAACTCTAGGTTTTTTTATTGTATAGATCATTGCCACTTACAACTAGAATAGCGTATTCTCAACTTGAAAGAGAGACTTGTAATCATCGGCTTCACCAAACTGATATGAAGGAGAATGAAGATGAGCGAGCGTGCACTCCGAATCATTACTGTAAATCAAATCGGATATCTGGTGGATGGAGAAAAGATCGCAGTGTTTACTGGTGCTGGACATGATTTTCAGGTTGTTAATGTTGATAATGGAAATGTTGTATTCGAAGGGAAGACAGGTGCTCCAAGATTCGATAAGGCAAGCGGAGTAACTGTGCATACAGGTGATTTTTCTGAGATTAAAGCTGTGGGTCGATACCGGATTGAACAGGGTGAGGGGATAGCTTCGGCATCATTTATGATCTCAGATAAGCCATATCATGAGCTTCAACAGGGCATGCTGAAGGCCTTTTATTATTATCGCTGCGGGGTTGAATTGACTGAAGAGTATGCGGGAGATTGGAAGCACAAGCCATGTCATACAGCAGAAGGAATGATATATGGTCAACCGGAGCGTCGACTAGACTGCTCTGGAGGCTGGCATGATGCAGGTGATTATGGAAAATATAGTGGACCAGGAGCTAAGGCTATCGCTGATCTTTTGCTTGCTTATGAGCTATATCCTTCCGCTTTTGTAAGCGCTATTCCGATACCTGAAAGTGATGGGGCTACTCCAGATGTTCTGCTGGAATGTAAAGTGGAGCTGGATTGGTTGTTCAAAATGCAGGACGGCAGAACAGGCGGAGTATACCATAAGCTGACCACGCTGAGCTTTCCCGATCTAGATGTGATGCCTGAGCACGATATAGCAGACCTATATTTCTCACCGGTGTCAGCCACCGCCACTGGAGATTTTGCTGGAGTTATGGCTATGGCAGCGAGGGTGTATGAGCCATTTGACTCAGCCTATGCGAAGAAATGTCTGGATGCCGCAAAGCTAGCTTGGCAATGGCTTGTTCAGCATCCAGACGCACCAGCCTTCACGAACCCACCCGAAATTAGCACTGGAGAATATGGGGATGGCGTCGATAAGGACGAGCGGTATTGGGCTGCAGCGGAGCTGTATCGTACGACGGGGAAAGAAGAATACCATCAAGCTATTCTACAGCTGGCACAGTTATCTTTTCCAAAGTATAGTCTTGGCTGGGCGGATATGGGGGGCTATGGCACACTTGCGTACCTGTTAAAGGGTGAAGATCAAGCAAACCATGCGTTGTATGCCTCGTTAAAAGAAGGACTTCTAGCTGAGGCGGAACGTTTAGTGGAACGGAGTCATGAGGATGGCTATAGGATCTCCTTGAAAGAGGAGGACTATATTTGGGGGAGTAATATGCTCGTAATGAACAATGCGATGCTGCTGCTAGCTGCTGAGTATTTTAGTGGCGATTCGAGTTACGCGGACTGTGCGCTAGAGCATTTGCACTATTTGATGGGCCGCAACGTATTGGATATCAGTTATGTTACCGGATTTGGCGATCGACCAGTGATGCATCCGCATCATCGCCCATCTGTTGGTGACCATGTGATTGATCCAGTGCCAGGTCTGGTATCTGGTGGTCCAGATCGTGGGCTCCATGATGAATATGTAGTTGAACATTTACAGGGAAAACCAGCAGCACAGTGCTTTGCTGATCATGAACTTAGCTATTCCACGAACGAGGTAACGATTTACTGGAATTCACCAGCAGTATTCGTTACAGCTCGGTTTAATCAATAAATAATTATAAACTAGTCTAGTATGAGGGAAAGGCGTGTTCCTAAAGGAAGATGTCTTTCTCTTATTTATGTAGCTAAAATGCTATAATACGAGAGGGTATGATATTTTTACGCGTGGTAATAGGAGGTAAGGAATTGAGCAGTATTTTTGAAATTCAAAGAATTGCAAAATTGAACTGGAAATGCAGCGATCAAGCTTCGAAATATCTATTCTCGGACATATCCGCAAAAATATCTGAATCGGATAGAATCGCACTTATTGGTGCATCAGGTCAAGGGAAAAGCACACTCCTAAGAATAATGGCTCTGCTGGATGCTCCGGATGAAGGGGATATGCTAGTCAATGGCAGCTCATTCAAAAGCATGGATTCAAGGCTGTGGAGAATGAAAATAGGGTTTGTGGCTCAACAAGCGGTTATGTTGTCTGGAAGTGTGGAGGATAACCTAAGAACCGTCAGTAAGCTGCATGACAGTCCTTATGACCTTAAACTTGTACAGCGACTATTGGAACAGCTTGGACTGGAACAATTAGATTTAAGTAAGAAAGCGGCAGATTGCTCAGGTGGTGAGAAGCAGCGGATTTCCTTGATTCGGTCATTGCTGTTGCAGCCTAATGTTCTACTGCTCGATGAAATCACTGCTTCACTTGATATTAACAGCACTCAAAGGGTAGAGGCTCTGCTGGAACAGTGGCATAAAGAAGAAGGTACATCAATGATTTGGGTGACCCATGACCTTAAGCAGGCTAGCCGAATTAGCACTACCACATGGTTTATGGGGAAGGGTAAGCTGGAACAACACTTGAGTGAATCTTTTTTTGCTGAATCTGCGGAAGCTTTGGCCAAAAGATTTATTCGACCGTTAGAAGGAGCGTCATTACTATGAGTTATACTGCACTGAGTTTTACGCTTCTGTTTGTGTTAGGGACGATGTTAGTCTCCGTGTGGCAAAAGCTCGGATTAGAAAAAGATATTATTGTAGGCACTATAAGGTCGGCAATTCAACTGCTTGCGGTCGGATATGTCCTGCAATTTATTTTTAAATCCGATCATTTGATCTATATCATTTTGATTATAATCTTCATGATAAGCGTAGCCGCGTGGAATGCAGCAAAAAGAGGAAAAGGACTGCGTGGATTAGTCTGGAGAATTGGCCTTGCGATCGCTACCATGGAACTACTAATGTTGGGCATTCTGCTCGGATTACATATTATTGAGGCAACACCACAATATATCATTCCGATTAGTGGCATGACCATTGGCAGTGCTATGGTTGTCTCGGGTTTGTTCATTAACCATATCAAGCATGAAATACATCAGAGTAAAGGTGAAATAGAGACCCTGCTGTCACTTGGTGCAACGGTTCCTCAGGCGATCCATGAAGTCAGAAAAAGATCTGTGAAATTCAGCATGATCCCAACCATAGATGGAATGAAGACGGTAGGACTTGTCCAACTTCCGGGTATGATGACGGGTATGATTATTGCGGGCGCTGATCCTGTAATCGCTGTTCGCTACCAGATTCTAATTGTGTTCTCATTCACCGCTTCTGCGGCCATAACGAGTATATTACTTAGTGTGCTGAGCTACCGACTCTTTTTCACGCCTGATCTACGTCTTAAGCAATCGGTGGAATAATAATAGCTTTTTATTTCTCACAAGCGATTCCGTCTTTATCACGGTCGCTTTTTTTGTTGGCATTATAGAGCTCTTTGGATACATAGGGTTTATGTTTCGTTTTTCCGCCTACGTTCTTAGTAGAGCTGGAAATGGCAACTCCGCCTTTGTAATCTTTGTTTAGCGCTGAGCAGTTCTTGTAAGTTTTGGCTTTGGATTCAGCGTTTGCTGTACTTACAGTACCGATGGATAGAGTAAGTAGTAATCCTGCTGCTAGACATATATTTAGAGTTTTTTTCAAGGGGGGCATCTCCTCTGCGTGTGAAATTTATGCTAATATATTTCGATGCTGTACAAGTCCTAGGAATATATTACTATATAAATCGGATTTGGGAAGTGAGATGCGACATAATTACTACTGTTTAGATACATAAAAATTAGCGTGGTCGGGGAATAATTAGAATTCAATTCACAAATGGTGAAAAAGCTATCTATGAGGTGATTCTTCTGATTAGCAAAAAGAAGTTGGCGGTTACCCTAATCGCAGGCGTGTTGCTCCTGCCGGGAATGGCAATAGGTGCGCCTGACAACAACGAAACGGTGATCCAGTCTAATGGAAAGCTGCTCTCAGCTATGCCAAAGCCGGCTCCAGAGTCTAGGCGAATTATTTTGCCATCTGCAATTCAAGCGTCAGAGTTATATGGGTTCGGCTTGCAGCACCGGAATGCGTCGATACAATATTCTATCTTCTCTAAGGAATTCAAAAAGGTCATGTATCCAAAGTTTGTTGAACTGAACTGGGTAACTGGCGTATCCAGCCCTTGGATCACAAAATACGAGGTTACCAAAGAAACAGTCATTAACCCAAATTCAGAAATCATAGAAATGCGCCTAGATACCGCGACTTCAAGCGGACCAGCACCTTCCATACTGCTGACGATCTCACTTGTGCAAGAGAAGGATAGCTGGGTGATTACCGGAGTAACATCGGACCCTGAGCTGCCGCGTGGTGGATTGCCTAGGAAGTAGGTGTAGTTATGGATTGAAAAAGAGCAAGCGTTGTAGGGAAGATTCCCTGTACGCTTGCTCTTTTTTTGAACGATCCGATAGCAACGAACAAACAATCAGTCTGCATCGCATGTCTCACCATAATTAATCAGCACGCTGACAGTCACGAATAACATATCGCTACACTACATCATTGCGGACTGTATTGCAGTTATTTTCACTTTTTAGTTCATTTAGCAAGGGATACGGACCGTATAGCTCTTATTCCCCTTCAATTACGTAATATTGGAGCAATTTTGGGTGATTAACTGCAACTGAGTCCGATAGCTTCGCTGATTTGCTGAATATTTGAAAATAAGGTCTCCTCGGTCCGAATCAACACGTAGATTCATATGGATCCGCTAAGTTTACATCAAATACGCACAATGTCTGACTGAATCATTCCACTTTTCTTTCCTAATCTCTACCTGCCTTGACCATCAATTCCGCCATCATTTTAGGCTCGGTTCGGACTGTGGTCATGTGATCTCCCTTGCCCTCGATGTAGCGAAAAACGCCCAAATGACTGGACTGGGTCGGATGAAATCCGTATGGGCCTTGTGGGATAGCTGTGTCTTCTGTTAGATAAAGATAACTTTTAGGGATCTGGAGGCTATAAAACTTCTTGAGGTCGAGCTTTTCGAATAGTGGTGTAGCTGGTTCAGGTGGAGCTTGTTTATACAAGTTTTTTGCTTCCGCAAGACTTGCTGTGTTGACGAATGTATCCCGGAAGAGCGGGAAAGGGAGCGTGATAGTGTTATTACCGGAAGCGTCTCTTAGCTGTTCAAAGGATTTAAGTGACTCAGCAGGAAACTGGTCCGCCACACTTTGCCCATCCAGCGGCACAAAGGCATCAAAGAACACGATTCGTTTGATCCGATCAGGTACTTGCTGGGAAACCGTTTGAATGACTGATCCCCCAAAGCTATGTCCGAGCAGAATGAAATCCTTCAAGTTTTTTTGTTTGATATAGTCGACGAGGGACTTCGTGATCTGCTCATGCGTTACGTTAGTATTCTTATCCGCGCCATGTCCGGCATATTCAGGCGTGTAGACGGTGTGTCCTAACTTACGAAGCTCGGCTGCTGTTTCATCCCAAAAACCTGCTGTAGCCCAAGATCCATGGATCAGAACAAAGGTTAATGGAGTCTGTTTGGTAGATGATTTGTGGTTAGCGGCTGCAGCCGTGGAATGTTGATTCATAGTCTGCAAACCCAAAAACGTAAAGAGAGTGATACATAACGCTAACACTATTTTAGTGTGAATCGATTTCATACTCAGCCTCCTGTGTAGTGTGAGAGTTTAACACTTTAGAGGATGCCCCGTTTAACAGAGAAAGATGAATTTTTAATGGTGGCAGTGAATCTCCGCACCTAGGCATAGGCAAACGCATATCTTGTTTTTAGGGAATTCAAAAATTTATAGTAACAGAAGGGTAGGAATAAATAGTGACTTCATACATGGACTACACGTCCCCTGATACACAATTTACTTTCGATGTGAACACTAACACTCTCTTTAAAAAGGATGCCAACAACTTCATTAATTTGCTGTCGGTTAAGCAATTGAACACGCTCGAAAATACCTCACTCCTCGATATTTATCTTAGTAAATCGAATGTGGTGGAACCTCATTATCATCAAAATGCGGCTGAGCTTGTCTACTGTATCTGCGGTTCAGCGGTCGTGTCCTTAATCAATCCGTTTACAAATGAACTTCTGCATTTCCCAATTTGTCCAGGTCAAGTGGCGAACGTGCCGCAAGGCTGGTGGCATTATGAGGTGGCAACCGCCGATAATACACATCTGCTCGCGATTTTTAATGCACCTATTCCTGAGGTTATCTTAGGTTCTGATATCCTGAGTAAAACCCCTGCAAACGTATTGGCTCATACTTACTGTTTGAATGAAGCCAAGGTAAAGGATGCCTTAGCTCCAATTAAACCTGGAACCTTTATCGGTCCACCCGCTGACTGCTGTGAGGAAGATAAAGTACAGGGGGTCAGCAATATGGCTCCTAACATGGCTCCTTATATGAAACCTAATATGCAACCGAACATGCAACCAAATATGCATCCAAACATGCAGCCATACGCTCATATGCAAGCTCAACCCATACCTATTGCTTCACAAATGCCCCAAGCTACACAGGCATTTGCGTATCAGCCTTACCCAATGCAAGGATATTACAATCAAGGCTATGAACAGCACTATCGGCAACAGCCTTATGTACAACAACAGCCGCAATATCAATATTCGAATAACCAAGAGTAACAACAAAAAACCTCCCGAGATTAATTCTCTCGGGAGGTTTCGTTAGTAGGCTTAAGATAAACGGACAAGCACTCTGCCTTGGATGTTTCCTTTCAGAATATCGTTCAATGCCTGCGGCAATTCATTTAAGGTTACTTCACGATCTACAAGGTTCTCGAGCTGTGCAGGCTTCAGATCGGTCGCCATCCGTGCCCATACCTTTTCGCGAAGCTCAGCAGGGCATTCTACGGAATCAATACCGAGTAGGTTCACTCCCCGAAGAATAAACGGAAGGACGGTAGTTGGAATAGATATGCCTCCGGTTAGGCCACTAGCAGCTACAGAACCTCTGTAGGAGATTTTACTCAAGATAGCAGCAAGCGAGTCTCCGCCAACAGAATCTACAGCAGCCTGCCATAGTTGCTTTTCTAAAGGCTTGGTTGAACCGCCAATAACTTCTTCGCGAGAAATAATTTCTTCCGCACCAAGAGCCTTCAGGTAATTACTAGCTTCGGCGTTACCAGTGCTGGCCACTACACTATAGCCTTTAGCGCCGAGCATGGCGATAGCGGATCCGCCCACACCACCTGTCGCTCCCGTTACGAGCACTTTGCCTTTGTCCGGTGATAAGCTGTGGTCTTCCAGTGCTTGAATGGACAAGGCAGCAGTTAGTCCAGCTGTACCGTAAATCATAGATTCTCTTAGTGTAAGTCCTTCCGGAAGTGGGGTGATCCATGCGGCAGGAATACGTGCGTATTCGCTAAAGCCACCAAAGTGGGATACACCAATACCATAGCCTGTTGCAATGACTTGCTGTCCTTCATGAAACCGCTCGTCTGTAGAAGACATCACAGTACCGGATAAGTCGATGCCTGGAATAAAAGGGTACGATCTTAAAATTTTCCCATTAGGGATACTGGCTAATCCGTCTTTATAGTTCACACTGGAGTATGCAACCTTAATTACAACTTCTCCTGCGGGTAGTTCTTCTAAGGTAACCGGCTTAACAGCGACGGAGAACGATAATTCTGTTTTGTCGACAACTAATGCTTGAAATGATTCTGTCATAAGTGTAAGCTCCTTCAACTACGTTATAGGTAAGACATGTATATAATATATATTCTGCCCAGTCAACTTGTCATTGTCTATGATATAACGCAAGTTTTGCCCGTCGCTACGATACCCGATGTATTTGGTCCTGGTGCCGAAGGGAATACTATATTAAGAAAAATACTTAAGTGATCTATTCAATAGGATGAAAGTTTGTTTAAATGGTATAGTATAGTGTATTTGAAATCTTAGGGTTGAAGAAAGAGAGGCTAATTCATGGCGATTGCAACAACGATGATTGTCAGGCTCGAAATTCGGAAATCGGTTACTTCTTTTGGTGATGTTGCTTCAGGAATTGCCACTGCAGGCGGAGATATCGTTGCAATTGACGTGATACGTGCAGGTAAGGATGTGACAACTCGAGATATTACAATAAACGTGCAAGACGCCGCGAATGGAGAAATCATGTCTATATTATCGAAGATGCCAGGAATCAAAGTAGTCAATGTGTCAGATCGAACGTTTCTAGCTCATCTAGGCGGGAAAATTGAAGTCACTCCCAAAATGCCTATCAAAAATCGTGAGGATTTATCGTTGGTCTATACGCCGGGAGTTGCCCGAGTGTGTACGGCGATTGCCGAAGATCCGAACAAAGCTTATTCTTTGACGATGAAGAGAAATACAGTAGCCGTCGTAACGGACGGTACTGCTGTGCTAGGATTAGGGGATATCGGACCTGAAGCGGCTATGCCTGTTATGGAAGGTAAGGCTATGCTGTTTAAGCAATTGGCGGACATTGATGCTTTTCCACTATGCTTAAATACCAAAGATCCGGATGAAATCATTAATATCGTAAAAGCAGTATCTCCTGGATTCGGGGGGATAAACTTAGAGGATATCAGTTCTCCGCGTTGTTTCGAGATTGAACGCCGGCTTGCCGAAGAGCTGGATATTCCGGTATTTCATGATGATCAGCACGGTACATCCGTTGTAGTTTTAGCAGGTCTTTTGAATGCACTTCAAGTAGTAGATAAATCTATCGAAGATGCTCGTATTGTCGTTGTGGGTATAGGTGCGGCCGGGGTGTCCATCTGTAATATGCTTCTGGCAGCGGGAGCTCGCAAGATCTATGCGGTAGATCGTGAAGGTGTTCTTAGAAAAGATCTTCAGTATGATAATCAAGAATGGCGGAAGCTTGCTGATGTAACCAATCCGGAAGGAATTGAAGGTGGACTAGCGGAGGTTATGCAGGGAGCAGATGTCTTTATTGGGGTGTCACGTGGTGGGATTCTATCCGTCGATCATCTCAAGAGCATGGCCAGCGATAACATTGTTTTTGCAATGGCTAATCCGACACCAGAGATTGAACCGGAACTGGCCGAGCCTTTTGTTCGCGTGTTAGCGACAGGAAGAAGTGATTATCCGAACCAGATCAACAATGTACTCTGTTTTCCGGGTATCTTCCGTGGTGCACTGGATTGCAGAGCTAAAACGGTAAATCTTGAAATGAAGCTGGCTGCGGCAAAAGCGATTGCTTCCGTCGTCCACCCGGATGAACTCAATGAGCAATATGTGATCCCAAGTATTTTTAATGAAAAAGTGGTAGAGTTAGTGCGTCTGGCGGTGATCCAAGCAGCTATTGCAACGGACATGGCCCGCCGGATCCCTAAAGATATTGTTAAGAATATAGAATAAAAGCGATATTACAAATGGACTGCTTTGCTTTGTGAGAGAGCGGTCTATTTGTTTTTTCATAAACACAGAACTGGGGATCGTATTTTAATTAGGCCTAAAAGTATTTATTCCCATTTTAGTAAAGTGACTGATATAATTACAATAATGTATGTATGAGATGTAGAAAGGGCATCCAAGTGGGTGTCCTTAAATTTTGCCTCTAGTTAGGTATTATTTCGAAAAGAGTTAAATTAATTTAGAAGTGGTGAATTCATGAAAGAGTTTTACAGTAAGGTGAATCGAAAAATCTATTATATTGTAATGTTAATAAACATCGTTCTTATGATATCTGGATTAATATTATCTACAACAGAGTTGAATGGGATTGATTTTGGATATATTGTACATTTTTTGTGTGTAATGTTTCTATCTGTTTGTTTATGGATCTATCCTAAGTGTGAGACACATACTTTTAGAAAGATCATCATTCTTTTTGGATTTGCTTACTTTTACACTCTTTTCTTTTTATATCCGCAAACTTGGACTACATATATTTTGATTTGTCTTATTCCTGCACTTTCTATTCTATTTTTTGATTTAAAATTGTTCTACTTTTCCTTTATTATAAATGGGATATTAATGGTGATTACTTTTAGTTATGTCATTTTCATTGATAAAGGTGAATTATATATCTATTTAAATCATGATATTGTAGGCAACGTTATAAATATAGTAGCTGTTCAAGTGTTATTATTTTTTATTTTCCATTTGTCCTTCAAACGAATGAAAAAGCAGCAACTGTATTATGAGCAATTACAGCAATCCGAACGGTTAAAAATGGTAGGGCAGTTAACAGCTGCTGTAGCGCATGAAATTAGAAATCCAGTAACAGTGGTTAGAGGTTTTTTGCAATTGTTCAAAGAAGACACTTCATTTGATGATCTTAAAAAAAGCAAGTTCAACTTAATGATTGATGAATTGAACACAGTAGAACAGATTATCTCTCAATTCCTAACCCTATCAAAACCAAATGGAGACGAAAGTCTTGAGAGGGTGGATGTGAAGGATGTTCTTCAGAGTGTTACGGGGTTGCTTCATTCCTATGCTATGTTATCTGATAATCAAATCACTATAAATGTAGAAGAAAATTGCTTTATCTCCATTAATAAAATTGAGTTTAAGCAGCTACTTATCAATATTATAAAAAATGCGCTAGAAGCTTCGAGTGTAGGTAAATCCGTCTCAGTCATAGCGAATAGAAATAAAAACTTTATCGAGATAAACATCATCGATCAAGGAAGTGGAATGTCCGAAGCTGAGGTTAAGTCGCTTGGTACGCCTTTTTATTCGTTGAAAAGTAATGGAACCGGTCTAGGGTTAATGATTTGCTTTAACATCGTAGAAAAATATGATGGGGAAATTTATTATAATAGCACTAAAGGGAATGGGACAACAGCTACTATTCGCTTTTTATCTACGGATGATCAGTAATATTCCAAAATGAAAAGTTAATCTGGGGGGAATACATGCGAAGAATTCACATCATGGGTGCATCTGGAGTAGGAACTAGCACGCTAGGTCAGGAATTAGCCAAAGTGTTGCCTCATGTTCAATTGGATAGTGATGACTATTTCTGGAAGTATAAATTTACTAAGCAGCGTGAGATCAACGATAGATTAACAAGACTCAAGCAGGACTTAGCTCAAAAGGAGCCATGGATTCTGAGCGGTGCAGTTTGCGGCTGGGGGGATGGACTTCGGTCTTGTTTTGACTTGGTTATTTTTCTATGGATACCGCAGGAGATCCGTTTAAATCGTTTAAAAGCTAGAGAATACGAGAGATATGGTGATAATATTTTACCAGGTGGGAGTAAATACGAAGCGAATCAGACATTTATGGAATGGGCCGCTTTATATGATACCGCAGGAGTTGAAGTCAGAAGCAAGGTACTACATGAGGAATGGATGTCCGCGTTGAAATGTCCTATTTTGCGATTAGAGGGAGATTTAACGACCCAAGAGCGAGTTGAAGTCGTGCTGAACTATTTAAAATCTTAGGAATCAGGAGGAACCCATGATGATTAAGAAGCTGCGTACGCTGGTGCTGTCTGGGATGATGATATTTCTTCTTGCTGCTTGCAATACCACTACTTATAAGCATAACTATACCTTTACAGGTGAAGGGGAAGTGTGGTCGGCAGAATATGTACAAAAGGCAACAGAGAAGTTCATCGATAAAAAAGGCGAAAGAGCTGATTATGAAACTTCACAGCATTCTACATTGGAGCTTAAGTATAAAGGGGAACAATCAGATCTGGATACGATACAGGACTTTAAATATAGTTATGAAGGAACAGCAGGGCGAGGTAGTAGAACCTTAACAGACGCTAAGGGTGTAAGGAGTGAGTTGAAGTCCGAGAGATCCGGGAGCGGGGCTTTTGAACAGGAGGACTCTGTCATTAAGGTCGTTGTTGAGTGGGATGGGCAGAAGGATGAATTTGAGCTGAAGGTTCGTAAATAGTGGAATATGAAAATGAAGGTATTAGCACAACAGCTGGCCCACAGAGGTTATAATGGAAAGCGGATATTTTATCCACGGAATGGTGAGCTGTATATGTATGAACAAGGTCTATAAATTAAGGAAAGCAGGATGAATAATCATGATCGTTATTAAAGAAATAGAATTGGAGTCTCTTACTGAACTTGGTGAGTTATATCAAGAGCTGATGAATCAACCTTCGAACCCTAATAAACTGGAACAAGTATTTAAAGTAATTAAGGCGGATAGTCGGTACATATTGCTGGGCGCTTTTGTGGATGGGGAGTTGATGGGGTCTTTGATGGGTATTATTTGTCATGACCTAATTGGGGATTGCAAGCCGTTTATGGTAATTGAGAATGTGGTGGTTTCCTCACGGGCCCGTCGTCAAGGCGTTGGCAAAAAACTGATGCTCGCCATTGAAGAAATGGCCCATGAAAGGGATTGTTTATATATCATTTTAGTCTCCGGTGAGAAGCGGAAGGAAGCGCATATTTTTTATGAATCGTTAGGGTATAGAGATGAGAAGGTGGAGGGGTACCGGAAGCATCTAAGTTCCCATTAAAAGGAGGTTTTAGTTTTGCAAACATTCTTTCAATATAACTGGATGGTTCGTGAACAATGGTACGAATGGTGTGAGAATATTTCTGAGGAAGAGCTGCTTGCAACACGTACTGGCGGTGTAGGAAGCATTCTTAAGACCCTCTTTCATATAGCTGATGTTGAGTGGAGCTGGATTCAAGTGCTGCAAGGTAAACCGGATTTTCAGGAGGACTTCGAGCATTACAAGTCTTTGCCGCAGGTAAGAGAGCTGGATGCGAAATTCCGGTCTGAGGTGGAATCCTTTGTACTTTCTTGGCATGAGGGGTTGGAGCGGAATATTTTTGAGGATCACCTGGCGGACGGTCGGATTATGACTGATGCTTGGGGTGAAGTGATGCGTCATGTAATAGCTCATGAGATTCATCATGTAGGTCAATTGTCAGTCTGGGCTAGAGAAATCGGGAAGCAGCCAGTTTCGGCTAATGTGATTGGGAAAGGGCTTATAGACAGCCTGCCTTCCACCAGCCACTAACCGTTCCGAATTAGATTAGGAAGGAAGCAGCGGCGGAAACCACAAATGACGAAGATCTACCCAGCCCTGACTATTGAAGCTTACGCCTCGGACTGAGGGGAGATAAGCGGTTTGGGTGGGTTTTTCATACAAGATATGCAGATGATGCTCCCCGATAAGGCGGTTCTCAATGACACTAAAGCTTTCAGATCTAGCCTCAGGGTTAGGTTCCCTTGCAATCGTGTATAACCAGCCTTCAATATCTGCCCGGGTATGCGGTTCTATATGCTGGGAAAGCGTAAGGTATAGATCAAATAAACGAAGCTGTTCATCCTCGTCACGATATAAAGAGAAGACTATCAGGTCAGATTCCAGCCGGACGGGTCCTTTGAATTCTTCTGGAGATACGGAAACAACAGTACACGAATAAGCTTGATGCCCAAGTTTAGCAGCAATGAACTCAGCATCGCTAGCATATTGCGGAATGGTCGATATTTGCAGTTTGATTTCTTGATCTTCTATCTCCTCTTGCACAATAGATGCAGAATCGTTTTTTAAACAGGATACTATCTTTGCTCGAAGAAGGGGGTCGCTAAGCGGTCCCTTTTTTTGCGTGTTGCAGGTAACGAATTTACGAATGTAGGACTCCGAATGAATCCGGCTCCAAGATGAAGAATTGGTGGATGAAGGGTTCTGAATCACATGAAAAGCTGAACCAGTATCTGAGGAACTGGTCTCGGTATCCCACGGAACATAGAGTATTTCAACTCGATCCAAATGAGCTCGTCCTTGGAAATAATAAGGAAAAACCTCCAGCACACAAGTGTCCTCGTTCATGTCTACAACCTTGAATGGTCCTGTCCCCACCGGTCTGCGGCCAAAGGTATGTTCGTCCATTTCTTCTAAATCACGCGGAACAATAGCGGCTCTGCTCGTGCACAAGAAAGGGAGAAATAGCTCATTGGGCTGCTTAAGCGTAATTTGAACAGTGGATGGATTTAGTGCGCTGACCCGCTGAATTTCTTTGAAAATATAGCTATAGAGTGTTCGCTTTGAGGTTCGCATCAGCCGTCCCAAGGAATAGACTACATCTTTAGCCGTAAGTACTTTTCCATGATGGAACAACACTTCCTTGCGCAGAAAAAAAGTCCAGATGGTACGGCTCTCATCCACTTCCCAAGCGTGAGCAAGACTTGGCACAATCTTATCCCGTTCTCCGCTGCGCCTCACTAGTCCGTCGAAGACATGACTGGAAACAAAGGACTCTGCGAGTAGATTCATATGGAGTGGATCGAAGGTATGTAGCTGCTGCGTGATGGGAAGCCGCAGAGTATCAATCTGTTTATCACTAAGGATTTCAGAATGATGGCCAAAATAGGTCAGCAGCCAACCTTGTAATGTATCCTGCAACGAGGAGGAGCTGGCATGGGTTTTGATGCCTTCAATGGCTTTGTGCACATCTTTACGGCTTATGGCCTGCATCATGGATTGAAGCGCAATTTCTTCGGAAGGAACAAGGAACTGTAACAAGGAACGGCTTCCGCGCCCGCGTTTAGGCGTCCATTGGATCCATTCTAGCTGCATCATTTTATTCACTATGTGCAAGGCATTGCGGTGTGTACATCCGAAGGTCAACGCTAGCTCATCCATAGTAACTGAGATTTCTGTCGCTCCCCCAAACTGAGAATGCAGTTTTAAATATTGGCTATGCAGCTTCATGGTTTAGGTCCCTTCATAAAATAGGAAATTATTAAAAAATTCTTTCTCTTTTTTTTCTTATTTTATCACTTAAAATAAGGATAAGAAAGTTAGTGGCAGTCCTTGAATTTCCTAGAATATCGGGCGCAGCGTGAGCTAGAGAAGTATTTTGCACAGTAAATGTTAGAAGAAGGTGAGATATTGGTGAGGAAGAAACCACTTAAAAGAGGTTGGTCATTTATCATCATTTTTATTACGGTAGGCTTAAGTTATGGGATCTATCATATTTATTTGTACAATGCACCAAGGCTAAATCATTACTCTCGTGTATCCAGCAGCAATCTAGAACAGGAAAGTCTGGGAGACATTAAGCTACTTCAGAGCCTTGAATCGATCTCACGGGCACCTAAACCACGTGACGATATGGAGCGTTATCAATATTATAATTTGAATAACGAGACGACAGTAGCGACAGCGCGTGGAGATGATAAAATCATTCTAATCAGCGTCTATTCCGATCATAAGATGAGAACTGCCAAAGGTATTCATGTGGGGTCTTCTGCAGATGATGTGATTGAAGCTTACGGCTCTTCATACTATAAAAGAGGAGAGCAAGGGGCTGATATTATTGGGTATGTGGATAAAATAAATCATTGGAATGTAGAATTTTGGTTACATGATCACAAAGTGAATATGATCCGTTATAGTGTGGACTCTGTTGTGATGTAAGGTATATTGGGAAATACTTTTCAAAAAAGGACATATGTCCTTTTTTTGTGGGGTATTCTAAATTACACTTATTTGAGCACAACAATAGAGGGGGCGCCACATGCAAACGATAAATGACCGTGAAGCTGTCCGTGCCTTGGCAGTGAAGAACGGTCTGGACGGAATTTTTAGCCCGCTGGTAACGCATAAAATGGAATTGAGACGTTATGCGGATGAAGAAAAGCTGTGTTTGGTTGGCGATCAATTAGAAGGAATGTTTATATTGGTCGAGGGCAAGCTCAAAATTCAGACGCTGCTGCCAAATGGCAAGTCTATGCTGGTTCGGTTTACAAACCCGATATCTGTTATTGGGGATGTCGAGCTGCTTCATCGCTTTCCAGTTAAAAATCAAGTGGAATCTGTGGGCGAGAGCTTGATTCTTTTTGCGGGGAGAAGATTACTGCTAAGAGAGCTTGAGGAAAACACAGCTTTATTACGTTTTCTCGTAGGGGAACTTAGTCACAAATTACATACGCTTGGCCAAGCTTCCGCACTAAACCTGCTGTATCCTGTGGAGAATCGATTTGCCAGTTATTTGATGTCTTTATTCGCCGATAAAAACGGTGACCGCCGTGTGGAGGAGATTCGAACCTCCAGCCTTATAGAGACAGCAGAATTGCTTGGTACTAGCTATCGGCATCTTAACCGGATCGTGCGTCGGTTCATTGATGAAGGAATTATTACAAGAAATCGTGGACGCCTAAGCGTATTGGATGAAGGAAAGCTGGCAGAGCTGGCGAACGGGAATTTATACGAATAGCAGATTTCTAAAGACCATTATTTCCTGCCCCTGGCCCAGATGTAATGGTCTATTTATTTTTTATATATGCCCTCAGTTCCAATTTAGAGAGGTTTAAGGACAACAACGTTATTTCTTCTTAAATGAGAAGATTCCACACATAAAGCATAGAAATCGCCATCGACGTTCATCTACCTATAACTTATATTATTACCATTATTAGTTAGTTTGTGGACTGGCAGCTAATAATGGAAAGTGTTTTGAGTCTCGTCAGAACGTAATCATCTCAGTAGTAGGAGGCGAATGTCTATATCAATACTTTTTTGAAAGCGCATTCTTAATAGCTGCATAGCTTCACAAAACTTTGGGAGGTGGTTCTCTAATGATAGCAGCTTCTAAAAAATTTACGGGTAAGTCGGCAGTAATGTATTTTTTGATTGTTATTTTATTTGTAGGTCAATTAGCCTTATATCCCTTGGTGAGTTTTGCTGCGGGGAATTTAGCTCAAGGGAAGAATATTACTTCAAGCTCTTTCAGTGATGTATATGTATCCGCTAATGCTAATGACAGCAATCAAGGAACGTATTGGGAAAGTGCAAGCAACGCATTCCCGCAATGGATTAAAGTGGACTTAGGTGACGTGAATAGCGTCAATCAGGTGGTTCTAAAACTGCCGACGAACTGGGAAACAAGAAGCCAAACGTTGTCGGTACAGGGGAGCTCAGATGATTCTAGCTACACGGACTTAGCTGCCTCTAGCAATTACACATTTGATCCAGCAAGCGGATCTAATACTGTAACCATTAACTTTACGGCTGCAAGTGTTAGATATGTTAAATTGAGCTTCACAGCAAATACAGGATGGCCAGCAGCGCAGTTATCGGAATTTGAGATTTATGGCAGCACAACACCACTCCCAACGACAGGATATGAAGGCGAAAATGCCTCGTTATCCGGGGGGGCAAAAGTCAATACAGACCATTCTGGTTATACCGGAACCGGTTTTGTAGATGGCTATCTAGCTCAAGGAGCGGCGACTGCATTTAGCGTTAATGTTGCCTCTGCTGGAAATTATGATGCCGCATTGAAATACGCAAATGCTTCGGGCAGCACTAAAACAATTAGTGTTTATGTAAATGGGACGAAAATAAAGCAGATTTCGCTTATTAATCTGACGAACTGGAACACATGGTCAACAAAGATTGAAATGCTAGCCTTGAATGCAGGCGCAAACACGATTACTTATAAATATGATGCTGGTGATACTGGAAATGTGAATCTGGACAACCTGATCCTTACTCCATCTTCAGCAGTGACAGCAACACCAACGCCAACGGCAACACCGACACCGACACCGACACCGACACCGACACCAACACCAACACCAACACCAACACCGACACCGACACCGACAGCAACACCAACACCGACGGTAACGCCGACACCAACGCCTGGGGCGGGTTCCAATCTGGCGTTGAATAAAAGTATAAATGCGTCGTCCTCCGTCTTTACCTTTGTGCAGACGAATGCGAATGACGGCGATGTAAGCACTTATTGGGAGGGGGCAGGGGGAAGTTATCCGAACACCTTAACTGTTAACTTGGGCAGCAATGCCGATGTTACAGCGGTTGTGCTCAAGTTGAATCCTGCATCGGCCTGGTCTACACGTACTCAGACCATTCAAGTGCTTGGGCATAATCAGAATACAACAGCTTTTACAAGTCTTGTACCAGCGACCGTATACACCTTTAATCCGGCAACTGGCAATACGGTGACGATTCCGGTAACGGCTACGGCTAGTGAAATACAGCTGAAGATCACGACCAACTCGGGTTCAAGTGCTGGACAAATCGCTGAATTTCAAGTGATGGGTACACCATCTGCGAATCCAGATTTGGCGGTGACAGCTCTAACATGGACACCAGCAGCTCCAATAGAGACCAATGCCATTACTTTAAACGCAACAGTTAAGAATATCGGAACGCTTGCTTCTGCAGCAACGAATGTAAATTTCTTCTTGGGCACTACACTTGTAGGCACTAGCCCAGTGGGGCCTTTAGCGGCTGGGGCATCAACGAGCGTGTCTCTTAATATGGGCGCAAAAGATGCAGCAACCTACTCATTAAGTGCAAAGGTCGATGAGAATAATACAGTGATTGAATCAAATGAGGGAAATAATAGCTTCACTAGTCCGACTTCCCTTATTATTGCTCCTGTATCCAGTTCTGATCTGGTTGCGTCCTCCGTCAGCTGGACGCCCGGCAATCCAGCAGGTGGCAACGCAGTGAGCTTCTCAGTTGCCGTTAAGAACCAAGGTACAGCAGCTTCTGCGAGTGGCGCGCATAACATCACCCTGACGGTTATAGATGCTACTACTAATGCGGTAGTTACAACGCTTACGGGTAGCTATAACGGCGTGATCGCTAGTGGGGTGACCACAGCGCCTGTAGCGCTTGGCAATTGGACAGCAGGAAATGGCAAATATACAGTGAAGAGTGAAATTGCAGTAGATGCTAATGAGCTCCCTGTAAAAAGGGCTAATAATATTCAGACACAGTCATTGTTCATCGGTCGAGGAGCGAACATGCCTTACGACATGTACGAGGCTGAGGATGGCGTTATTGGCGGTGGAGCCGTTAAACTTTCAGCTAACCGGACCATCGGCGATCCTGCAGGTGAGGCTTCGGGCAGAAGAGCAGTTACTCTGAACACCACAGGTAGCTATGTTGAATTCACGACAAAAGCCAGCACAAACACTCTGGTTACTCGGTTCTCGATTCCAGATTCGGCGAGTGGTGACGGCACTAATGCTACACTTAACATCTATGTTAATGGTGTCTTTAATAAGGCGATTAGCTTAACCTCTAAATATGCATGGTTATACGGTTCAGAGGCAAGTCCTGGCAATTCGCCAAGCGCAGGTTCTCCGCGGCATATTTATGATGAAGCAAATATTATGTTTGATAGCTCCATTCCGGCAGGAAGTACGATCCGTTTACAAAAAGATACGGCTAACACTTCTCAATATGCGATTGACTTCATCAGTCTGGAGCAGGTTTCACCGATTGCTAATCCAGATCCAGCTAAATACACTGTTCCTGCTGGATTTACACATCAGGATGTGCAAAATGCGCTAGATAAAGTGCGTATGGACACTACTGGAAATCTCGTAGGCGTGTATTTGCCAGCAGGTAACTATCAGACCGCTAGCAAGCTTCAGGTCTATGGCAAAGCAGTAAAGGTTATCGGAGCTGGACCTTGGTATACAAGATTTATCGCTCCAACTAGCCAAGAGAATACTGATGTTGGATTCCGAGCTAGTGATACAGCGAATGGATCTACCTTTGCGAACTTCGCTTATTTCGGAAACTATACTTCTCGTATCGACGGACCTGGTAAAGTATTTGATTTCTCCAATGTGGCGAACATTAC
Organism: Paenibacillus sp. FSL R10-2734; assembly: GCF_037963865.1. NCBI lineage: Bacteria > Bacillati > Bacillota > Bacilli > Caryophanales > Paenibacillaceae > Paenibacillus > Paenibacillus sp. FSL R10-2734. The sequence goes on along the minus strand of NZ_CP150170.1, from coordinate 5,024,172 downwards.
GATCGACAACATTTGGACTGAGCATCAGGTATGTATGTATTGGGGAGCCAATACGGATAACATGGTGATCAAAAATTCCCGTATCCGTAATACCTTCGCTGATGGAATCAATATGACGAATGGCAGCACGAACAACCTCGTGTCCAATATTGAAGCACGGGCAACAGGTGATGATAGCTTTGCATTGTTCTCCGCGATTGATTCCGGCGGTGCAGATATGAAGGACAATATTTACGAGAATCTAACCTCAATCTTGACCTGGCGGGCTGCTGGTTTGGCTGTCTATGGTGGATATGCGAATACCTTCCGTAACATTTATATTGCGGATACACTTTGCTACTCCGGGATTACGATCAGCTCGTTAGACTTTGGGTATCCGATGAACGGCTTCGGTGCTTCACCGACTACGAATTTTGAGAATATCTCTATTGTTCGTGCAGGTGGACATTTCTGGGGGGCGCAGACCTTCCCGGCAATCTGGGTATTCTCGGCCTCCAAGGTCTTCCAAGGTATCCGAGTCAATGATGTGGATATCATTGACCCAACCTATCATGGCATCATGTTCCAGACCAATTATGTGGGTTCCACTCCACAATTTCCTGTGACAGATACCATCTTCAATAACGTTACAATTACCGGTGCGCAGAAGAGCGGTGATGCTTTTGATAGCAAATCCGGGGTTGGCATCTGGGTGAATGAAGCTGCAGAGGCTGGTCAAGGTCCGGCCAGAGGCTCAGTAACCTTTAACAATCTGAAGATTACGAACACGGTAACGAATATTAAGAATAATACGTCTACTTTTACAATTAACGTGAATCCGTAAACTGTAGATCAGCTGTTGTCAGCTATGATGAAGCCGCCTCCGGTAAGTATGGGAGGCGGCTTTTTATAGTGAGGAGACTGCAAGTTCCAGAATCGACAGCAGGTGGCTATCCAGTTACAATGAAGGGTATGTAAAGTAATAAAGGAGGCTCTATGTATGACACCCCTTGTTGTTAACAATATAACTGAGCTAATTGGGAATACACCGGTTGTGCGACTAAATCGGATGACCACACCCCAAGATGCAGAACTATATGTGAAGCTGGAACGCTTTAATCCCAGTGGCAGTGTAAAGGACAGAGCCGCTTATAATCTGATTTTGCAAGCTGAACTTGATGGGCATTTGAAACCCGGAGGGACCATTATAGAGCCGACAAGCGGGAATACAGGCATTGGCTTAGCCATGAATGCCGCTGCAAAAGGGTATAAAGCGATTCTTGTCATGCCGGACAATATGACCAAGGAACGAATCAATATTCTAAAGGCTTATGGTGCTGAAGTTGTACTGACTCCTGCTGCGGAGCGGATGCCGGGAGCTATAGCAAAAGCGATTGAGCTGGGGAAAAAAGTGGCGAACAGCTTTATCCCACAGCAATTCGAGAATAAGGCGAACCCTGATATTCACCGGATAACGACAGCTCTTGAAATTATGGAGCAAATGGAAGGGAAGCTGGATGTGTTCGTTGCTTCTTCAGGAACTGGAGGCACGATAACGGGAACTGGAGAAGTGTTGCGTGAGCAGCTTCCTGATATTCGAATTCTTGTTGTTGAGCCACAAGGCTCGCCAGTGTTATCCGGTGGAAAGCCCGGACCGCATAAGCTGGTTGGAACCAGTCCGGGCTTCATACCCGCCATTCTGAATACGAAGGTCTACGATGAAATCGTTCAGGTTTCGGATGAAGATGCATTGAAGACGGTGAGAGCACTGGCCGCACAGGAAGGGATTCTGCTTGGTCCATCCGGTGGTGCCGCAGTATGGACAGCTTTGCAGGAAGCACGGCGCCTCGGACCTGGCAAGCGAGTGCTGTGCATTGCACCTGATGCGGGAGAACGTTACCTGAGCATGGGAATATTCTAACTTCGTTTGGAGGAATAAGAATGAATAAGCGCTTGGTGAGTTTCTTTATTGTTCTTATGTTGGTGGGTTGTTCTAGCAACAACTCGTTGACCAGCGATGGCGATCATTCCGAGTCAACACCAGAACAGAGTGCGGAAACTTTACAGGCTTCTCCAACCATTCCTCCAAGCGCAGAGCCATCACCAACTGCAAGCATGCAGCAGACAAAAGCTTATCTAGATGCTGAGAAGCTGAAGGCCAATTTCGGCTTTGCGGATGCAGAGGGGCGGAATATTCTAGTCACCGGGCATGAAAAAGGGCTGGATCAGGAGATGGCACAATTAAATGAGGCTATTGGTGATCAAGGCAAAGTGCTGAAGCTGAAATTTAATAAGTGGCAGGATGGAACAGAGGGTAGCAATGGCCGGGAGATGGCACATAATTTTGTGAATCTGGCGGGTTATCTTTATACGGTGGAAGAGGGGAGTGCGACCCCAGATGAAACCTACTACTTGACGGATCAGGCGAATTTTAAGATAGATGCGCTTTTGCCTATTGAGCCTGTTGAGGGTGAACAAGCTTTGTCCACTGTGGAAGAAAGGGTTCGGCAGCGTATTATAGATACGAAAAATCGTGAAATCCAAAAAGTGTGGAAGCTAGCAGAGCTACCTATCGATCGCCAGTTGTATCTAGTTCAATTTGTGAGAATGGATCAAGATATGTTATTTAGCCTCGTTTGGAAAGAAAAAGATGAATTTACCTTCATGGACTATCCAGCTGTGATTCAAGGGGATGAATATTCAGTCTGGCGGGTGGACGATGGCGGAGAGGTTATGCCGGAAATGTTCTCCATCCTTTTTGCTGCCGAAACCTCAGAGGGTCCGCTACTCGGCATAAATTGGTGGGGATCAGAGGGAGTTAACACATTTTTCTTGAACAAAGAAGGAGATTCGTTTAAGGAAATGGACATCCAATATGGACGTTATACATCGCCACTATAGGTAGGGACTTCGCTGTAAATGTAGTAATGATTGGGTGCATCGCGAGATGTATCTTTTTTTTGCTACAATATAAGAAAGCTTGGTTTTGATATTGTAAATGACAGCATTCACATTTCAAAATACTTAAATTTGTAACATTTAGGGATTTATATAGCCCGATTGAGTCATGTAGATCTACTAAGACGGTGATATTGTTAACCACAAGATGTGCGGGAGGGGACGGCAACGTATAAACGAATAAAGTACATGATCCTGTTACTGCCAACACTAATGGTAGGGATCTGGGAGATCGCGCGCCATCAGTTTTTAATGCCTTATATTTCTATGGATTTGGGGAACTACTTGACTCCGGTTCTTGTGTTTTTGGTCAGTCTCGTATTGCTCGTCCCTCTGTTCTCGCTTATGGAGCGGAATCAGCGCGAGCTGGAGCAGGAACGTGCGCTTAAAGACGCAATGAAGGCCCGGGAAGGACTAGCCAAGGAACTGCATGATGGGATGGCGCAATCTTTATTTCTCTTATCTGTCAAAATCGACCGACTAGAAGCAAGCCGCAAAAACGGTGAAGTCAGTGAGGAAAATGTGGATCAGATCAAAAAGACGGTCCATGAGGTGAACCGTTATGTGCGGCAGGCCATCTCCAATCTGAAGATTCCAGTCTCTGAGCAGAATTCTTTTTCATTGGAACAGTCGGTAAAAGATCAGCTAGCCCAGATGGCGAATGAAATTATGATCGAAGCTTCTCTCGATTGGAGCCTGCAAGATGATGCGCTCTCCACTTCGGAAACATCAGAATTGTTATCCTGTATCCGCGAAGCGATTATTAATGTTCGTAAGCATACACGAGCGGGATTGGTTTCAATTACCGGTGCTGGCGATGAGAAGAGCTGGAGAGTTGTTGTTGCAGACAATGGAGAAGGATTTCAGCATGATCCATTTGAAGTGAGTGGAAGCTACGGACTTCAGATTATGAAGGAACGTGCCCTGAGGATGGGATGGGAGCTTAGGCTGACGTCTGGTGACACTGGCACCCAGGTTGAAATTACGAAAGGGGAAGTCAGTCCATGAGCCGATACCGGGTTTTAGTTGTTGATGATCATGCGCATGCACGTGAAGCGATGTGTGAGATTTTGTCCATGGATGATAGTTTTGAGGTCATTGGTGTAGTGGAGAGTGGTGCTGAGGCGATCGCTTTCACAGCGCAATGGATGCCTGATCTTATTCTAATCGACATTCAGATGCCGGTAATGGACGGTTTGGAAACTACTCGCCGAATTAAGCAGGAATATCCCTATGTCAAAATCGTTATCGTTACGGTATCGGACGAGATTTCCCATCTCCTCGAAGCGCTGAAGCAAGGCGCACAGGGGTATTTGCTAAAAAATCTGGCACCCTCCACCTGGATTCAATATTTGCAGGCCATTGTTAATGAAGAAGCGCCGCTAAGTCGGGAGTTGGCTTTTCAAATTTTGAAGGAGTTCACTGTACCCTCTGTATCAAACGAAGGGGAGTCATTGACGGCTAGGGAGAAAGAAATTTTGAGCTGTGTATCTTCGGGGTCGAAGAATAAGGAGATTGCCTTGAGCCTAGGGATTTCAGAGCATACTGTAAAAAATCATCTGAAGAATATCCTCCAAAAGCTTCAGCTCCAAAACCGAACACAGCTGACACGTTATGCTTTAGAGCAGGGGCTTGCCTCGCGTAAACGAGATTTTTCGAAAGATGTATAGCGGAAATTTAAATAACGAGTTTATATGATAACTTATGAGAAGAGGCTAACGATGAACAGATTATCTCGTAAAATAATGACACTATTCGCACCAGCCGCCGCAACACTACTGTTGTTCGCAGCCGTGGCAAGCGCGCATGTAACCGTCGCACCAGCACAATCAAGTACCGGAGCATGGGAGACGTATACACTGAAAGTCCCTTCGGAAAAAGATGTGGCAACTGTACAGGTTGATCTACGAATTCCGGCAGGTGCAGAGTTCAAGCAATATGAGGTTACACCCGGATGGGATGTCACCATTGATGGGAATAAGGTTAGCTGGATAGCTAATGGAGAGGGAATTCAAAAGGGTCAATTCCAACGTTTCTACTTTACGGCGAAGAATCCTGATTCCGCTGGTGAAATCGCTTGGGATGCTTATCAGCATTACGCCGATGGTAGCTTGGTGCAATGGTCAGGTGAGGCTGGAGCAGAAAATCCTCATTCCGTGACTTCGATTGTACAAGCCGCTGGTGGGGATGAGCATTCTCACGGTGCCAATGTCACTGACAATTCGATGAGCATGGAAGAGCACAATGCTATTATGGAAGATGAGGAAAAATCAAACAGTGTCAACCCAATGGTCTATATCGCAGTCGGGATATCTTTACTCGCCTTTTTAATAGCGGCCATAAGTATATTGCGCGGGCGGAAAGAGTAAGAGGGGATCATTGTATTCTGTGATCAGGTTGGATACTTTGATAAGAAAAAAGGTTGAATTTATAACTGTGAACAGTCTCGATTGAGTGGAACTGTTCACAGTTATTTTTTTTGGTTTACCCAGTTAGAATGAGCGAATACAGTTTCAATGGAACAGCCCAGCAGTTAAAATCTTGTCTGGGGATGGGGTTCTAATAATTATTGTTGCCTCTGTCAGTTCCATCTGCTGACTGGTTTCTTCTTGCTGCTGTGTGAACGGACTCAGATGCAGCTATTTGCGCATTTTAAGCCCTTTTGAAGCGAGTTGCGGACTCGAGAGTCGCTATTCATGGCAAAAAGCAGATTTAAGGTGTTATTTCAGTCCAATAACGTCCATAATGTCCGATAACATTCCAAAACAGCGCAAAAGTTACAGATAAAGGCGTTGGTGTCCGAAAGTAACTTTACCGTCATTAAAATAGAAACGCCTTCGCCGTTCATATAGAACTGCCGAAGGCGCTTATGTTTCTTATGAATTAGTGCTTTACTAATCTATAACCGTTTCCGCTTATAGAAGGTCACAAAGATTGCAGTCAGCAGTAGGAGAAGTATCGCGACTCCAGTAGTGATGGCTTCACTCGTGCTGCCTTTTTGCTGCATAGCACCACCGCCACCACCAAAGTCGCCACCCATGCCACCACCGCCAGGACCATCTCCACCTTCGGGGATAGTTGGTCCACCCATGGCACCCGGTGCACCGCCAGGTCCGCCGGTAAATCGACCTTGAGCAGCTTGCCCGTTAGTATTGGTTTGTCCACTTTGAGCAGCCTGCTCGTCGGTATTGGTTTGTCCACCTTGAGCGGCTTGCCCGTTAGTATCGGCCTGAGCTCCTCCTTGAGTGGCCTGCCCACCAGCCGCTGCTTGCGTGTTACTGCCAGGTCCGGCCCCGGCATTAGGGATAGCCGGTCCGCCCATGGCCCCAGGTTCACCACCTGCGCCACCTTGAGCAGCTTGCCCGCTTTCGGCATTCAGCGCAGCACCGCCTGCGCCGCCAGTACCTGTGCTCTCGGTCCCCTCGTTAGCAGCACCAGCGCTGTCAGTTCCCGTGCTTTGATCCGCCCCCGCACCAGTCTGAGCGTTACTAGCGCCGTTCGCGTCTTGCCCAGCACCTGCACCAGTCGCACCTGCAGCTGCGCCATTTCTAGCGCCGCCACCAAAGCCACCGCCGCCCATGCCACCACCACCCATACCGCTTCCCGATCCGTCACCGGAGGAAGGAGTGGTGCCGTCGAGCTGCTGCTGAATATTTTTCGCCATGTTCGACATGAAGGTCTTAACAGACTTTATTCCTTCTTCATACTGCTCGAAGGTGTAGAAGGCGGACGGATCCGCTTTGACATAGCTGGAAATCATCTTGTCCAGCTCATCCATCCGTGCTTGGAACGTATCATCTGCTAGATAGCCATTAATCATCTCGCTGACAATTTCGTGATATTTCGCTTTGTATTCGTCGTTAGCAAGTAGCTTCGCAATCAGAGGACGTTCTGCCAGCGCGCCTTGTGTAGGCTCATCAATCAGCACATTTGCGCTGCCCATGCCGCCAAAAGCCATATTATAATCCCACGGCAAGATGGAGAAGACCCCATCGTCTTCATATAAATAATAATTTTGCTTATTACCGCCTAAATAACTGTCCATGTTAGCCGTGACCGCATTTAGAGCGATGTACTTCAGCGATTCCTCTACGTCGATGTATTTTTCATAATCGGTGCCGTTATTAAGCTCATTCAGCATATCGATTAGAATATCATCATTCGATTTTTCTGACTTCATTACTAATCCGGTATAGAGGGAAGGATCATCACCAAGCCAAGTTAAGTCACTGCCCTGACCAGTCATTTCACCTTTATAAAGTGCGCCGTAAGAGTTCCCGAAGTTACGTTCTAGATAAGCGTCGCCGATCTGTTCCACCGCGAGGTAGAAGCCCTTCAGTTCATCGTTGACGTACACATTGACAAAGGAATATTTCGGCGTCGGAAGTCCGACACTCTCAGCAAGCTCATAGGTTAGAAATTCCCGCATATAAGAAGCATCGCTGTAATTGTTATTCAGGTTGATCTTAGTAATACCGAATAAATTCTGGTTCACGTATTCATCAAAAGAAATTTTGAAGCTGTAGCGGTCAGAGTCTGTCATCTGTACTACACTTCTGAGACTAAGATTTCCTTTGGTCCGTATGGCCACGTTATCTAATTTAATGCCGTTGTATTCAACCGATGCGGTTTTATATTCTTCCGCACTGGCATTATCCAGCATGTCCTGAAAATCATCCGGGTCCAAAGTGATTTTGACATCGACGACCTTGTCTTTTGGAAAAACCTGTTCGTCTAGACTTTTCTCGTCGCTCGAGACTTTCTTTTCCTGAGAATCTGTTGCAGTTTCGTTTGTTGCAGATGGACTTGCGTTCTGGCACCCAGCTATAGCGATGACCAGCAGCAGGCAACAAAGACTCAGCAGGATAGACTTACCTCTTGCTTTCATCTGGGGCACCGCCTTTCATCTTATTGTGTTTAGGATACATAGTCGCCGCTATAGCTGATTAGAAGTGCATTTTTGACTCCCTTTAGATCGGAGACTGTGTTGACAAAGCCACCTACTTTATCATCCAGACGAAGCTCGAGTGTTAATTCAATATTGTTTGCGGATACTGTTTTTTGCTTCACATTGTAACGTTTCACGGATTTGGTGATATGGTTGTGTACTTCACGTTCACTCTCGTCGCCATCACAGTTAATGACCAGCAAGTATGGTGTTTCGATAGAAGAATGTTTGATGAATAGGAACAGAATTAGACCGATGATGATTGAACCAACAATAGCCAAAGTGAAGAAGCCAGCGCCAGTTACAATCCCTGCGACTGCTGCCCAGAATAGGAAGATTAGATCTGTTGGATCTTTGATCGGCGTTCTGAAACGAACGATGGACAATGCACCGACCATACCGAGGGACAGCACAAGGTTAGAGTTAATGGCAATAATGACAGTGGCTGTAATCATGGTCATGCCCATTAGTGAGACATTGAAGCTTTTGGAGTATAACACTCCGCTAAATACACGTTTGTAGAGCAGATAAATGAAATAGCCAATCAGAAAAGCCACACCCAAGGTGATGAGCATTTTCGAGATGCTTATATCGGATACAAAGTTGTCAAGCACCGAATTCTTAATGATATCTGTAAAAGTATTTGTGGTTGTATCTGATGTTGCGGTTGCTGCTAGCGTTGCTAGTGATGCATTCATAATCAATAATCCTCCCAAGTGTTGGTTTTTAGAAATTTGCGGCAGATCACGTATTTTGAAGCGGACTGTCTGTTCAGCCCATCTAACTGCAGCGCAATTTTAATGTATTCCGGAATGTATTCATCGAATTTTACTTCAAAAATAATGAAGTTCTCATCAATCGCCCGAATCGGATGCAAATTCTTATCGAAAATATCCGTTGAATGCAGACCGGTACGTAATTCCTTATCGAACGTGATCCGCACATTGCCGTTGTGGCAAACATAGGGCTCGCGAACATAATCCACGATGACCTTTGGCCGGAGCAGGTTATGACGCATCTGATTGTACAACTCCATGAACAGCGGACTGTCCGGGACATTCAGTACCTCATAGTTGCCTGCCATAATCTCGTCGTACATTTGACGGGTCAGCGGCTCTTTGATTTTGGCGATATAGTCGTCCATTTTGATTTTTTTCTCAAAGTGAATGATGTTGTCTTGAATGTTGTAAATGCGAATACGATATTTGGCGCGTTCTCTGAGACCTCCGAGTTTGTCGGCAAGCGCCGAGTTGTTGATGTCGTCAAAATACAAGCTGCGAATATGATATTCGCCACTCTCATTGGCGTGCTGGTCTGTATCAATCAAGCTCTGCAATCGCTGGCGCAATATAAGGTATTGATGATAGTTAATGAAGAATTTTAGCTCATGCCGAAATTGAAGCTTCTTACTCATTTTCCCACCTCGTTTCTATCTCTATCTCTGTCTCTGTCGTTGGCTAACCTTCTTGCACAACTAATTCTAGGAGACGGACCTTATGCTTAACTTAAAATGGACTGAATGTTAGCTGAATGTTTTACACTGCGATAACAAAAGTATGGATTTGCAGATTTGACTTCTGACTTTCGGGAGGGCTATCTTAGTTAGAGGGCTAGAGAGCAATCTTAAGGAGGAACCGTGATGAAAGACTATAAATTCGCCATCATCCTAGGGATAGTAGTGATTGTATTGATCTTGGTGGCTGTTGGGATGGAGTGGTCCAAATCCGGGAGTTCCGCGAAATCACCAGCTCCGTATGATCTTGTTACCACCTTAAAAGGAGATGCGGGAACGAGTCGTGCGTTTACTTGGTATACTAACAATTCCAATGTTGCAGGAGTTTTGGAATTAGTAAAGGGACAGGTTTCTTCTTTTGCGAATTCGGATGTACTGAGGGTAGAAGCAATTAGTAGCGTCATAAAAACAGACAATGGCAACAGAGGTGTTCATAAAGCGGAGGTTACGGGACTTGAGCCTGGGACGGTATATTCTTACAGAGTGGGCAGTGGTGTTGAGGGGGAATGGAGTACAGTTACAGAATTCACCACGGAAGCGAAGGGGCTAGATAGTGTTACGTTTATCAACATTACGGATTCTCAAGGGGAAACGTCGGGTGATTTTAAACTGTGGGGGAAGACACTGGGCAAGGCTTTTCAGACCTTTCCAGAAGCAAAGTTTATTGTGCATAATGGTGATTTAACAGAGAATCCGGAGGATTCGGCGGGCTGGGATCATTTTTTTGGCAACGTGCAAGGCTGGATTTCTGGAATTCCCTTAATGCCCGTTACAGGAAATCATGATGAAGTGGAAGGTGATGCGACGTACTTTACTTCACATTTCAACCTGCCGGATAACGGGGCAAAAGGTTCTATTGCAGGAACTTCCTATTCTTTTGATTATGGTCCTGTTCATGTCACTGTATTGAATACAGAGAGTAATTTAAAAAAGCAAACAGAGTGGCTTAAGGAAGACCTGAAGAATACGGATAAAGAATGGACAATCGTCGCCATGCACCGTCCTGCATACGGGGGCAATTCGTATAAAAAGATAAAAGATTGGACGGATATTTTTGATGCATATGAGGTCGATTTGGTGCTACAGGGTCATAATCATGAGTACTCCAGATCCTACCCGATACGGGCAGGGGAAATCGTTCCTCAAGGTGAGAATCCGGTAGGTACTAAAAAAGGTACGGTATATGTTGTGACTAATGCATCTGGAGGGAAGTTTAATGAGAAAAAAGAAGATCAGTTCTATCACGAAGTTCACTTTCAAAACTACAAGCAAATGTTCGCAGGGATTAGCGTTTCCGGTAATACATTAACGTATCAGGCTTATGATGTAGATGGAAAGATGCTGGATGAATTTGTGCTGACACATTGATTAGGAATAGAAGTCGTTTTTACCCTAAAGGTGAAGACGGCTTCATTTACAAATTTACTTGCGTGCGCTTATACAAAACTAGTATTGCTGCTGCAATAAGAATCATACCCATAAAAGCGGGTGCAGAAGACCCAAGTGATACATAGATTTGACCTCCAATGATAGGCCCAATCATTCTTGCTAAAGCCTGAATAGATTGGCTACCCCCTTGAATCCTTCCTTGTTCACTAGAATCGACAGACTTGGAGAGCATCCCATTGAATGATGGCCCAAAGATCGAATCACCAAAACCAAAGATAAACATTCCAACGATAAAAAGAGGATAGAATGAGAACAAGGCAGATAGTGCAATAAGACTGTAACCTATAATCTCCGATACCATCCCAAGAATGGCTATCTGTTTATCATTAAGTTTTTTCAAAAGCTTTGGCATTATGAAACCTTGTGAAATGATGTCTTGGAGACCCATAATTGAGAACATAAGCCCGATTAGTGCAGGCTTCCAACTGAAAGTATCCATTGTAAATTGTGAAAAAATAGCCTGTAAAGATCCGTTTGGTATCCAAAGTAAGAACGCTGAGATAAGTAACCTATTTAAGCTTTTCATGGAAAGTAAGCTTGCAAGCTGTGTAAATGGATTCAGTCTTACAAAGGTTACCTCTTTCAGTCTATTCTTCTTGGCAAGGCTCTCTGGCATAAAAAAGAATCCATAAACAACATTCAATAAAGTTATGATTGCTCCAAAATACAAGGGAACAGAATAACCAAACTTAGCAAGTAATCCGCCTAGAGTTGGGCCAATGATGGTGCCTACACCTACAACCGCACTTACCCATCCGAAGTATTTGGTTCTCTGTTCTGACGGAATGATGTCTGCAAAATAGGCGAAGATCGTGCTTATGCTCCCACCTGTTATACCCTCAATGATGCGCCCAGCAAATAGTATCCATAGAGCTCCTCCTATGCCGAAGACTATGTACCCGATTGCGGAACCCAAAAGGCATACTAAAAGCAATGGACGACGGCCATATTTGTCGCTCAAAGCACCAAGCGCGGGGGCCGCAATAAACACGCAGAATGCATAAACAGAGGTCAGCAGCGTAACAACTATAGCTTGTTCTCCTGGATTGCTTGTATAAGGCTGTACTAAGAATGGGACGACAGGCATTATGATGCTGAAGCCTATTCCGCAAAGAAACACAGAGATAAGACCGAATATTAAAGCGTGTTTATCTACGGTTTGGTCTGTGTTCTGTTCATGGTGTGATTTAAATTTGAACATAAAATTCTCTCCTCAAGAGCTGTGTTTTTGATTCCTAGGAAACATATTTATCGTATTGTAATATTGTTTCCTTGTCAACGAAATTATTGCAATAAAAAAGCAGCCCGCTCTCAATAGAGCCCGGCTGCCTGTGGTTTTTATTTTCATATTCAAATTAATTCTGACTTAAAATCTATACCCAGTTTCTTTATTTCTGCATCCAAATGCCTACTATACCTTTCCACGAAGCTAAGAATACTGTTCATTTCTTCCTCGGTTATCTGTTCAAACATGTCTTTATCCCGCTCTTGAAACTCTTTGTGCAGGTCCTCATGGATTTTATAAATTACTTTCCCTTGCTCAGTAAGCCTAAAATAGATTTCTTTCTTGTTATCTGACTTCTGGTAGCTTTCGATAAGGCCTTTTTCTATGAGCTTCTTAGTTAATTTACTTATGGCACCGCGTGTCATATAAAAGGACTCCGCAAGTTTTGTCACGTTGGAATCCACATTTTTTTCAATGTATTCGATACAATGTACTTCTGAAGACGTATAACCCTTAAGACTGTCTTCCATCTTAGACTTATTAAGCCAAACCATCTTGTTATATAGGTCTCTGAAACCCATGATGACCTGTTCTTCTTTGTTCATGGCCTGTCCCCCCACTCGCTCTTGCATTAACAATATTATATTAAATTTTGTTTCTATTTCAACAATATTAAGATAATTATTCCCAACTGGTAAGGGAACGAGCGGTATTTTTTTGGGAATTTCGATTTGACACTCCTCTTAGGGAACAAAGGATAATTTAAATTTAAAACGAATTGTATTTAATAGGAAAAAATAGAGGGGACGTTGCTTGATGTTTTTAAGGAGGAAATTCAGTTTCTGGCTTTCGATTATAAGTGTCATCATCTGTCTGGGTGACTATTTGGGGATCGAGATCGCAAACATCATTCTTGTACGACTTAACCCGATTGTAGATACGCTGATCTTTACGAAGCCTTTTGAAAATTGGATGGTTGATGTGAATAATACGAAATGGACTGCAAGCAGTATATTAATCAGCGTCAGATTCCCTACGTATATAATTCATTTTGGGACGTTCCTGATTCTAGGACTTCTTATAGATTATCTTATTCATATATTTAAACAGAAGTAAAAAGCGATCATATTAGCCTAGTTGAGGAAAGGTGAGATGAGATGAGCGGAGCAGAGGGAAAACTTGATTTGGAGAGAATTGTTTTTATAGGAAGGACCTTTGAGGAATATTTGCAGATGTTCGATTTGCAAGAAGCAGATCTTGTAGGTCGACGAATTCTGGACTGTCCTGCCGGTGCTTGTTCTTTTACAGCTATAGCAAATCAGCTTGGTGGTGATGTGACGGCTGCCGATATCGCTTACTATTACTCTACGGATGAGCTTGCGGACAAAGGTGTTCAAGATATTGAGCATGTTAGGTCTGAACTGGATAAGGTACGGGATAACTTTGCGTGGGACTACTTCGAATCTATAGAGGATCTGACACAAACAAGGAGTAGGGCTTTAAACGATAACACCAAGGATCGGAGACAAACCCCGGAGCGATATGTTCCAGTGATTCTTCCGAATCTTCCATTCTCAAATGAGGCTTTCGATCTAACATTATCTGCTCATTTTCTCTTTATGTACAGCGATCGGCTGGATTATGATTTTCATCTAAAGGCCGTTAATGAACTAATGCGGGTGACGAGAGATGAGCTTCGTATTTTTCCATTAGTTGATCTGGCTTGCAAAAGATATGAGCATTTAGATCGCCTTATAGATGAGTTGGTTAGCCAAGGTTTCACTACGGAGGAGACGGAGGTTCCTTATGAGTTTCAAAAAGGGGCAAATCAGATGTTAATAATTAGAAGAATGAAGCCGTAAGATGGATAACCATAGTTGTTAAAAAGAAAACGAGGCGCCCCTAAGCTATTTTCATCGCTTTGGGGACGGCCTCGTTTTTGTTTGAAGTCTTAAAAGAATTACGCCACACTCTCTTTACGCTCTGCTACATAACAAGCAATACCAAGTACCAGACCGAGTCCTACCAGAACGGAACCGACCCATGGCAGCGAAGTAATCGCAAGATGAGAAATGACCCATCCACCGATGAAGGCACCTGCTGCGTTTCCGAGATTCCCTGCGGAGTGGCTGGTCGTTGAAGCGAGAGCAGGAGCTGCCTTAGCCAGACTCATAATTCGTATCTGTAAACCTGGCATGACCGCAAAGGAAACAAAGCCCCAGAAGAATATTGTGATAACAGCAGCGATTGGACTATGCATGGTGAAGGAAAAGATCGTAAGAATGACACAAACTGCAAAATAAAGTCCGACGAGAGAAGGCATCAGCTTCCAATCTGCAAGCTTCCCGCCGACGATATTCCCGATGGTCACCCCACATCCGAAGAGGACTAAAATCCATGTCACACTATGTTCAGCAAAGCCGGTAACTTGCATAAGTAGTGGCGCTATATAAGTGAACACTGTGAATAAGCTGGCGTTTCCTAACGCACCGATTAGTAAGAATAGGAGCAGCTTAGGATTAGCTAGAGAGGCTATTTGCTGAATCGCACTAGCTGGTTTCTCTTGTTTGATCTTCGGGATGAAGATTAGGATGCCGACCAGTGCTGCGACCCCCATAATTGCAATTGCTGCAAATGAGGCCCTCCAGCCCATACTTTGACCGATAAATGTCCCTAAAGGAACACCCACAATATTTGCAATCGTTAGGCCAGCCATCATAATGGATACGGCTCCTGCTCGTTTATTGGGATTAACCAGATTGGAAGCAATAACTGCGCCAACACCAAAGAAAGTCCCGTGTGTTAAAGCTGTAATTATACGAGCTACCATGAGAACGGCATAGTTTGGAGCAAATACTGATATCCCGTTGCCTAGAATAAATAAAATCATGAGCAGGCATAACAGTTTCTTTTGCGGGATTCGTTGCGTAAGGATGGTTAGGATCGGTGCGCCAATAGCTACTCCAAGGGCATACATCGTGATAAGCTGGCCTGCAGTTGAAATACTGACCTGTAAATCATTGGCGACATTTGGTAAAATACCCATGATGACAAATTCAGTCATTCCAATCGCAAAAGCGCCTACCGTAAGAGAGAGTATGGAGATGGGAAAAGGCTCTTTCCCTGCTAGTTCCTTGCGTGATTGTGTCTTGCTGAGGTTTGGAATTGCGTTCATGATGCAGATGTTCAACCTTTCTTCTGTCTGTAATGAAGCTCCACCCTTATTGAGATGATAGATCCGACATGTAAGCTCTGCTTTATATTATTTAGTTTTCTGAAATTATTTTCAAGAGAAATATTTATTTCAGATATTTTTCATTTTAAATAAATATTGAGGGGATGGAAATTACGATAAGCCACGATTATAAGCAAGCAGCTTTAATGGCGCTTCAGCACTTTAATCTCGATTGGACGCAGATTCGTTTCAATCAACGATCGGACACTTGTACTTTTATAATTGAGACCGATAAAGAGGGATCTTTCCTTCTGCGCCTTCACTCGGGTAGATCAAAAGAGGAAATCAACTCCGAAATCGCGTGGCTGGAGCTTTTGAAGAGGAAAATCGATGTCCCCCTGCCAAAAGGCGTTCATAATCGCACAGGTTCTGTTACGTTCAAAGTGGAGCAAGGTAATGGAGAAGGTGTATATGCATCATTAATGCGCTGGGTTGAAGGCGAACATGCGAACGAAGGACTTACCGAAGAACAAATTTATAAAGAAGGTGTACTATTAGCCAAGCTACATAAAGCAGCACAGGAGCTTGAGTTACCTGCTGGATTCAATCGTCCGGTTTGGGATGAACATAGTTTTAGAAAAGCCATGCTTCGTTTGAAGCTACACTATCATTGTTTTCTTACGGATGATGAGTTCGTGCTGTATCAATCTGCGGCTGAGAAAATCAATACTTGGTTGGCGAAACAGCATAAGCATAAGAACAGAAAGAATTATGGGGTTATTCATGGTGATCTGCACCAAGGGAATATTATATTTCATCAGGGTGATCCTCGACCGATTGATTTTGGAAGATGTGGCTGGGGCTATTATCTTTATGATGTGGCACATACCCTTTTGGGAATATATCCTCTGCAAAGAGAACTAGTCATCAAAGGTTATGAGAGTGTTAGCAAGCTTGATGGGGATTGGTTTCAGGCCTTAGAGCATTTTACAGTCATGGTTATGATCGAAAATTATTGCCATCATGCATCTGATCCTAGAGAAACCGAGGGACTGAAGGCCGAGCAGCCCTATGCTTTGGCGATGCTAAGGAATTATCTTGAGGGAGAATCTTTTCTTTTTAATATGATCGAGATTTAGATGGGTATAAAATGAGGGTCTCTTTGGGGAATTTAAATAAAGTTCCCTAAGGAGGCTATTTTGATGAAAAAAAGCTGGATCGCTCTACTTCTGGTCGCAGTTATGCTCGTTCTGACACAACAACCTTGCTCCGCTAATAGGTCCGTTCAACCGCAATCCGAGGCTCCATCCAGATCTGATTCGGAACCGAAGCTTCCAGATCAGGATTCTCGCGAACTTATGTTTCAAGACATGTTAATGACATTTCTATCACCTTATATTGACAAAAAAATCGCTGAGATTTATGCGCCACTTCTGACAATAACTCCGACAGTGTATCCTTATTTAGTGGAAGTTACAGATATGAAGCGAGTGAACGGATTTCGTGGGTTTGATTTCTTAATTACACTTAACATACACCCTACAGTGGGTCCACATCTTACCGTTGGAGAGGATACTATGACTTTTAGAATCTCTTCAGGCCCCAAGGTGAAGCTAGAATCGTTTAAGCATTTGAGAGACCCACGGAAGTCTGACCTAACACCAAATTATCAGAATATTTTGAGATAGTGAGTGCTGCTAAACCATTGTGGGTGAAAGAGTATATGCAAAGTTGTGCACTTGGTTGTGGGGAGCAAAAGCTGGATAGTTGCAGTTTATACACTTATTTGAAGGGAATAGGCCACTTGGCCGCTTTTAGTTGTATTTGGTGCAGTTAAAAGAAGGATTCTCACACTAATTTGTTTATATCGTAGAATTTAGTTGCAGAGAATACACTTATATCGCTCGGGCATCACACAGTATAGGTATAGATGTATAAAGTGCAATTAATGCTTACGATCACAAACTAGCTTTAGCAAAATAAAAAAGGCATGGGTCAATGGTGCAATATCAAACTCATGCCCAGCCCACTACACACACTCCGATCTATGGGGTGTTTTTTTGTGGCTAGAATTGTGGTGGAATAAAGGCGAGTATGGTATTATGAAAATAGTGGGTATATTGATTTAAGTTACTAAATTCAAATTAAAGGACGCGAGGGATTGAATAATCATAAGTACAATGGTGAACAGAAGAGTGAAATTGTAAGTGAAGTCAAAAGTGTTGCCAAAGATAAAGTCAAAGTAGGCGTATCTACTAAAGATGGGCAGTTAGGGTTTCTTTTTACAAGGGGTGGTCTTCGGGAAGGAGCAGGCAGAAAAAGCACCGGGGTAACTAAAAAAGTATCTTTGACGTTATCTGAGGACATCTGGCAGGAGATAGAGCAGGCTTGTGAGGATCAGAATGCCTCTCGCTCCCAAGTGTTTCGGAACATCATTGAGGCGCATTTTGTAAAGGAATCTAAGGAGAGTTAGGTGAAGATTTTGCTAATCCATGTATCAAAAGATTCCCTTAGTACCGCATTACAGGCAGCTTTAAAAGGCATATCCGCGAATAGTTCCTCACGTGTTCTATCAGGAATACTTATTCAGGCGCAAACTCAGGGTCTGATATTAACAGCCAGCAATATAAGAATGACCATTGAATATAAGCTCCCTGTGAAGATGGACTCGATGATTGTACACAAAATAGGTGAGATTGTAGTTCCCGCGCGTTATTTTTATGAAATCATTCGCAAGCTTGACCCTGGACTCATTAGGCTGGAAATCGGAGAGTCATTGATCCTAAATATTCAATCAGGGAACACTCAATTTCGTTTGTGTGGACTGGATGTAGTAGAGTTTCCCAGAATCCAATACATAGCCCACCCGAACACTCAAAGGATAATCATGAAGAACACTCTCTTGAAGCAAATTTTTAAACGAGTGGTTTTTGCGGTCTCTTCATCGGAAACCAGACCTGTGCTTACAGGAGTTTCGCTTCAAATAGATAATCAAAGTATTCGTGTAGTCGCCAATGATGGTATCCGGCTCGCCCAGCATGTTGTTGAAAGCGTAGAAGATTACGGTGCAATTCCTTTCAATGTCGTAATACCAGGACGTACCCTTGAGGATCTTTTGAAAATATTAAACGATGATGAAGACAGCAGCACCGAATTAGAAATAGGTCCTAAGCAAAGCAGATTTGTTTCTAATGGATTGAGGGTTCAGTCTGCCCTGCTAGAAGGGACGTATCCCTCTGTCGATAATTTAATCCCGCAGGCCTACCTTTCTGAAGTGATCGTGAAGACAGACCGTTTGTTACATGTGGTTGAGCGCATTTCTATATTAGCTGGTGAAAGTGTAACGCTCAACGTATTTCCTTCTCACACGTTAAGGTTAATATCCAAGACCGCAGAAATTGGGGATGTAAAAGAAGAGATTCCTTTGGAGCATCTAGAAGGTGAACACTTTCGAGTTTCTTTTAACGGCAAGTATTTCAGAGATATCCTTCGGGTCATCGATAGTGAGACGCTTAGAATAAGGTTCGCGGGAAAGGAAAGACCGCTGGTGATACAACCTGTGGATGCATCATCGTCCACACTGTTCCTAATTACCCCTATGAGGACGCAGGATTAAGGGATGCGGTCCGCAACTGAGCTCCCAAACTAGCTACCCATTGCACGAAATTAGGTACCTGTTGCCCAACCTACTACTGTTTACTCGAACTTAAGTGGAGCGGACCGTATTGCAGCTATTTCAGCATATTGGTTAATTTTTCGAAGGGTTCGGACTGTATAGCTCTTATTGCCCTTGATTTGGACAGAATAGGAGTGGATTTGAACGAATAGCTACAACTGAGTCCGATAGTGTGCCAAAATGAGTGAAATCATGGAAATAAGGGCATCTGAGTCCGATCATAGGAGAAAGAAGTACATCCATAGTCTCGACGCGAAAACTGCGGGAATCATCCTGTAATGGAGAATTTTTTACAAACATTTCATTAAATACTCGGAGGAATAAATGATGAAGCTGTTTCAGATGGGATCGAAGCCGCTAGGGATCGAGCGGATCACTACATTTTTACAGGATAACTATGTGAGTATCGGCTACCCCGGAATAGGGGATCTGGAGAATGTCAGTACAGAGGAGCTCCGTGATCGGTTGATTCGTACTTACCGATATAGTGAGCCGGAACTTACAGAACATTTGCAAGCCATTCACCTATTCGTGCATACGATGCAGGATGGCGATTACGTGCTGGTGTCCGATGGAGACTGGGTACATCTAGGTGACCTAGGAGATTATTTTTACAACGAATTATTTGACACGCCAGACAACGGTACATGCCATCGACGTGGTGTAACTTGGTTGAAGAGTCTTCCTATGACGGATCTTAACGCAGGAGTGAAAGAGTTTCTTAGTGATAGTGGAGCGGCTAAGCAGTATGGGGGGCCAATGCCTAGTGCTCGTGTGGATCTGTGGATTACAGGTTCGCCTGATTCAGAGCAAGCGGGGGATGATCGAGTGTATGTGGATGAAGAGACGCTATCTATGGCGATCGGTATTTTGAAGCAAGCTCTAGTCAGTGAGGACGCCGAACGACGGGAACGAGCAGCCATTGCCATCTTGCAGTACGCTAAGTAATGAAAATAAGCGTTATCTCATATTAAAAACCAGCCCAACCGATATGACGACTTCGGATGGGCTGGTTTATGTTTTTTATGCTCAAATAAATTCAACGAATTCATTGACCGGCTTGCGATAGCCACGTGGTCTGATTTTATGTTTCTTGTCTTTGCCGATAGTAATCAGCATCACAGGCACCATATTATCGGGTAGATTTAAGGTGGATTGAATCGCTTCAGGATCGAAGCCGATCATTGGGCACGTATCCCAGCCTTTATCTTTGGCAATCAGCATGAAGTGCATGGCAGACAGGGAAGCATTACGTATTGCTTCATCTCTTTGAAAAGCATCATTTCCTATGTAAGCATTGTTAATCGTTTCTATCTCAGCATCATAAGCCTCTTGACTCATCGCTCCTAAAGCTTTAAGTCCACCGAAGATTTCTGGAGCTTTCAGATAAGCATTCTTATCTCCGAGTACCACAATTACCGCAGAAGCGGAGTGTATTTTATATTGACCGTAAGCCGCCTTGCGAATCTCTTCTTTTAAATTCTCATCAGCTACAACTTTATAGTTAGCATGTTGAAGATTATAAGCCGATGGCGCCAATCTGGCATAAGAGAACATTTCCTCTAATTCATTCTGAGGGATCTTTACCCCCTCAACAAAATTCATAGCAGACCTGCGGGATTCAATTAATTCTGTAAAAGCGCTCATGAGTTATTCCTCCATATGTGTATGTGTTTGGTTGTGAATTATAAATAAGTGATATTTATTAATAAACTAACTATTAGTTACTAACTCAAAATAGCACAGTTAATTATGTTCGTCAATGACTAAGTTCACTTCATGTGGATTCAGCTTTCAAGTGCTTTGGAGAATGTGAAGAATAAACTATGTATTGTAAAATATTAGGATGTAAATTAGGATATTAGGATATGTTATTAATGAAAGGGTGGGAATGTTGAACGATACTAGAGAGCAATTGATAATAGACCTGCAAAGAATCGAAGAGAACAATTACGAGCTTAGAAGTGGGGAGCAGCTAAGAGATTATGTGAAGCTGATGCTTGAGTATATAGGAGATCCACAGCCGGTGTTACGAGATGACTTGATCTATTCTACCTTTTACAAATGGATTAACGAGAAACAATGGTTTAGTGATGCGGAGCTTCGTGAACTTCTCTTGATTCTCCTTGACGAGCAGCATTTGTTCTATCACATTGGCAGTAAAGAAGATCAGACTGTGTACACAAGAACGTTCTCTGTGCTTGTCGTTGCGCTTATTCTTCAGCGACATAGGGAACAGGCGTTTTTAGATAACGCAGTGTTTACTAATGTGAAGGAATCTCTGATTCGATATTATGAGGAAGAAAAGGATCTACGAGGATTTATGGATGAAGAAGGCTGGGCACACGCAGCAGCCCATGGCGCAGATGCCTTGGATGAACTGGTTCTGTGCTCGGAGAGTGATGCGGCTGTGAGGGAAGAGGTTCTGGCAGTCCTCCAAAGAATGCTTTACAACGATCAATACATATTTAGTGACGATGAAGATGAACGTATCGCTACTATTGTTGCAACAATCATAGATCATAATTTACTTCCACAGCAGTCTATTCTCGATTGGATCGTCAGTCTGGAGCAATGTGGGGGATGGCCAAGAAGCCGCGGTCAGTATGTTGCTCGTGTGAATACAAAGAATTTCGTTCGTTCTTTGTATTTTAGATTGCTTCCAATGAAGGAGAATCTGGATACGGTGACAGCTTTGTTGAAAGTGGAGACCAATTTGAATCGATTTACACCATAAACATTAATTACTTAAGCGTTCACGGATTGCATTTAATTTGAACAATCTTTTTTAATGTAATAAAAATCACAAAACTTTGCTAAAATCCAAAAACTTTGTGACATTTATAACTTGATAAGTGCTATAATAGAAATATGGCGTTAAAAGTTATTTTTTTTATTACTATTAAGCAGCAAAGCTTATTTGCAGAGGAGATTCGGATATGTCAGAAACAATCACTCAAACACAACCTGAACAAGAATCACCAAATTTAGCTGTCACAAAAGAACAAATGAATGTTCTGGAGCAGCTATTGAAACCGGAAGTTCAGGAATCCTTAACTGTCTTAGTGGAACAGTTGCCAAAATTAACAGAGCTTGTCGGCGTGCTCACAAAGTCATATGACTTTGTTCAAACTGTCGCTGCGGATGACGTCTTGAAAAGTGATACGGTAAGTGCAATTAAAGAACTTGCTGAACCTGTGGTGCATTCGGCGAAGAATATGGCAGCTACAGTGATCGAAGCACAAGATCGTGCGAATGAAAGCAATGATGTGATCGGTGTCTTTGGTCTTATGAAGATGATGAAAGATCCACAAGCACAGAAGCTTTTCCGTTTCGTAAATGCTTATCTTCAAGTAGCTGGCGAACGCAGTCAACAGAAATAATAATTTTCATATCTCATTCGTAAGGACGGAGGAAACATCATGTCTAAACATATTGTCATTCTAGGAGCGGGTTATGGTGGTCTACTAAGCGCCTTAACTGTACGCAAGTATCTGAAGAAAGACGAAGCTAAAATTACAGTCGTTAATCAATTTCCTACACATCAAATTATTACAGAATTGCATCGTCTTGCAGCGGGTAGTGTTGCAGAAGGTGCTGTTGCTATGCCACTAACTAAGCTTTTTGCAGGTAAAGATATCGATCTGAAAATCGCGAAAGTCAATTCTTTTTCTGTTGAGAACAAACAAATTACACTATCTGATGGTGTGACACTATCCTACGATGCTCTGGTTGTGGGTCTAGGAAGCACTACGGCTTATTTTGGCATTCCAGGTCTTGAGCAATACAGCATGGTATTGAAATCGGCAGCGGATGCTAACCGAATTCATCGGCATATTGATGAGCGTATCCGTGAATATGCGAAGTCGAAAAATGCTGCGGATGCAAGCATCCTAATCGGCGGCGGTGGCTTAACAGGTGTTGAGCTTGTTGGTGAGATTGCTGATGTGTTGCCAACGCTCACTAAGAAATATGGCGTGGATCCAAAAGAAATTAAACTAATGCTGGTAGAAGCAGGTCCAAAGATTCTTCCAGTATTGCCAGATGCACTGATCGAACGCGCAGTGGCAAGTCTAGAAAAACGTGGTGTTCAATTCTTGACAGGTCTACCTGTTACGAATGTAGAGGATAATGTAATTGACTTGAAAGATGGTCAAAAAATTATTGCTAACACGTTCGTGTGGACTGGTGGCGTACAAGGAAATCCACTTATTGGTGAATCTGGTCTTGAAGTGAATCGTGGTCGTGCAACGGTGAATGAATTCTTGCAATCCACATCACACAAAGACGTATTCGTTGCTGGCGACAGCGCAGTTGTTTTTGCCGAAGATGGTCGTCCATATCCACCAACTGCACAAATCGCTTGGCAAATGGGCGAATTGATCGGGTACAATCTTTACGCGTTCTTGAAGGATAAATCATTTGAATCCTTTAGTCCGATCAACTCAGGTACGCTTGCGAGCTTAGGTCGTAAAGATGGCGTAGCTATCGTTGGTGCTAGCTCTACTCCGTTAAAAGGTTTGCCTGCAACCCTGATGAAGGAAGCAAGTAATATTCGTTACTTGTCCCACATTAAAGGATTGTTTAGCTTAGCTTATTAATTTTATAATTGGAGAACCTGCTCAAATCTGAGCAGGTTTTTTTGACGTATTAGCCACCATGTATTGTCAACGTTTTCATACTAGGCTGTATTCATTGTTTTTTGATATAATAGATTGGCTAATATTAACAGAGGTAGTTAGAGGAGGATTACATGATGTTATTCCAACAAAACGATGTCATTTTGTTTCAAGGCGACAGCATAACGGATTGGGGTCGCGATTATGCAGACGCTTCATCGCTTGGTGTAGGTTATGCATTGATGATCGCCGCTCGTCTGGGACATTTATACCCCGAGAAGAATCTTACGTTCTATAACCGCGGAATCAGCGGCAACCGTGCAGTAGATTTGCAGGGACGCTGGGATAAGGATTGTCTGGATCTGAAGCCGACTTGGGTGTCTATTTATATTGGTATTAACGACACATGGCGCCGCTTTGATTCTGGTCAGGAGACAACGCCTGAACAATTTGAAGCTGCGTATCGTAACCTGATCGAACGGTCTCAGAAATCACTGAACGCCAAATTAGTCCTTATTGAGCCGTTCGTGTTGCCTGTACCCGAAGATCGTAGAGCTTGGCGCCAAGATCTGGATCCTAAAATTCACATCGTACGTGAACTGGCACGTGAATATGGTGCTCTGCTTGTTCCACTGGATGGTCTGTTTGCTGCGGCATCAGTGAAAGCGGAACCAGCTTACTGGGCTCCGGATGGAGTACACCCTTCACCTGCGGGCCATGCACTTATTGCAGATGCTTGGCTGAGAACGGTAGGCGCAACGATTTAAGTTTAATGGTATGATAGTATCTCTACATATTTACTTGATTCTTTAAGACTAGAACCACTCATTAAGGGGCAGGTTGTAGTCTTTTTTATAACTGTTCGGAAAGACGTTTCTCTATATTTAAAGACACTGTTATAATTGGATTATGTTTTTTTATTGAAGGATTCCACGCTTATTACCAGATTAGAGAGGAATGTGTGATAGATGACGAGTGATACTGTACAAGATTTAGAAGGGCTAAAAGCGATAGGAAAAGTGGTAGGACACACCATTGCCGAGATGAAAAAGAAAGTAACGCCTGGCATGACAACAGCGGAGCTTGATAGTATAGGTGCTGAAATTCTAGCGCAATTCGGAGCATCATCAGCCCCGATGAAAGCGTATAATTTCCCAGGCAGCACCTGCATCAGTGTGAATGAAGAGGTTGCTCATGGCATTCCTGGTCCTAGAGTGATTAATGCCGGAGATTTGATCAATATTGATGTATCTGCTGAGCTGAATGGTTATTATGGGGACGCCGGGGTTTCTTTTCAATTGCCGCCCTATAATGACGATATTCTGCGTCTGTGCCGGAGTACAGAAGAAACTATGATGAGTGTGATCAATCATCTGAGAGCAGGGATGAAGGTCAATGAGATTGGTAGAATGATGGAGCTCGAAGCTCGGAAGCACGGATATAGAGTAGTGCGTAATCTGTGCAGTCACGGGATCGGAAAATCATTGCATGAGAAGCCTTTTGAAATTTTACCTTTCTATAATCCTAGAGTGACTACAGTGTTAAAAGAGGGACAGGTGATTACGGTTGAACCCTTCCTCTCTACTGGAGCAGACTACGTGGAGCAGCAATCGGATGGGTGGACGCTGAGTGTTGTAGACGAAGGCCGGGTAGCGCAGTTTGAACATACGATTATTGTGACTAAAGGTGAGCCTATTATCCTAACCAAGCCATAAAGAGGAGAGTGCGAATTTGAAAATCGCCTTTATACTTTTTGACGGGATTACGTTCTTGGATTTTGCCGGGTTTTATGATGTTATTTATCGATTGGGACAATTTGAAATAGGCAAAGATTTGTCTTGGGATATATGTGCAGCTTCAGAGGAAGTGACGGATGAGTTAGGATTCACAGTTAAAGCTGGAAAAGTGCTGCCAGAGCTTTCGGCGTACGATATGGTATTTGTGCCTGGAGGGATGGGGACACGTAAACTCCGTTATGATGAGGCTTTTGTCGCGTGGATTGCAGGAGCTCACAATGTTCCTTATAAGGTGTCAGTCTGCACAGGCTCACTGCTGCTTGGGGCTGCGGGGTTGTTAGAAGGGAAAAAAGCCACTACTCATCCATCTGCTTATGAATTACTAAAACCCTATTGTGAAGAAGTGGTGGAGACTCGTATTGTGCATGATGGCAATGTGATTTCTGGCGGTGGAGTTTCCACTTCCATTGATCTGGGGTTATATCTGATTTCATATTTGGCTGGTGAAGCAGCAATGAATTCGGTTAAGAAGCAGATTGATTATCCATACGAGATGCAGGGGATCGTTCGAATCTGATGATCAATACCGGAGGAAGTACAGATGAATTTGGAACAAAATATGATCATAATTGCTCAAGGCTTAGCCGAGATACTTCAACGCGGAAAGATATGTCATTTAGAGAATGGGTTTATGACAGAAGCGGAACGTGGCTGGTCAGGTGCGGAGGTACATCGTTTAGAGGTTACCTACGAAAATGGTGAAAAGGAAAATGTGATATTTAAAGAGGCGGCTCTAAAAGAACGCATGGCAATGAAAACGTTAACTGATCAAGGCCATCGGAACACGCCTGCCGCTTTTTCATTGGATATAGAAACAGATGCGCCAAGATGGATGGTGATAGAAGATTTAGGGAGTGTTAAATCTCCTCCATCTGGTGTTAACTGGTCGCCGAGGATAGCAGAGGCATTAGCGAGAATTCATGCCCGCAATATGGGTAGAGGTTCGGAGATGTTATGGCTCCCCCATGCGGACCGTCATTATTGGGAAAAATATTTAGTTACACAAGTATCCGTGGATCATTTTGAAGACCTTATGGAGCAGAATCCTGAGTTTTGCAGGGAATTTGGGGCATATCTGCCGTCATTGCGTGAGAAAGCTAACGCTTTTGCGCGCGATATGGCGGCTTTATACGATGAGAAGGAAAGTCTGACGCTCACGCACGGAGATTTGCAGTCGATTGATGGTTCCCACATCCATTATCATAATGAAAACCCATTTATTATTGATTTCGGATGGTGCTATTACGCGCCTTTTTATATTGACCTCGCTAGTTTTTTTAACCTTGAGGATGCCAATCATTATTACAACGAATTAATAGCAAACGGTATATCTCTTCACTATGATGATTTTTATGAAAGATTGAGGGCAGCGTTTCGATACTCAGGGTTGATATATCTATGTCCGAGTATTAGACAATGGTCTCTTGGGCCAACTGAATTAACGGGTAAACGTCTGCTTCAAATGCTGAAGATTGTACTAACAGGCGAATTTCCTGAGCGTAGGATTGATTACTCTAGTGAACTTTTCGCACAGCTGCTTAAGGAGCATAGGAACGGTACACTACATAAGCTTTAGACTGTTAGATCTACCACAATCGGCCAGCTCAAAAAAATATTCAGAACAGGGGTGGTATGATGATCGAGCGACTGCCCTGCCAAACCTCAGGTTGCAAGGCAAGCATTCTTCCTGCAACTTCTTTAAAAACGGGTGGGATTTGCATGCCCTGTCATCAGAGGAAGATTGCTTTGGAAGAAAAGGCATTTATTGAACAGAATCGAAAAGATGTTGATTTGTATGCAGGTGTGAATGATCCGGTTGAAATTCTTAAAATCATGCACAAGCCGCGAAAATACAATCCACTTGAGCACGAAATACCCTACCACAAAACTGCGCAAGAGATGTATCATCAGCTGACTGAAAGTGAACGGGAGCGATTGGAGACCTACGCGGTTGTATTAATGGAAGAAGATGATTTTGACCAGGCTGAGACCATTCTACTGTCGCTTGCATGTTTTTCAAGTGCACGCATAGAGCGGGGCCTCGAGGCTTTTTATCGCAATGGGAAGTATTATCCAAGTATTCTCTTTAAGGAAGCGGGTCAGGATATCCGCGATAAGCTCATACATCAGTTGGGGTACGATTCGGCAAACCGTAATCACTTGCTGCTTGCGCTAGCCTGGATTGGCGATGAAGTAGTTGTTCGGCAGTTCCAGACATGGCGGCGGCACCCGCCTGGGTGGGCAGCGGAGTTAAACGTGCCTCCGGAAACCTACGCTCATGAGGCAGGCTGGGAGTTAGATAACGAAGGCAGGAAGAGGCTGCTTTTTTACCCTGAGAGTTATCATTTTAAAGTAAGCGGTGAAGGAAAAGATGGGTTAAATCGGGCTGCTTCGGCGGTAGCGGCATTGCAAGCAGGTGAGCATTCCTGTCCTTGGTGCGACAGTAAATTGACAGTGCTATTTGATTACAATTTGCAGAACCCGCTAGTTCAATTTATGAAGCTACCCGGTCAGTGGTTAAGGATAGCAGCTTGTATGCACTGTAATTGTTATGGCACTGTGTTTATGAATGCAGATCTGGATGGCAGATACTCGTGGAGTGAATATAATGCCGTTCCCGATTTTTTGCCTGAAAATGAAGCTATGGAAGAGTTATCATGGCGTACCATGCAACTATCGGAGCGGCAGATGGGAGCCTATGATAATGCGTATTGGATGCTTGAGGCGCCTGCATCGAAGATTGGAGGACATCCGACCTGGATTCAGGATGCGGAATATCCTGTGTGTCCTTGCTGCTCGGTGACGATGAAGTTTATTGCGCAAATGGACATGGAACAGGCCGAGGAGAGCGAAGGGATTTATTATGCATTTCTTTGCGAGGCTTGCCTAAAGGTAGCTGTGAATTACCAGCAGACGTAAAGTGATTTGCCGGAATTGAACTTTAAATCCAAGGATGGTTCCTCGTACAACCTTCAGTCATATGTAGTTTTACATAAATTTAACACGCCACTTATGCTCAAGTGATATAACAGAAAGAATTAGGTGAAAAGGTGGCTGCTATGGATGAAACTAAGCAAAGAGGAAAAATCATGGATTCTATATGACTGTGGGAATTCGGCGTATTCGATGGCGGTTACAACTGCTTTGCTGCCTATTGTTTTTGGGATGTTTTCGAATGTTAACAACAGCATGGACTTAGGGTATTTCAATTCCATTGCGAGTATTCTGGTGGCAGTTCTTAGCCCGATTTTAGGGACGCTGGCAGATTACAAGGATAAGAAAAAACGCTTCTTTATATTTTTCTCATTGATCGGCGTGATAGCTACAGCTTCGCTGGCTTTCGTAGCACCTGCGATGGGCAATGGCAGTTATTGATTGTATTTTATATTTTGTCAGTCATAGGTTTTGCTGGAGCCAATATTTTTTATGACTCTTTTCTGGTGGATGTAACCACTGATGAAAGGATGGACAAGGTATCCTCGAAAGGTTTTGCTTTTGGATATATCGCCAGCGTCATTCCATTTGGTATCAGCCTACTCTTGATTCTGTTTATGGGGATGGATAAATCGATCGGTTATCAGATTGGATTTATTATTACGGCCCTTTGGTGGGGGCTATTGACCATGCCTATGATCAAGGATGTGCAGCAGAGATATTACATTGAACCGGAACCAAAACCGGTTATCAACAGCTTTAAAAGACTGGGAGACACCTTCAAAAATGTCAAACAGCATAAAGTGGTATTTGTTTTCTTAATTGCCTACTTTCTTTATATTGATGGAGTAGATACGATAATAAAAATGGTAGTGCCATATGCCACATCGGTTCTGGGTGCGGATACTTTTGACACCTTCACCTTACTGGGGATATTACTAGTTATTCAGATTATTGCTTTTCCGTGTGCCATCCTGTATGGTAATCTCGCCAAAAAATATTCAGCTAGAACGATGATCATCGTGGGGATTTTTACATATATCATTTCCTGTATTGCAGCTTTCTTTATCACCTCAGTGTGGCATATATTTATTCTGGGTGCGCTAATCGGTTCTGCTCAGGGAGGAATTCAGGCGCTCAGCAGATCTTATTATGCAAAGATTATTCCTAAAGAAAATTCCAATGAATTCTTTGGATTCTACAATATTTTTGGCAAGTTCGCGGCGATTGTTGGTCCTGCAGTGATGTCTTTAACAACTACCTTAACAGGCCATGCTAAATATAGTATTTTATCGATTATCCCACTATTTATTATTGGGTTCTTCGTATTTATTACTTTACCTAAAGAGCAGCCTGAACTTGATGAAACCAAGGGGCTTATTCTATGAAGTCAATCAAAGAACAAACGGCAATGGCCAAGCATTTGATCGTCATCTCTTACGATGCCTTTTCAGAAGATCAATGGGAAATGGCTAGCCGCCTTCCGAACTTATCGAAATTAATTAACAATGGAGCACATAGCAAGAAATTGAAAAGTGTCTATCCCACACTCACTTATGTGGTGCACACTACGATAGCGACCGGTGTATATCCAGATAAGCATGGCATCCATCACAACAATCCGTTTCAGCCGTTTGTGAAGGAAAAGGAGCAAAGCTGGTTCTGGTTTAGAAATGCGATAAAGGTACCCACGATATACGATGCTGCGCGCGAGCATAACATGAGTACAGCTGGAATCCTCTGGCCGGTATCAGGGAAATCCTCAATCCAATTCAATATACCGGAAATTAGAGCGATCAAAAACGAAAATCAGGCACTGAAGGTGTTAAAAAGCGGGAGCCCCTTATATTGTATCGAGATGGAGCTGAAATACGGACGTCTTCGAAAAGGGATTGAACAGCCTTATTTGGATGACTTCACGACCAAGTGTGCGATAGAAACAATTAAGCGCAAAAAGCCTAATCTTCTCATGATACATTTGATTGATCTGGATGATGCTAAGCACATTTACGGGACGGACAGCGACGAAGTGAAGCAGGTAATTACACGTATGGATATTCGGCTAGGCGAAATTATGCAGGCAGTGGATGAAGCCGGTATGAAGGATGATACGATTTTTTTGGTTTTGGGTGACCATGGACAGTTTAATGTCAGGTACAAAGTGCATTTGAACAAGCTTTTGCAGGAAAAAGGGCTGATCTATGAAGATAACGGCGAAATGAAGTGGAGAGCTTACTTTCAGTGTGGGGGTGGAGCGGCTTACCTGCATATCAAACCGGGGGATGAAGAAGCAGAGCGGTTAGCATTAGCGGCTATTCAGGATGATATGAAAGATGACGCTTCTGGTATAGAGGAATTGTATGCTAGAGAGAAGCTAGATCATCTTCATGTCGGTCAATCCACTAAGTATATGCTTGAAGCTAAGAGAGGCTATTGTTTTGATGAGAGCATGGTTGAACCAACGATTGTCGATCTGGACAAACAAGGGGTTAAATACGCAACTCACGGGTATTCTCCCGATAAAGAGGATTATAGATGCAACTTGGTGATCTCAGGGAGTAAGGTTAAAAGTGACTATCCTATAGGGGATCTCGAAATGGTAGATATCGCTCCTACGATGGCAAAGATTTTAGGGATTGAGTTTAATTCTTGTGACGGAAGACCTTTAGATGAAATTTTCAATTACTTGGTATAGATTAAATATAGATAAAGTCGGGATACTTACTAGAGCAATATCCATATACAATGGAATTAAAGTGGTTTGAGGGGAGAATTGGATATGGATGCTGTTAATAGACAACAAATTTTAAATAAAAATGACAAACTTATTAGTATGGTTATTGAACGTGCCAAAAGAGATTTTCCTGATGATATTGCAATCATTGGGCTTACAGGTTCTTTCAGTACCGGAGATTTTCATGAAAAAAGCGATCTTGATCTAATCATAATTAATAACACGGCCCAAGGCTGGGGGATATCATCGTGCTTTATTCTGGAGGATATTGGATACGACATATATTGTACGCCATGGGAAACAAGGATAGAAGATCAAGCGAATCTTGAGAGCCCAATGATTTCGTGTCTGGTAGATTTAGAGGTGTTATATTGTGCGAAGCCCGAATATCTGGAAAAGCTGAATTTATATAAACAGAAAGCTCTCGATGCTTTGGCAAAGCCTATAGGGAGTGAATGTATCAGTAGAGCGAAAAAGAGTTTGGACATAGCAAAACAGGAATATACGAATACATTACTCTCTGAAGATATCGGCGCAGTGAGGTACGCTTCATGCGAAGTTGTATACAATTTGGTAAATGCTTTAACCCATTTGAACAATACCTATTTTAAACGGGGACTTAAGAGATATCTGGAGGAAATTGCTACGTACCGTTATATTCCTGATGATTTTGAAATGATATACATGGCTGTGATCGATGCGAAGACTATCGTTGAAATCAGAAGTACATCATATAGTTTTCTAGAAAGTGTCAATGATTTATATAATAAAATGTATAAGGATTTTGTGATTCAGCCTGTCCCAACCTATGATAATCTTGGTGGCACCTTTGAAGAATTGTGGTGTAACAGTCGTAATAAGGTTATAGCAAGTGTGGAATTAAATGATAAATCTTATGCCTATTATGTAGCAATGGGCATACAAAATTTTCTTGATGAAATGACAGAATCAAGGGGAACCAAAAAGTTTGATATTATGCAGTATTTTGATTCAGATCATCTTCATTTATTTAAAGAGCAGTTTCTGCAGGTCATGGATGAATATCAGGAAGAATACAATAAAGTAGGTAGAAAAGTTGAACAATACGATACTTTTGAGCAATTATATAACGAATATATGAGGATGCGATAGGGAAGAAAACCAGACTACGAATTTTCGTAGTCTGGTTTTTTTGTGGAACGACAAAATTTTTTTAAGTCCTATGGGTAAAATAAAAGATCATCATATTAGTAATGTCTGATTTGCCAAAGTGGTGATATTTATTATAGACTGTTTTTTATCGGCTTTTATCCAGTGAATGTTGTTCACTTGTAGTGATATGAAAAAACTAATTTGAAGTGGGGAAATGGAATGCATGGAATGAGACAGCATCAAAAATCAAATAAGCTGAAGATATTTTCAAAAGTCATATTAATTATTATAGGGGCACTTATTACTTCATATGGTCTGGAATCCGTGTTAATCCCTAACAATGTTTCAGATGGTGGTGTGACAGGTCTAAGTATCGTTGGTTCACAGCTGTTTGGATTACCGTTAGGACTGCTAATTGTTGTAATTAACATTCCTTTTGTTTGGTTAGGATATAAGCAAATTGGTAAAAGCTTTGCTGTTTATTCCATTATCGGTATTGCATCACTAGCCATTGGTACAAGCCTTATGCACCATGTGCCAACGATTATTGAAGGAGATACATTGTTAATTACTGTTGTTGGTGGGATTATCATCGGTTTCGGGATGGGGTTAGCGCTGCGTAATGGTGGGGCGTTAGATGGGATCGACATGTTGGCTGTATTACTTTCACGAAAAATACCTTTTGGGACAAGTGATCTAATCTTATTCCTAAACATGTTTGTCTTTATTGTTGTTTCAACAGCATTTGGTCTACAAGGGGCGATTCTATCCGCACTTGCTTATTTTATTGCTTCTAAAGTAATACATATTGTTGAAGAAGGTTTGAGTGGCTCTAAAACCTTTAAAATCATTACAGTTCACCCGGAAATCATGGTAGAAACGATTCGTGATCGATTGGGTCGTGGGGCAACCTATACAGATGCTTACGGTGGCTACTCCAATGAACAATTCAAAGAAATCACCTGTGTAATTAACCGTCTGGAAGAAAGCAAAATCAAAGACATCATTCATGAAATTGACCCTAATGCTTTTGTTGTAGTATATGATGTAGCAGAAGTTAAGGGCGGAAATTTCAAAAAACATAATATTCATTAATTACGATCCTGAAGTGCCATCTCCTCAAGTGTTTGACAAATGCATAAAATGTAACTATTATTGTTTCATCTGATTATTGCACTTGTTACTAGCATGACAGCACGGCAGAAGGAGAGATTTATAGTGAACATAAGCACCCGATTTGCGGTAGCCATTCATATATTAACGTTGATCGATAGTAATAAAGAGGGCAAGAGCACCTCGGAGTGGATAGCGGGTAGCGTGAACACAAACCCTGTAGTTATTCGCCGTCTAACGAGTATGCTGCAAAAAGCTGGACTGGTAACAGCCCGCCCTGGCGTCGCAGGAGCTTCACTTACACGCAGCGCCTCTGAGATTACACTGCTGCAGATTTACAGAGCGGTAAATGCAGTGGAAGAGGATTCGTTATTCTCGGTTCATGAACATCCCAACCCGGAATGTCCAGTGGGCAAAAATATAGCCAGTGCCATTGTGCCGGTATTTTCGCTCGCGCAAAAGGCGATGGAGAATGTCCTTCAGGAGGTTACTTTGGAGCAGATTGTGAATGAAATGCCTGAAATATAACCACTCCATATCGCGACGTAGAATGAAGACCACAACATGTGCTAACGTGCTTGTGGTCTTTTTTTTAATGGAAACATATCTTTCATGCTACTACGGGTGTTCAATTTTAAATCCTCATAATCACAAGGCTTCCAATGGTTCGAGTCAGGAGAGTAGTGACTCAAAGAAGGGAAGTAGGGCGTAATCATAGAATCTGTATTTAGAAGGCAGAGAACTGATAATACTTCATATAGGAAAAATCTAAGATGATGAAGTGGAAAAATGAACGGAGGAACTATCATGGAACAAATTGCATTAATCTCAGATATTCATGGGAATATACCGGCTTTGACAGCCGTATTAGAGGATATTAAGCAGCGTGGAATTAGCAGAGTATTTTGTCTAGGGGATATTGTTGGGAAGGGGCCGAATTCAGATATAGCCGTTGATATCATTAAGAAAAATTGTGAAATCAGTGTTATGGGAAACTGGGATGATTTAATGAATCAGGATGTTGATTTTGAAATGGCTCGGTGGAGTCGGAAATTGTTAGGCAAAGACCGTCTTGCTTATTTAGGCACATTACCGTTCTCGATTGAGTTTATGATGAGCGGTAAGTTCATTCGATTATTTCATGCTTCACCGCGAAGCTACTATGAACGGATTCAGCCTTGGGATGATTATGAGAAGCGACTGTCTATGTTTGGTTGTTCCGAACTCTGTCAGGAGAAGCGACAAGCGGATATCGTAGGCTATGGGGACATTCATAATGCTTTTATTCAACATTTAGAAGGGAAGACCTTATTTAATGTAGGCAGTGTGGGGAATCCTCTAGATGTCACTCAGGCATCTTATGTGATTTTGGAGGGAGAATACGGGGGAGTGACTGTAGCTCCTTTTAACATACAATTTGTGAGAGTTCCTTATGATATTGAGTTAGCCATTCAACAAGCTATAGAGGCTGTTATGCCAGCTACAGAGCCGTATATCCGAGAGCTTAGAACCGCGCAGTACAGAGGGAATGCCCGGGGATAATGGATGAATATGCTCGTAGCGTTACAATTAGATCAGAAAGAGATGATCCCTTATGAAAATGGTTAGTGCTTTAGAGCATTATGAATCCTTGATTGATGAGGGAAATGATCCAGCACAAGATCCTCCCATTGGACAGGCCTATATGAGTCAGTGGGATGGGCCTATTTTCTTCGATGGATTGAATGGTAACGATAAAAGGATATTAGAAATTGGAATTGGAACAGGAAGGGTTGCTAAATCGGTCTTAGGTTTGGGATGCTGGTTTCTCACAGGAATAGATACCTCACCAAAAACACTTGCAAGAGCGGATCTGAATCTTAGAAATTTCTCCAATAAAGAGCTAGTGCTAGCTGATATTTGTGAGTTCGTACGTCCTAATACTTTTGATGCAGCTTATAGTGTATTAACTTTTCTTCATATAGAGGATAAAGAACAAGCATTAAATAATATCTATACATCACTCCTACCTAATGGAACGTTTTTGTTATCTGTTAGCAAGGATGAAGAGTGGTTTTATTTCAATGATAGAAGAATTAAATTATATCCAGCCGATGTGGATGAATATATAAGGCTTTTTAACAAAACGGGATTTCATATCGAATGGGTAAAGGAAACGAAAAGTCGCACTGCAACCCTAATTCATGCCATCAAAAAGTAACGGAGGGAACGAATTGAAGCTTAGTCATGTTTTTGAGCAATTCCCTACTTTGGAAACCGAGCAACTAACACTGAAAAAGATTGAAGTAAGTAATCTTGAAGAGGTATTTGGAATTTATAGCAATGATCAAGTGTTTGAGTACTGCGGAATTATCCCGAAACATAATAAAGATACAGTAAAGAATATGATTGGACATTTCGAACGTGATTTTAGCAAAGGGGTAAGAGTGAAGTGGGGGATTTTTCGCAAAAATAATCCGTACATACTGCTAGGTATCATCGAAGCTATGGATTTTAATCAAAAGGTGGATATGGTCACGATCGGTTATTTTTTGGCGGAGACTTATTGGGGTAAAGGGATTGCAACTCAGGCCGTTCAAATGGTGGAGAAATATTTATTCGAGACTGCAGAGGTCAATCGAATCCAAGCTGAGGTCATGCCTTTTAATGAGCGGTCCAAGCGGGTTCTTTTGAAAAGTGGCTTTATAAAAGAGGGAACATTAAGGCAGGCGCATGTATGGTCAGGTAAAGGGCTCGTTGATTTGGAGATTTACAGCATATTAGCAGAGGAATACGGAGAGGGAGAAAGCAGATCCTAGTGAAAGTAGGGGAGATTATGGGGACTATCGTGGTCATAGGTGGGGGAGAGCTAATCGATTTAGAAACGCTTGAAATGGATCGTGAAGTTGTGAAGTTAACCCAAAAAGCTAATCCGAAGGCGTTATTTATTCCAACAGCTAGCAGTGATGCTCCAGGTTATTGTGACACGTTCAACAAAGTGTACGGCGAAATTCTAGGATGTGAAACAAGTCATTTATTGCTTGTGAGCCAAACCTATACCCATGAAGAAATCACAGAGTTCATTGTATCCGCTGATCTGATTTATGTGGGTGGAGGCAATACCCGAAAGATGCTGGAGATTTGGAGAAATACCGGTGTGGATGTTCTTCTAAAAGAAGCTTACACCTCTGGGACCGTATTAGCAGGGCTGAGTGCAGGTTCGATTTGCTGGTTTGAATATGGGCATAGTGATTCTGAAGCGTTCGATGATCAAGGGAAGTGGCAGTATATTAAGCTTGAAGCGATGGGGATTCTGTCAGGTATTCATTGTCCGCATTATGATGAGGATATTCGGGTAGAGGATTTTTCGCGTATGGTAAAAGGTGGGGGGATACCCGGAATCGCTGTGGATAATAACTGTGCCATCATCTACAAAGATAATGAATGTAAAGTGATGTCAACCAGAGAAGAAGCGAAAGCCTATCGTGTGATGGATTCTGAGCAAGGTGTTGTCGTTACGGAAATCGAAGAACACCCAAGCTACAGACCTCTTCATGAACTGTATGGTGGAGGTGATCAATGAAGTCTAATCAAATCTCGATAGTCCTAGCGAGTTTAATTCTAGGGATTTCATTTATTATTGGTTGTTCACTAACTTTTAACGATAAAGAATCGGAAGCCACACAAGACCAGACTTCATCCATAGCGACAGCAGATAAGCTTCTGATGGATATTAAAGAAACGGCTTTATATTTAAACCTGACTGAAGATCAAGTGATGAAAATTATTACAACGGAGCATAGTAGTATAATACTGGGTTCTGTTCCTAACACTCCTTTTCCTTATATAAATATTGATCATAAATATCTCTTTAACAAAGAATTATTATCAATGTAGGTTTCGGATGCCTCCTTAAATAGGAGAGTTTATCTAAACGGACAAATGAAATAAGGATTGAAGAGGACTTCTGGAGTCCGGCGTAGTTGAATATTTTCAAGAATGGAGAACTCCGAAATGATTATTAGAACAGAAACGTCAGCAGATTATGATGGCGTGCATCAAGTAAATGTTAAGGCTTTTGGTGATCGAGAAGATGAAGCGCGCTTAGTCGAAAGGATTAGGAATTCGGAAGGGTTTATTCCGGAGCTCTCGATTGTAGCAGAACAAGATAATGAGATTGTAGGACATCTGCTGCTCAGCAAGGCTGTAGTTCGTGATGGGGAAAATATAAATGATGTAATGGCGCTAGCTCCGATCGCGGTTATGCCTGACGTTCAGAAGCAGGGCATCGGCAAGGCTCTTATCCTTGAAGGATTAGACAGATGTAGAACGCTTGGCTATGATCTTGTCTTTCTGATCGGACATCCGGAATATTATCCTAAGCTCGGATTTCAACCGGCAAGGCAGTATGGTTTCGATTTGAAGCAGTTCGAAGTGCCCGATGAAGTATTTATGGTCTGTGAGTTGAAGGAAGGCGCACTTCAGAAGGGTAAAGGAGAATTGATCTACCCGCAAAGTTTTTTCTAATGATCTGAATGAATCATGCTTGGCTGTGAATCAGTCAGCATGATTTTTTTTGTTGGTAATTGACAAACATATAGAATGTAACTATACTAAAGATAGTTAATTTGTAACTAATTAAGTTACAGGGAGATCAGGAGGAAATATAATGACAACTAAAACAACACTTCATCCGGACGTAGAGATCGGTCTGGTGCAAATTAGAGTAAGTAATTTAGAACGTTCGCTCACCTTTTATCAGAATGTTGTGGGGCTGAGTATTTTACGGCAGAATGGCCGTGAGGTGGAAATGACTGCTGATGGTCAAAATGTGTTATTGATTCTGCGGGAGATTGAGAATGCAAGAGTGCTTCGTCCGAGCTCTGTGGCTGGGTTGTATCATTTTGCTATCCTTGTTCCGGATCGTCCGAGCTTAGGACTCGTAGTGCGCAATTTGATCGCTTCGGGGATTGAAGTGGGCCAGGGAGATCATTTGGTGAGTGAAGCGCTGTACATTCAGGACCCAGATAATAATGGAATTGAAATTTATCGAGATCGCCCTAAGGATACATGGAAGTATGATGCGGAAGGGTATGTAGTAATGACAACAGATCCAGTGGATGTAGATGGATTGTTGGCAGCTTCTGAAGGTTTGCAGTGGAATGGGTTGCCAGCTGGAACGGTGATCGGACATGTGCACTTTCATGTAGGTAATTTAAGTAAAGCGAAGGAGTTCTACGTTGATTTGCTCGGCTTTGATCTAGTAGCTAATTATGGCAGTGCGGCAATGTTTATTTCTGCTGGTGGATACCATCACCATATTGGATTGAATATTTGGGCGGGGCAAGGCGCACCTACGGCTCCTGCTGATGCAGTGGGAATTGATTATTTCACCTTACTTCTTCCAAATGAAGAGGAGCGTGCGGCTGTAGTGGAGCGTGTTCAGCAAGCTGGTTACAGCGTTGTAGAAGAGAATGGAGCTCCTACATTTAAAGATCCGTGGAACATTGGAATCAGACTTACATTGAAGCGTCATACGAAATAATGTAAGAATAAATTCAACTTTCCTTTATTTGGACAATTACTTATATCCAATTTCGTCCATTTATTTTATAATATTTGGAAATAGATGGGCGGAAGGGTGAGTTTTGTTGGAAGCATTCAAAATGGCGTATGTAATCCTTTGTCATAAAAATCCTGAACAGATCAATATGCTAATCGATAGTTTAACTAATGACTCCGTCGAGTTTTTCCTGCATGTCGATCACAAAAGTGGCATTGAAGCTGATATTACTCACCGTAACGATATTCATTTTGTGGATGAGTCTATGGATGTGCAGTGGGGGCATTACAGTCAGATTGAATGTATTTTGAAGTGTTTTGCGCTAATCAAAGCTCATGGGGAGTTCAGTTATATCCACATCATAAGCGGGCAGGATCTGCCCCTTTCTTCAAATGAAGCTATTCATGATTTTTTTAAGGAGAATCAAGGGAAGGAATTTGTGAAGTACCTGCAATTACCGAGCGCTTCAGAAACGTGGGGATGTTATGAGAGGGTATCGGTTTATTATCCTAGATTTCTGATCTCAAGGACTAGGCGTATGACAGCAATTAGAATGAGGTACATTAAATTGGTAATGAGCGTTCCATTCTTGCAAAGAAGGCTGCATCCCCTGCCAAAAGCGCTGTATAAAGGCTCGAACTGGATGTCAATTACAGGTGAATGTATGGAGTACATAATGGATTTTATTGCTGCTTCTCCGGAGTATGTTCAATTTTTTAAGAACACATTATGTGGAGATGAAATCTTCTTCCATACGATTATTTTGAATAGCGCGTTTAAGAACAATGTACGGAATGAAATTAAGAGGTATACAGACTGGGAGACAGGACCGGAATATCCTCGAACACTAACGGTAGAAGATTATGACCGGATCACGAGTACGGGTACAGAATGCTTTTGGGGGAGAAAGTTTGATCTCGATATCGACAGAATCATCATTCACGATCTCCTTGATATAAATACTAAAGTGACTACATCGTAAAACACATACAGGAGGACAAGCTTATGAAAATCGCAGTTGTTGGAGCAAGTGGAAAAGCCGGAAGTCGAATCACTCAGGAAGCACTAGATAGAGGCCATGAAGTTACAGCCATTGTACGGGATGCATCGAAAGTTGCAAATAGTAAGGCAAAGGTCATCGAAAAGGATGTGTTTTCACTTACTGCTGAAGATTTGAAGGGTTTTGATGTTGTTGTGAATGCTTTCGGAGCACCGTTTGGACAAGAGCATCTGCATGTTGATGCTGGAAATGTACTTATTGCAGCATTAAAGGATGCCCCTAATACAAGATTGATTGTAGTTGGAGGCGCGGGAAGTCTCTATGTAGATGAAGCAAAGACGCTTAAAGTGGTGGATACCCCTGATTTCCCTGATTTTATTAAGCCAACGGCTACGAATCAAGGTAAGAATCTGGAGATTCTGCAAGGTACAGATTCACTGTCTTGGACTTTCGTTAGTCCATCCGCCAATTTTGCTATTGGAACAAGAACAGGTTCTTATGTAAAAGGCAAAGATAATCTGCTGGTGAATTCCAAGAGCGAGAGCTATGTTAGCTATGAAGATTATGCGATTGCTATTGTAGATGAGATTGAACAGCCACAGCATATTCGCGAGCGGTTTACGGTGGTTTCGGAGTCTTAAGAGCATTTAACGAGTAGTGATCTTATTTGAAAAAGAAGGCAGAGCCGGTGAATTCAGGGCTCTGCCTTCTTTTATATGTTCATACCTTTGCTTCAGCAATTTCAGCAATTCGTTTGTTTGCTTCTCCGCGATAGATACCGCCATGATAGCAAATGACCGTATCAATCTCATACTCGGAAAACTTGCTTAGAGAGGATAAAGCTTGCTTCATGTCAGGCGTTGCTGAAGGAGCGGGTCCATGCAACTCGCCGTCTTTAACCGTTAGAGCATCCGCAGCAATTAACGTCCGGCTATTATGATGGTATAGACTCAGATGCCCCGGGCTATGACCTGGTGTATGGATAATCGTAATTCCACCGGCAAGAGGTAGTTGTTCTCCGTCTTTAAGGATTTCATCTACTCTTCCCTTTGGGGGATGGGACAACACAGACAGAAAAGCGCGTCGCCATTCCTCTGGAACATGAGGTGGAATCATGGCTTCAGCAGCAGCTAAAGCTTCGGGAGTGTGTTTAAGGAGCATTAACTCTCCTTCAATGTATGGCTTCTCGATTTCATGAGCCAGAACAGTTAGGTCTAGATTTTCTTCTGAGAGTAGGGCAGGCAAGCTACCGATATGATCTAAATCTTGATGTGTGATGATTACGTTACGTAGTCGTTCCCAGGGTACGTTCGCTTCTTTAAGAGCCTCTTTGAATTTTGGGAGTATACCCGGAAATCCAGTGTCGACGAGTACAGCGGAATGCTGATCCCAGAGCAGCGTGGGGTAAATGGTGTCACTTCCGCCCATAACCTGTGCTGTAATCTCTAACATTTCTATTCCATCTGCAATATGCATAATATCCCTCCATGATTGGTAATAAGAGTGATGCCGTTAGGCTAATGCATATGATACTCAAAATAGAATTTTATTTCAATAGCGTAATTTATTATTATAACATAAATAAATACTTTTGTCAATGTCTATCTGGTGTATTTTTTTGTGTAATTTCTAGGGGACATTATTGCTGAGAACGTCTATTTCTAGATTTTGCCTTTGTCAAAACCTTTGCGATATAATAATCAAATGAAAAATGGGAGCTGATGTGGTTTGGAGACTTTTCTAGTTGTTCTCGTCCTACTAGGGCTTATCGCAATATCCAATATCATAAACCGATTCATTCCCTTTGTGCCGATACCGTTAATTCAAATTGGTTTGGGTGTAATGGTTGTGCTAATACCGTTGGGAATACATATGACATTGGAACCAGAGCTGTTCTTTGTGTTATTCATTGCTCCGCTTTTGTTTAATGATGGGAAACGAACGCCAAGAAATGAATTATGGAACTTACGGGGTCCAATATTAATGCTAGCACTGGGATTGGTGTTCGCCACAGTACTTATTGCTGGTTATTCGATTAACTGGATGATCCCGACGATTCCGCTAGCAGCTGCATTTGCTCTGGCGGCGATCTTATCCCCGACAGA
Source organism: Paenibacillus sp. FSL R10-2734 (assembly GCF_037963865.1). Classification (NCBI taxonomy): domain Bacteria; kingdom Bacillati; phylum Bacillota; class Bacilli; order Caryophanales; family Paenibacillaceae; genus Paenibacillus; species Paenibacillus sp. FSL R10-2734. The sequence continues at coordinate 4,982,275 of NZ_CP150170.1, read as the reverse complement.
TGCTGTCGCGGTTAGTGCAATCGCTGGAAGGGTCCATCTTCCTAAGAGTATTCATCGCATTCTAGAGGGTGAATCATTAATGAATGATGCCTCCGGTCTCGTTGCTTTTAACTTTGCTATTGCTGCAGCAGTTACAGGCGTATTCTCTTTGCCCAAAGCCTCCTTTAGCTTTGTGGTTATAGCTGTAGGCGGGTTGCTTGTTGGGGCATTATTGGCCTTTCTTCTGATACGATTCAGCGTATTTATTCGCAGACTGGGGATGGAGGATATAACGGTGCATGTGCTGCTGCAAATCCTAACCCCTTTTATTATCTATCTGATCAGTGAAGAGCTAGGAGTATCAGGTATTTTGGCAGTGGTTGCAGGGGGGATTATTCATGCGGTTGAGAAGGACCGTGCAGTATCTCCACAGTATAAGCTGCAGCTGGTATCTGCTAGTACATGGTCTGTTCTGCTCTATATATTGAACGGCCTGGTTTTTCTTATTCTCGGCTTATCTATTCCAGACGTTATAGAAGTGATCTACCGTGATACGGCTGTGGATAATCTTATGGTCGTTGGTTATGTATTAGCCATTACCGTGCTGCTGTTTGTACTACGGTTTGTATGGGTGTATGTGTTCTCTTTAGTGGGATCTCGTCTGCGAAAAATCGAAAAAACGCCTGTTAAGTCACTATTAATCCTTACCATTTCAGGAGTGCGTGGAGCGGTTACTTTAGCAGGTGCTTTCTCAATTCCCTTTGTTCTAGGGGATGGTTCGCCATTTCCTGAGCGTGACTTAATCATCTTTATCGCCGCAGGTGTTATTCTTATGTCGCTGCTAATCGCTAGTGTCTTTTTGCCAATTCTAGCAGGTAAAGAAGAGCCAATCGCCGAATCAGGTGATACAGGAGCCGAGCAGGCGGCCAAGTCTAAAGTTATTGCTGCGGGTATAACCATGCTGCAAAGTATGATGACAGAAGAGAGCAAGGAATCCGCACTGCCTGCTTTGAGTGAATTTAGAGAAAGAGTTTATAGTCTAAACTACGAAAACCAAGAGAAGAATCCAGCACTGGAGAACTTCCGCCGACTTGGTGTTGAAGCAAGGATTGTGGGCCTACATGCCGAACGTAAAGAGCTGAACCGATTGCTGGAGAATAATAAGATTCCCGCCTCCGTAGCTCAGAAGCTGGAAGAATTCTTGGGTCATAGTGAATTCTGTCTAGCCAGAAGTCTGAATTCACAGATCAGAATATCGATTACGGAGATTAGGCGGCTATTTGCAGGGATGCTCTCAGGACAGAGTGAAGGGGAAGCTAGCCAACAAATGCTTGAGCAGGCTGAGTGTGCTAGAGGAGCCAAAATTGCCATGTCCCATGCAGCTATAGCTGCTATTGATGCGAGTAAGAACGAGAATAACCGAAGAGCAGCCGAGAAGGTTGCGTGCAGTTATGAGCAGCTGATCTCACGCCTTGAGCAGGGACAAGGCTGGACAAAGGATGGTCTTGTTGATAATCAAAAGCTTGAAATGAAGCTGAAAGCCATTCAAGAGCAGCGGGATAAGGTGCAGCAGATGTACCAGGATGGAACGATTAACCGCAAGCTAGCCAGTAAATTACGTAAGTTCGTAGACCATTTAGAAACATCTATTTGGGAGGATTAGCTGTGCTAGACACATCGGTATCTTTTCATAGATTCAGGAGAAGAATTGGACGGTATCCTTAATTACACCATAGTAAGATTTACCACAGCAGAAGGTAACTGAACTTCATAAAGGTGAACGCAACCCGCCAACAGGGAAAGTTGGAAAATCGACAGATGCCGGGCCATATCTGACTAAAGTATAATTTAGCCCCGTACTGTTACAAATGTAAAGTGTACCTATTAATGTAACTACCAAGCGTTGATTTATGGAAGAGCAGTGAGGGCGGGGACGGGGATATTTTTGCTGTGGTTTAGCGTTTTCATAACATGAAGTGGCTCTATTAGGATAGGTATATTTGTCATATATAATGTGATAAAATGTCGAATAATGTTGAATTAAATTGATTAAAATTTGCATGAACGGCCTGTTTTGCCTACATTAACACATGTTATCCTGTATAATTTACGAATACGCGGAGTACTTAACCGCTGTTCAATTCTTAAGTTGATTATTCAGGATGGGCGTGTGATTCACTGGTCGGAAATTCGTGGCCTTTGTCTCCTCATTCATTCTACTATTCCTTTTTATGAGAGAGAGAAGTGACAAATGACCATGAAATCAATTGCCTGGGTAACTGACAGTACAAGTATCATAGATCCGGAATTCGCCAAGAACAATCATGTGTATATTATTCCGTTACGTATTATTATCAACAACGAATGTTATAAAGAGAATATAGATATTACGATCGATGACTTCTATGAGAAAATGCGTCACCATGAAAAGGTAGGCAGCTCACAGCCTCCGATCGGCGAATTTATCGAGCTATACGAACGGTTGAAGGAAGAATACGATGAAATTATCGCAGTACATTTATCTTCAGAGCTCAGTGGCACTTACAATGCTTCGATGCAAGGCGCCGAAATAGCAGGGGCCAAGGTAATTGGAATTGATGCGAAGGTTGGCGCTTATCCGATTCGAGAAATGATCATGCGCGGTATATACTGGCAGAAGGAGGGCTTTACTGGATTAGAAATTAAAGCGAAGATTGAAAATATTATTGAGAATATGTCCTTTTACTTAATTCCTGCAAGCTTGACACAGCTACATCGCAGTGGGCGTGTTTCTGGATCACAATTTGTACTTAGCCAATTGCTGCGCATAAACCTGCTGCTTCGTTTTGACGAAGGGAAGGTCGTTGTTGTGGAGAAAATCCGCACTATGAAGAAGACACAACAGGCGCTTTTGGATATATTTAAGCAGGATGTAGGACTTGTTAGTGATGTATGTATCATGCATTCGAATAATTTAGAGATGGCACTCAAGCTGGAAGAAGACATCAAAGCGATGGCGCCTGACTTACGTACAGAAATTATGACATATATTCCTGCAGTGGCTGTTCACGCGGGTGAGGGTACTGTAGGGCTGTCCTGGATCAAGAACACTAGCATCAATAGTATTCATCCGGACGTTACACCTGTAGCGTTCCCTGAAGCAGTACTTGTATAGAAATGAACAAAGAAATCGCTCCTTGGGAGATGGATGGGTGACCACCATTGTCCCAAAAGGGCGATTTCTTTTTTTTGAAGAAGTAAGCTGTTATTTGATTGCGCGACGCCGGAACATTTGTCCAATTACATCACTTAGTACGAGTCCAGCTGCAATGGCGCCGGAGAGCATTAATGCCCGAACAGCGATTTCTACAGCCAAAGTATAATCCTCTTCCACAAATTTACGCATCGCATCGTAAGCGAGACCACCCGGAACAAGCGGGATAATACCACCTACACTAAAAATAATAACCGGCATTTTGAAGGATCGCGCAAAAAATTGGCTGACGATACCCACTATTACACTAGCTGCAAACGTAGCTACAACAGGTCCGAACTCTACATCAAGAAGCACATACACCATCCAGCCCACCATTCCGGCAAAACCACACTGCAGTAGTGAGCGCTTAGGTGCATTAAATAGAATACAGAAGGTTGCCGCGGCGATAAAACTGGTTATAAGTTGCAAAATCATGAAGGGCTAACCTCTTTCACATGGATATTAAAATAGTGATAGCACAAGCCCGATGCCTGTACCGATCGCAAAAGCAGTTAGAAAGGCATCTGCTCCTTTGGAAATACCTGATACTAGATGACCAGCCATCAGATCACGAACGGCATTAGTAATGAGTAGTCCGGGTACTAGAGGCATAACGGAGCCGATAATGATTTTGTCCATCTCTTGGCCTATCCCCAGCTTTACAGAATAGAAGGCTAGAAGTCCAATCAGGAAGGAAGCGGAAAACTCTGCAAAGAATTTAGTCTGCACTAAACGATGCAGATAGATGACTGCAGCGAAGCCTAGTCCGGAAATCGGCAAGGCGGGGAGAGCATCCCACAAACTGCCCTTAAACATAACGGTGAAGCAAGCGCCAGTAAGGGCGGCAGCTAAGATTTGCAGCCATACGGGATAGACAGGTGAGGCTTCATCGACTTCTCCTAATTTTGCACGAGCTTCCTCAGCTGTAATCTGACGTTCGCTCAAACGCCGAGAAATATCATTGACCTTAGATACCTTCTGCAGATCTGTTGTTCGCTCCGCTATCCTGTATAACTTAACAGGTTCTATTCTATTTGTGGTGAACATAATAACGGTTGGCGTCACATAACTGTGCGCTCCCGGGAACCCGAGAGATCCAGCCATTCGTGTCATCGTATCTTCAACTCTGGATGTTTCTGCACCATTCTGCAGCATGATCTTACCAGCAAGAAGACAGAGATCAACGATTTCATAATAGGTAGTGTTAGTGTTGCTCGTGCTATCCAACTTCTCCGCTCCTCCTCTGGAATGTTATATCTATAATTTTCATATTTTTGATTGTCGCTTCATCTCGTGAAAATAACAACCCCAATATAGCATTATAAACGATATGGTGTGTGTTTTAATATAGGTTAAAAAATAAAAATGCATAAGAATGTACTGCTCATTTATAGTGTCCGCCGATTTTTCTAGATCTGTCCTTAAGCTGCCCGGCATCTGTGAAAGAAGCTGCCCTCCCAATGATCGTCTCCCCGTATTTATTCTTGAGCGCATCGGTAGCCCGTTCGAGTTCACGATAGCGAGGGCGAGACTCAAATAGCGTTAGCTGGTACTGGCTTTCGTCAGATAGATTGGACAAGCTTAAGTGAATTCTACGCACAGGCTGACCATCCCAGTGCAGCTTGAAGAGAGTGAGAGCGGCCTCATAAACCAGCAGGGTCGCATTCGTAGGATCACTCATCGTAGTCTGTCTTGAGAAGCCTGTGGGGTCATCAAAGCTGGCACCTTGGCAGCCGATAGTTACGACGGCACCATGCACTTTCAGTTTGCGGCAACGTCTACATACAAGCTCAGACAGCTCAAGAATGATGGTCTTAATATCTTGCAGCTTATAGTAATCCCGTGGCAGCGTCATTTGGTGCCCGACACTTTTCGGTGCGACTTCGTAGGTGCTTGGGCTTACGGGGCTGTCATCAATACCGTTGGCTATCCGCCAATATAGCTCGGCGTCAATGTTACATTTTTTGTGGAATTTCTCCCGCATGCGCCATTTCAGCTCGCTTAGCGGCATTTGCGCCAAATGGCCAATCGTCGTGATGCCCATGCTCTGGAAGTGGGCGGACATACGGCGACCTACCATGAACAGCTCGCTAATGGGGAGGCGCCAGAGTGCATTCGGAAGCTTCTCGTGAGTGAGGGTGAATATACCATCCTTGTTCTTCTTGGCCCATAGGTCACAGGCCATTTTGGCGGTAACCTTGGAATATCCAATGCCGATGCGCGCACGCACACCTGTGTTTCTACGAATTAAATCCTGAATGGCGGTAGCAATCTCCCTCGGACTGCCGAATAAGCTGAGACTACCGCTGACATCAATAAACTGTTCATCGATAGAATAGGGCTCTACCTGATCGCTAAACTTGCGTAGAATATCTGTGATTTGGGAGGAGACATCGATATATTGCTGCATGTGCGGTCTGACCACGATGACTTCGGGGCATTTTGCCAGCGCTTCCTTCAACGTCTCGGCGGTAGTAATGCCAAAAGATTTGGCTATAGGGCAGGCAGCCAGCACAATACCGCTCCGTCTAGCCGGGTCTCCAGCTACGATCAGCGGCTTGTTGCTATACTGCGGATTAGAGGCTTTCTCCACGGAGGCATAGAAGCTTTGGCAATCAGATAGCATAATGACACGCTCTTTGTTCATAAGTTCACACACTCCAGGTGAGGTAGTGATACGTTAGATTTTTTCTTCTTATTATAATACGAACATACGATCGTGTATATTCATATTTATTTCCATTTATCTTGAGTCTCGAGGGTGCACAGACCCGTAGCCACGCCCCCGGAGATAATCGTGAGGATGGAGTGGAAGAAGGTTTCTTTGGAAATGAGGATTCCCCCAGCACCGATAATCATAAAGTCAGTCAAAAAAATGATGACTCCAAGGTTCAACGGAACATACCTTTTTATAAATTGAGCAAGCAGATCGGTTCCACCTGTACTTGCTTTAAAGCGCAACATAATCCCAAGACCCGTTCCCATCAAAAAACCGCCAATTATGGCGCTAGAAATGGAGCCAAATTCGAAATAATACAGGAAGTAGTATTGAACCGGACCGAGAAGCTCAATCAGAAAAGAGGAGGTCAATAGACCGAGTACACTGTTGTAGAAAATATCGCGTTCCTTTAACCAGGCTAAGATGAATATGGGGAGACTACAGATCAGGACGGCCAAGCCAATTTTAGCGTCGAATAAATAATTGATAATGAGGGCTATCCCTATTATTCCCCCATCCAGGATTTTATAAGGTACGAGAAAAAAATTAGTTCCCGTAGCAACAAGTAAGCTTCCTATAAGAATGATAAGGTATCTTAATGACCGCATATTTAACATCTCCACATTAAAGGCATGTCTATAAATATGCTTGTCACTTCCAAAAAATTGCAGTGTGATAAAAAAAGCTGATTCTAGTCAGTGAGAAAGAGTCGTATGTTACATGATGTGTGAGGGCATGGCGAGTGTAGATAGAAAAGGCGTGCAGACAAAACCATACCATCATGCGGACACAGGAGCTCTTATTTCGAAGATTTGGGGTGTTTTATCGAGATATCGGACACAGTTGCAGCTATTCGCATAAATGTAGCCTAATATCGAGCAAATCATGTGCAATAAGAGCTACACAGTCCGAAACTGGCACAAAATGGGCAGGAAATCGAAAATAGCAGCAATAGGGTCCGAAACGCTCATTAGATAACAAGTAAGTAGCTGCACAGAGATCATGCGGACACAGGAGCCCTTATTTGTGAGATTTGGGGTGTTTTATCGAGCAATCGGACACAGTTGCTGCTATTCGCATAAATGTAGCCTATTATCGAGCAAATCATGTGCAATAAGAGCTATACAGTCCGAAACTGGCGCAAAATGGGCTGAAAATCGAAAATAGCAGCAATAGGGTCCGGAACGCTCATTAGACAACAAGTAAGTAGCTGCACAGAGATCATGCGGACACAGGAGCCCTTATTTGTGAGATTTGGGGTGTTTTATCGAGCAATCGGACACAGTTGCAGCTATTCGCATAAATGTAGCCTATTATCGAGCAAATCATGTGCAATAAGAGCTATACAGTCCGAACCTGGTGCAAAATAGGCCGAAAATCGAAAATAGCAGCAATAGGGTCCGGAACGTACATTAGACAACAAGTACTCTCGCCAACTACACCAAACCAACTACACCAACTACACCAAACCAACTAAACCATCCTTTAAGTAGCGCCCGTCCGTATCCCCTTAGCCAACTCATCGCACCTTCGTAGTGGATTGCATTTTAAACAAGCTACTTTTGCATTGGGAGGATCAAGTAGCGTGCTCACCGAGATTCTTTAGGTAAGCACGAGCAAGTCCAGAAAGGAAAGTTACTGTATGGAGAAAGGAGCAAGGAGCAAGGAGTGTGAAGGAGAGTGAATGAGTGCGTAGGAGGAACCACAAGAAATGTAATGATGAGCAATCGGAGTCTTGTCCAATCACATCAGTGAATTCAGGTTTCTTCGAACCAGGGGAGCTGCTTGTGTCTAATTTCCATAGACCATACAAATTAACGACGCATCTCATAAACGCAAACAGCACGTCTCCAATCATCGGAGGCGTGCTGCTTGCGTTTTTAACGAGAATACCGCTTGCGGAAGCGAAGCGGAGAGATTCCAATCTGCTGAGCAAATCTACGCGAGAAGTAGGCAGTGCTCTCGAAACCGGTACGTTCTGCGACCCCGGCTATAGAGAGCTCTGTCTTAAGCAGCAGTAGCTTGGCCTGTTCCAAACGGTAATCCGTCAAATACTCCATCGGAGTCAGTCCATATACCCGTTTCATACAACGAGCAAGGTAGTTATAGTGGAAATGCAGCGCGTCTGCGAGAGAGGCGTTGGAGAGAGGTTCCGCATAATGATTGCGGATATAAGTCTCCGTCTGCTCAGCGATTTCCACCGCGTGACTTTCTGAAGTATCATGCTGTGCTAGGTCCATCATCCGCAGCATTTCTTCAAATATCCGTTGCTGCTGCCATACCGCGCTGGAACGCCGCCCAGCGGACAGCTGTAACAACATTTCGGCTTGTCCACTCCGTTCAAAAGGGTCAGGGAGGGGGCCGAACTGCGGTACTCGAATGGTATACGGATGAGTAAGAAACTGCCGAAAATGTGTTTCACGGTTGATATACACGGGTTCAGCCTCAGAGCTAGACCAATCTGCGAGGGTATGAAAATGAATCCATATGAATGAAGTAGTCTCTTCGCATGGCTTAACGGAATAATGATAGCGATCAGGTAGTAAGAGCAGTGTATGACCAGCTGAAACCTCCCATTGATTATGCTCTTCACCGATAAATAGACATCCTTGTTCCACGATAATTAGATCAAATATCCCGATATGCCTTCTATTCGGATGTTGCTCTCCGGGTTGATAAACCGTGCGATTGCATTCTAGAAAATAAGGAAATGGCGGCGCAGCGAAATGTATAAATGAAGGACCCATTGTGTAATTTACCGCTCCTTTCCATGTTAGTTCAAACTTGAATTATTCTTCGATGTTGGAGTGTGAAATAGTACAAAAAAGGGGTTGTTTCTGATCGTATTTTTTATCTATTCTACCCTCTATAATTGTATTTAGCGAGTATGAAATAAGGCAGAGGGGAAGATGATGATGAACAAAACTATGCAGGATGGGCGAGTTGCAAAAGATCAAACTGTTAGCATTAAGGATGATTTCTGGGGAGGTTATATAAAGCTGGTACAGGATGTTGTAATCCCGTATCAATATGAGGCATTGCATGATAGAGCACCGGGAGCTGAACCAAGTCACGCCATCGCTAACTTTGAGATTGCTGCAGGCCGGAAGACAGGTGAATTTTACGGCTGGGTGTTTCAAGATAGTGATGTAGCCAAGTGGCTGGAGGCCGTCGGTTATTCCTTAAGCATCAAACGTGATCCTGAGCTAGAGCGTCAAGCAGATGAAGTCATTGATCTAGTTGGCGAGGCGCAGCAGGAAGATGGATATTTAAATACTTATTTTACGATAAAAGAGCCCAGAAAACGCTGGACCAATCTGAACGATTGTCACGAGCTATACTGTGCTGGGCATTTCATTGAGGCTGCCGTCTCTTACTATGAAGCTACCGGTAAAAGAAAACTGCTCGATATCATGTGCCGAATGATTGATCATATCGATTCTGTGTTTGGACCGGAAGAAGGCAAAATGCGGGGATATGATGGACATCAGGAGATTGAACTCGCGCTCGTTAAGCTGTATCGCCTCACAGGTGAGGAACGATATTTGCAGCTCAGCAGCTTTTTTATTAACGAGAGAGGCCAACAGCCAAATTTCTTAAAGGAACAGTGGGATGGTCTGGGGAGTATCAATTTTTTCACAGGACAGAAGGAAAATTTAGATTTGAAATATTATCAAAGTCATCTTCCGGTAAGAGAGCAGGATGTGGCTGTAGGACATTCGGTACGCGCTGTTTATATGTACACAGCTATGGCTGATTTAGCTGCAATTACGGGTGATGACACACTGCGTGAAGCATGCGAGAGACTGTGGAATAACATGACTAACAAGCAAATGTACATTACAGGAGGGATCGGATCTACGCATCGAGGGGAGGCATTCACCTTCGACTATGATTTGCCTAACGATTCGGTGTACGCAGAGACTTGTGCATCTATTGGGCTGATCTTTTTTGCCCATCGTATGCTGAGAATATCGCCGGATGCACGTTATGCCGATGTCATGGAGCGGGCACTTTATAACAATGTGCTGGGCTCGATGGCGCAGGATGGTAAGCACTACTTCTATGTTAATCCACTGGAAGTATGGCCTCAAGCGTGCAGCTGCAACCCGGATAGACGTCATGTGAAGTCTGAACGTCAAGGCTGGTTTGGCTGCGCCTGCTGTCCTCCGAATGTGGCACGCCTATTAACTTCGCTCAATCAATATATTTACACGGTTCATGGCGATACACTCTACACGAATTTGTATATTGGCAGCGAGTTGAACACCAAGTTTGGTGGTACTGATGTCGTGATTCAGCAAGAAAGTAACTATCCGTGGGAAGGCACAGTCTCAATGAAGATTAATCCCGCAGTAGCAGCAGAGTTCGGAATTGCACTGCGCATACCCGCTTGGAGTCAGGGAATTGAAATCAGAGTCAATGGTCAAGCCTTGAATACTGCTGAGAACATGGAGCAGGGGTACCTCGTTATCCGTAGAATGTGGAAAGCAGGAGACGTAATCGAAGTGAATGACCCTATGGAGACACATCGCATTTACGCACATCCAAATTTACGTGCAGATGCTCAAAAAGTAACGATTCAGCGTGGACCCCTTGTATATTGCCTTGAAAGTGTTGATAACGGTGAACCGCTAAGCTCCATTTCTTTAAGGGAAGATAGTGAATTCACTGCGGTATTTGATGAGACTTTGCTCGGTGGCGCTGTTGTTGTCGAGGCAGATGGGCTGCGTGTAGATCAAGAAGGCTGGAGCGGTGGACTTTACAACAGAAAGAAAGCACCCCTACAACCTGTTAAGGTCAAAGCTGTTCCGTATTACTTGTGGGGCAATCGTGGCAGTGGAGAGATGAAGGTATGGATTCCTGAAGGCAGTATGTAAGTTATAGAACAGGCAAAGATATCGGGACTGGTTACTGTTTTGCAGTATCCACCGATCGGGGCAGCTGTATTTTACAGCCTGTCCTTTTTTTTCGTCTAAAATGTACGATGACGCTCGTCGCCCCCTACGACTTAGTCCAACCATACTTCTATCTATTCTTACGCTCTGATTTTTACGTTTTTACTCTCTGATTCATAAGCTCTATTCTTACGCACTCATTTTTACGCTTGAATTCTCGTACCACCATTCCATACGCCATTCACCAAACCAGAGGAAACCTGCAAAAGTACAGTTTTTTAAACCGATATCATCTTTAGAAAGTCCAAAACCTGAAAATGTGCAGGTTTTTCCATGCTTATGGGTTGAAGGCTACTTTTGAATCACAAATAACTGCAGATTTGCAGGCATCAGTATTTTAGCAACCTTTCCATCTTAGAAAAATGTTCTTGTGCAGGTTTTTTCGATATAGCGAGTATTTGAGCAACTGAGATTACTTTATTCGTGGGTAATATCCTCTTATGAGATAACTCCTTTGCCGTTAACACATTAACAACTTTAAGGTTTAGGATTGCTGGGATTTACGCTTCATTATATGCTATATTTGATCGGGACAAGGTAATTGACTTTTTACAGAAAATATTGGAGGCATCACAATGAGCAAACGTTATCGAATTACAAGAGCTATGCAGAATGATGGAGATTCAGCACAATCCATATCTTTAGAAGAGTGTAAGGAATATTTCGCGTCCAAACCTGATTTCTCCTATACATCTGTATTTACAGTAGTAGGCGCCACTACGATGTCCATTGATGGAGATTTCTTTATGTGGAGCTATGGCGATACTAAGATCCCATTTAGGTATTATCAAGGCGATATTTACGTTTCTGGCAGCAATGAAGCTGTGATTCCGAGAATGCTTGAGGTTGCGAGTTATTTAAGAGCAGATGTTGTGGAAGGGTAAAAAAAGATGACCCCTGAAGAATTCAGGAGTCATCTACTATAAATCTTAGATCAGATTAATCGTTCAACGAACGGTTGATCTGATTTTTTTTGTATTAGCCCAGTACTACAACCACTTGATGCACAGCGCCATCTCCGACAGGAGTGATGATGTTACCTTCTACAGCTGCGCCATCCAAGGTAAGACTAGCTACACCTTTGGATACATGGTTCGGGTTCTTAATTTGAATCACATAAGTATCTCCACGGAAGACACGTGTAATTTCGAAGCTATTCCACTCTGCAGGAATACAAGGTTCGATCTTCAGACCGGCAAAGTCCGCTTGAATACCAAGGATTGATTGTGTAATCGCTACATAGTTCCAAGCAGCAGTACCAGTCAACCATGAGTTTTTAGCTTCTCCGTGACGAACAGCGTCTTTACCGGCGATCATTTGTGAGTATACATAAGGCTCAGTACGGTGAACCTCACTGATGTCCTCAAGATAAGCAGGAGCGATCTTCTTATAGATTTCAAACGCTCTGTCGCCATGTCCAAGAACAGTTTCAGCGATCATGATCCAAGGGTTATTGTGGCAGAAAATACCAGCATTTTCTTTGTAGCCCGGAGGGTACGTGGAAATTTCACCCAGGTTCAGATAGTACTTGGAGTAAGGTGGCTGTTGCAGCACGATACCGTAATCCGTATCCAAATGCTCTTTTACCGAAATCAGAGCTTTTTCCGCTTGACCATTTTCCACACCGATACCAGCCATTACGCAGATGCCTTGTGGCTCGATGAAGATTTTACCTTCTTCGTTTTCTTTGGAGCCGACTTTGTCGCCATAGTGATCATAAGCACGCAAGAACCAGTCGCCGTCGAAGCCGTGGGTAAGTGTGATATCACGCATGTTGTCGATCTTAGCTTCAGCATCTACAGCTACATCGTCAAGTCCGCGCATACGGCAAATTTCAGCGTAGTCAGGACCAACGAAGACGAACAGACCCGCGATAAATACGGATTCAGCTACGCGACCTTCAATGTTGGCAGTCGTTTGGAAAGATTCACCTGGCTCTGTAGAGAAGCAGTTCAAGTTCAAGCAGTCATTCCAGTCTGCGCGACCGATTAGTGGCAAGCCGTGAGGTCCGAGATTGTTAGTTACATGCTCGAAGGAGCGTTTCAAGTGCTCGAACAGAGTAGCGGTGTTATCCGGATTGCTATCAAAAGGAACCTGCTCATCGAGAATCGAAGTATCGCCAGTTTCTTTGATGTAAGCAGACGTACCCAGGATCAACCAAAGCGGATCATCGTTAAAGCCGGTGCCGACTTCATTGTTACCTTTTTTGGTGAGTGGTTGGTATTGGTGATAGGCACTACCATCTTCAAATTGTGTAGCAGCGATATCAAGAATACGTTCTTTAGCACGCTCAGGGATTTGGTGAACGAATCCGAGCAAGTCTTGGTTGGAATCACGGAAGCCCATACCACGGCCGATACCGGATTCAAAATAAGAAGCGGAACGGGACATGTTGAAGGTAACCATACATTGATATGGATTCCAGATGTTAACCATGCGATCTAGTTTCTCGTCGCCACTTTGGATTTGATATTTTGACAACAGGTTATCCCAGTGAGCAGCAAGTGCAGCAAGTGCAGCATCTACTTGAGCGTCTGTAGCAAATTGCTCAATCAATGCTTCGGCTGGTTTTTTGTTGATTACGTTCGGAGATTCCCATTTGTCTTCTTCAGGGTTCTCGATGTATCCAAGTACGAAGATAAAGCTTTGCTCTTCGCCTGGTTCAAGTGTAATGTTCAGTGCGTGCGATCCGATAGGGGACCAGCCGCTAGCTACGGAGTTAGTAGGTTCACCAGCAACTACAGCTTGCGGGCTTTCCAGACCATTGTACATGCCTACGAAAGACTCACGGTCAGTATCAAAACCAGCAATTGCTTTATTCACAGAGTAGAAAGCGTAGTGATTTCTGCGCTCACGATATTCTGTTTTGTGATAAATAACGGATTCTTTGACTTCAACCTCACCACAGCTGAGATTGCGTTGGAAGTTAGTCATATCATCTTGTGCATTCCACAGACAGAACTCTGCAAAAGAGAACAGTTTCACGGATTTCTTAGCGGAGCTAGTGTTCTTCACTTTAAGGCGATGTACTTCAGCATTGTGTCCCATAGGTACAAATGCTAGTTGATTTACAGAGATACCATTGCGTTCGCCAGTAATAGAAGTGTAGCCAAGACCGTGACGGCATTCGTAGAAGTCCAGATCACGTTTTACTGGCATCCAGCCTGGGGTCCAGAAATCACCATCATCATAAAGATAGTAGTAGCGGCCGCCAGTATCCAGTGGGATATTGTTATAACGGTAGCGGGTCAATCTTCTGAGACGAGCGTCTCTATAGAAGGTGTAACCACCAGCTGTATTAGAAATTAGTCCGAAAAATTGCTCGTTACCAAGATAGTTAATCCAAGGGTAAGGTGTTTTAGGTGTGTTAATTACATACTCTTTACGAGTGTCGTCAAAGGTTCCGAATTTCATGTGAGAAAGTCTCCTTTCGATTGTGAACGCGCGTTTATAAGTTTCAGAAAAAATTCCCTCGAGGGAAGGGATTTTTCTCAATGTTTTCAAGCAAGACAACTAAAGCAGTAGTTTCGATACCGAATCATAGCAGCTTCACAGAAAAATATGTAGATTTCTTCAGTGAAGGAATGTTGTTAAACTATTTCTTCGGCGGTTGACAGGAATCTCTCTCCACTAAACGAGCTGGAAAGCTGATCGTACTGTAAGTAGGTTGCTGTGAATCACACAGCTCGATTACTTTTTCCACTGCAGCCTTGGACATTTCGTAAATCGGCAAGCGTACAGAGGTCAGCTTAGGCTGAATACGGGATGCTAGCTGAATGTCATCAAATCCGGCAATGGAGATATCCTCAGGGACATTAATTCCATACTCGGAGAACGCTTCCATCGCTGATAAAGCCATGTCATCGTTGGATGAGAAGAAGGCTGTTGGTAAAGGTTCACCAGAAGCAAGAAGCTTCTTAACCTCTTCGTAAGCAGTCTCTTTCAGAAAATCACCATTTAGGATAAATCTCTCATTCATAGACAGACCATGCTTTTTCAGCGTATCTTCATAGGCCATATAACGCTCTCGACCAGAGTACGTATTCATTTGCCCACAGATGATACCGATCTCTTGATGACCTAGAGAGATCAAATATTCAATCGCTTCTGTGGTACCCTCGTAATCCTTGGAGTTCACAATGGCCAGATGATTGCGGTCGAGATGCTCCGACATAATCTCAGAGATATCATAATCAATTAGTACGAGAGGTGAGTCGAGCCCTACCATTTCTCGGACGATATTAATATCCTTCTGAGTGCCGACGATTATACCGCCGTCAATCCGTTTTTGAAGAAAAGCTTGCTTTACCTTGATAAAATCGTCGGGAGAGTACACCGTATGAATCAGTACATAACATCCGCGGGCATTCGAAGTGTCGACTACGGCATCAACGAATGGTGCAAAGTAATTGTTCTGATAAATTCGTGTGACATTCTCCTTCTCGTTCATACTGATGGCGAAAAGTCCGATCGTATCGGTCTTTTTACCGGCTAAAGCCCTTGCAAAGCTGTTCGGTTCGTACTGATGTTGCTCAATTACCCGCAGCACTTTGGCCCGGGTCTCTTCAGGGACGTTGGAATAGTTGTTGATCACGCGGGATACCGTGCTTCTGGAAACCCCGGCCAACTTAGCTATATCTTCGCTGCGCATGTTTCCCCTCATTTCATAAACGCGCGTTTATGAGTTCATTGTAAGCGAAAGCATTGTATAAATCAATCGTAAAAAAGAAATTTGAGGTGGAAATTAGAAACTAGTTCATAGTTTGTATAAGATTTTTGTGGAGAAAGTGCATTGAAAGCTATAAAAGTCATGCTACTATTGTGATAAAGATTATTGAGAATGATAATCAATTACAATAGAGCACTGGAGTGAAGGGATAATGGTAAGATGGGGTCGGAAGTTTTTGTGGGCAGCATTACTTATTATGGCAATGACCGCGCTTGCGGCATGCGGAACGAATAACAATACTGCGAAAGATAACGTTGCTAAGACAGAGAACGTAGAGGAACCTGCCTCAACGAGTAGCAGCATGCCAACCGAAGGAAGTGGGAATGCCTCAGAAGAGGGTGCAACTCGGACGATTGCTGGGGAATTTGGGGATGTGGATATTCCAGTTCATCCTAAACGGGTGGCCGGGATCTATGTTGAAGATTATCTGAAAGCATTGGGCGTTACTCCAGTGGTTCAGTGGTATCATCCAAGCTGGGGCAAACAGGATTATTTAAATCTGGATGTGCCAGAGTTTGATATCACCGGAAGCATGGAGGTATTGCTAGAAAAAGACCCCGACTTGATCATTGCGGACGGAGGCGCGGATGCGGCGAGGTATGAACAATATTCCAAGGTAGCACCAACCTATCGTCTCCCTGAAGCAGTGCTGCAGGACTCAAGACAAGTGCTTACAGCTATTGCCGATGCGCTCGGTATTCCAGAGAAGGCTGAGGCTGTGCTCGCCGAGTATGATCAGAAGGTGGCAGATGGAAAAGCCAAGCTACAGCAGGCTCTGGGTCAGGATAAAGTAGCAGTAATCCGGCTTAACGTAGCGGATAAAACCTTTGCTCTATTCGGTGTTAAAAACCGTTTTACCGGTGTGATTTATTCTCAATTCGGCCTGACACCTGTGCCTATGGCTGCAGAAATGACTGAATATCAATCTATTATTTCCGAAGAGCTTATTCCTCAGCTCGAAGCGGATCATATCATCGTGTTCCCTGACAATGGGGGCTGGGATACTGATGGGAATCAGGAAGCGATCCAAATCCTTGATGGCCCTTTGTGGAAGAACCTACCTGCGGTGAAGAACGGGAATATTTATAGAATGGAACGTTCCCACTGGCAGTCTGGTGCCATAACAGCCAATTCGATGAAGCTTGATGACCTGCTGGAAGCTATGGTGAAATAACTGGCAGTCGTCTTAAGGAATAGCACAAAGAAGGTCTATCAGCACCCTTGATAGACCTTCTTTTTTGTTTTAAACTGAAGTGAATGAAAATGATTCTCAATTGGGGGTGGGAAAATGGCAAAAGATTTGCAAGACAACAATAGAAGGAAGCTATTCTATAGCTTGATTAATATAGAAACTAAGTCCCAGTCAGGCAACGGACAGAGTGAGGTGTTTCAGGATCACACTCTCATCATTGTATCGGAAGGACAGGGGGTTGTTGATGCTGAGATGAGGCAGTTTCCACTGGAAAAAGGTGCTGGGTTCTTGTTCGAACCAGGGCTATTAAGCAAAATCAATGCCGAGGAGCGGGGACTTAGCTATTATCGGCTCACTTTTGAAATCATTGAAATCGGGGAAAACAGGCAGAGTGAAATAGAAAGAAGGACTAAAGAGGACATCCTTCGATCTGGTTTGCTAGGCTGTAGACCCTTTTCACAATGTAAATTACTGTTAGAATCTATCTATCATAGCCGTAGAAGCACAGATGAGATCGAATGGTTCGCAGGCCATACGCGCTTTCAGGAGCTGCTACTGTTAATCATGCGTGCAAATTCCTCTGTTATTCGAATCACGGGTGATCATGAGGCAATACAGCGTTCCATTCACTATATGGAGGAGCATTATAACCAAACAGTAACCGTCGATCAATTGGCTGAAGTTGCGGGCATAACACGTGCACGCTACACACAAACTTTTAAAGAAGTGACAGGGAGAATTCCCTTGGAGCATTTAAACGGGCTTCGTATTGAAAGGGCGCAGCAGCAGTTGCTGCTCACGAATGACCGCATGCATGATATCGCGTTATCCGTCGGATATAGCAATGAGTATTATTTTAATCGGCGTTTTAAAAGATCAGTTGGTGTTACTCCCGGCCAATACAGAAGCTTCCATCAGGATGGATTGAGGGTGTTCGCTCCTTTTTTGGAAGATTATCTATTGGCTCTGGATATTACTCCTGTGGCGCAATATTCTCACGCCGAGTGGGGAAAACAAGAGTACCTGGCTCTCCACAATGTGCCTGCGGTAGATATTTCGACTCGTAATTGGCAGGAGCTCTCCCGGTACACGCCTGAATTGATCTTGCTGGATAATGGCTTTCAGCGTTGGCATCTGGAGGAGTGCAGTCGGATCGCTCCGTTGTTCAAGCTGCCTGTTCATCAAGAGGATTGGCGTGCCACGTTGTATTCCGCAGCAGCCGTCTTTGGCAGAACGGAACGCGTCCAGGAAGTGATCGGCAATTATGAGGATCAGGCACAGCAAGCCAAGCGAGTGCTCACCCGTTCCGTCCATAATCAGACTATAGCTTGCATAAGAATATCTTCGTACGGAATCACTCTCTATGGATGTGAGGATTTGGGATATACAGGAAGCGTGCTCCATCATGATTTGGGCTTGCAGCCCCATAGCTTGGTTCGGAAGTTGACCCGTGGAAAGAATCGGATAAACCTGACAAAAGAAGAGCTTGCAAATCTGACTGCGGATCATTTGTTCATTACCTTTGATCGGCTTGAAGGAGGAGGACGAGAACTGCTGGATACACAACTCTGGCGCAGCTTGCCTGCTGTGCGTAACGGCTGCGTATATGAGGTGGATTTTATGGCCTGGATGAATTACGGCGTATTGTCGCACCAGCGTAAGATTGAGGATGTGTTAAGAGCGTTGGGTTAAATTAAAAGTTGAACCATAAGAACAAAAAGACAACAAGTACCAATATGCTGCTGAGCCTGGTCATTAATAAATAGGCATCACTTGGCTCAGCTTCACCTTTGACCATCCAACCGTATCGCATGTACCATCCGAGTCGAGGGAAAAAGATGTTAAGTAGCGCTAACAGAACAAAGAGGAACATAAAAAAGCCCATGATTTATCACTCCTTTATGTAATGTATACGCGAGTCTTTAAGGAGGGTGCCCCAGCTCATGTGTGAGTTTCCATATATTTATTTAAGTTCAGGCAATATAGAATGATAAAAAGTGAAAATTGCTAAAGGAGATGATAAATCGTATGGGACATACAGGGCTTTTTTTCGGAGGGGGAGCAGGTGTCTTGTTCTTTTTAGCTTGGCTAATATCTATTGGCTTGGGGCTCTACTTTTTTATCCTGCTTGTAAAACTGGCACGTAGAGGAATAGTGGCCCTAGATTTATACATCTACGCTAAAAATCGTGAGATACGTACTCGTTATGAGTCGGTTGAAGGTAGGTCAGACGAAATTTAAGATTGTCGAATACATAGTTTTCCTGCGATTACCCAAGAAATAATTTGAGCGGGTGCAAGATTAGAGGAGACCATAGAAAGAATTAGGAGCTGTGTTATGCGTAAAAAGAAACTGGTAATACTCATGATTTCTTTTGTCCTAATCATGGCGTATTTTCCATCAGGATCAGTTCTTGCGGATAAAGGTATCGGAGCTGTAATGGATAGCGAAGCCAAGGAAAAGCTGATGGAAAAGTATGAACTTATTGAGCCTGAACCCTCAAATCCAGCGGCACTTTGGTACCAAAATGATTTTGGAGTTAGTAACCCTATTTCTATATTTGTCAGTATCAGTAGGCTGTTTCTGTATCCATATGTTTTTGTTGCACAAGAAATGATCAATCATTTGCTTGTTCGAAACGGTCAAAGTGTGATGAATTGATTAGGCATGAGAACTAGGCAGTGAAAGATGAAAAATGGTTTGTGATGAAGAATTAATCATATTGTATAATTTTGTAAAGGGGTGGTGTAAATGAGCACAGTAACAGGTGTAAATGTACCTGGTTCATTACAGCAAGGGAGTAGAGAGTCCTATTTTGACGGTGGGCTCGCTCAGTACATAGGTTGGAGTATACTCGGGGCGATTGTCACAATATGTACTTTGGGTATCTGTTATCCCTGGGCACATGTTATGTTGTATCGTTGGAAGGTAACTCACACTGATATAGACGGAAGAAGACTTACTTTTGACGGCACTGCAATACAGCTCTTTGGGAATTGGATTAAGTGGTGGCTATTAACTATTATAACTATCGGTATTTATTCATTCTGGTTGTTTATAAAGTTAGAGCAATGGAGAGTTAAACATACGCATTATTGATTTGTACAATCGCCCTGTTGGAATAATTCCAATGGGGCTTTTTAATGTGCGCTGAGCATCCTAACAGTAAAAAAGAGGACAGCAATTGCACTGCCCTCTGATAAATATCAATGGCGTTGTAACAACAAATATCCGCTAATACTTGAAGTTTTTTTACGAAACACTACTTTAAAACCAACGTCGTTGTCTAATAAACAAGCTAAGGCGGTATTAAGTAATCCATTTGGTCTTAAACTAGGTCGACAAGGCTCAGCATTTCCTATGATGCGGACAGAAATAATTCTACGTGTAGATCCACGAACCAAAGGATTTCTGCTCCAAGTGATCAATACTAAATCAGGCTGACGAGTTGCCATTCTGATCTACTCCTTTCTATTAAGCTTCTCTATATAAAATGCACAATAGATATCAATGTGCTAAACAGAAGCGGAGTATATATTGATTCATATGGATATATCAGAGAGGAGAGAAAACCGCAAAATGAAAAAGAACACCCTAAGGTGTTCATTGTGAGCCATTATTTTTCAGCTGCTGTATTGCCCATTGAAATTGAAATTCTATTCCAACTATTGATTTGATTGATGATTAGGACAAGATCAACATATTGTTTCTCGTCATAATGTTCACGTACTCGCTTATATAGGTCTTCAGGAACTCTTTTGGTAGGGATTAGAGTAATATGCTCAGATAATTCGAGAGCAACCTTCTCTTCTGGTGTATAAAAGGTACATTCATTCCAAGCATTTAAACAATAAATCCGTTGCTCAGTTTCACCCATCTTGCGAGCATCAGTAGTATGCATATCTATACAGTAGGCGCACCCGTTAATTTGAGAGACTCTAATTTTGATAAGCTCTCTTGTAGTGCGATTGATTGTAGACTTTTTGGTGTATGCCTCCATATCCATCATAATTTTCATAGCATCGGGTGCAATTTCATAGTAGGGAACTCTTTGACTCATAGGGCAAGACTCCTTTGATTGTAAGTAACTACGATTATACCTTAATGCGAACATTTGTGCTACTTTTATCTCGATAGACGGAAAGCACTATGATGTAGTCACTAATCAAAAGTATGCCAACTGTTACAGCAGCTTATACCCCCAAGGATCACAGACGATAACCCATCTGAACGTTGATAGAGTAGTTTTCGCAAACCCGTGACTTTAGTCGTGAGTTAGAAAACTTCGGACAAGGCGTGTTATAGACACGTTAATTGTACGACACATGTTAAAATATTTAAGTGATAAAATTATCAATATGACATGATTTTATCGCCTAATTACAACTACATATGTTATTATATATCTAGAGGTGAAAACGTGTCAGAAGTAAAGCGTGGTCGAGGATATGTTTACTCTATCCAGTATCATATTGTATGGTGTGTAAAGTATCGTCACAAGGTTCTTCAAGGCAAATTGGATGTAAGACTCAAAGAAATATGGAGTCAAATTGCATTAGATAATAACTTCATCATCAGCGAGATGGAAAGTGATGAAGACCACGTACATCTGCTGATTGACTGCTCTCCACAACACTCTATACCGAGTATGATCAAAGCACTTAAAGGTGTATCTGCCAGACTGCTATTCAAAGAATTTCCTGATCTTAAAAAGAAACTAGGGGGAGGCAATCTGTGGAACCCCTCATACTTCATTGCTACCGTTAGCGAAAATACGGAATCGCAAATACGAGAGTACATCCAAAATCAGAAAGTGAAGTGAAGCCATGCTGACGCATAAAGCGTACAAGTTCCGCATATATCCAAACGCAGAACAACAGCTGCTGATCCATAAAACGATTGGCTGTAGTCGGTTTGTGTTCAATCACTTTCTGAACAGATGGAATGAAGCCTATAAAGATACAGGAAAAGGGTTGTCGTATGGGAAATGCTCTGCTGAACTTACATTACTCAAACGAACGAAGGAATGGCTACAAGAGCCTGATAAATTTGCACTTCAAAACGCACTGCGGCATCTTACTGATGCTTACAGTCGATTCTACCAGAAGCAAAACGATGCCCCTAAATTCAAGAGCAAAAAGAATCCTCTTCAGTCGTATCAAACCCACTTCACAAACAACAACATCGCTATTGTCGGTCACAAGATCAAGCTTCCTAAGCTTGGATGTGTTCCATTCGCAAAGTCTAGAAAAATAAAAGGACGGATTCTGAGTGCTACCCTTAGGCGGAATCCAGTGGGTAAGTATTTCGTGTCTATACTTGCGGAGGTAGATGTGCAGCCTTTGCCAAAGACGGATTCATCCGTCGGGATCGATATGGGTCTAAAAAACTTTGCGATCCTCTCAAACGGCGAAGTATTCCGAAATCCTAAGTTTTTTCGGACGTTGGAAGAGAAGCTTGCCAAGGCGCAGCGTATTCTCTCAAGAAGAACGAAAGGAAGTTCCAATTGGAATAAACAGCGCATCAGAGTTGCCAAAATACACGAGCATATTGCTAATGCGAGGGCTGACTATTTACATAAGGTCTCAACGCATATTGTCAAAAACCACGACATCATTGCAATTGAGGACTTGCAAGTGAAGAAGATGCTCCAATATGGCAAATTAGCGAAAGCGATCAGTGAAGTATCCTGGTCGCAATTTAGAACGATGCTGGAGTACAAAGCAGTGTGGTATGAGAAGCAAGTCGTCGCAGTAGGTAAGACGTTTGCATCAAGTCAACGATGTTCGTGCTGCGGTTACAAGAACAAAGATGTTAAGAACCTCAACTTGCGCGAATGGGTATGTCCAGAATGCCATGTTACACACGATAGAGATGACAATGCCAGCAAAAATATTCTGAACGAAGGACTAAGAATTCTGTCTGAATAACGTCAGATGGATAACCGCAGGAACTGCGGAGATAGCCTAATCCATTAGAAGTCTGTAGACTTCTGTACTTAGGAATCTCGTCACTTTAGTGATGAGAGGTTCAAAGAGTAGCCGTATCAAAAACTGGATTTTTTTATTTTTGCATTATGTCCTCAATAATCATTGATGTAGGATCCGGTTTATTTAATCGGAAATATCCAAGTTCCTCTGCTTTGATCATTGACATTATTCATTATATTTTTATAGTCCGTAAAATTTTTTGGGGAATTGTCCAATGAAATTGAATATTTATAAGAAAAGTAATTTGCAATGAAAGTATATGTATTTAAAATAGATTTATAATAATGGCTTCCATTTGTTTCGAATATCTCCGCTAAAATTGAGTGTTCCCCGATGGTAAAAGCTATTATGTTTAGTGGAACAAATGCAATATTTGCGAATGAACGTAAAGATGATAAGCCTTCTAATTCGTTTGGTAATTTCTTTGCTGACGGGACAGCCTTGAACGGATAAACAGCTTGTTTTCATAATTCAAGGTGCATTTGAATTATCAGCATTTGACAAAGGAGGTGGAATATATGATTTGGATGGTGATAGGTTTGATTGCGCTGGCAATCATAGTAATGTACTTGGCAATACCCGGTGGCAGACTTTGGGAGCAATATCTGACAGATATAAAAAGATCCTTGACCGAAACAAACAGGCAAATAAGCACACAAAGTATATTTACAGAAGATTATGTTGCTGAACTACCTGCGCTGCTCCGTCAGCACATCATCAATGGTGGCTATATGGGAAAGCCCTTTATGGATAACATGCTGATATATTTTCACAACACAAAGTTTCGTATGTCGGCGGGCAAAGAGCCAATAAAGATTAAATTCATGCAGGTCAATTTTGTAAACAGACCTGACCGACACGCTTTCTTGACAGGACGAATTGCGGGGATTCCATTGCAGGCTAAAGACAGTGTGTTGGACGGATTCGGCTCTATGACAGGTGTACTTGCCAAGCAGTTTCAGCTTTTTCGTTCTACCGGGGCAGAAATGGATCAGGGTCAGTTGATAACGGTGCTGGCAGACGCAGTATTTATGCCGTCCTTGTTTTTACAGGAGTATGTGTCATGGACAGTCGTTGACGATCACACCGTTGAAGGTGAGATTGCATGGAAGGGCGTTTCTGCTAAGGGGAGATTTGCTTTTGACAATAATGGCAACATTATACGTTTTGATACCAATGACCGATATATGGACGAAAACGGGAAAGGCAGCTCGCTGGTGCCGTGGTATGTAACCTATTCTGATTATAAAGAGCAGAATGGTTACTTTCAGCCAGGAAGCGTTAGTGTAAATTGGATGCTCCCGGATGGTGACGATACATATTTTGTGAGCGACTACATTGAGGTTCAATACTCAATAAATGAAGCGATTTTATGACTTAATTATTTGGTTTTCGCAGCAATAGGCTAAATAGCCATAATAACCATCCCAAACGGAAAATAATAAAATGTTGTTGTGGCGGCGGGTTAGCTTTGCCCAAAAGAATATAGAGTAGCCTATCAGGCAACTCATGCAAGCGTGAGATGAGACTATGAGGTTAGAAATTATGAAAAACTATTTTTGACCAAATCTTGACCAAAGACTTATTTTACTCCTATTACCGCACTCCAACTTATCCCCAAACAAAAGAAAAAGCCTTATATAATAAGGCTTTTCTAGTATAGGACGGATGGGGTTCGAACCCATGACCCCTACCCTGTCAAGATAGTGCTCTCCCGCTGAGCTACCGTCCTGCGACGAATTTCATAATACCATACGATAGAGTAGGATGGCAATTCTTTTTTTGCTAATTTAACATATTAGAATAGAGCCTTTTCACTAAAAAAGAAAAGGGGGACGCCCCTCCATCCCCTTGTACCCTGTCAGATAAAGAACGGGAGCAGAAATATATCACTTATACCGAAAAAAGGGATGCGTCGTGGAAAGAAGCGACGTCTTGGGAAAAAGCCAGGTCGGAAGCCAAATTGTCTATACGCTGATTCTTGTGTAGGCATTCCGTTTAAACGTTCTACCATTTCGTTGCTAGGAACCGCAAGGGTAACATAGTTTTGATCTACATGGGCAATAAAGCCATCAAAGGACTGACCGTCAGTCATTGTAATACCAACGTATTTGTTCATACAATTCCAACTGACCTGTTGATGTAAATTTGTATCCATAAATAACCTCCTCAATTGAATAACCCTGATAACAGTCTATGGTCCGTAGCCTATAACGTTCACGGCGTTAGCCTAGAGAGTAACCATAAAATTCGGGGAGGAAATTCAATGAAGAGTTTGTTTGACGCTGAAACGATTCTAAAAGTTGCGTCGTATACTTAGCCAAGTGCTTTTTTATGGAAATACTCCTTAAGCTCTTATGATAAAATGGATGGGAATGTACGGCAGTTAGATAAAATTGAAAGAAAAAGGAGCTTGAGATCTTGCCGCAAAATGAGCAGAAAAAGAATTCCTCCACGCCATGGAAATGGTTGGGGGGCGGGGCGGCGATGCTCCTGTTTAAAGGAAAGGCGATTTTGTCTCTTCTGAAAATAGGTAAAATTGCCGGTCCGTTAATTTCAATGATGATTTCGATATGGGCGTACGCGTTGATTTATCCGTGGGGGTTTGCTGTGGGGTTTGTCCTACTCTTGCTAGTCCATGAATTAGGGCATGTCATAGCAGCTAAACGAATCGGGCTTCCAGTCAGCGCGCCACTGTTTATACCTTTTTTAGGAGCTTTAATTACAATGAAGAAGCAACCGCTGGATGCCCAGACAGAAGCTTATATTGCTTTTGGTGGTCCGATCTTAGGAACCATTGGAGCTACTGCAGTTTTTGGAGCGGCTTATTACATGGATAGTCCACTTCTCTATTCCTTGGCCTATATAGGTTTTTTGCTTAATCTAATCAATTTACTGCCAATTCATCCGCTAGACGGTGGACGCATTGCTACTGCGGTTACACGCTGGTTGTGGCTTGTGGGTCTCGTGGGTGGTTTAGCCATCATCATCTATTTGCGTTCGATCTTGTTCTTTATTATTTGGGCGTTATTTGCTTACGATTTGTATAACAAATATGTCAAGAGACGTACTAATAATCGCCTTTATTCTGTGACAAAGGGCTTCTTAATTCCGGTAGAGCCACTTAGAGATGCAGGCTATATGATTCCTGGACCAGAGCATAGAAGAGATTTGCCTTTTACCACTTACAGCGATTTGGATAGACAGCAGTATGTAGGGGTGAGATGGGATCAACTGAACTACATTGGTAGAGCTACGCTTCCGCAACAATGTATCATTGAAAAGGTACGGATCTCACAGCTAGAGTCTGTGAACCTAGAGAATGGGCTTCATCTTAAGATGCATTGTGATATCAGCTATTCGGTCTACGAGAATGATAAGTATTACGATGTGCCAGCCAGCTCACGCTGGAAATACGGCATCGCTTATTTTGTATTAGCTGGCTTTCTGGCAGGAATGATGTATATGGTCCATGCCGTTGGAAATGTGAATCTTTAAGGATTAGAACCAGACAATGAAGTTCCAAATGGTTTATAAAACTCCTGAACCGTCAAAGCTGTAATGAGAATAACTGCAGTTGAACGGTGAAAGGAGTTAAGCTATGCCTAAAATTTTGAAATGGGAAGTCGGCGTTTGTCTGCTGTTACTGATGATTGTGGTAGGATGTTCCGAGGCGAGGCCAGCAAAGGTCATGGAAATCAATGAGTTGACTAACCTAGATGGAAAGTTGCAAGGTCCATACCCCCCATTGTCGCCAGTGATGCAGGACACATACAATCGTTCGATTGCTGAAGAAGTATACTCTGTAGATTAGAGCAGCACCAAAAGATAATTTCCCATGCTCAGGCTTTTCTTTCTAGTCAAATTTTTATATAATAGACAACTATCGTTGGATACATAGAGAGAGGAGTTTGCGACTAACATGGCGGCAGAAATCTTACGGGTAACTACAGAGGAACAGCTTCAGATGGGGCTGGATATTCGTACTAAAGTATTTGTAGAGGAACAGATGGTACCGGTTGAGGAAGAAATTGATGAATACGATGTTATCGGTCCGAATGCGCACCATATTCTAATTATAGATGAAGGAGTGCCTGTGGCTACGGGAAGAATGATTTACTACAAAGCAGGTACAGCCAAAATGCAGCGTATCGCCGTACTGAAAGATTATCGAGTCAAAGGTTACGGACGTGTTCTGCTCTTAGCTATGGAAGAGCTTGCTCGGGAACTTGGACTGGAAGCCTCGATTCTTGATGCACAATGTCAAGCTGAGAATTTCTACAAGAAGCTGGGATACGAAGTGATTTCTACAGAACCTTTTTATGACGCAGGTATTCTACATGTACGGATGCAGAAAACTCTTTAAGCTTTGTGCACATAATTTACCGTTCCTTGACGCAAGCTAGGATGTGCCATATGATGGCAAATTCTACTGCAAGGGGAGAACTAAAGTGCCAAATAACGAACGCGAAAGTTTCGTAGCCGTACAGAGAAATGGAGATGGCGATTTAACTAGTTTCCAGACCTCTACAGGACGTGTCCTGGCGTATGACCAAGCGCTTCAAGAAGTACAGGCCGGAAATATTGCCGGAGTGAATGCCTTTAAAGGTAGAGACGGGGAAACTTATATTCGCGGCGACGCGGATGGGGATCCAACTAACAATCTGGATAATCTTCCGACATTCTCATAGTTCAAAAGGTAAAGACCGTACATACGTCAACAGGCGTCAATGTACGGTCTTTTTAATGGCTAGAGTTTATAAATTACATGTTGCTCTAAAAACTCCATCTCTCCTGTAAGCCCAACGAAATTTGGTTGTTCATCGCTATAATGCATAAGCTTGATGAGCATGCGAACATCTTCAGGGAGAGACAGTAATTCCTCCAAAGTGGTGTGAACAACACCTGCCCCACCAAGCTGACAGTCATGTAGAATCATTCGGATGCCACGCTCACGTACAAGGCTTATTAGTAAATCTGGCTGAAAAGTCATATCCGCACTGTAAAAAATCTCGTTATTGATTAGAAGAGAATAGCTGTTTTTGCCTGGAATATGCGGCGTGGGTATAATCTCCAGCGAAAGAGAAGGGGAGAGCTTGTACGTAATTCCGGGTTTCATAGGTGTAACCTCGAAGATATCGGCAAGGGAAGCCACAGCATCTTTTTGATATAATCCACCTTTTAGTGTGTTGTCCCATAGGGGCTCAATAAGTGTCTCAGGCAAAAGCAATGTCATTGATTGACCATATACGTGCTTTAACGTGAGCGCTAGCTCTTCCAAACCTCCAACATGATCCGCATGAATATGTGTAATTAGAGTAGCATTTACGTCATGGAAGGTTTTTCCGATGGTATGCATGGCAAGCGGAGCTGTAATCCCGCAATCAATCAGTAGGGTATAGTCATTATCTAGTAGCAAGCCATTGTTGTTAAAATAGTTTTTTGCAAAAGCATTGCCAGTTCCTAGCATTTGTAGGCTCAGACTCATAAGAAAGTACCCTCCTGAAATCGCTGATAGCTAATATATCTACTTTGAACAAGTCCATAATATCATTTTTCGCAAGATGAATGAAATATTTACCTTCAATTAGCGCAACTTGCTGAAGCAAAGTAAGTATACATTAACAGTATGAATTATTTGGAGGGTTTCAAATGAATAGATGGAAAAAAATCACTTTATGTGTGTTTGCTTTTTCCTTAATGGGTGGCTCCTTATTGTTCGCCGATTCTGTGAGTAAGAAAGTTAAGGTATGGAGCAACGGGACAGAGATTACGGACGGCGGTTATTTAATTGATGGGAAAACGTATATTCCTGCTAGAGAAGCAGGCGGAGTTGTGAATTGGGATGGAACTGGGAAAGTAACGATTCTTAAGCCCAATGTTCATATTGTGCTTTTCAAAGGGGATACAGTTTTTGGAAATGTCAATGTGGGCAAGTTAAAAATTAAAATATTAAGCCAGGTCGATAGCCTGACTGAAGAGATTTCAGCTGTGAAAGTAGCAATGACCGATCCATCTGGAAACGTTAAGGACATTCAGTCGCAGGAGCTTGATGGCTCGCAGAAGGATAATTTCTGGTTTCCAACCTCGGAGTTTACTTATGATTTTAAAGAAGCGGGAAAATATCGGGTAGGCTTCTATATTAAGCCCTCCAAAAATGCGGATTACATCCTTGTGTCAGAGAAGGTAATTACAGCCCTGAATTAAGGGTTCTAAATTGACCTGAACTAATCTAACGTGGTACGATACCAGATGTAGGATAATACAATTCAAAGTGAGGTATTACAATGAGCGATCACAAACATGAGCATGGTGAAGCATGCGGTTGCGGGCATGATCACGACCATGAGCACGAGGAGTTTGTGCTGACCTTGACGAACGAGCAGGGCGAAGATGTAGAAATGGTATTGGTTGAAACTTTCGACATCGGTGAGAAACTATACGCGCTGCTGTTAGAAAAGGAAAATCCAGAAGCAGATGGCATTATTCTGCGTATGGAAGAAGAAGACGAAGAAATGGTATTGTACAATATCGAAGATGAAGAAGAATGGAAAGCTGTTGAAGAAGCTTACAACAATCTGCTTGCTCAGCAAGAATAGATTTTAGCGACTATCTTAAGCTGTTCTATTGTGTATATGACAGTTGATGTTTATATACAGAAACCCGATACTATAATAGTATCGGGTTTTTGTATGATTGAAGATTTTATAGAGAAATGATGGGTTCTAGGAAATAGGGTCGGCTTCCACAATTACTTTTATGTTAGTGATACTGCGGTCCTCAGGACCTTTAACTGGGAGGCCGATCTCCACATGGTCAATAATATAATCGATGTTATCCTGAGTGATCACTTCGCCAGGGAGAAGAATAGGAATTCCAGGCGGGTATACATATATAAACTCTGCAATAATGTAGCCAGCAGATTCACGGAACGGAACTAACTGCGTATCAGCATAAAAAGCGTCCCTTGGAATTAGAGCAAGCTGTGGAATTTCTGGAACCTGAACCTTAAGCTCGTAGATTTCACCCTTGCTATAATGAATGGCGGACAATACCCGAAGTGCAGCTAATAATTTATCTACTGATTCTTGGGTATCACCTGGGGTAATAAGGCAAAGAATATTATACATGTCGCTTAGTTCTACTTCGATGTTGTATTTCTCACGCAGCCAGTTTTCGGTTTCGTAACCAGTGATCCCTAAATGGCGCACATGAATGTTGAGCTTGGTTGGGTCATGATCAAACGTTGCTTCTGTCCCAAGTATTTCTTTTCCAAAGCTGTACAGGCCCTCAATCGTATTAATCGTTTCTCGTGCGTAGTTGGACAGTCTGATGGTTCTTTCTGCCATCTCATGACCGTTGAGCGCGAGATTACGTCTTGATGTATCTAGAGACGCTAATAAAATATATGAGGTGGATGTTGTAGTCAGCATGCTCATAATGGTCTGTACCCGTTGTGGATTGATCAGACCCGTCTTAGCATTTAGATTCAGTACCGAGCTTTGCGTCATGGAACCGCCAAGCTTATGCACACTAGTGGCAGCTATGTCCGCACCGGCCTGCATGGCCGATACCGGCAGATCCTCATGAAAATGAATCAGTACTCCATGTGCCTCGTCCACCAGTACAGGTACACCGTATTGGTGAGCCAGGTCGACAATCGAACGCAGGTCGGCGCATATACCGAAGTACGTGGGATTGATTACTAGAACTCCTTTAGCGTCCGGATGACGCTTTAACGCTCGTTCCAGCGAACTGGTCGTAATGCCGTGATCTATCCCGAGATTCTCATCCTGAACAGGAGAGACAAACACAGGCTTGGCTCCGGAGAAAATAATGGCCGACATCACAGATTTATGAATGTTCCGCGGCACAATTATTTTATCACCCGGTGAGCAGACAGAGAGGATCATCGTCATGATGGCATTGCTCGTGCCCTGTACGCTAAAATACGTATAGTCGGCGCCGAAAGCCTTCGCAGCCAGCTTCTGAGCCTCCTGGATTACGCCAGTTGGCTGATGTAGATCATCAAGCGGTGCGATGTTGATTAGATCGATGGATAGAGCGTTATCGCCGATAAACTCACGGAATTCGGCATCGGTTCCTAGCCCCTTCTTATGCCCCGGAATATGAAATTGAACGGGATTACCGGCGGCATGCTTTTTTAAAGCTGTGAAGAGGGGAGTACGGTGTTGATTCATTTAATGCTGTCACAACCTTTCGCGAATATTAAAATTTAAGGCAAGCATCAGTATAACAAAACAATCTACATAATACTAGGATTTGGATGTGATAGAATGTCCACGAAAGCAGTACAACGCACGCATATCAGTTTGACGTCGCCATTTATTTTGGAGATGTGGGTAATTATTTTTTTAGTTGAATTTGTTAAAGGGTCGCTGCTTGTTGCTTTGTTACCAGTATATATGGAGAATATTTTGGGCCTATCAGTGACGGTAGTGGGCTTTGCCTTTGCACTCCAGTATTTGGGGGATAACCTCTTCCGTAGTCCTTCTGGCTGGGTCATGGAACGCATAGGATTTCGCTGGACAATGACAAGTGCCTTGTTGTTGATCCTAGTAGCTGTTGGAATGATAATATATGCCAAAACAGCAGTTATGCTATCCATTGCTTGTCTTATTCTTGGAATCGGGACCTCTCCGCTTTGGCCTTGTGTGATGACCGGAATAACCGAATTGGCAGGATCTACTAAAAGCGGCAGCAGTGGTGCAGCTATGGGTGCAGTCGAGATGGCCTCGCTCGCTGGAACAGGTATCGGTCCGATTGTAGTGAATTTTTTAATGGATCATGGGGGACAAAGCTATCGTGTGGCCTTTTTGGTCCTGCTAGGCTGTGCTGCCGTTGTAGTTGTGGTTGCCCTATTTCTACCTAAGAGAATCTCATCAAGTGGAACTCATGCGGTCGTAAGGGATATGCAAGGACTCGGCGGAGCCGTTGAACGTAAAAAAATTAGTCCATTAGAAAGTATAAAAAGAACACTGCATCAGGTCAGAACGACGCTTAAAGTCAGCCGCTGGCTTTATCCAGCCTTGTTCCTTCAGGCTTTTGCGATTGGCTTGATGACCCCTGTAGTTACCTTGTTCGCACGTACGGAGCTGCATGTTAGTCCAAATCAGTTTAGTCTACTTCTGATTGCAGGTGGGGGGATTACGGTTCTTGCCCTTATTCCAGCAGGCAAGCTGGTGGACCGAATAGGAACAACTGTGTTTTTGAATATTGGCTTTTTGCTCGCCGCCTTTTCCCTAGCCTTGTTCTCACAGGTACGCTGGCTACCGCTTGCTTTTGTCGCGGTTGCACTAGTCGGTATAAGCTACGCGCTTATTCTGCCAGCATGGAATGCCTTTCTTGCGAAGCAAGTCCCTAAGGGGGAACGAGGGACAGTCTGGGGCTTATTCCTGACGCTACAAGGCTCAGGAATGGTGGCAGGTCCAGTAATATCAGGAAGGCTATGGGACCATGTAGGTCACGGTGTTCCGTTCCTGATGAGTGCAATTGTAATGCTGATGCTCTTTGGGCTGCATCTGCTAATTGTGCATAGAACGAAGCTGAAGTTCAAAACTAATTGAGAAATGAAATATGAAAAGCCGCCGACAACCTGAGATTTAAGGTTGTCAGCGGCTTTTTTTGAATTAAAAGGACATTCGGTATAACGGCAGTAAAGTTTCGAAGGTTTCTTGAATGACGCTGAGTAGCATCTCGCCGTCATGCAGGACTGGATCATCCTTATCAATACGCAGACCACAGGTCACTTCACCTTTTTTGACTTCTCTCAGCTTGCGAGAAAGCTCGGCATTAAATGTCATGTGGTCACCTCGTTAGTTGCTAATATGAAAATGATGATTGTGCTCCAAAAGGGCTAAAAGGAAAAATAATTCGTTTTGCGTTTGGAGAATGACTGTTGCGGGTAAAAATAGTCAATAAACCAAGTTACCGCTACATAAACTGAAGTATAAAATAAGACTAAGACGAACGCAAAAAGTACTTTATTACAAGAAGAGGTCCGGCAGCCATAAATACTCTGAAATTGAACAAATGGTGTTGATATTACAGATGTGAAGCAGTTAGGGGGGAGTGCCGTGAACAAAAATGACGAGGTAGAGTATTGTAACCTGGAGCTGCGTTTCGATAGACAGCATATCCAGGACCTGATCAAGGATTTGATTCAAAAAGGTTATTCCCTATATTGGAGCGAGAACGAACAGGTCTTTGTGATTTCGGTCCGGACCGGTCGTAAATTGGTGAAATTACGTTTTCAAAGGATCAAAGACGGCTACAAACTTGTGGGTGACTACATGATTCGCGATGCTCGCTTGTCAGAATGGATGGAGAAATTAATTGGGGACATGCGAGGTCATGCAATTGTAAAGCGTTTCCGGGACCGTCAGATTATTATTGAAAATATTTTGTTCGGCGAAGTGATCCGCCTCGTTGAGATCTCTGGTTATCAGCAGCGAGTATTATACCAGAAGGGCCCAATGCTCACAGATGAGGAGCTGACCAAGCTTTATTATTCTGTTGATGGGGAAGAACGGATCCGCCAGCGTAGGATTGAAGTAGATGAGCAGTTGGATCGATTAAATGATGCACTTAAGGCTGAGGATACGGTCCGCGCGGACAAATGTCGAGCCCAACTAGCCTTATTGACGAAGGAATTGTATATGTTAGAATGGTAAACAATTTTCCAATAAATGTTGTTTAGAGGCACCCCGAATATCGGGGTGTCTTAGATTTGTATGAGAACTTACAGACAGGGGTTCACTTCTGGCGCTAAAAACGTTAAAATAGTCATTGTGATCATTTTCATGTTGGCAATGGTTTTGTCAATGAATTTGATCTCTATTCGCAGGGCAGGCTTTGCTGTCTCTGATAAAGGGTGGTATTCTTATACTGCGAGAAATGGATTTCCCAAAAATATAGGGTGCAAAGGGTGGAGGACCAGATGGCAAAACAACAAATCGGCGTTATTGGCTTGGCGGTAATGGGCAAGAATTTGGCTCTAAATATCGAAAGCAAAGGTTTTTCCGTATCCGTGTTTAACCGCTCTCCGGAGAAGACACATGATCTTCTTGCTGAGGCGGAAGGTAAAAACCTCGTAGGTACATTTTCCGTTGAGGAATTTGTAGCTTCGCTGGAAACACCGCGCAAAATTCTGATCATGGTTCAAGCGGGTAAAGCTACTGATGCTACCATCGAGCAACTGCTGCCGCATCTTGATCAAGGCGATATTATTATCGACGGAGGAAATGCATACTTCCCTGATACGGTTCGTCGCAGCAAATATCTGGAAGAAAAAGGTTTCCGTTTTGTCGGAACTGGCGTATCTGGCGGTGAAGAAGGCGCTCTTAAAGGTCCTTCCATTATGCCTGGTGGTCAAGAAAGCGCATATAAGCTAGTAGAACCAATCCTAACTGCAATCTCAGCTAAAGTCGGCGGAGAGCCTTGCTGTACATATATCGGACCAGACGGTGCGGGACACTATGTAAAAATGGTGCACAACGGTATTGAATATGGCGATATGCAATTGATCTGTGAAGCGTACCAACTGCTCAAAGACGTTCTTGGACTGGATGCAAAAGAACTTCACGGTATCTTCAAGGAATGGAACAGTGGTGAACTCGACAGCTATTTGATTGAGATTACTACAGATATTTTCTCTCAATATGATGAGGAAACCGGCAAACCAATGGTTGACGTAATCCTTGATTCCGCAGGCCAAAAGGGAACTGGTAAATGGACAAGCCAAAGCTCACTTGATCTTGGTGTACCATTGTCTATGATCACTGAATCCGTCTTCTCCCGCTTCTTGTCAGCAATGAAGGATGAGCGTGTTGAAGCAAGCAAAGTGCTTAACGGACCAGAAACTACACCATTTGATGGTGACAAGGCAGAATTTATCGAGAACGTGCGTAAAGCATTGTTTGCGAGTAAAATCGTATCCTACGCTCAAGGATTCGCTCAACTGCGCGTAGCTTCCGACGAATATGGTTGGGATCTGAAATATGGTGAGCTGGCTAAAATTTGGCGCGGCGGCTGCATTATCCGTTCCCGTTTCCTACAAAACATCACGGATGCTTACGAGAACAATGCAGATCTTAAGAACCTATTGCTTGATCCTTTCTTCAAGGATGTTATGGACAATTACCAATCCGCATGGCGTAAAGTTATCGCTTCAGCTGTAACGATGGGTGTTCCAGTACCTGGATTCTCCAGCGCATTGGCTTACTATGATAGCTATCGTACAGAAAGACTGCCTGCGAACCTGCTTCAGGCTCAACGCGATTACTTCGGTGCTCACACATTCAAACGTGTAGACAAAGAAGGCGTCTTCCACCACAACTGGATGTCAGCAGAATAATCTAGTTAGGTATGGTTACAAACAGTGGCCCGAATGGCTTCACCAGAAATGGGGAGGCTTTCGGGCCTTTTTTGTTGCATATTCGATGTGTGTTTACAATGTGAAGCAGATTGTCTAATGTTTTGACCCTGTGTTATGATATGACAAATATCGCGGTTGGAGGATAGTCATGGCTGGGGATACAGAAGAACTAAAAACGATGAGTCAGGAAGATAAGCGTAAAAACATTATTTTAGTAGGGATGATGGCGACAGGAAAGTCAACCGTTGGTGCTATTTTGGCCGAGGAACTGGGCTATGAGCTGGTTGATTTGGATCAAGTCATAATCGAGACAGAAGGTCGGAGCATTGCAGAAATTTTCGCAGAAGATGGAGAGCAATACTTTCGAAGCGTGGAAACAGCGGTGCTAAAGCGTATGCTAGAGTCCGAGAATAAATTAATTTCCACTGGTGGTGGTGCGGTATTGGCGCCGGGAAATACAGTGTTAATGCTGAGTAAAGGGCATGTGGTTGCGCTGACGGCAACCGAAGAAGAGATTATTGCCCGCGTTAGCGGAGATCAGAATCGTCCGCTGCTCGCCGGCAATGCTAGAGAACAGGTTAGACATATTATGGAAGACCGCCAAGATGCTTACCTGTTCGCGCATTACACGGTCGATACAACGGGCCTGACTGCGGCAGAAGTGTCGCAACATATTTTAATGCATTACCGCGGCTGAGCTTTTAAGAGAGTGTCTCATTCCATTCGATCATACCGCCGTTTAAATTTGTAGCGTTATAGCCAAACTGTTGTAGATATTCGCAGACACGCTGGCTTCGAGCACCAGATCGGCAGATAAAGATTACTTTGGCATCGCTTGGAATATCCTCTGTACGATGTGGGATTTCTCCCATTGGGATATGCTGTGCACCGGGAATCATCCCGAAGGCAACCTCTTCGTCTTCGCGAACGTCGATGAGTACAAGGTCTTCACCTGTCTCTAGACACTGCCGCAATTCTTGCGGTGTGATTTGTGGAACATTATACATGGTTGTGACCTCTTTTCATCAGAAGAATGGTTTAATGATAACACAAGCATGGAACACCCTGTCAAACGAGCACTACATACAAATATATCTACTAAGGAGAGTTTATATTATGGACGTTATTGTTAGGCCAACGCCATCTCTACAAGGAGAATTTGGGGCCCTCTCTTCCAAAAACTATACCACTCGTTATTTGCTGGTTGCCGCATTGTCAGAAGGTGTAAGTACGATTTATCATCCGGCACATAGTGAAGATAGCGACGCCATCCGTCGTTGTATTGCTGATCTGGGAGCTGTGCTGACAGAGGATGATGAGAAGATTGTGATTCAAGGCTTTGGACGCAAACCGAAGGATGTTAAGGAACTTAATGTGGGAAATGCTGGAGCAGTACTACGTTTTCTAATGGCTGTGGCTGCGCTAAGCCCTGAGGTTACATTCGTAAACACGTATCCTGACTCATTAGGCAAACGACCGCATGACGACCTGATCGTGTCTCTAGAACAGCTTGGTGTGAAGGTAGAGCATAATGAAGGAAAGCTGCCGATCACAATACGTGGAGGTAAACCTGTTGGGGGTAAAATCACAGTTTCCGGTGCAGTCAGCTCCCAGTTCCTAAGTGCGCTGCTGTTCCTGACACCATTGCTTGAAGAAGATAGTGAAATTATTGTCCTTGATGATTTGAAATCGAAGGTTGTCGTAGGCCAGACACTAGAAGTATTAGAGCAGGCGGGAATTGTGGTTCATGCGGCGGACGATTATATGTCCTTTAAAGTGCCGGGTCGTCAAGCTTACGCGGCTAAGACATATACTGTTCAAGGTGACTATCCTGGCTCTGCGGCTATTCTTGCGGCTGCTGCTGTTACAAAGTCGGATGTTAAGGTTCATCGACTTGTGGAACAGAGTAAACAGGGAGAGAGAGCGATTGTCGATGTGCTGCGTATGATGGAAGTACCTCTTACACATGAAGAGGGCACTGTACACGTACAAGGAAACGGTGTTCTAAAAGCCGTTGAATTTGACGGAGATGCTGCAACCGATGCAGTGCTGGCAATGGTGGCTGCTGCTGTATTTGCAGAAGGTACATCGCGATTCTACAACGTTGAGAATCTGCGGTATAAGGAATGTGATCGTATTACCGATTACTTGGCAGAGTTAACCCGTGCAGGAGCTAATGTTGAGGAACGCCGCGATGAGATTATTGTTCACGGCATGCCGGAAGGGGTCGAAGGTGGTGTAACCATCAATGCGCATTACGACCACCGTGTAATTATGGCGCTGTCAGTTGTTGGTTTACGTGCTCGTAAGCCGCTCCTGATCAAAGATGCTCACCATGTGGCTAAATCTTATCCGCAATATTTTGATCACTTACGTGCGCTTGGTGCGAATGTGGAGTGGGTACAATAGAAGTAAGGGAGCTAGCGCATCTAGCTTCAGTTAAACAAGGATCATTAAGTGTAACTATGGAAAGGGGCACTATCTATGAGCTTTGAGAATCCAAGTCGGGAGCAGATCGGAGATATCCTTGCTTCCGCAGGTAACATTGCTGTTGTTGGCTTATCCGACAAAACAGACCGTACCTCCTATATGGTCGCGGGTGCTATGCAAAGTCGGGGATATCGGATCATCCCTGTAAACCCATTGGTTGACGGTGAAATACTAGGAGAGAAGTGCTATCACACGTTAGCGGAAATTCCAGAGCCGGTGGATATTGTCAATGTGTTCCGTCGAAGTGAACACTGTGCAAAGGTCGCGCAGGAGGCCGCTGACATCGGCGCACGTGTGCTCTGGCTCCAGCAGGGGGTAATCAGCAAGGAAGCCGCTAAAATCGCCGCTGAGCACGGTATGACGGCGATTATGGACCGATGCATCAAGGTCGAGGAAGCGATCACGATGCATGGGCGTACTCGGACGTAGGAGAGACGGTTAAACACTTATCCGACTACCGATAAAATGTGTGGTCGGAGGTAGTTGGTCGGTGACTTTCGCGCCGAAGAATCGACATCGAGTGAACAATGAACCGATGAACCGACATTAAGTGAACGAAGAACAATGTACCGACATCGAGCGAACGATGACTAATGAACCGACGACCCAACATTAAGTGAACGATGAACAATGTACCGACGACCCAGCGAACCAACCAACTAACCAATCAACGAACTTTTGGCGCTGACGTAATTGCGGCTTAAATATTGGGGCATAAATAATGAAGATCAGCCAATATAAGAAGTATTGTTTGATTACTACGGGTTGTATTATTTTTAATGTAAATCACCAATTGAGCTTGTTATACTGAAGTCAGACGAAGAACGTCCTTTAACCGCATGGTTGCGGTGAAGGGCGTTTTTTTATTTTTGCAGAGGAGGATAGAAATATGGAATTTGAAGAAGCGCATGGTTTGTTTATTGACAAACACTTGATGGAGAGATCAGGAGAAAGAAGGGGAAGGCTTGTTAGAGGGCATAATTATGCTGAGAAGCTGTTCTTACAGAATGTATGGTGGCCGTTGTTTGAGAGCCTCGATGATTTGCATCCAGAATACGAAGTGTACGACTGGAACCGCAAATATCAGTTTCTAGACTTCGCTTTTCTTCCACGGAGCGGCGGTTGCTTCGGGATTGAGTGTGACGGATTTCAAAGTCATGTGAAGGACATGGACCGCGAGAGATTCAACTATGCAGTTAATCGGGACACTTTTCTGACTGGAATGGAGTGGAAGATGATTCATTTTTCTGTTGACGATCTTCAGCATCGCCCCGAGGTGTGCCGGATGCTTTTACAATTGGTGCTGGCACCTCATTTTGCGCGTAAATCTGCAGGCGTAGATATTTTATCCGAGGAGAAGGAGGTGTTGCGTTTGGCTTGGCGTCTGGGTAGGGCGATACGACCAAAGGATGTGACCACGCATTTCAGTATCAACTTTCGGACCGCGCGCAGATTGTTACACTCGTTGAGTGAGAAAGGGCTGCTAAAGCCTGTTATTACGGGGGAACGAGTGCGACAATACGAAGTGAGAGCTATGCGGCCGGATCAAATGTGGTAGGTGTATCTTTAGGGGCTGTTGAAGAAAATAGTTGCACTTCGTGCAACTAAATCGTAAAAATCGGTATGCTAATGCGAAATAGATGTATTTTGTACACTTAAAAGTTGTTAAAGATAAGGTTAAGCGTGAAATTGTCCGAAATAGTTGTATGAAGTGCAGTTAAATTAGTGCGCAGAGGTACATCGATAAGAATAGTTGCACAAAATACATTTATTCTCGATTGTAGCTTATGTGGAATCTCCTATGTGGAATCCATCTTTAGAATTCCCACTCCAAGATTGCCAGAATCCCAGTATCGTTCACTTCATATCTCTTTGTGAATACCTGCTGTTCTATGAATTTAAATGAATAAATGTTAAGCGGACTGTTAGAACATGTGTTTTAAAATAACCGGAGCTTTCCCTAGAGTTTATTTTGACAAAAACCCCCGCAACGCTTACCATTCAATATAGAAAGAAAGGAGAGGGTAGCCTTGAATTGGCTCGGATCATTGCAGCAATTGGGCAGAGCCATAATGCTTCCTACCATGGTACTGCCGGCGGCAGCCATTTTGCTTAGTTTGGGCAGCTTACCTTGGTCTGCATGGGGACTTTCTTCGGTATCCGAAGTGGCTACATACGCTGGGCAGGGAATCTTTTATTTTATGCCTTATTTGTTCGCTGTGGGTGTAGCATGGGGATTATCCAATCAAGCTGGAACGGCGGGTCTTGCAGCACTGGCTGGAATGTTCACTTACGACCGGATTGTTACCCATATGGGAGACGGGCTTGTACAACCTGCAACACTTATCGGAATTTTGCTGGGTATAGTCGCCGGTATCGCTCAAAACCGGTTTAAAAATATCAAGCTTCCAGAGGCGATCCAGTTTTTTGGAGGGTCGCGTTTTGTTTTGCTGTTCATGGGTTTGTTTTCGGCTGTCTTTGCATGGGTGATGTTAGGGATATCTCCACTTCTGCAAAGAGGACTGGATGATCTTTTTCAAGGAATATTGCAGACGGGCGGATTTGGCGTTTTTATTTATGCAGTGCTGTATAGAGTGCTAACAGCCTTCGGTCTTCACCATATTCTTAACAATGTGTTTTGGTTTCAGTTAGGAAACTATACAACTCCTGATGGTAGCACTGTTATTCAGGGGGATTTGCCACGTTTTTTTGCGGGGGATCCTACGGCGGGCATTTTTATGGCGGGTTTGTTTCCAATTATGATGTTTGCACTGCCAGCCATTGCTTTTGCAATTATTCAGGAAGCACGCGAGGATTTGAAGCCTAAGATTAAAAAGACTTTCATGCGGGCGGCTATGGTCTGTTTTCTAACTGGGGTTTCGGAGCAGATCGAATTCGCGTTTTTGTTTGCGTCTCCGTATTTATTCGCAGTACATACTGTAATGTCCGGTCTAGCTATGGTGCTGACCTATATGCTTGGGATTCATCATGGGTTCTCTTATTCCGCAGGCGCAATTGACTTCTTTTTGAACTTGCATCTGTCACAGAGGGCTTGGCTCTTGATTCCGATCGGTATTGGCTATGGGATTGTATATTATAATTTGTTCCGCTGGGCGATTCGCCGTTTTCAGATCCCGACACCAGGGCGTGAAGAAGGTTCGGAACTCGGTGATTGGGCAGGCAACATTCCGTATCAGGCACCTCTGATCTTGGAGGCGCTTGGTGGTAAGGAAAACATTGTACAAGTACAATCTTGTATCACCCGTTTGAGGCTTACCGTCCACAATGATCGATTTATTGATACTGGGGCGCTTAAAGGTCTTGGTTCTGCTGGGATTATCAAGCTCGGTGGTGGGAATGTTCAGGTAGTATTTGGTACGTATTCTGAGCTGATACGCGAGGAAATTAATAAGCTGATGCTTCGTGATTTGCCGCAGGTGCTGTTCAGTTCTCCTATGCAGGGTAGAATGATGCCTATTGAGGAAGTACCTGATCACATCTTTGCTGCTAAGCTAGTGGGTGATGGTGTTGCATTTTTGCCGGAAAAAGGGGAGCTTACTTCACCTGTATTCGGGAAAGTTATGCACGTCTACCCTACAATGCATGCCGTTGGTATTGCTACGCCGGAAGGGCTGGAAGTACTCATGCATATAGGGATCGATACTTCGCAGCTTAAAGGGCCATTTGAGGCAGTTGTAAAAGAAGGCGACAGCGTAGAGCCAGGTCAATTACTAGTTAAATTCGACCTCGCTTACTTGCGTGAACATGCGGCCTCATTGGCTACACCAATGGTGATTACGAATCCTGATCGAGTAAAATCATGGAGCTATGCTCCATTTAAAAATGTTAAAAAGGGGCAATCTTCAGTAATGTCCGTAGTCTTACATGAAAGTAACGTTGGAGGGATAGAAGGATGATACAAGGCATAGGCGCAGCAGCAGGTGTAGCTATCGGGAAGGCCTTTGTCTTACCGAACTGGGAGTGGAGTTTACCAGACACACAAGTGAACCCAGTGGATCTAGCTAAGGAGTTTGAGCGTTTATACGAAGGTATCCGTACCTCTAAGGACGAAATTGAATTCATCAAAAAAGAGTTCAGAGAAGTGGTCGGTCCGGAGGAATCCAGCATTTTTGATGCTCATCTAGCGATATTGGATGATCCGGTGTTCATGAGTGAAATCCGGGGGATTATTGAGCGCCAGTACAAGGCGGCGGAAGTGGCTGTAAAAGAAGCGATTGATCATTTTGTAGCGATGTTTGATCTGCTAGATGATGAATACATGAAGGAGCGGGCGGTTGATATCAAGGATGTCGGCAACCGTCTGCTAAAGCATCTTCTAGGTGCTCCGGAAGTCACGTTACCATCGGATACACAGCCGTATATTCTCGTTGCGAAGGAGTTATCTCCTTCCCAGTTAGCTCACTTGAACCCAACTTATGTTCTAGGTATTGTTACCATGATGGGCGGTAAAACTTCACATTCTTCCATTATGGCTCGTGCGCTGGGCATTCCGCTCGTAGCTGGTTTGGAGAATAAACTGTCTAATCCTATTCAGACCGGGGACATGCTCGTGATTGACGGAGATACCGGATCTGTACAAATCCATCCTGATGAGATAACGATAAATGAATTTGTTTCTATTCGGAATAAGCAGCACAAAAAGAAAGAACAACTGGAATTGCTCGCTACAGTGGAGGCCGTCACAAAGGATGGAGTTAATCTACGTTTGGCCGGTAATATCAGTTCAGTTAAAGAACTAAATTTAGCGCTCAAGTATGGAGCTGAAGGTGTAGGTTTATTCCGTACAGAGTTCCTTTATATGGATCGCAGTTCTTTCCCAACAGAGAATGAACAATTCGAAGTGTATAAACAAGTTGTCGAGAAGGTGGGCAACCATATGGTTGTGATCCGTTCACTGGATATTGGCGGGGACAAACATCTGGATTACTTCCAGCTACCAGAAGAACAGAATCCGTTCCTTGGTTATCGTGCCATTCGTATCAGCTTGAATCGACTGGATATGTTCAAAACCCAGCTAACTGCTATTTTGCGGGCGAGCGCATATGGGAATGTAAAGCTAATGTTCCCAATGATATCTTCCTTAGATGAATTGCAAGCTGCAAAAGCTGTATTGGAAGAAGTGAAGACGGAACTAGAGCAGCGAGACATACCGTTCAATCGGAATATCCCAGTCGGTATTATGATTGAAGTCCCAGCTGCGGTTATGATTGCGGATTTACTGGCTGAAGAAGTTGACTTTTTCAGTATCGGTACTAACGATTTGGTGCAATATGTACTAGCAGTGGACCGTATGAATGAACAAATTGCGCATATGTATCATCCTTATCATCCCGCGGTTCTGCGAATGATTCGTATGACTGTAGAAGCAGCGCGTAATGCAAAAATAGATATTAGTGTATGTGGTGAAATGGCGGCAGATGAGCGTTCTTTACCACTTTGGTTGGAGCTAGGAATTAGTGATCTGAGCATGTCGCCGCAAGCACTGCTGAAAGTTAAACACCGTACCCTGAATACACTGGCTATGGATGCCAGAAGGGTTGCCAAAGCTTGCTTCCATCATCGTACAAGCTCGGAGACGGAAGAGATCCTAAGTGCTTTTACTCAGAAAAGCGGTGTAACGCTTGGTGCAAGCGGGGAAACTAAAGAGAAAGCTTCATCCTAGTTATCGAGCACTACAGCTCTTCAAGTCCACATCAAGGTTCGGCATTCTTGCCGAGCCTTTTTCTTTTGTACTAGATCGTTATAAAAAAAGCAAAACCGTTTGCGCTTCGGCGCAGTCAATACATAAAGAGAGTTGCACAGGAATGATTTATGCGTAAAGGCAGGGGGGAGGACAGAACAAGAATGGAACACATTATAAATGACGAAATGAAAATTGTCGCTACGGATGAAGAAACATTTTACGAGCTGGTGGCTGTGCAGAAAAGAAAGCTTTACAGCATTGCCTACAGCTATTTACGAAACGAAGCGGATTCTCTGGAAGTTCTGCAGGAGGCAACCTGCCGCGCATGGATTAAGCGTAAGAGCTTAAAGGACTCCGAGAGGTTTGCTCCTTGGTTAACACGTATTCTGATCAATTGCTGTAACGATGAGTTAAAGCGCAGAAAGAGGAACACAGTCGCAGCAGCTGCTCGAAGCGATGAGGGGATCATGGAGATGAAAAGCGACCGCAGACTAGACATGGAGCAAGCGCTGGATGGGGTAAAGCCGAAGTATCGTCAGGTGCTTGTGCTTAAGTATTACAAGGATATGACGCTTACAGAAATTGCAGAGATTCTTGATAAACCGGAGGGCACAGTGAAGACGTGGC
This sequence comes from Paenibacillus sp. FSL R10-2734, assembly GCF_037963865.1. Lineage (NCBI taxonomy): Bacteria > Bacillati > Bacillota > Bacilli > Caryophanales > Paenibacillaceae > Paenibacillus > Paenibacillus sp. FSL R10-2734. Next base: position 4,938,255 of record NZ_CP150170.1, on the reverse strand, counting down.
TCAACAAAGGTCTGAAACAACTGCGCGACAGAATGAAACGGAAGGGGGATCTATTTTATGGCTGAGTCAGAGGAAAAGCTTCTTAATGACTTTTTTCAGAGAATCAATGTCGATGCTGAGGAAATCCCAGATGTTAAACTGGACGCGGCGATTCGCAAAGGGATGCAGCTTGGTAACGGTAAAAGGTTGTCTTTTAGAAAAAGGTACGCTGTTGTTGTGTTGGCGGTCTTGGCCATCGCCTTACTCATTATTGTGCCTTGGGCAAATCAGCTGGCCGTTCCTGTACGTGCGCAGTTACCTCCAAAAAGCTGGGGACAGCTTGAGGTGTTTAGACCCATTATTGCAAATAATCTGACGATTAAATCAGCACTTGATGCAGGGATGATGAGGGAAGTGAATATTTCTTCACCTGAGGTGGACGGGATAAAGTGGACGGTTAATGGAATTATGGCCGATCGAAGAGGGATTGCGGTTCTGTATACAATTGAAAACAATACAGATCGGAAGATGCAGCTGTTTGGACTATCCTTGAAAAAGACTCCTGAAAGTAATATTTATCGCACAGGATACAGCGGGTTTAGCACTACTAATGCACAAGAGGTTGGATCTCCTGGGACGACTCGTATGTACGAGCAAATCGTATGGGATAAATATCAGGATGAGCTGGAAGAAGCGTTAAATATTTCTCTAAGGTTGCTTCCAACACCTGATGATCCAGCTCTATCAAGCGGTGAGCTTAAACCTTTAAACATTCAGATTCCAATGGATACCAACAAGGATTATATTCAAGGAAAAAGAGTTGATCTGAAGGATAGTCTGTCTATCGCCGGTCAGCAAATTAATATGGAGAATATCTATATTGGACCTACGGGTATTTATATGCGGGAAAGATATGGCCAAGAGAATACAATGAGGATATTTAGTTTGCTTTCACCTAAACTTGTCATCGGAAATGGAGAGCAACAAGAGGAATTAATGTGGCTATATGGTTCGAATATCTATCATAATAACAATATGAGACCTGATGATCCGATTAAATTTGAAGTTGAAGGAATCAATGCACTGGATAATACAAAGATGGAGCTTGTGATTAACACCGAAACCCAGCAGATTCTGAAGGTACCGGACAGCAATCTGACAATTTCCAAACGAATGGAGAACGAAGAGCAGGGAATTCTGGTGTTGGATTACTTTATTCCTAAAGAATATAAGGATTCGCTTAATGATAGGGGGTTTGGATTGAGCGATTATTTTGAAGATAGCTCTGGAAGTGGGCATATGATGGAAACTATCAAAGATGGTTACTCGGGATATAAAGAGTTTAATGAAAGTAGTAAGGGAACTACAATAACTTATCTCTTCAATGTAGGCAAGGAAAAGCTACCCCAACCGTTGACTTTCTGGTTTAATTCTTATCCAAACGTAATCAAGGAGAATTCGTCCATTCGGATCAGATAATTAGGTGCTCAATACTAATTATACAAGTATGCAAAGGAGCTAAGCAGTTTGTAAATGCATAGCCCCTTCGTTTTTGTCGTCCACTACAGTCATTTAAGCAGCCACAGTTATGTTTTATTACAAGTATCCTACCGCTACACACTCTATCGAAGGCTCGTTGGAGCAGAATAAGATTAATCAGGGAAAATCTCCCTAAAACATTCGTGTAATTGCAAAAAATCGGCTCGATTACGGAATACTTCCCTAATTAATGTACGATTTCCCCGCTTTATTACCATTCCAGCTGATAATCAGGGAGAAATTCCATAATTGTTGGCGTGGAAGGTGTATATAGCGAATAATCAGGGAGAAATTCCGCAATTGTAGTAATTACTCCCCAGCAAGTGCATCGCAAAAGGCTTTGCCGTAAGGCGGCAGATCTGGCGGCCGACGAGCGGAGATGATATGTCCATCTGTAACCACAGCCTCATCTTTCCAAATGGCTCCGGCATTCTCCATATCATCACGAATTCCTGGAGTGGAGGTGACAGTTACACCTTCTAGAATTTTAGCGGAGATTAACACCCAACCTGCGTGGCAAATCTGCCCTATAGGTTTCTTAGCTGCATTGAAATCCTGCACGAGCTTTAGAACGGCGCTATATCTGCGGATTTTATCCGGAGCCCAGCCGCCAGGAACTAGTATTCCATCATAATCAGCAGCGTTTAAATCGTCCCAGGAATACTCTGCTTTTGCAGGTACACCGTATTTGCCGATATACGTCTTATCTTTTTCCAAACCTGCCAAGTGAACCTCGGCACCTTCTTCTCTTACTCGGTACACGGGATACCAGAGCTCCAAATCTTCAAATTCATCGTCTACGAGTGCTATGACCTTTTTTCCAGCTAGTCTCATTTTGTTATGCTCCTTTCGTATCACGTGATCTTTCATATTCTATCAAATTTAAAATACGAAGTCATCTGAAGGGTTGTAAATTATAGACGAATTGCCAATTTAATCATTATATGCAATTAAGGAGGGTTTTAATCGAGTGAAGTCGAATATAGAAATTGAAAAGACATACTTTGTACTTAATTAATATCTTGCAAGAGGTGTAGAAGATGTATACAGATAACTTAATGGAGAAGTTGTGCAGCTGTGGTGGCCTCATGTCCTTACATATGCATTCATTGATTTTTAATACGAAGATGAAGATTACACATGTTCCTGTCTATACTTGTCCGAAATGTACTAGTTATGAGCCAATGTCGTTTATTAAAACAGATCTAGGGAAGTTAGTGAAAGAACTGAATGCTGATGTGCCAAGACAAGACTTTTCGTTTACAGAAAGGAATGAATTGGCTAGTGTCCTAAAGGATTCTTTGTCTGAAGGTGTTGTCGGGGGATTTCAAGAATTAGAGTTAGCTATCCGAGAGGCAATTCAGACTAGAGTGGATATGTTGCTTGACATATACCGATTAGCAGAGGTGCTTACCGACCAGAAATGGATGGAAGAAACTAGTCGAAGATTGTCTCAATTAACGTTCCAAACGACCAAAAACGCAAATTATTAAAATAATTTGTGAAAATAATGAAAAACTTTCACGGAATGTTGGATTTTTCACTCACTTTTTGTTACGATATAAAGAAGTTACATTATGTGCTCGTGAATTGGGAAACCAGCACTAGTCACAAGTTGTAATTTATGGTTACGTATTCAGCCTTGAAAGAATTTTTGAAAGGAAAATGAAGCGTTATCATTGCACAAATGTACAAAGTGTCGTATCATATTTTTAATTAGTCGAACGATAAAATTTATCGCAATGGAGAGAGTAATTTGACGGTAACCATTTACGATGTAGCTCGAGAAGCAGGCGTATCTATGGCTACGGTATCACGGGTTGTGAATAATAACCCTAACGTGAAACCGCAGACTCGGAAGAAAGTTTTTGAAGCGATTGAGCGTTTGGGGTATCGTCCCAATGCTGTGGCGCGAGGACTTGCCAGTAAGAAAACGACAACCGTTGGGGTTGTCATCCCGGATATTTCAAACTCGATTTTTGCAGAAATTGCACGCGGGATTGAAGATATCGCGAACATGTATCATTACAATATCATATTGTGTAACGCGGATAAGCGTAAAGAAAAGGAAATCCGTGTCATCAATACCCTTTTGGAGAAACAGGTCGATGGTCTGCTCTTCATGGGTGGTACGGTAACTGATGAACATATTCAAGCATTCCAGACATCTGCAGTTCCAATTGTTCTTTGTGCAACACGTGATGAGAAGGGAACCTATCCTTCAGTTGACATTGATCATGAAACCGCTGCTTTTGATGCTGTGAATACGCTGATTCGTCACGGTCACCGTGAGATCGCAATGATCTCTGGTACGTTGCAGGATCCTGCGAATGGATATGCGCGTTTCCATGGTTATAAGAAGGCACTTGAACAGGCTGGAATCGAGTACCAAGAGGACTTGGTGCGTATTGGTAACTACCGCTATGAATCTGGTGTCGAAGCCATGAAGTATTTCCTTGGACTTAAGAAGAAACCAACTGCTATTTTTGCCGCAACAGACGAGATGGCTATTGGTGCAATTCACAGTATTCAGGATGAAGGTTTGAAGGTACCGGATGACTTCTCCATTATTAGTGTGGATAACATCCGTATGGCTTCGATGGTTCGTCCATTGTTGACAACAGTAGCTCAGCCTATGTATGACTTAGGCGCGGTAGCGATGAGACTCTTGACGAAACTCATGAAGAAAGAGACTGTTGAGAATCCACGGGTTATCTTGCCTCATGAAACGATTCTTCGTTTGTCTGTTAATCATCTGAATAAGTAATTTAAGAACTAAACAATAATTCCGTAGAAAGCTCCTTTTGGAGCTTTTTATGCTTTTTTACAGAGAAAAATCTTCGAAGGAGGCGTTGACTTTGCGTGAAATTATCGGATTAATTGGTGCAATGGATGAAGAAATTAAGCTTTTGCTGGAAGGGATGGAGAATAAGGAGGCGAAAGTCAAAGCAGGAATTCATTATTACATAGGAAATATATTAGGAAAGTCGGTAGTGCTCTGTAAATCTGGGGTAGGCAAAGTGAATGCTGCGGTTACGACACAAATTCTAATCCATTCCTTTGGTGTATCACGTGTGTTGTTTACTGGGGTTGCTGGAGCTGTGCACCCTGAATTGAATATTGGAGATATTGTAATATCGTCTACTTGTGTACAGCATGATATGGATGCTACGGCGCTTGGGTTTTCAAGAGGCGAAATACCTTATCAGGAAAATTCCATTTTTCAGGCAGACCCTGCATTGGTACAACTTGCTGAGAGGGCGTGCAACGAGCTAGGCCAAAAGTACTTGGTCGGCAAGGTGCTTTCAGGGGATCAATTCATTTCTAATGCGGAGATTGTAGCTAAATTAAGAGAGGAATTGGATGGAGCATGTGTGGAAATGGAAGGGGCGTCGGTTGCTCAAGTATGCGAGATGAACGCCACTCCCTTTGTTATTATTCGTTCGATGTCAGATAAGTCTGATGGGTCAGCAGAGGTGAATTTTAAGCAATTCACGGTGGAAGCCTCACATCGCTCACATTCTATACTAGAATTTATGCTGCAGCACCTCTAATAGTTATTTAGTACATAAAGCGCTGTCTAAAGCGTACCCTGTCAAAGGTCTCCTGTGAGGACATGGGTACCTCTTGTCCTATACGAACCATTAGACAGTTCGCTGGATGTGAACAGATTTCGGGATCATCCGTAGCATACCAAACCATATTTACTGTTTTCATTAGTCGCTCCATCATTTGACGATAAGCCCATACATCAAGCCCGCTTCCTTTTAAATCCCAGTGCCAATAATACTCTGTTGTGAAGACAATACAATTCTCCAATTGCTCCTGCTCAAAAGCAGTGGAAATCAGCAGCCGGCCAAGTCCGGCTCCCCTATAATCATTACTCACCTCAATAGCCCCAAGCTCAACTAGATCCATCATTCCACCCTGTGACCACAGCTCCATTTCATCCGGATAATGAAAGGTTACATAGCCTACAATAGTGTCATTCTCTACAGCTGTAATTATACGTCCTTCTGCCAAGCTAGCAATCTCTACAAGAGCTTCTTTCTGTTCTATCGGCTTACGGAAGGCATCGAGATCAAGATGCATGTGGAGGGCTTCTAGGTCCTCTGGAGATCGGGGGCCGCTTACTGTAATTGTTCTACCTTTATATGAAAGTGTATGGGAAACAGGGATTTTTCGATGTTCCATAGCCGCGCTCCTTTCAGATGATAAAATATGGAATGTAAACGTTTGCTATGATATACTAATTCAGACATAAAAAATTCACATTCATTGCATTGACATCATTATCTAAGAGAAGAGTCTTACCCTTAAAGCTTAAATCAAACGAGTGAGGGAGGCAAGAGTGATGGGTCAAGTCCATAGCGAAATTTTGCCTGGCCGTGTGCAGAGCTCCAATATGTCTGATTACACCCAGGCAGTAGCCAATTTTAAGTGGGAGGATGTTGAACGTAACTTCTCATGGTATGACACTGGCAAAGTAAATATGGCACATGAAGCAGTGGATCGCCACGTTCAAGAAGGACGGGGAGCGACAACGGCCCTGCTCTACAGTGATGCGGTGCGGGATGAATCCTATACATTTGCCGATCTGCAGGAACGGTCGAATCGGTTCGGAAATGTATTGCGTAAATATGGTATCGGTAAGGGAGATCGGGTATTTATTTTTATGCCTCGTCAACCGGAACTATATTTTAGTTTACTAGGCATTTTGAAGATTGGGGCAATAGCAGGCCCTCTGTTCGAAGCCTTCATGGAGACAGCAGTTAAGGACCGGCTGGAAGATAGCGGTGCCGTTGCTTTAGTTACTACGCCTGAACTACTTCATCGTGTAAAACGAGATGAGCTTCCGAATTTGCGTCATATTTTTCTAGTAGGCGGTACCACTGATATCGAGCAAGGTAACTTAGGCTTCACTGAGGAGATGGCTAGCGCATCTTCTGATCTCGATTTGGAATGGCTCGACCTGGACGATGGCCTTATCATGCATTATACATCTGGTTCTACGGGAAAACCTAAAGGCGTTTATCATGTACAAAGAGCAATGATTCAACATTATTATACAGGTAGAGTGGTGCTGGATCTACGACCGGATGATATTTACTGGTGTACAGCAGATCCGGGCTGGGTGACAGGAACATCTTACGGAATATTTTCTCCATGGTTAAATGGGGCAACGAATGTTGTGAGAGGGGGGCGGTTTAGCCCTCAGGATTGGTACAAGACGATTGAACGAAATAAAGTTAGTGTTTGGTACAGTGCACCTACAGCGTTTCGTATGTTGATGGGTGCAGGAGAGAGTTCTATTCAGGGGATTGATTTGAGCAGCCTGCGCCATGTCCTGTCTGTTGGAGAGCCGTTAAATCCTGAAGTAGTACGGTGGGGAGATAAATTTTACAATCAGCGCATTCATGATACTTGGTGGATGACAGAGACGGGGGCGCAGCTGATCTGCAACTATCCTGGAATGGATATCAAACCAGGCTCTATGGGTCGTCCGTTACCGGGTATTGAAGCGGCGATTCTAGATGATAAAGGCAATGTTCTTCCGCCATTCTCTATGGGTAATCTTGCGATACGGACTCCTTGGCCATCCATGATGAATTCGATCTGGAACAATCAGACGAAGTATGAGGAGTATTTCCGTATTCCTGGCTGGTACATTTCTGGTGATTCCGCATATATGGATGATGATGGATATTTCTGGTTCCAAGGACGGATTGATGACGTTATCAACTCTTCTGGTGAGCGTATTGGACCCTTTGAAGTGGAGAGTAAATTGGTAGAGCATCCAGCTGTGGCAGAAGCGGGCGTAATTGGTAAACCAGACCTTGTGCGGGGAGAAATTATTAAGGCGTTTATCTCGCTCAGGGAAGGCTATACTCCTACTGCTGCTCTCAAAGAGGAGATCGCGGCATTTGTTAAAGCCGGACTGTCTGCACATGCTGCACCTAGAGAGATTGAATTTAAGGATAAGCTTCCTAAGACACGATCTGGTAAAATTATGCGGCGTGTATTAAAGGCTTGGGAGCTTCACCTCCCGACTGGCGATTTATCAACGATAGAGGATTAGATTGGATTATAAAAAACACCGTTCCCTTATGAATTCAAGGGAACGGTGTTTTACTGTGTGGATTTATTCTAATGACTACTTATTAATGGTTTCCAGTCGTATTACCGGCTGTTCCACTATTACTGTTTCCGTTACTGTTACCTTCGCCAGTTGGCGTTGATGTAGGAGTGGGTAGAATGGTTCCTGGAACATCAATATCCTCTCCTGGAGTGCTCTCAGAGTCTGTAGGAGGCGTTGTCTCCGGTTGCTGATCCGGAGTTGGTGTTGCTTCCGGTGTTGGTGTAACACCTCCAGAAACGCTACCAGAAGACGTCTCATTACCTGCGACATCAACGGCAGTAACATAGAATATTGCATTGGCACTCGCAGGCGTTCCTGGAGAGAACGACTTATTCTCGTCAGCCATGATTACAGCTTGCTTCTGGAAAGACCCACCGTTTAAAGAGCGATATAAGCGGTATCCTACTACATCTGCAGAGCCACTTGGGGAGAAGGTGATCACAGCTTTCCCAGTACTATATGAGACATTAACATTCCCAGGAGCAGTAGGGGCAGTGCCATCGTCCACGCGTGGATCGACTTCAGTAGGGAAATCTGTCTTAGCATCAGCTGGCATATAATACTCCAGCGATTTATGATCCTTCATCTTAGGGAAGGCTGCCAAGAGCTCCTTAACTAATTCCTGGATTGGTTTATCACGTTTGACTACGATTTTTTCCTTCAGGAAATCCTCTGGTGTACCTTCGAGCGGGATATAATTGACGCCATTGTAAGTAATATACTTGGCTTTGGAAATCCCATCGTCGCGCTCAGTAGGTACATATTTCACATTGAATATATCCGTTGTGAATTTGTCTGTCAGATCCGTTGGCAGTTTACCGCTGTATGCGGAAACTGTCTTTTTGGTAATTCCTTCAGGTTGTGTGAATTTGTCTGTAACAAACAAGTCGGGCTGCTTATCAATAACAGCATTCATGACTTTAGCCCATAAGGTCTGTGCTTGTCGTTTTTGTGTATCTCCTGTAAGGGTATTGATTTGTTCTTTATAACCAACCCACATGCCAAGTGTGACATCAGGTGTGTAGCCCATGAACCAAACATCTCCGTAGTTCTGAGTGGAGCCAGTTTTACCTACAATCGGAACATCTTTAAAGTGTTTATAATCTCTTCTTACTGTACTTGCAGTACCTTCTGTGATTACTGTACGCAGCATATCGGTCATTAGATAAGCAGTTTGCTCAGAGAATACTTGTTCAGGGTTAACCTTGTGCTGGTAAACAATCTTGCCTTCCGAATCCACAATCTTCTCGATCATGTAAGCATCATTAAATGCTCCCTTATTGCCAATGGCGGAATAGGCATTGGTTAATTCTTCAACAGAGGTACCGTATCGAAGACCACCTATAACCCCAGTTTGCGCGCTGTAATCATCTTCGGTGAGGGTAGTAATCCCTAGCTTTTTAGTAAAGGCCCAAGCATCCTCTATTCCGACCTTCTCGTTAAACAGTTTAAGCGCCGGTATATTGAGGGATTTATTAAGCGCATAGCGAGCAGTAACTAAGCCTTGATAACGATTGTTAGCATTTTTAGGGATATGGAAGCCTTTTCCACCATCCTTCAAAATGATTGGAGCATCGTCCAAGATCCCAGCAGGTTGAATCAGTCCTGCATCCAAGGCAGGTAAGTATGCTGAAATCGGCTTCATCGTAGAACCAGGCTGCCGGATCATTTGGGTTGCGTAGTTCATTTGCTCGACATTAAAATCGCGACCCTCAATCATACCGAGAATGGCTCCGGTCTTGTTGTCGATCAACATGCCAGCCGTCTGTTCGATACCTTTTGTTTTGCTGTCCTTGGTGAAATTATTACTATCTTCGGAAATACTGTGCATTGCACTGTATACTTTCTTATCAATCGTGGTGTAGACTCGGTAACCACCGGTCATTAACTGTTGTCTTGCTTCCTCAAGAAGTACGGTATCATCACTAGAGCTAGCAGTATCAGTTGTACCGTTTTTCTCTTCATTTAGTGACAGAATAATCTCAGCCGCTTTACGCTCGGTTTCCAGCATTAAGTATGGATATGTAGCGTAGGCTTTCTTGGTGTGAGGAGCAAGAGAACTCTTAATATCAAATTTAAGAGCTTCATCATACTGAGAGGTAGTGATTTTGTTCTCCTCTAGCATACGACGCAGTACAAGCTGTTGACGGTCTATAGCTCTATTGAACGCCTTTTCGTTAAATTCTCCAACGCCATTGAAGGCCGAATATTTGGATGGGAGCTGTGGAAGACCGGCCAAATACGCCGCTTGGGCAATATTCAACTTGTCTAGATCATCCAGACCGAATATACCTTTGGATGCAGCTTTAATCCCAAATACGTTGTAGCCATTCGAACCATTACCAAACGGAACCTTGTTCAGATAAGCCGTTAAAATCTCTTGCTTGGTCAAAAAACGCTCTAGTCTAAGCGAGAGTAGAATTTCTTTTGCTTTGCGATCTTCTGTGCGATCTAGATTGAGGAATACACGTCTAGCGAGCTGTTGAGTAAGTGTACTGCCTCCGGTCTGAACGGATTCATTTAATAACTTTTGTTTGACGGCACGTAAGGTGCCTTTGAAATCCACGCCATTATGCTCATTGAAATTATTGTCCTCAATAGCGAGAACTGCATCAATAATAATCTGGGGGATATCGTTGTATTCAATGAGCCTTCGGTCTTCTTCTGTACGAAGCTGGCCGATCGGTGCACCATCACGGAAGTATGCGAATCCGGTGATAGAATTTTGGCTGACTTGCTGTTGAATCATTTCCTCGGAGCGAACAGGCTCATCCTTCACCATGGAAGTGACATATCCTGCTGCTGCACCACCGACGAATAGAATGCCTATTATGCCAAGAATAAACATCCACTTAACTACAGAACCGAACTTGCTAAGCCCAGATCTGCGGGGTGAAGGCTTCTTTACGTTTTTTTTCTTGTTCTCTTGAACCATCGATGATAATTCCTCCTTTTAACGGAATTATTATAGCACAATTTGGCGATTTTGAATGCATTCGGAGTGTCGATACCCTATTAGAATAACAAAAAGCCTCCGGATAAATCCGGAGGCTTTGGTCATACTCGCTATAAGCGAGATATTAACGGTTGTAGAACTCGACGATTTGTTTCTCATCGATATCCTGGGAAAGCTCGGAACGTTCTGGCAAACGAATGAATTTACCTTCGAAAGATCCTTCAGCAGATTCCAGGTAAGCTGGAAGGTGGGAACGGTTAGCAAGAGCTTCTTTGATGGAAGCCATGCTTTGGCTCTTCTCGCGAAGACCAATAACGTCGCCCAAGCTTACACGGTAAGAAGCGATGTCGACTTTTTTGCCGTTTACAGTTACGTGTCCGTGGGATACCAACTGACGTGCACCAGCACGGGAGTTAGCAAATCCAAGACGGTAAACTAGGTTGTCCAAGCGGCTTTCAAGCAAGAACATGAAGTTTTCGCCCGCAAGACCTGGAAGTTTTTGTGCTTTAGTGAAGAGTGTGCGGAATTGCTTCTCTCCCAAGCCGTACATGTGACGCAGTTTTTGTTTTTCTAAAAGCTGCATTCCGTAGTTACTTACTTTTCTGCGTTGGTTAGCGCCGTGTTGTCCTGGTGGGAAAGGGCGTTTCAGGTCTTTGCCTGTACCGCTAAGGGAAATGCCCAGACGGCGGCTGAGTTTGAATTTAGGTCCGGTGTAACGTGCCATGTTATAGTAGACTCCTTTATAATTGAAATTTCAGGGTAGGGCCTATTTGCGCCGCATTTCGTATCCGTGATTAGCATTAATGGCTTCCACACTGCCAGGGAAGTTCAGCCGCTGCCCTGGTAGTAACGAAATGCGTGAGGGTGACACAACGTTACGCCCAATTAAGACTTGTTACAGTCTTGTTCAACAATAAATATTATATGAATACAGTATATAAAGTCAAGCGTATATTAAAAGAGTTTTTGTCAATCTTTGTCGATAGTTCTTTGGTCCTAAAAAAAAGTCCCGGAAATGATGAAAATATAATGCAATACACAAAGAAAGAGAGTAAAATATAGTTAATTAGTTGTTGTTGTTACTAGGGAAGATAGTTTTCTTAATCGAGATGCAAAGGGGATCTTCGTTATGTCAGAGCAGAAAGCATACGCCCATAAAGACAGTCGTATGCCGTTACAGGACAACATACGCGCTAGTAGAGATTCCGAAGATCCCTCCGCCTGGCTTAGGGAAACGGAAATTGTAACCCATGACTTCCCTTATCTAGAAAATCTAATTGCAGACAGTTTTAAAGAATGGTTTGGTGGGCTCGATGTTCTTCCGTTCTCCAAATCATGGGAATGGTCTGTGTTGAATTTTGAAGGTAAGTACTTAAGCAACATATGGGATCATCATGAACTATGGAGACAGCAGTGGGAACAGGCGGCGGCTTCTAGCTTGATCTCAGGAACAATCTCTACAGTTCAGTTAACTGTGGAGGGCAAGGACCTGAGTTTTTTAACCATTCCGCTGATTACTCGCGTCGACAATGAAATTTTTGCTTTTCTGGGCTGTTGTATGCCTATACAACAATATAATATGGGTGGGCGAGATATCGCACAAGCTATGTCGCTGCATTACCGCACCTGTCTCTATCATAAGTTTGAACATATATTTGTAGCTGATCTTGCAAGTAACCATATCCATGCTGAACGTGAAAGCAATCGCCGTTCTTTGTTATTTCAGATTGTCCAGCGAATGCATGATAACATTGATGTGGATGCTGTACTTTCGGAGGTCATAGATAGCATCTCTGCGATGTATCCAGGAGCCAGACTCGAGCTGTTTATGTCTCAAGATCACCGCAGCACTCATCCGCAGGTCAAACCCTTACCATTCCACATGTCCAGTGATGACGTCTGTGCTAGGGCGTTTAAGGATGGACGTGTTGCACTGCACACTAGTGATGAAGATCATCGTAATGTAGAGATTGGTCTTCCGTTAGGTGGAAAGCAGGGGGTTTATGGGGTATTCCATATGGTGATGGATAATCCAATCTTTCCAGACGTTGATTTACGGTTTCTAACCATGGTAGCGGATACGGCAGGGACTGCTTTTGAGAATGCCAAGCTATATGAGCGTTCCAATCAGCTTATTCGCGAGCTCCGCATGAGTAATGAGCTTACCCAACGTCTGAATCAAAGCTTGCGTTTAGGCGATATTTTTCAATTTGCGTTTGAAGAGTTACTTGAAATGTTTGGTGCAGATTACTGCTGTATCTTACATATGAATGAGGAAAAGGGTGGGCTGGAAGCTATTGCCTGCAACCATCCCTCTTTGCAGAACGAAATTTTAGAAGTAGGAGTAGGTCTAGGTGGAAAAGTATATTCCACAGGAGAATCACTGATCATGTCTGACTACATCGATAATCCAAAGACAACTTCCCGGCTAATGAATGCTACCGGTTCACAGTCGCTGATTGCCACACCTCTTAGCGTGGGTGGTGAAGTACGAGGTGCGATTATGTTGGCACATCGAGATTCGCATTATTTTTCATATGATAATTATAGGTTGCTGCAGGCGATGGCGGGGCATATTGGACTAGCGGTAGGGAACGCCAGACTACACGCTGAAGTCAGACGTCTTGCGAACAGAGACAGCCTAACTGGACTTTATGCTCGTCATTATCTGGACGAAGAGATAAAAGAAAGACAGTCAAAGGACTTTTGCGGTTGTTTAATTGTTGTGGATATTGACCAGTTCAAGATTGTAAATGATACCTACGGTCATCAAAAAGGCGATAAGATCCTAAAAGAGGTTAGTGAAATTGTGAAGTCCTCCATCCGTCAAGGCGATATTGCCGCGAGGTGGGGTGGAGAGGAACTATCTGTTTATTTACCATTGATGGGCGTGGAGCAGGCAGGCTTTGTAGCCGAACGTATACGCAGGCGGGTCATGGAAGAAACCGAACCTAGTGTAACTGTATCCTGCGGTATAGCGGAGTGGAGCTGGATGGATGATCGAGTAAGTGTCGAGTCTTTGTTCTATCGAGCGGATATGGCGCTGTATAAAGCTAAGCATAATGGTCGTAACCAAGTTGTCGTTGATACTAAAGAAAACAATAACACTGCGAAGAACCCTTGAGGCAAGCCTCAAGGGTTCTTTTTTATAGGCACAGTTATTCTGGCTCTAATTGCGGTATAAGGCTTGCAGTAAGGGAGAACCCTATAAGTGGGTTGTATAAGTCAAATACTCCGAGAAAGGTCTGAGGACCGTGAGAAAGCTATTACTACTGAAGGGGGGAGCCTCTTTAGTTCTTACACTGTACTGCGTGTTATGCAGCGGCTGTAGCGTCTTAAGAGACAAACCTGCGAAGGAAGATTTAAGTTTGGCGTTGGCAGGTATGGCAGGAAGTGACGAGGTTGTTTTTGAAGGGGCGAATATGCTGACACGTGGGGGGACGACAGTTCCCGAATCCTTATTGTTCTATGGAGGTACAGTGGAGGATCATAAAAAGGTAAAACTGTACACACTCCTTCCCGATAAGTCCATGACCCAAAAAACAGCCACTAGTGGTGTTAAAGATTTAAAGAGTAGAACTTATCCTCTGAAACCTTACTACAGTCAGTTAGAGAAAAAAGAGGGGAGATGGGAACTTCAGACCACCGGAAATTCTTCGGGGGAAGTAAATCCATTACCTGCGCTTAATCCGCTGAAACAACTGGAGGAGCTTGAGTCCATGGAGATGAGTGTAACCGAGGAAGCTGGGGCTGGCAGAGGGACAAGTGTGCTGCGAATGGAATTGAGCTCATCAGAGGCTAGAAAGCAGCTGTCTGCTGAATTGGAGAAAGAAATGCAGAACCTTCGACCTAAAGTTCCCGAATCCGCTGAGAACAACACAGAGGCTGATCAGGCAGTGACAAGAGCTTTGGAGAAACTATGGCAGAAGAAAAATAATGAATTACAGCAAAAGCTGAAACAAGCTAATGTAGAAACGGTTTACCACCTAACGGTTGATAAAAAACATAATCTGCCTAGAAGGCTTACCTTGAATCGAAAAGTAAGCTATTCCGGTGAAATGAAGAATAATACTGAAAATGAAACTTATGTGTCTAAAGTAGATTTCACAGGTTATCGTTGATCTTTACATTGTTTTGCAGGTCTTGCGCTCCATAAAGGGCGTGCTACAATAGAACGGCATGCTTATTTTTCAGACAGAGGAAGGAAGAGTACACAATGAAGGATCCCAGAATTCAAAAGCTGGCGGCTAACCTTGTTGGTTATTCCGTAGATGTCCAGCCAGGTGAGAACGTGCTTGTAGAAATGATTGGCAACGAAAGAGATTTAATTAAAGCTGTTGTTGAGGAAATCGGCAAGGCCGGCGGCAATGCTTTTGTGCAGTTGACAGATCGTACAGTTCTGCGCAGCATGCTTAAATATGCGACACGCGAGAGTCTTCAGACATGGGCTGAAATTGACTTAAACCGGATGAAGCAAATGGATTGTTATATCGGCATCCGTGCAGGCGAGAATGTAAATGACCTGTCCGATGTTCCAGAAGAAAATATGAAATTGTATAACTCCCTTTATTCTCATCCCGTGCATAGTGAACAGCGCGTGAAGCATACGAAGTGGGTAGTATTACGTTATCCTAATGCGAGTATGGCTCAGCTTGCAAATATTAGTACAGAAGCCTTTGAAGACTTTTATTTCGAAGTGTGCAATTTGGATTATGCCAAAATGGACAAGGCTCAGGATGCATTGGCTGATCTCATGCGCAGAACAGATAAGGTACATATTTCGGGTCCAGGTACAGATCTTAAGTTCTCCATCAAAGGAATCGGTGCAGAGAAATGCTCTGGGCAAAAAAATATTCCGGATGGCGAGGTTTATAGCGCCCCAGTTCGTGATTCTGTAAATGGAACGATCAGCTATAACGCACCATCTGTATATAACGGAGTGACCTTCGAAAATATCAAATTTAAATTCGAGAACGGCAAGATCGTTGAAGCAACAAGTAACGACTCAGCTCGTTTAAATGAAATCCTGAATTCAGATGACGGTGCACGTCACATCGGCGAATTTGCCATCGGCTTTAATCCTTACATTTTGCACCCAATGAATGACATTCTGTTCGATGAGAAAATCGCAGGCAGCCTGCACTTTACACCAGGACAAGCATATGATGTTACAGATAACGGAAACAGATCCTCCATTCACTGGGATCTTGTATTGATTCAACGTCCGGACTATGGCGGCGGGGAAATTTATTTTGACGATGTATTAATCCGTAAGGATGGAATCTTCGTGATCCCAGAACTGGAAGGTCTGAATCCTGAAAACTTGAAATAAAATGTAAAAGTGAGAAAACACCTTGCACAAGTAAGCGCGTTCAAGGTATCATTAGAAATGATTACAAATGACTTAAGTTTCATAATCAAGTTGCGGAGGGATTTCTATGTCCAGTAACAATGCAGCAATCGTTGATATTGCTCAAACGGCAGGCCAGTTCAATTCTTCAATCGTTCTTCAAGCTGACAACAAGTACATTGATGTTAAGAGTATCCTTGGTTTGTTCACGACTTTGGTATCTAGCCAAAGCTACGAGCTTCATGTTCACGGAACAGATGCAGAAGAAGCTAAGAAGGCAATGAGTGAAGTTTTTGCTAAACACGGTTTGAACTTTACAGTTGTAGCTGAGTAATAGTTGTAAGTAAAGACGTCCTACCGATTTACGGTGGGGCGTTTTTTCTAGAAATAGATGAGGAACTAACTCCGTCCCGTATGTACAACATAGCTGCTTCTTTCAAATAAATGGTTAGTATAAACAGAATTGTTGTATTGATATCCGATTTCGACTAATATTAAGTAAAATAGTAAAAGCAGCTTAACTTTTGGACATGGGGGGGAAAGAGGCATGACTTCGTCGGAATTACAGGAACAATTTAATCTTAAAGCGATCAATCTTCTACAAGAAGATGCCGATAAAATTCAGCAACTTATTGAAGTGCAGATGGAAAATCTGGCAACACGCTACTGCCCTCTCTATGAGGAAGTGCTGGATACCCAAATGTACGGTTTCTCAAGAGAGGTCGATTTTGCGGTTAGAGCAGGTTTGGTGCCAGAAATTACCGGTAAAATGGTTCTGAGTAAGCTGGAGCGGAATTTAGCAGTACTCTATGAGGCTTTGAATAACAAAGCAAAAGAATAGATTTTAACTAATTTCTTTATGTATTTATAGAAACGCACATGTGGACAGATCGTCCTCATGTGCGTTTTTTTTTGTTGAAATATTAGAATGAATAGGGAAGCGTTTATACGAGATAAAAGGAGACTCCGAGAATTAGGTAGACCGTTAACAGTAATAGACCTTCATACCAGTTGGTCGAACCATCCTGAGTAATCGATTTGGCAATAAAGACGGCGACACCAATGGCGACAATTTCGATTGTTGTAAACACAATGTCCATAGTATCACCCATGAAATAACTGGCGAAGATAAGTACAGGTGCTACGAATAGTGCAATTTGTAGACTGCTTCCAACAGCGATTTCTACTGCCGCACCAATTTTGTTCTTCATGGCAAGCATAATGGCTGCACTATGTTCTGCGGCATTACCGATGATGGCCACGAGAAAAGCACCTACAAACAGTTCACTAAATCCAAAGCGTTCAGTTAGTGTTTCTAGCGTCCCTACCAGCCACTCACTCACAAAGGCTACCATTACGGTAGCAAGCACTAGATAAAGGATGGATCTGTTTCTAGACCATGCAGGCGCATGTTCAGTTGCTGACTCACCCTTATCCGCTTCTGTAACGTCCTCCAGATGTTTCTTATGCGTAATCATGGAGAAGATTAACCAAGCCATGTACGAGGCTATGAGCAGCCCTGCAACGATTAAACTGAGCACGTCTGTATCTTTCTCTGTGATAGAATGGGTGTTGAAGAACATAGCTGGAACAAATAGGGCTATGACCGCTACGATCATTAGGGAACCATTCATTCCGGCAAGGGTTACGTTAAAGTTCTGCACTTTGAACTTCATCCCACCGGCGAAAATACTTAAACCTAGGACAAGAAGTAGATTGCCAATAATGGAGCCGGTAAGACTGGCTTTCACCATGTCGAACAGTCCTTCCTTAACTAGGAAGAAGGCAATGATTAGCTCTGCGGCATTACCGAAGGTTGCATTTAGGAAGCCGCCTAACCGCTGTCCAGCATAATGAGCCACACTTTCTGTGGCGCGGCCTAGAAATCCTGCCACAAACACAACGGCGATTGCAGAGAGAACGAACTGAAGCGTGTGGTCCCAATCTGCATAATGGCCGATGGCACTAAGGATAAAGGTGATGACCAGCAATGCTGGTGAAATCCATTTTTTCAATGTAAATTACACTCCAATCTATGTATTCAGGATGAATAATAAATAATATACCCAAATTATTCCTGAGTGTAAACGAGAAAACGAGAAAGTGATTTGCTTTTTAGCCTGTTTAGGAATTACAATAATTGATAATGAGTTAAGGGGGAATATGGCATGGCAGAACAACTTCAATTGGAAATGGGAAATATACGAATTTCAAATGACGTCGTCTCGAAAATTGCCGGTTTGGCTGCTTTGGAGACTCCAGGAATTGCAGCCATGTCCGGGGGCCTGTCAGAAGGCTGGGCGAAGCGTCTAAGCGGTAAGAACGTCCAAAAGGGCGTTACCGTTGAAGTGGGACAGCTAGAAGCTGCAGTGGATCTGCGTATTATTGTTCTCTATGAAACTCCGATACATGAAGTGTGCCGGATGCTTCAACAGAACGTACGCGAAGCTGTGGAGAGCATGACTGGACTTCATATTGTTGAAGTTAATGTCAAAGTTGAAGGCGTAGCCTTTAAAAATGATGAAATTGCCTAATACCAAAGAATGTGTACACAAAAAAGCAGTCCAAGAACTTTAACTTGGACTGCTTTTTTATATTCCATCATATCCGGTTTAATGAATCTTACCGGGAACGAACTTGTCTAACCGTAGTTACAGATTTCGTTACTTCCTCTTTAGCTGGAAGATTGGTTTCTCTTGAAATGCTCAGCATAATTCCCATGGATAGCATGCTCACGAGAAGTGAGGAGCCACCATAGCTGATAAATGGCAAGGTTACACCGGTAAGTGGAATCGTCTTCGTTACACCGCCAATATTGACAAAGGCCTGAATGGCAATGAGCCCCATAATCCCAATTCCGACGAGTGTTCCAAAGGGGTCCTTACACCGTAACGCGATTAGAATACCTCGCCATATAAAATACAAGTATAGCATTAGAAATAATGCCGTTCCTACAAAGCCAAATTCTTCACCAATCACAGGAAAAATAAAGTCGGTATATGGATATTTAAGATAATCCAGCTTTTGAATGCTTTTGCCAAATCCAGAGCCGTTGACTCCACCTTGTCCGAGAGCGGTCAAAGACTGAATAATATTATACCCTTCACCTTCCGCATCCTGATAGGGATCTAAGAAGGCTTGGATACGACCTTTTCTATAGTCCTGTGTGGCGGCTACTTTGTCGGATGCAGGGGATAGGGAATCAATCGCCGCTTTAGCCCCCATAACTAGTCCAACACCTAGCACCAGGAGTGCGATAGAACCTAGGATATGCTTCATACTGGCACCGCCCGCATAAATGACAAGTCCACTGGTAGCTACGAGAATAAGGCATGAGCCCAAGTCTGGCTGCATCATAATAAGTCCGGCAACTATACCCACGATGACCATTACAGGGATATATCCTGTACGAAAATCTCTAAACCGCTCACCTTTTTTGGTGATTAGTGCGGAGAGATACAGGATGATCGATATTTTGGCCAGTTCGGTAGGCTGGATCCCTAGCTTCCCGATACTTAACCAGCTCTTGGCGCCATTAATTCTTTCGGAGAAGGCTACAATCAGCAGGAGGATAACGGTGATGATGAAGATAGGCACATACCACTTCTTGAATTTACTGTAGTGAATATTCATGGCTACAAACATAACAACGATACCAAGTACGATCCAGATCATTTGGCGTTTCATGAAATATAGAGGGTCATTACCGAACTTCGAGCTTGCTAAAGTCAAACTAGAGCTAGCACTGAAGACCATGACAAGACCGAAACCCACAAGGAGTAGTGTTAAGATAAGTAGTTGGAAATCGGGTGTTCCTCTTTTGGGCAGGCTGACTTTTTGTTTCGTCGTTCCCTTTCTTTTACTCAAGCCTCAAGCAGCTGCTTTAATTCGAGAATTCGCTTAGCAGCAGTGTCCAATACTGGTTTTGGCACCGGAGATTCATAATCCAGACCATGAGGGAAGGTTGCTTTACCTAAGTATACGGCTTCAATTGCAAGTACGGCATCAGACTTTTCCAGCTTCCCCTCGACAGCGCGAGTGTTGATGCGTAGAAAGTATTCGCCACCATCCTGTGGGTCTTCAATTTTGCAGTCGTAAGTGGCGCGATAGTATTCCCATTGCCAGCGGATGAAGCCAGCTTTTGTCGCACTCTCGTCCAGATAGAGAAGATCACTCTTCAATCCTACGAGGCCCGTGTTCTCAAAAATCATAGCACGCATATCCCCCTTATGAAGTATAATGATGAATTTATGATCCGATTGCTAATGTTCTACCTCATGATAGTATTTTTCTAAAGGTTGCGCAAGAGTAGGCAGTGCCTAACGATACCCAGTTTTTTGCGTTTCTGCTACAATAAAAGAATTATAGCCGTTTGCGGCTTGGAGCAAAGTGAACAGGACTGCTGTCGCATGATATTGTTGCGGGTTTATGAAGAAGGGGATGGAGAACGTATGATGAGCTTAGCGGTTGATTCGCTCATGCCGGAGATCGTGGAATGGAGACGCCATTTACACCGTCATCCGGAGTTGTCTTTTCATGAAAAGGAAACATCAGCATTTATAGCAGAAAAATTAGTAGAATTCGGTATTGAAGTTAGAAGAAGCACGTCTGGATATGGTGTAATGGGTATATTGCGAGGACAACGGCCGGGGAAAACGGTAATACTTCGCGCGGATATGGATGCACTACCTATTAAAGAGGAGAATAAGAATGACTACGTTTCGCAAAATGAAGGGGTTATGCATGCCTGTGGGCATGATGGACACACTTCAATACTGCTGGGGGTAGCGTCTTACTATAGCAGCCGCCTTGATGAGATAGAAGGGGAGCTGCGTTTTCTTTTTCAGCCTGCAGAGGAAGTATGCCCTGGTGGTGCACAGGGAATGATTGCCGAAGGCATGCTGGAAGGAGCGGATGCGGTGTATGGTCTGCATTTGTGGACGCCGCTTCCAATGGGAACCGTGGGCAGTGCGCCAGGACCACTAATGGCATCTGCGGACGAATTTTTCATTGATATCATCGGTAAGGGCGGACACGGCGGCATGCCGAACCGTACGATTGATAGCATTGTGGCCGGGGCGGCGCTTGTGACTCAGCTCCAGAGCATCGTAAGCCGCTCTGTGAACCCGCTGGAGCCCGCTGTTCTCAGTGTAGGGACCATTCAGGGGGGATTCGCCCAGAACGTCATTGCTGAGCATTGCCGAATTACAGGAACTGTGCGAGCGTTCGATGAGGAGACCCGTTATTTGATCCGCAGCAGGATCGAAGAAATGACAATTTCAATAGCTGGCGCATACGGCGCAGAGGCTAAAATAGACTATGTAATGGGATATCCGCCACTTGTGAATCACGAGGGTGAATATCAGCGTTTTTCCGAGGTGGCGCCAGTGGCCCTAGGAGGAGCTGTTCAAGTGATTCGGATGGAAAAGCTGATGCCAGCTGAAGATTTCTCCTATTATGTAAAAGAGATTCCTGGCTGCTTTATGTTCGTAGGAGCTGGGAATCCAGAAAAAGATGCAGTTTACCCGCATCATCATAGCAAATTTGATTTCGACGAGGATGCTATGCTGCATGGAATGAAATTATTGATTGCTATGGCGAATTCCAGTTTGCAAGATAAGACAATCGTATAATTTCGTTTCATAGAGGAGAACCTATTCCATAACATGGAGATCATGATTAGGAGGGTTCATTCTTGAAGACAGTGAACGAGGTTATGACGAAGGAGCCTGTAACAGTCACACTACAGGATAATGTGTATGAAGTTGCTGTTAAAATGAGAGATCACGACACTGGATTTATACCTGTCATTGATAATGAAGACGATAAGACATTGCTCGGCGTAATTACTGATCGTGATCTAGTGATTAGAGGGTATGCGGCTAAGCACCCTGGATCAACTGCTGTGGAAAAGGTAATGAGTAGAGATATTCAGACCGTCTCAGAGAATACATCTGTAGATGAGGCTGCAGAGCTGATGTCGAGCTGGCAAATTCGCAGGTTGGCAGTGACTAGTGGTCAGAAGCTGATTGGTGTAGTGTCCATCGGTGATTTAGCGGTGCGCAACATTTTTGCGGATGAGGCTGGCGAAGCGCTTCATGATATCTCGCAGCAGCATTTACATTAAATAGTTAGATAGGGAAGCTCATGACCGTTATGCGGGGATGGGCTTTTTCCTGTTCAAATATAGCAGAATTACATAGTGCAAGCTTGAACGAAATTAACGATTAGGGAGGGAATGCTATGAATGAAGCAGGAGCTTGCATCGTGCGCAGGGACCGGACAATTCTTCTGGAATGCGCTCATCCCGGCTTTGAGACGGCTAGGAAAGAGCTAGGGGTCTTTGCAGAGCTCGTAAAGAGCCCTCCAGCCTACCACACTTATCGGATCACACCTTTATCACTTTGGAATGCTGCGTCGCTTAATCATTCAGCTGAGGAGATTATCTCAAGTCTGCATCAACTCGCGCGCTGGGGGGTTCCCGCTGGACTAGAAGAAGAGATCGAAACTCTTTTGTCCAGATATGGAAAACTGACACTTCACGGTCAGGAGACTCTGAATGAGGTCGTTACACTTAGGGCTGACACGTCGGAGCTTCTGGATGAATTAAGTAATGAGTCAGGTCTAAAGGAATTAGGTTTACAGAGAATAAATTCACTAGAAAGTTCGTGCCGTGCGGAGTACAGAGGGCTTTTAAAACAAGAGATGATGAGATTAGGCTATCCTGTACTGGATTATGCTGGATATCATGTGGGACAAGCTCTAAGCTTGGCTTGGAAGGAAACTTGTAATAACTCAAAGGATGGAGCGGAGGCTGGAGCATTTGGATTGCGTGAATACCAGCAGGAGGCTGTTCAATTATTTCAAGGGACAGATGGGCACGGAGGCAGCGGGGTAGTTGTGTTGCCTTGTGGAGCGGGTAAGACGGTAGTGGGCTTAGCTGTGCTTGAAAGTCTACAATGTGAAACATTGATCTTAACTTCAAACACAACCTCAGTAAGGCAATGGGTGGATGAGCTGCTTGAGCGAACTGATTTGGATGATGGGTGTATTGGTGAATATTCCGGTGAAAAAAGAGAAGTGCGGCCTGTTACTATAGCTACCTATCAAATATTAACGCATCGTCAATCCAAAGGCGGTCCTTTTCTCCATATGAAGCTGTTCAATGAACGTAACTGGGGTTTGATTATTTATGATGAGGTCCATTTGCTTCCAGCTCCAGTATTTCGGGCTACAGCAGATATTCAGGCTACTAGAAGATTAGGTCTCACTGCAACTCTCGTTAGGGAAGACGGGAAGGAAGGGGACGTGTTCTCTTTGATCGGGCCTAAGCGTTACGATATGCCTTGGAAGGAGCTGGAGCAGCAGGGTTGGATCGCAGCGGTGGAATGTGTCGAGATGATCGTATCGATGAGTTCTGAACTAAGACATAAGTACTTGTATGCGGAAGCAAAAGAGAAATTTCGTATGGCCTCATGCAATCCTGCCAAAGCTGAGGTTGTAAACGAGCTTCTAAAAGCCCATCAAGGATCATCAGTTCTGGTTATTGGACAGTATCTCGACCAATTAATTCAATTGGCGGAAGTAATCGGAGCCCCTCTTATTACCGGGAAAACGAAGCAACGTGAAAGAGATGAGCTGTACGCAGCTTTTAACGAGGGAATAATACAGGTGCTGGTTGTGTCTAAGGTGGCGAACTTTGCTGTGAATCTGCCAGATGCCTCGATTGCTATTGAGGTTTCTGGAGCTTTTGGATCACGTCAGGAGGAAGCTCAGCGTTTAGGCCGAATTCTGCGTCCAAAAGCGGGTGAGAACAAAGCCCACTTCTATACTTTGGTATCCGAAGATAGCCGGGAGCAGGACTTCGCTATGCGCCGCCGGATGTTTTTGACAGAGCAGGGTTATGAATATGTCGTTAAAAAGATGCCGTGTGGAGAGGAGCGAACAATCCATTGAACCAGCTATCGTTGGAAGCGTTAGAGGTGTTAAAGCGATTATGTGCTGCTTACGCGGCCCTGCCCTTTGAAGAAGGGAAGGAAGAGCGTTTGCGCCCTACGACGCTCTGTCGGGCAGAGCAAAAGCTTGCAATGAATGAACTGCGGCGCGCAGGGCTGCTAACTGCGAGGCATAAAATATTGGGGGAGAAGCTGTACCAGATTCCAGTTGAACAACTGCCAGCTCTAGAACAAGAATTTTTCCCATACCAACCGAAGTTCAGTGAGGGCTATTCAGTGAATCTAACTATGGAGGCGGGTGCTGGACTGGCAGTAGATCTGTTTCGGGCCTTGCTGTTTACCGCTCGCGAAGGACTTCCTTTGACTGCCAAAGGAATCATCCATAAAAAGAATTTGAATCGCTTAGCTGCACAGCTTTCTTATCGGGAGGAGCATTTGCTAGGACTCGCTATGGAATCTCCTTCGGATGAAATGAATACTCTGTCAGTGGTTCTTGCAGTAGATATCATGCTGTATCTTGGGCTGATCAACAAACTGAATACAGGTTATAAGCTCGATAAGGATATGCTGGAACGTTGGTTGCAGCTTCCCGAGACAAGGATGACTGACATTCTGTATGGAATTGTCATGAATCGTTTTGGGACCATTGAACCTGCCGATCAGCATTTTCGCTATTTGATATCCAGCGCTGATTTTGTACCGGAGAAATGGACGGCGTTGCCTGAGCTTCTGGACTGGATGGCAGACATGAATCTAACCGGAATGGTTGCCAGAAATGAGCTGGAACAATCAAGCATGCACTGGCTTCGTATGCTAACAGGCTTTGGGTGGTGCGAATTGGGGAAAACGCCTGAGGGTATCCAGTGTTTTCGCTGGACTGCTGCAAAACCGAGTTTGTTATCGGGTGGCGAGTCACTTCCTGAATCAGTGGCTGTGAATTCGAATGCGCTTTTTATTGTGCAGCCCGATTTTGAGGTCTTGATTCCACCGGATGTTCCCTACACTGTGCGCTGGACTTTAGCCGGTTGTGCTGAATTACTACAAACGGATACGATGTGGAGCTTCCGGTTAACCCGAGAGATGCTAGTGCATGCATCAGAGCGAGGGATGCCTCCAGAGAAAGCGATTGCCTGGATTGGTGATCATGCACTGGGCGGTCTGCCATCTGTGGTGGAGCTGTCTTTAGAGCAATGGGGAAAAAGCATTGGTCGTACATCACTCTCAGAAGTGATTCTGTTGACTTGCCAGACGGAAGAGGATGGAGCGGCTATCGCAGCCCATCCGCGTCTGCAGGACAGCCTTAAGCGTATCGGACCGCTGCATTTCCTTGTATCTCCGGAGTCTATGGAGCAGATACGTAAGGAATTGTTATTAGCGGGGTTAGCCCCTTCTAGGATGATTGGAGGATGTGAGGAGGACGCGGACGCTAATTGGACTTCATTTCAACAAGTTGCAGAGACCCAGCAAGATATGTATTCAATCCCAGTACTGAATTCAAAGTTAAGACTGCTTCGCAGCGGGAATCCCTTCCTAAAACTACCTGTCATTTCTCCTGAGGAGGAGGAGGATATCTTGTTAGGTGTTGAAAATGTGCCACAGATCTGGAGCAAGGAGTGGCGTCATTATCATAGCTCAACAGCGCAGAAAGTAATGGAGCAAGGACTGAAATGGGGAATCAAGGTGCGCTTTTCCTTAAAGGATCAAATGTTAGATTTCATCCCCTACCGAATTAAAGGGAATCCCTGGAAAGTAGCAGGGCATCTGCTGTGTGACGATGGTGGAATGGTTGAAGAAATAGAGCTGACTCCTGAAGACTGGAAGGAAATGCAGTTAGTTATTCCCAAATGGCGAAGAAATTCCTCTTCTGCTGAAGCGAGTGATTATGTTATGATAGAAAAGTCTACTGAATCGGTAGAACTTTAACGAAGAAAAGAGCTGAGTTCATGAGCGTAGCGGAATTAAATACGGTCGATATGGCTGAAGTGCTGACATACGCCTATGAATTAGGCGATATGATTAATCAATCCGCCGAGGTGTCGGATTACTTATACTGGAAAGGACGGGTTGATTCGAACCCAGAAATTCAGGCCATGGTCAAACGACTTCAGACTAAGAAGGAGTTGTTTGAAGAAACACAGCGATTCGGACATTTTCATCCGAACTATCATTCAGCGAAGGATGAGGTTGCGGCTGTGGAAGCGGAATTGGAGAAGTTTGAAGAGGTCGTGCAGTTCAAGCAGGCAGAGAAGACTCTCGATGACATTCTGCATTCCATGTCGGAAGCGATTGCTTTTTCAGTATCGGATAGCATTAAAGTACCAAGTAATGATCCTTCCCCTAAAGGTGGATGCGGCAGCGGGGGAAAATGCTCCTGCGGATAAGCTTCCCATAGGGACTTAGAGAGAGAAAGGCGGTTTAGCTTATGTTTGCGGAACGAACAGGATACATCATTTGGGTAAGTGACGTTAAGGCGGCACGTAACCTTGAGAAATACGGAACACTACACTATGTTTCTCGGAAAATGCATTATGCAGTGATGTATGTAAATGCGGAACGTGCCGAGGAAGTTATGAAGAATGTCCGCAGACTCTCCTACGTTCGTAAGATAGAAAGATCCTATCGTAACGAAATTAAGACAGAGTATACCAGTAATGGACCGGACAAGTCCCGTAATTACGGTATGTAATTCTAGGAGATGAACAGGTGCTTAAGCAGCGCCTGTTTTTTTATGCGCAGATCTCGAGTAAACGCCGTTTCTCTCGCTCCCTGGAACTTGTACAACTTTCTGCAATGAGGTAAGATGACAACATTAAGTGCATACAAAGACCCTTATGGTGGAGTGTGATGATGATGCGCAACAAAGGGACGGATTGGCCCAGCACTTACGAGCCCTTCCACATCATGCTGAACGACTACAGGGTCGCCGATATCGTTATAACAAATCATGCGAAGAGTCGTTATTTGGACCGGATCAATAAAGGTGTAAACAATGACGAAGAGGTCGCCGCATGGATGTGGCAGTGCCTAATGCAGAATCGGCTCAAGCCCTTTTCAGACAGTGATTTTAACGCATATTTAATTGACGATGACGCTGTAGTAATCGCTGAGTTCACGGAATTGACAGGTGAGAAAGATATTTCAGGTCAGCCATTATATGCTATGATCATCGTTTCGTTTCTTGGAAGGATCTCTGAGACACCACAGTTAAGAGATTTGAAGACTTACTTTTCGATGCTGCGTATTTCCCGCCGCACTAAGCTAACGAAGAAGAAGCGCAAACGCAAATAGTTTATAACGAACGGACAGAAGGCATGCGGCGGTGGCTGCATGTCCTTTTTGAAAATATAGGAAGTAAAAGTTGAATACCATACATAATCCTTAAATTTCTTCTACAGATAGCACAAGGAGTTGCAGAGCATGAACTTTCATCAGTTACATATATTTTATACTGTCTTAGAGCGGGGAAGCTTTTCGGCGGCGGCGCAGACACTACATATGACTCAACCGGCAGTGACCATGCAAGTACAGGCGTTAGAGGATTATTTTGGAACCAAGCTCTTCAATCGTTCTACCAAAAAAATAATGCTCTCCGAAGCAGGTCATACCTTAATGCCATACGCGCTGCGCAGTATTCAATTGATGCGTGAGACGGATCAAGCGATGTCGGCGTTTACGCATATGCTGGAGGGTCGTCTGCAGCTTGGGGCTAGTCTTACCATTGGGGAGTACGTGCTGCCACGGCTGTTAGGCCCTTTTGGGAAGCAATATCCGAACATTTCAATCATGATGAAAGTCATGAATACCTCACAAATTATGGAGGAAATCCTTAAGCATCAGCTTAACTTTGGTTTAATTGAAGCGCCAGTGACACATCCTGATATGGTGATCGAGCCGGTGATGGGCGATGAGCTGAAGTTGATCGTACCTCATGATCATCCGCTTGCAGAGCAGCAAGTGGTAACTTTGGAGGATGTGCTTCAGCATCCTTTCGTACTGCGTGAGCAGGGCTCAGGAACGCGGCGTGTCATGGAAGAGCAGCTGTTTTCGAAGGGGCTTGATCCTGGAATTATGAAAATAGTGATGGAGCTGGGTAGTACGGGTGCTGTGAAGTCGGCAGTGGAGGCGGGTCTTGGAATTACGATCATTTCGACCTCTTCTGTTAAACATGAGGTGGCGCTTGGACTTCTGAAAATTGTGAATATTTCGGATGCCTCATTTAAAAGGCAGTTCTACGCTATTCATTTAAAATCGACATTGCTGCCGATTTCTGCAGTGACATTCCTGACTTTTTTGCGCGAGCATTCAAATGATAACTGAAGATTGATGACTAAAGGACGAAAACTTAGAAACTAGCAATAGAGGTGATAGAAATGGAGACTGAAACAAGACTAGATGAAATGAAGGAAGACGGAACGGAGCGTGTTGGTGACGGACGATGCGACCTCCATACCCATACACAAGCATCTGACGGTATGCAACCACCGGAGGAAAATGTACGGCTGGCAAAGGAGAAGGGACTAATCGCTGTTGCCATTACGGACCATGATACTGTGGCCGGCGTGAAGGAAGCCTGCGAAGCAGGAGAGAAGTACGGAATCGCTGTTGTACCAGGTGTAGAAATCAGCACTCGTGCCGGTGGTAAAGACATTCACGTGCTTGGCTACTATGTTGATCCTGAGAATGAACGATTTCTCTCCCGCTTGGAAGGGCTAAGAGATACCCGGGCACTTAGGAATGAAGCGATAATCTCTAAGCTGCGAAGCCTTGGGATATCCATTACCTTGGACAAGGTTATTGCAGGGATAGGACGGGAGCTGAAGCCTGACGAAAGCATTGGCAGACCGCATATTGCTGATGAGCTGGTTCGTCTTGGAGCGGCTACTGATATGAGAGATGCCTTCAACAAGTATTTAGCCGAAGGTGCGGCAGCTTATGTGTCACCTCCACGAATTACGCCCGAGGAAGCCTGTGATTGGATCTCCGAGGCAGGTGGTTCTCCTGTGTTAGCCCATCCAGGTCTGTACGGTGATGATCAGTTGGTACGAGGAATATTAGAGCGGGGTGCTTTTAAAGGGATTGAGGTCTATCACTCGGATCATGAACCCGCTGATTCAGAGCGTTACCTAACCATGGCTGAAGAATATAGCTTGATTATAACTGGGGGCTCAGATTTTCATGGTGCCCGCCAAGGCGTTATATTCCATGGAGATATCGGAAGTGTTACGGTTTCTGCTAATGTACTGGATCAGTTGAAGTAGCTTGTTGACATGCTGTTCAAATCAAATCAAATTCTTGCCGAGATGAGAAAACCGGTTGTCATCCATATCAGGACGACAACCGGTTCTTTGTGTTATTTAGCTTTTCAACGTATTTGGGAGACTCTTAATGCGATCCTCATCCGGTGTTACAAACAAAGTCTTCTGATGATCATAGATCACAAAACCCGGCTTGGAGCCGCTAGGTTTACGTACATAGCGGATCAATGTACAATCCACAGGGACACTGCTGGACTGTTTGGCTTGGCTGAAATAAGCGGCGAGTTGAGCGGCTTCTTCAAGCGTTGCATCTCCAAACTCCTCACTTCGGATGACCACGTGAGAACCAGGGATATCCTTGGTATGCAGCCATGTATCATTGGGGGAGGCCAGTCGATTGGTGACATATTCGTTCTGTAAATTGTTTTTGCCGACATAAATGTCGATGCCTTCAGACGAGGTGAAGACCTGCAATGTGGGTCTGATTGCTTTTTTCTTCTTCTTGCCTTTTTTGCTTCGGTCGCGTAGATAACCTTGACTTACAAGTTCATCGCGGATTTCCTCAATGTCATTCAGTGAGGCATGAGCAAGCTGCTGAAGCAAACTTTCCATGTAGGAGATTTCCTCATGGGTCTTAATCAACTGCTCATTAATGACAAGCAGGCTGTTCTTATATTTGTTGTACTTTTTAAAATAACGTTGTGCGTTATCCGAAGGGCTTAATAATGGGTCGAGAGGAATGACCATTTCAGCCTGATTTTCATCATAATAATTAACTAACGAGGCTTCTTTATCTCCTTTGGAAACGGCATGTAACGACGCGAATAGCAACTCACCCCAAATGCGGTAGCGATCTGCGTCTTGCGCTTCGTCTAGATCCTTCTGTAGATTGGCAAGCTTCTTAACGTTTTTGCTACGTTCGTTGCTAAGGAAACGGATCAAATCACTTACCCGTTGCTTTACCGTATCTCGTTCGGCCTTATCTCCGTAATAGTCCTCCATACATTCACTGATTGAGTTATATTGCTTCGCATTTTCACCCAATAGAGTTAATGGAATCGCAGAAAAAATCATCTTCCCTTTCGCATTCGCACCTGCAACAGAAGAGAATTCGCAATTGCGTACAGGTCCCATTACAGATTGGAAAGCATCCCATAACTTTGTTGAAAACTCTGCAGTAGATCCCAGTGTATCGTCTGCTAGAGCATTTCTGAGACGAAGAGCAATCTCACCAGCAACAAGTGGGCTCATTCCGCTGAAAGCATGTACCATCCAGCCTACGGGATCAGCTGAAGGGGAAGGACCGCCTGAACCGTCAGGCTTCGGCTCTACTTCTTCTTTTGTGATCAGGTTAGCAAGCTCACCTTCAATGATTTCTTCTGGTTCAGCTTCTTCCTCAACAACCTCTATCAGTGCAGCTTCTTCTGCGGCCGAGATCAAATTGAGAAATTGTTCTTTGCCGATATCCAGAGGGTTCAGCTTATGCTGCTGAGGGGGTTCTGTGTAGGCGACGCCGGGCATTACGATCCGGTAGCTACTGATCGATGGAGTAACATGATGAATGCCGTCTATGATTGTTCCAGTGCTCAGCTCTGTAAGGATGATGTTACTATGACGACCCATGAGCTCTATGATGATCCTTTTGGCCGAGACGTCTCCAAGCTCATCTCTAGTCTTAACAGTTATGTGAATAATTCGTTCCATGCCTACCTGGGTGATACTCTCGATCGTTCCACCTTCACAGTGCTTGCGCATAAGCATGCAGAACATAGGGGCTTCTGAAGGGTTTATGCTGCTTCTTTCTGTAAGATGAAGACGCGGATATGTCGGATTAGCAGAGAGCAATAGCTTGCCGCCACCACCGGCGCCCCGCAGATTGAAGATAAGATCGTGGTTGTTCGGTTGATATATTTTGCCAATGCGCGCACCTATGAATGATTGCAATTCGTGCACGATAGCTCGGGTAACAATGCCGTCTAATGCCATGATAAAGCTCTCCTGTCGCCGTGAAATGAATTTCTTAATATTTCTCGCTTAAATGCTTACCTCTCTATGATGCCATACTTTAGGACATTCGCGCAAAAGGGGAATTGGTTTGGCGGTGATATTATTGGACGACCTTGAATACACTTGGTCATGAACAGGTGGAAAAGCTGTGCGCCGCCGGAAGTCAAGAAACGACCGGGAGGGAAAGAAAAATCATGGAACAAAACAGTTGGCACCGTCTCGGTGCAGAAGAGCTGCAGAAAATGTTCAATGTCCATCCGAGGACGGGCCTCAGTGGAGAGGATGCCGCGGAGCGACGGAAGCAAAATGGGTATAACGAGCTGTCCGAAGGAAAGACCGTATCCCCGTTCACCTTGCTGTTGAACCAGTTTAAGGATTTCATGGTGCTTGTGCTCATGGGTGCGACGCTCGTATCCGGTTTGCTTGGCGAATATTTGGATGCGATCACGATCATCGCGATTATCGTCCTAAATGGAGTTCTTGGGTTTGTTCAGGAATTTCGCGCCGAACGTTCGCTAAGAGCTTTAAAACAGCTGTCCGCACCTTCTGCCAAAGTTATGCGTGGGGGGGATAGTGAGGTAATTCCAGCAAAGATGTTAGTACCTGGTGATATTGTCTTGCTGGAGAGTGGTGACCGAATTCCCGCGGATGTAAGATGGCTGGATTGCAGTTCTCTATATGTGGAGGAATCCGCGCTTACAGGGGAATCGCTGCCTGTCTCGAAGCATTCGGATGTGATCCATGCGGAGGAGATTCCGCTTGGCGATCAAAAGAACCTCGGGTTCATGGGTACAATGGTAACCAGGGGGACTGGTAGAGCTGTCGTCATTCGTACGGGTATGAACACTGAGATGGGTAAGATTGCGGATCTGATTCAGAATACGGAATCTCAGGAAACCCCGCTTCAGCATCGGCTCGAACAGTTAGGGAAAATTTTAATCTATGTATCACTAGGTTTAACTATTGTGGTTGTATTGGCCGGTATTTTACATGGACAGCCTGCCACAGCTATGTTCTTAGCTGGGGTAAGCTTGGCGGTCGCTGCAATTCCCGAAGGACTGCCAGCGATTGTAACCATCGCACTTGCGCTGGGCGTACAGAGAATGATTAAGCGTAAGGCTATCGTTCGTAAATTGCCTTCGGTGGAAACCTTGGGCTGCGCATCAGTAATTTGTTCTGACAAGACGGGAACATTGACTCAGAACAAAATGACGGTGACCCGATTATGGACGGGTGGACGTGGGCTTGAAGTAACTGGTGATGGCTACGCTCCGAACGGACAGGTTCTGGAGAAAGGTAAATCTGTAGATCTGAAGAATGATCAAAGTTTACGGCGGATGCTGCAGGTTGGTGCTTTATGCAGTAATGCGGAGATTATCGAGACCTTTCCATCCGAAGTACGAGGAAAGCGAAAAGGAAAAGATAAGGATATTGTAGTTGATAAATCATCTGACAGCTCATCTGTCTGGGAACTCAAGGGAGATCCAACTGAAGGAGCGCTAGTGGCACTTTCAGGGAAGATGGGTTTGACCGCTCAGACTCTTGCTGTAACCTACTCCCGAGAGAAGGAATTCCCATTCGATTCTGAACGGAAGTTAATGTCAGTTATCGTTGGTCATCCCGGCGGACGGATGGTATGTACTAAAGGAGCGCCTGATGTGCTGCTTAATCGCTGTTCATATATGCTCTGGGAGGGCGGTGTTGTGCCGTTTACGCCAACCTTGCGGCAGAAAGTACTCGATGCCAATGAGCAAATGGCTTCGGGCGCACTTCGTGTACTAGGGATGGCTTATCGTGATTTGCGTCCAAGTGAAAATGTGGGTAGTGAAAAGGATGCGGAGTGCCAACTCGTCTTTGTCGGATTGGCTGGAATGATTGATCCACCGCGGCGTGAAGTCCGTGATGCCATTAGCATCACACGCCGTGCAGGGATTAAGACTGTAATGATTACCGGTGACCACGGAACGACTGCAGAGGCCATTGCTCACCAATTAGGAATTCTGCAACGTGGTGGCACAGTACTAACAGGGGCTCAACTGACTCGGATGGATGATGATGAGCTGGATAAAGTATCTGATAATGTATTTGTATTTGCCCGCGTATCTCCAGAGCATAAGCTTCGTATCGTGAAGTCTTTGCAGCGCCATGGTCATGTGGTGGCTATGACCGGAGATGGAGTCAATGACGCTCCAGCCATTAAAGCAGCGGATATAGGGATAGCTATGGGGATCACCGGTACAGATGTAACTAAGGAAGCATCTTCACTGGTGCTGGGAGACGACAACTTCTCAACCATTGTTGCTGCCATTGAAGAGGGCAGAA
The DNA here is from genome assembly GCF_037963865.1 of Paenibacillus sp. FSL R10-2734. Classification (NCBI taxonomy): domain Bacteria; kingdom Bacillati; phylum Bacillota; class Bacilli; order Caryophanales; family Paenibacillaceae; genus Paenibacillus; species Paenibacillus sp. FSL R10-2734. The sequence continues at coordinate 4,904,753 of NZ_CP150170.1, read as the reverse complement.
ACATTTATGAGAATATTCGTAAATTTATTCGTTACCTGCTCGCATCGAATGTAGGGGAGATCTTGACCATGTTCTTCGCTATGATGCTCGGTCTGCCTCTGCCGTTAGTGCCTATCCAAATCTTATGGGTCAATCTGGTGACAGACGGATTACCTGCGATGGCGCTTGGCGTTGACCAGCCCGAGAAGGATTTGATGGAGCATAAACCACGTGGTGCCAAGGAAAATATTTTTGCCCGCCGATTAGGCTGGAAAATCATTAGCCGTGGATTTTTAATCGGTATATGTACGTTAGGTGCATTTTGGCTAACTTTACGTGTGGCACCAGAGAATCCAGCGCAGCTGATTCGGGCACAGTCCGTCGCTTTTGCGACACTCGTAATGGCTCAGTTGATACACGTCTTCGATTGCCGCAGCTCTCGTTCGGTGTTCCATCGTAATCCGTTCCAGAATAAATACTTAGTTCTTGCCGTTTTGTCATCCGTGCTTCTGATGCTGGCTGTTATGTATATCCCATTCTTCCAGCCCGTCTTCAAAACGGTGCCGCTTAATTTCCGCGAGTGGTGTCTAGTATTTGTAACTGCGGGGATACCGACCTTCTTGATGGGTGCTGGAAGTGTTTGGGGTGGTAAACGTAATCGTAATCGTCGAGGCAGTAATTCGATGATAAAAAGTACAAAAATTTCGGCATAAAGTTAATAGTAATGCTACATTCCTAAAGGTATACTTGTTGCAGTTAACAGCTCGTACGCTTGAAAAGGGCTACATTACACAGAATATTAAGCTTAAGCGAATGCTAACATAACCTTTACCTTTAGGAGTGGACTTTAAATGGAATTCACAAAAATGCACGGACTCGGCAATGACTTCATCGTAGTTTTCGGCGAGCAAGAGCTACCAAGCAATGCAGCAGAACTTGCTGTAACCCTATGCAATCGGTTCTTTGGAATTGGTGCTGACGGACTTGTATACATCCTTCCATCTGAGCGGGGCGATTTTATGATGCGCATTATGAACTCTGATGGTTCGGAAGCGGAGCAGTGCGGAAATGCCATTCGCTGTGTATCCAAATATGTATACGATCATGGCCTCGTGAACTCAGAGCAAATTGTTATTGAAACGATCGGTGCCGGTGAACAAAAGGTTACCTTGAATGTGAAAGACGGTGCAGTGGAAACTGTAACGGTTGATATGGGCGAGCCTGTATTATCTGGCCTTCAAATTCCGGTAGTTATTGATGCAGAACCAGTGCTCTCAGAGCCGATTGAATCGGACGGTACCGAATTTAAGTTTACTGCAGTATCTATGGGGAATCCTCATTGCGTTATATATGTAGAGGATGCGGTATCCTTTGATCTTGCGACATGGGGACCTAAGCTAGAGGTACATCCATTGTTTCCGAGAAAGGTAAACGTCGAGTTCGCGACGGTTCTGAATCGAGGCAGAGTAGATATGCGGGTATGGGAACGTGGGGCTGGACCAACACTTGCTTGTGGGACTGGAGCTTGCGCAACCCTAGTGTCTTCTGTGCTAAACGGTCTGACAGACAGAGCGGCCTGGATTAGCCTAAAGGGCGGCGATCTCTACATTGAATGGAATGAAGCTGATAACCATGTGTATATGACGGGTCCTGCTGAGGTTGTATTCACAGGAAGTGTAGCCATTTAGGATTAATACAAAAAAAGGGGGCTGTCCCATAAGTAGATTTTCTATGACCGGAGACAGTTTTCTACATTCTTGAAATCACAAAAAGTGAGCAGAGCAGCGATTCTCCCGATACTGGAGAATCGCTGCTCTGCGTTTTTGGTCGTTGGCTGCTTGCTTTAGCAGATTATGGGCAAAGGAAAGCCACCTGACTTCGAGGGTCACTTTTTCCATTCCTCGAAGCAGAAATCCCGGGAAGCCCCGGTAGTTCTTCAGTGGCCAAACACACTTTCCGGTTCCGTCATCCGGCGTACAGCCAAGGCGTAACCTTTTTCACTCTCTTTCCGCATTCTGCTCTTTTCTTTGTGGTAGCTTCCTGTGTGGTAACTCCATTTTACCAAAAGAGGGGTTTCTTTTTTTGCGTTTGTATAAATATTTTAGTACATTTCCCGCTTAAACAACGGTCCGTTCGCGGAGCGTCCTCACAGAGAGCAACCGTCTATCTAACGCCAAAAACAAGGGGCGTCCCAGCCATTTCATGGCTTATGGGACAGCCCCTTTTTTGTGATCCAACATCCTTACGACTTTAAGTAGGCGAATAATGGAAGGGCTAACCGAGAATAATACCCTCAAGCTTGAAAGGGGGGGACCTTGTTGAACAAAAACGGGATATATAGAAGAAACAAATCCACGAAAGGGCAACAAGCAGCCTCAGATCATGAAGGTGCTCGACTCCCAAGACTTACTGCTGATTTAGACCAAACACTTGAACAAATAGATATTGAGCTGGGGCATAGTCCGGATCTCAAAATTCGTCAGGTGAAGATTGGAAGCAAGCAGCCTGTTCAAGCAGCTGCAATTCATCTCAATGGTCTTGTCAACACGGAAACGGTCAATGAATTCGTTATCGGCTCGTTGCTCGGAATTACAGATGATATGCTCCAAGAAAATATCTCCGCAACTGAAGATCTCAAGGATTATATATTTAATCGCGCTTTGGAATTAGGTGAAGCACAGCTGCAACAGGATTGGAAAGAGGTTATGCTGGCAATCCTGTCTGGCAACACGGTAATTGTGATTGAAGGATATGACACTGCGATTTTGTGTGAGACGGAGGGAGGAGAAGTTCGCTCTGTCACCGAGCCAACCACCCAGCTAGTTGTGCGAGGTCCAAAGGATAGTTTTGTTGAATCTGTGGCTACGAACATCTCCTTGATTCGGAGAAGAATTAAGTCCTCTAAGCTAAGATTGGAGCATTTGAAGATCGGAAAGGTAACTCACACACATGTGGCCTTTATGTACATTAAAGACAATGCAGATGAGAAGCTGGTTGAAGAGGTGAGAAAGCGGCTAAGTCAAATTAATGTCGATGCCATTATGGAATCCGGTTATATTGAAGAGCTAATTCAGGATAAAACCTTTACACCTTTTCCAACCATTAATAATAGTGAACGGCCTGACGTTGCAGCGACGAACTTATTAGAGGGTAGGGTTGTGATCATCATAGATGGCACCCCTTTTGTATTGATTTTGCCTGCGGTATTTACGCTGTTTTTTCAATCTCCCTCGGATTATGCTCAAAGGTTCGACATTGCAATTCTCATGCGTCTTGTTCGATATATTAGTTTTATTGTACTAATTCTGGGACCCTCTGTTTATATAGCATTAACCACCTACCATTATGAGATGATTCCTACAACCCTGTTGATCAATCTATTAGCACAACGTGAAAATGTACCTTTTCCTGCTTTTGTGGAGGCACTCCTGATGGAGGGAGCGTTTGAGATTATTAGAGAAGCTGGAGTAAGAATGCCGCGTGCAGTAGGACAGACTGTATCCGTTGTAGGTGCTCTTATTTTGGGGCAGGCAGTAGTAGAAGCAGGGATCATCACGCCGGTTATGGTTATTGTAGTAGCGCTGACAGGGATTGCGAGCTTTGCTGTACCTGCTTATAACATGGCGATATCAGGTAGAATTATTCGGTTTCTTTTTTTGGTGCTGGCAGGTATGTTTGGCTTTTACGGGATCACGTTAGGTTTAATCGTACTGGTTGCGCATATGAATAGTCTTCGTTCGTTTGGAGTTCCCTATCTGTCCCCAATTGTGCCCCTATCCTCACACGGTCAAAAGGATGCATTCTTAAGGCTCCCTTTGTGGGCTTTGAATACGGAGCAAGCTTCTACTAAGCACGGAGGCATTTCAGAAGGAAAGAAGATCTCAACAGGACATGAACAGAATCTTTCTCCTAAAATATTCAAAAAAACTGAAGGACCAGATCAGGCAAAGGAAGGAATGCAGGATGCAGAGTAAACGCCTTTTTTTCATTGGATCCTTATTGCCTTGCTTCATGATAATTTTTATTCTTACAGGCTGCTGGGACAGTGTGGAGTTAAATAGAAGGGCAGTCGTTTCTGGAGTAGCTATTGATAGAGGTCCAACAGAAGCGGAAAAGTACGTATTATCTTTCCAAGTTATCATTGCTGATGAAATCTCGGGTGAGAATGCTAGAGGTGTTTCACCGGTTGTAGTATATAAAGGCAGCGGCCGCACTATGTTTGAAGCGTTGGCTAATGCCTCGCGTCAGACTGCACGTTTTTTGTCACTAGGTCATATCCGAGTGATCATAATTTCGGAGAAGTTTGCTCGCGAAGGCATCAAAGATATGATGGATGTGCTTGAACGAGAAAGTGAAACTAGACTAAGCAGTTATATTTTTATATCCAAAGGACAGCCAGCGATAGATAGTATGACGACCATGACTGCGTTTGGCAAGATTCCTGCCAATGATCTAGTGGAGAAGCTGCAGACGACCTCTAAACAGTACGGATACAATTACCGGATGGAAGTGGATGATATAATTCGCGGTATTCAAATTCCAGGGGGAGGGCCTATCGTAAATGGAGTAATGGTAACTGGTGAATTGGACCAAAAAGGAAGTAACGACAGTTTGAATGATATAAACCCGAAAGCCTTCCTTAGAGTTACAGATTTAGCTGTATTTAAAGAGGATAAACTGAAAGGCTGGCTGCAAGGTGATGAAGCTGTGGGCACCAGCCTGATAAAGAATGAAATTACTCAAATCCCTGAAGTGGTTTCGATTGGAGAGGATAAATATGTATCATTCATTGTGTATTTATCTCAGGTACATATTCATGCTGATGCGAAGGATCCAGAGCATCCGGTAATCACAATAAATATCACTGAGCAGGCTGGTTTAAAAGAATCGCCTAGTCCTTTGGATTTGACAGATCCCAAGGTCTTAAATAATCTTTCGGAACTTCTTGAACAGAATATCAAAGATAAGTTACATGCTGCTATCTCAGCAGCTCGTTCGTTAAAAAGCGATTATCTTGGCTTTGGTGAAGCTGTAGAACGAGAAAATCCCCGTGGTTGGAAGCAAGTGAAAGATCATTGGGATAGCATATTTACAACCTGTGAGATCAAGTTTGACGTGGATGTAGTTATTCGGCATACCGACATGCGGAGTGATTCCTTTCAGTCCAAAAAGAAAAGATAATTTAGGAGGGCAGCTATGGGTAATATAAAGATAGGACTACTGCAATTTTTCACCCTGACAGTGTTGTTTGAGCTAGGGACCGCGCTGGTAGTGAATCTTGGAATGGAGTCTGATAAGGATGCCTGGATTTCCATATTGCTGGGGAATTTAATAGGTTTAATTGTTTTTGCGGGATATGCCTATCTTTATAAAAAGTTTCCGAATCTGCCCCTTACGGCATATATCCGGCAACTATTTGGTAAATATGTGGGTTCGTTGATATCCATAGCGTATATCGTGTTATTTCTTAATTTGGCTGGTCGTGATCTGCGAGATGGTAGCTCTATGCTGGTTATGGCAACCATGCACCGAACGCCGTTATTCATTATCTCGATGCTAATGATATTATCAAGTGCATATGTACTGCATAAAGGATTAGAGGTGTTGACCCGAACTTCGTTGGTGTTTGCAGTGCTTGTGATACTCATTGGATTATTTTGTTCGAGCATGCTAATGTTCTCGGGCTCCATTAATCTGAACCGTTTGCTCCCTGTTTTGGAAAATGGAATTAAGCCCGTTGTTTCCTCTGTTCTGCATCAAAACTACATGTTTCCTTTTGGTGAAATGATCTGTTTTACTATGCTAATGCCATATTTAAATAACGTTAAAAAGGGCCCTTGGGTTATCGCTGCGGGCATGCTTGTATCAGGTATATTGTTAAGTCTGACAATGATTCTGAATATCTCGGTGCTTGGTACAGATATTGTTAAGCGTTCCCCGCTCCCCTTAATGCCTACGATCAGTAAGATATCTATCTCCGACTTTATTCAACGTGTGGATATTCTAATTGTCATGGTGCTAATAATCGGTGTTTTTTTCAAATTGTCTGTTTTTTTTGCGGCAGCACTTATTGGGATATCAGAATTGTTCAAGATACCTTACAGAAGAATGGTTTATCCGGTAGCTCTTATTATCCTGTTCAGTTCGATGCTGAACGCACGGAGCTTCACAGAACATATTGAAGAGGGAGGGAAACTGCTATATACGGAATTTCCCTTCTTTATGGTGTTGATTCCGTTGCTCCTAATTATTATTACAGCGATAAAAAGTCACAGTTCCCCTCCTCGTTCTGGTTGATGCCCTGTTTTCCAGGCTATGATATCGGGAATAATCAGGCATAGCAACAAAATACAGGCGGCGACTTTCTCGGAGGCTGTATACAGTAAGTAATTTAGAATATAGCCAATATTGCCTAGGCCATAGCCAAACAGCCAATCCCCCAGATACAGATATAATAGGCAGAGAATACATAAGAGTAGAATCACTGCGTATTTTCGGATCAGAAATTTTCTTGTTTTTTTCTTCACTGGAGGTGCTCCCTTTAACTGATATTATCGTTAGTATGAAGCTTTTAATACCTGATCATGCATACCCGGATGGGGTGTCTGATTGCATTTCTTATGAAAGCTTATCATCCATACCGATTTATGATACATTAGTATGAAACTAATGTGTCAGGGGAGGATCTTGCGGTGAAGCCGGATTTACGTTCCGCATGGGGAAACAAAGTATTGGTCGGAGACGGAGCGATGGGTACCTATTTATATCAGAAGGGTTTCCCTGTCGGCATTTCCTACGAAGAATTGAATTTGACTTCTCCTGGGGTTATCGAAGATGTTCATCGCAGCTATATCGATGCAGGGGCAGTGCTGCTAGAAAGCAACACCTTCTCAGCGAATTTTGACAGGCTGTCCAAATATGGTTTGGAGTCGAAGGTTGAAGAAATTAACCGCGCCGGAGTAAGAATCGCTCGTAAAGCTGCTGGAGATAATGGATATGTATTAGGTGCTGTGGGTTCTATACGTGCCGGTAAGCGTGCAAATCTCTCTGGAGCAGAGTTGAAGAAGTATTTTACACAGCAGATTACAGCATTGTTAGAAGAAGAAGTGGATGGCATTATGCTAGAAACATTCTACGATGTTGAGGAATTGCATCTTGCGCTAAGAACAGTACGTAAACATAGTACTCTCCCAGTCATTTGCCAATTTGCTATGGATGAATCTGCACGTACATTAGATGGATTGACACTACCAGAGGCTTTTCGCATTTTAGAAGGTGACGGAGCAGATATCATCGGCTTTAACTGTAATACTGGTCCAAATGGAATTAAGAGAGCACTAAAAGCTGTACAGGGTAATCTAATACTACCAACCTCGGTCTATCCGAATGCAGGTGTAGCGGATTATGTAGACGGGGAATATCGGTATGGGGCTTCACCGGAATATTTCGGACAGATGGCAGTGACTTTTGCAGAAATGGGTTGCAGAATTATCGGGGGCTGCTGTGGTACCACTCCGCAGCATATTGCAGAAATTTCTGCCGCATTGAAAGATTACGTGCCACAGCCAATTCCAGAGCCGTCGCTTCTGACAGTGGAGCGTGTATCGCTGCAAGAGCATTTTGGCGAAGATGAAGGAAGCGATGGCCGTGAGCCGAACTTGGTCGATCTTGTAAAGGAACGTCATACGGTTATCGTTGAGCTTGATCCTCCTCGTGATCTGGATATCGCCAAGTTTATGCAGGGTGCAGAAGCGCTGAGAAGAGCAGGCGCGGATGCACTGACACTCGCTGATAACTCACTAGCCGTTACACGGATGAGCAATATGGCTTTAGGTCATTTGGTACACGCTAAAACTGGACTTCGTCCGCTGGTGCATATTGCTTGTCGAGACCGTAATTTGATCGGTACCCAATCGCATTTGATGGGTTTTGATGCGCTTGGAATTGATCATGTGCTCGCGGTGACTGGAGATCCAGCGAAATTCGGGGATCTTCCTGGCTCTAGTTCGGTTTACGATTTAACCTCTTTTGAGATTATTCGAATGATTAAGCAGTTGAATGATGGCATTTCCTTCTCAGGTAAACCTTTGAAACAGAAAGCGAATTTTGTAATCGGTGCTGCTTTTAACCCGAATGTTAAACATCTAGATAAGGCAGTTCAGAGACTGGAGAAGAAAATTGCCTCTGGTGCTGATTATATTATGACCCAGCCTGTCTATGATCAGGAACTTATCGTGAAGATCGCTGAGGCTACAGCACATTTGGAAATTCCCGTGTTTATTGGTGTAATGCCATTAGCTAGCGGACGTAATGCAGAGTTCCTGCATAATGAGGTTCCAGGCATCCAGCTTACCGATGAAGTCCGGAACCGTATGAAGGGACTTGAAGGTGAAGCAGGTAGAGCTGAAGGTGTCGCCATTGCGAAGGAACTGCTAGATGTTGCTACAGCCCATTTCAATGGGATCTATCTGATGACACCGTTCATGTTCTATGACATGAGTGCACAGCTGATGGAGTATGTATGGGAGAAATCAGGTCGTAAATTGTCCCCCTTGTTTCGCTAGTAATAATCAATTACAATAGTGTAATGGATGTGATTCCGTTGTCATTTAGCATGACCGGATACGGTCAATCGTCCCTGCAATTCGGCGGCTACAAGATTATGTTCGAAGTAAAATCGGTGAATCACCGATACTGCGAAGTTGTACTGCGGATGCCCCGGGATTGGACGGGTTATGAGGATGTGCTGAGAAGAAAGGTTCAGCAGCACATCAAACGGGGAAGGATAGATGTTACCATCAATAGGGAGCACGATGAGACGTCTTCCGGGCCAGTTCTAAGTCGCTCTGCTGTTATGACTTATCTTAAGGCAGCAGATCAGCTTAAGAACGAGTATGGTTTGTCCGGTGAGTTGACTCTACGTGATATACTTTCTATACCCGGTATTATGGAAAGCAAAGATGAAGCTGCGGGTGCCGTGTCTGCGGCCTTAGAGGACTACTCTGAAATGTTGGAGACGGGACTTGAGCAGAGTTTGCAGTCTCTGCTGGAGATGCGCGCCCGTGAAGGAAGTTTTCTAGCCGCTGATCTTGAACAGCGCCTGAAACATCTGGAGACTATGCATGCAGAAATGGTTGAACTTGCACCTGTTGTAGTCATTGAATATCGTGACAAACTACGTCATCGATTAAATGAGTTAAATGACGGGACGTTCGCTTTTGATGAGCATAAATTCGGGATGGAAATCGCTATTTTTGCTGATCGCTGTAATATTGATGAAGAGTTGACCCGGTTGTACAGTCATTTCGAACAATGTAGAACCCTCCTGAAGGGGAAAGGGCCGGTAGGACGCAAGCTGGATTTTCTCATTCAGGAGATGAACCGAGAGACGAATACAATCGGATCAAAATGCAATCATTTAACACTCGTGGGTCTTGTGCTAGACATGAAAGCAGAGCTAGAGAAGATTCGTGAACAAGCAGCAAACATAGAGTGACGGGGAACAGGTAATAGCATAGAACTTTATGGGGGGAACTACCGGAACATGGCAATCAAACTTATCAACATTGGCTTTGGAAATATTGTGTCCGCCAATCGCATTATTTCTATCGTCAGTCCGGAATCAGCACCAATCAAACGTATTATCCAGGAGGCTCGAGATCGGCATATGTTGATCGACGCCACCTATGGCCGACGTACTCGTGCCGTAATCATTACAGATAGTGATCATGTCATCCTATCGGCTGTACAGCCGGAGACCGTGGCGCATCGCTTATCCAGTAAAGATGACGACAACGACGAATAACAACTAAATGGAGTGTATTATGTCAAAAGGATTGCTCATCATATTATCCGGACCTTCCGGCGTAGGTAAAGGTACTGTTTGTACTGCGCTACGACCGAAGATGCCCGAACTTGTCTACTCAGTTTCTGCTACTACTCGCAGTCCACGTGCGGGTGAGGAAGATGGCGTGAACTATTTTTTCAAAAGCAAAGAGGAATTTGCGGCAATGATCGAAGCCGATCAATTGCTTGAATACGCGGAATACGTAGGTAATTTTTACGGTACTCCACGGGATTTTGTAGAGAGAACTCTCGATAGCGGCAAAGACATTATTCTCGAAATTGAGGTTCAAGGCGCTCTCAAAGTCAAAGAGAAATTTCCTGAAGGTATTTTTGTGTTCCTTCTTCCACCTTCCATGGATGAGTTGAAGGATCGCATACGCGGACGGGGTACTGAACATCCAGATGTGATCGATCACCGCATGACTGTAGCGGAAGATGAGATCAACCTTATGCAGCATTATGATTATGCTGTAGTGAATGATGAGATTGATTTGGCCTGTAAGAGAATACAAAGCATTATTATCGCCGAACATTGTAAAGTTAGATAATCTATGCTGCATGCCTGATTGTAATAACAGTAAACTATGAAGAGGTGTTCCTGTGCTATATCCATCCATTGATGAAATGATGACCAAGGTTGACAGTAAGTATTCGCTCGTTGTAGCCGCAGCACGTCGTGCTAGACAATTGCGTGAGGGTGGCAAGACTGATGTTAAGAATCCTAGATCCCACAAATTTGTCGGTGTTGCTCTTGAAGAAATTTACGAAGATCGTATTACTCTTACCCCTGGTGAAGAGTAGTCTCAAGCATATTTAAATATGACCTTTTGCAGAAACGGAAACCGCCTATTTGTTATGAGGCGATGCCGTTTCTTCTTGGGTTATGGAGTAATTATGGGTCTTTAATTTATGATGATAGCCCAAAGCCGGGCTGTTTCTGACAACCGGAAGGTTGTTATTTTTTTTCGAAATATAAGAAGTATTGAAATAGATCATTCGTTGTAAGAGTAGGGAACAGGGGGGAGATCATGTTGAAGAGCTTGAAGGGGAAGACTATTTTACTAGGGATTACAGGAGGAATTGCCGCTTACAAAGCAGCGACCCTGACCAGTAAGCTTGTCCAAAAAGGAGCCGAGGTTCATGTCATTATGACCGCTTCGGCGAAGCAGTTCATTACAGAATTAACTCTACAGTCACTGTCGAAGCAACGAGTATATAGTGATACATTCCAAGAGAGAGATCCGTCCTCTATTTCACATATTGATCTGGCAGATTCGGCTGATCTTGTGTTAGTAGCACCAGCAACTGCGAATATTATTGCCAAAATGGCGCACGGGATTGCGGATGATATGTTGTCCACTACGTTACTCGCGACTACAGCACCTATAATGGTCGCACCGGCTATGAATGTCCATATGTATCAGCATCCCGCAGTACTTAATAATTTGAATATCCTCGCTAGTAGAGGGGTTCAGTTTATTGAGCCTGGGGAAGGTCTGCTGGCCTGTGGTTATGTGGGTAAAGGTCGGTTGGAGGAGCCGGAGACGATTGTAAGTTATATTGAGGATTTCTTTGCGTTGCAGGAAAGCGTGAAGTCTGGCCCTCTCAAAGGTAATAAGATTGTCATTACCGCAGGAGGCACAGTAGAACGAATTGATCCGGTACGCTATATCTCCAATGATTCCTCCGGTAAAATGGGGTTTGCTTTGGCACGTGCTGCACGTGCTATGGGCGCTGAGGTTACTTTGATTGCTGCGCGAACAGATGAAGCGCCTCCGCAAGACCCGGATATGTCTGTTGTTCGTGTCCAATCTGCACAAGAGATGTATGAAGCGGTTACTGCGCTGTGGGACAGCTGTGACATCATGATCAAGGCTGCTGCTGTATCGGATTACCGACCTAAACATAGTGAACCTTCTAAGATTAAAAAAAGTGGAGATACGCTGACACTGGAGCTTATAAAAACAACAGATATCTTGGAAACGCTTGGTAAGAACAAGGATAAGCAGTTCTTGATCGGCTTTGCAGCGGAGACGGGCGATACGGAATTTTATGCAATGGACAAGCTGGTCCGAAAAAACTGCGATCTTATCGTTGCTAACAATGTAGCGGCTGCAGGAGCCGGATTCGGATCGGATACGAATATTGTTTCGATATACGATGTTAACGGAGTGGTGCTTGAATTGCCGCAATTATCGAAGGATGAGGTCGCTCGTCGTTTGCTGACAGTTGTAGCAGACCGGATTTCTGGAGCTTCATTATAATGGATATTGCCAAGGTCATTGTGGATGTGCCTGTACGCAGCACTGACCGACCATTTGATTATAGTATTCCTGAATCACTTAAGCTATGGATTGAAGTAGGTAGCCGAGTGGCGGTTCCGTTTGGACATCGTACGGTGCAAGGATTTGTCGTTTCATTAGAGTCAGGAGAGACAATAGTGAATCCTGGTCTTAAGCCTATTCAAGAAGTGCTCGATTTGCTTCCGCCTTTATCTCCTGAATTAGTTGAGCTAGCGGACTGGATGAGTAAAAGATATGCATGCAGAAGAATTTCAGCACTGCAAGCGATGCTGCCCACCGCACTAAAGGGGAAGGCAGAGCGATTGATTTCGCTAGGAGAAGTGGAAGAAGAGACAGCATTTCCAGATGATGAATTGTTCCCTATGTTCGCCGATACAGAGGATGAGGAACGACTCATTACAGAATTTATTGGACAGAGCGGCGAAGTTTCTATGAAGCAGCTTACCCGTGCATTTCCGGACGCTGCCGAGACAGTGAAATTCATGCTACGGCGTGGAGTGCTTGTTGAGAGCCAATCGATCAAAGATAAAATGGGCAAGAAGAAGCTGAAAGCAGTAGATTTGGCGATAGGCATTACGGCTGCGCGCGAGGCTTTGAGCAAATTCCCGAAAAAATCCGCGCGTCAGAAGGAAGTTCTAAGCTTTCTAATCGAAAGAGAAGCTACACTCCCAATGGCGCTTAAGGAAGTCTTGTCAGCACTGCAAGTAACGGCAAGTACCGTGAAGGGTTTAGAGGAAAAAGGTTTTATCGAAATCAGTGAAATTGAAGTCTATCGGGACCCCTATCAAGGACGTGATTTTAAGCCTACTACGCCTCTGCTACTTACAGCAGAGCAAGAGATAGTATACACACGTATTTCTCGAACTCTAGAAGAGCAGCTCCATGAAGTATTTTTGTTACATGGCGTTACGGGAAGCGGTAAGACGGAAATTTATTTGCAATGTATCAAGCGTTGTTTGGATCAGGGGAGACAAGCCGTAGTGCTCGTCCCAGAAATCGCCTTAACACCGCAGATGGTGGAGCGGTTTAAAGGGCGTTTCGGAAGTGGTGTCGCGGTCATGCATAGCCGATTGTCTGTTGGTGAGCGTTACGATGAGTGGCGCAAAATCCGTGAAGGAAAGGCTACGGTTGCTGTAGGCGCCCGATCTGCGGTGTTTGCACCGTTCTCTAATCTAGGCTTAATTATTATGGACGAAGAGCATGAGACTTCTTATAAACAAGAAGAAAATCCGAAATATCATGCGCGTGATGCTGCTATTCGTAGAGCAGAGCAGTGTGGGGCAGCCGTGATTTTAGGTTCTGCCACGCCATCGCTAGAGAGTTATCATGCTTCCAGAGCGCAGAGTGATATTCATTTTTCTCCTGTACTTTTAGAGATGCCTACTCGAGCGCTTGGCAATGAGCTGCCGAAGGTAAATGTAGTGGATATGCGGGAAGAGCTTAAAGAAGGTAATCGCTCTATGTTCAGTCGGAAGCTTCATTCTGCATTGGCTGAAAGACTGGAACGTGGAGAGCAGACGGTGCTTTTGCTTAACCGAAGAGGGTTCTCTACCTTTGTCATGTGCCGGAGCTGTGGCTACGTAGCCGGCTGTCCGGAATGTGATATTTCATTAACGTATCATAGTCGTAGTGATAATCTGCGTTGTCATTATTGTGGTCATGCAGAGCCAGCACCTAAGCTTTGTCCAGAGTGTGGGAGTGAGCATATCCGGTTCTTTGGAACGGGGACACAGCGTGTGGAAGAAGAGCTTGGTAAGCTGTTTCCGGGCATACGCGTGATTCGTATGGATGTGGATACGACTACTGAAAAGGGTTCACATGAGAAGCTGCTAAACCAATTTAGAGATAAAAAAGCGGACGTACTGCTGGGCACTCAGATGGTAGCAAAGGGACTGGATTTTCCTGATGTAACACTTGTTGGCGTGATCACAGCAGATTCAGCGTTGAACCTGCCCGATTTTCGTGCAGCGGAGAAAACATTCCAATTGCTTACACAAGTTGCAGGGAGAGCAGGTCGGCATCAGCTTCCGGGTGAGGTGGTTGTTCAGTCCTATACACCTGAGCACTATTCTATTATTCATGCTAGCGGGCATGACTATCTTTCTTTTGTAAGGGAAGAGTTGAAGCATCGCAGAGGGTTACATTATCCGCCTTATTGCAGGCTAATACTCGTCACGTTATCCCATGAGCAGTTACCGCTTCTACTACGTATGGCAGAGAATTACGCAATGAATTTGCAGGGGAAGGCCAGAAATCTAAGATGGTATGGAAGTCTGGATAAGCTAACTACCGATGTACTTGATCTGTTGGGTCCTGTGGCGTCACCGATCCCTCGCTTAAAGGGTAGATATAGATTCCAATGTATGATAAAATGGCGCGGCGCCATCGATGTGATTGGACTTGTTCGACAAGTGGCTGAGGAGTTAGAGGATTCTGTACGAGATGCAGGACTTCAGATCAGCATAGATGTTGATCCCCAAATGTTGATGTAAATCGGTATCATGTTACAATGTAAAAAATGAGCTTTATCAATAAACTCTAAATATAGAGATGTTCAGAACGGGAAGGTGTTTGAAATGGCGATACGTATGATTGTTAAGGAACCGGATGAAGTGTTGCACAAAATAGCTAAAGAAGTAACTGTAGTTACACCTAATGTAAAAAAATTGCTTGATGATATGGCTGATACAATGTATGACGCTGAAGGTGTGGGCCTAGCAGCTCCGCAAGTTGGCATATTAAAGCGCCTAATTGTGGTGGATGCGGATGAAGAGCACGGGCTGATCAAAATGATTAATCCGGAAATCATCAGTACAGAAGGCGAGCAGCTTGGACCTGAAGGATGTCTTAGTATTCCCGGCTTGAATGGTGATGTACGCCGCGCGGAGACAGTAACCGTACGTGGTCTTAACCGTGAAGGTAAAGAAATTACGATTACCGGCAGTGGTTTACTTGCACGGGCTTTTCAGCATGAGATTGACCATTTGAATGGAGTGCTCTTTACAGATATCGCTGAAAAGGTATATGAGATGACTGCAGAACGCAACGAGATTGAGGAGTGAAGGATATGAAGATTGTATTCATGGGAACACCAGCCTTTGCGGTTCCAAGCTTGCAAATGCTGATTGATGAAGGCTATGAAGTTGTAGCTGTAGTCACCCAGCCAGATCGTCCGCAGGGCAGAAAAAAGATTTTGGCTCCTTCACCAGTTAAGGAAGCCGCATTATCCCTCGGTCTACCTGTGCTTCAGCCTGAACGGATGCGTAAACCTGAGGCTGTCGCAGAGTTAGCTGCATATGAGCCTGATCTGATTGTTACAGCTGCATATGGTCAGATTTTGCCTAAAGCGGTATTAGATTTACCGCGTAATGGTTGCGTAAATGTTCATGGTTCACTGCTTCCTAAATACCGGGGCGGCGCACCGATTCAACGCAGTATCATTAACGGTGAGAAAGTTACCGGTGTTACCCTGATGTATATGGCCGAAGGACTGGATACTGGCGATATGATTTCACGTGTCGAAGTGGCTATTGAGGACGAGGATACTTCAGGCACGATGTTCGAGAAGCTCAGCCTTGCTGGACGAGATCTCTTGAAATCTGAAATGCCGCGATTAGTGAACGGACGAATTCAAGCAACCCCGCAAGACGATAGTCAGGCAACCTTTGCACCTAACTTAAGTCGTGAGGATGAGCGGTTGGATTGGAACGCTGGCTCACGTGATAACTATAATCGAATTCGTGGATTAGTACCTTTTTCCGGTGCGTTTACACTCTGGAATGGCGAGACCTTTAAAGTGTGGTCTTCTAAAATTCCTGTTGAGCAGAAATCAAGCGACAGTGCGCCTGGAACGGTACTTTCGGTCACTGAGCAAGGTGTCGAAGTGAAGACTGGTGACGGAAGTCTGCTGTTGACTACTGTTCAGCCTGCTGGGAAGAAAGCGATGAGCGCTGCGGATTTTAGCCGTGGCGGTGTTATGAAGCCTGGGACGGTGCTAGGTTGAGCGCGGGCAGTAACGGTGCAAACCGAACAGCAGTAGGCCGTAACTCTGGCAACAGAAATGTTAATAGCCCTAAAACAGTTGGTAAAAAGGGTGGAGCTGTAAATAAGGGTAAGTCTGCCCCTGCCTCATCTAGGGATATCGCACTCGATATACTGGTTAAGGTCGAGCAGCAAGGCGCTTATAGCAACTTGTTGCTGAACAGCAGTCTGCAGAAGTCTTCACTTAGTAGAGAAGATGCTGGACTAGTCACAGAACTTGTCTATGGCACCATCTCTCGGATGAATACTCTGGATTTTGTGCTCGAGGAATTTGTTAGCAAAGGAATAGCTAAACTACAGCCTTGGGTACGTAATTTACTGCGGTTAAGCTTATATCAAATTATGTACCTTGATCGTATACCGTCTCATGCAGCTGTAAATGAGGCTGTAAATATAGCGAAGAAACGTGGACATCAGGGGATTTCCGGTATGGTAAATGGAGTGCTTCGTAGTGTGTTGCGCGCTGGAGAGCTCCCAGTTATACCTGATGGATTAAGTCCGGCGAAGCGGATATCCATTCAGTATTCCCATCCACTATGGTTAGTGAAGCGCTGGATTACTGAGTATGGAGTTGACACTGCGGAAGCCATTTGTGCTGCCAACAATGAGCCGCCTGCTGTTAGTGTGCGCGTGAATACAACGATGATTAGCCGTGAAGCTCTGCTGAGTCAGATGATAGAACAAGGTCTGCAAGCTTATGCATCTGAAGTTAGTCCATTTGGAATTGTTGTAAAAGGCGGCGGCAATCTGGCACTCTCTTCCTGGTATCGTGATGGATATATTTCCATTCAAGATGAGAGTTCTATGCTTGTAGCTGAAGCCGTTGCCCCGGAGTCTGGGATGAGAGTGCTTGACTGCTGTGCCGCTCCTGGCGGCAAAACTGCACATATGGGTGAGCTCATGAAAGATAAAGGATCGATTTACGCTAATGATCTGCATCCACATAAAGCAAAGTTGATCTCGGATCAAGCTGCGCGGTTAGGTCTCGATAGTGTTGTAACAGGCAGTGCAGACGCGCTCGAGTTGGAGCATACACTAGAGCATCAATCCTTTGATAGAATTCTTCTGGACGCCCCTTGCTCTGGGCTTGGCGTAATCCGCCGTAAGCCAGATCTTAAATGGCGTAAGCAGCCTGAGGATGTTGCAAGCGTAGCTTCACTACAGAGTCAACTGCTGCAGTCGGTCTCCAAACTGTTGAAACCGGGTGGTATTCTGGTTTATAGTACCTGTACGACTGAGCAAACGGAAAATAGTGAAGTTGTAGCTGCCTTTTTGAAGCAAAATCCTGATTTCACTTCTATAACGTTTGCTTCTCCGTTGTGGAACAGATTGGAAGGTACTGCGCTAGCTGAGGGTGAGGGAATTCAGTTATTGCCACATCATTATGGCAGTGACGGGTTCTATATTTCTAAGCTTCAAAGAGTCTTGTAATATAGCAAATTTACTGACAATTGTTGTATCTTTTGCCCGCCGGGCTACCGTACGGCGGGCTATTTCTTTTACCGTCTCTGAAATTTGTGTTAAAATAGGAAGAATGAGAAATAATACGCATATCCTTATGAAAGAACAGGTGCTAATAATAATGAAACCTTTAATATATGATTTTTCTTTAGAAGAGTTACAACAGTGGGCGAAAGATAACGGTGAGCCTGCTTTTCGTGGTGGACAGATTTTTGATTGGTTGTATGTAAAACGTGTAAGTGACTTCGAATCCATGAGTAATTTGTCTAAAGGGCTTCGACAGAAGCTTGACGAGCAATTCTCCATTGCAGCACTCACTGAGATTACTAAAATGGAATCGAAAGATGGAACTGTAAAATTCCTGTTTGGATTGCATGATGATCATGCGATTGAGACAGTTATCATGAAACATAATTATGGCAACAGCGTCTGTGTAACTACGCAAGTAGGATGCCGAATCGGCTGTACCTTCTGCGCCTCTACGCTTGGCGGATTGAAACGGGATTTGACTGCGGGTGAAATTGTAGCTCAGGTTGTACGTTCCCAACAAATCTTGGACGCGCGTGGCGAACGTGTCAGCAGTATTGTTATCATGGGTACTGGCGAGCCGTTTGAGAACTATGATGCAACAATGAGATTCTTACGCCTTATGATTCATGAGAAGGGCCTGAATATTGGACAACGGCATATTACTGTTTCCACTAGCGGTATTGTGCCGAGCATTTATAAATTTGCAGAAGAAGATACACAGATAAATTTGGCGATTTCGATTCATGCACCTAACGATAAACTTCGTTCAAAGTTAATGCCGGTTAACCGCCGCTTTCCGTTTGATGATGTGATTGAATCTTTACGTTATTATCAGGCCAAGACTGGGCGACGTGTCAGCTTTGAGTATGCATTGATCGGCGGGGTGAATGATCAGCCAGAGCATGCTGAGGAATTAGCGGGTGTACTTAAGAACATGCTGTGCCATGTCAATTTGATTCCTGTAAACCACGTGCCAGAGCGGAAATATGTACGTACTTCAAGGAATGATATCTTTGAGTTTCAACGTATTTTGGCTGACAACGGCGTGAATGTTACCATTCGCCGTGAGCAAGGCCATGATATCGCGGCCGCATGCGGACAGCTGCGTGCCAAACATATGGAGTTGGGGTGAGGATATTTGATCAGAACAGTTCATGCCAGCGATATTGGCCGAGTGCGCTCTGTCAATGAGGATTCGGTCTGGATCGGCGCGACGCGCCACGGTTATACACTCGGCATAATTGCCGATGGGATGGGTGGACATCAGGCTGGTGAAACCGCGAGCGAGCTTGCTTTGGAGACGATGAGGAATACCCTAGACGGGTTGCAGCCTGAGCTTCAGGGAGAAGCGCTGCGTGATGCGTTATCAGCTGCTATTTTGGAAGCTAACAACACTGTCTTCGAGGAGGCTTCCAGTAACGATAAGTATCACAACATGGGTACTACTGTCGTTGCTGCCCTGATGAATGGCTCAAGCGGATATATTGGCCATATCGGAGACAGCAGAGCCTATCTAATAAAGGACAGTGCGGCAGTTCAATTAACCGAGGATCACACGCTAGTCAATGAGCTGTTCAAGAACGGTCAGATCAGTGTGGAGGAATTAGATAATCATCCGCGACGTAATGTGCTGACGAGAGCACTTGGAACAGATGCGGAGGTTGTGGCTGATTTAGCCCCTATTACCCTGCTACCTGGGGAACTTTTGCTTCTGTGCAGTGATGGTTTAAGTAATTATGTTACCAATGAGCATTTGGGCAAGGTAGCGGGTATACATGAAATACCGTTAGAGGAAAGAGCGGACCGCTTACTTCAGTTGGCACTGCTTGCTGGCGGCGGCGATAATATTAGCGTCGCTTTGTTAGAACATCATGGAGAGGCCGCTGTGCCCGAAACAAAGGAGTGGGATTGATGATCGGTCACGAATTGGGCGGCCGTTACCAAGTCATCGAACGGATCGGCGGAGGTGGAATGGCGCTCGTCTATAGAGCACATGACATTCTTTTAAACCGAAACGTCGCCATTAAAGTATTGCGTAATCAATTTGTGCATGACGAGGAATTTATCCGCCGCTTTAGGCGTGAGGCACAATCAGCCGCATCTTTGTCTCATCCAAATGTTGTCAGTATTTACGATGTAGGACAAGAAGACGAAATTCATTATATTGTCATGGAGTATATTGAGGGCAAGAATCTTAATGAAATTATAAAAGAACGAGCGCCATTACAGGTTGACGAGTCCGTGCGGATCGCTTCACAAATCTGTGATGCTCTTGATCACGCTCATCAGAATCAAATCATTCATCGAGATATTAAACCGCATAATATATTGATTGGACGCAATGGCCGGGTGAAGGTAACGGATTTCGGTATTGCTCGTGCGGTTACTTCTACCACAATTACACAGACGGGGTCTGTAATCGGTTCCGTGCATTATTTCTCACCAGAGCATGCTAAAGGTGTCTCTACAGGAGAAAAGTCCGACCTGTACTCATTAGGGATTGTTCTCTATCAAATGCTTACTGGAAGCCTTCCATTCTTAGGGGAGAGCCCGATTAGTGTAGCGCTAAAGCATCTTCAAGAAGAGTTTGAAGAGCCAAGGCTCCTGAATCCACTCATTCCGCAAAGTGTCGAGAATATCATTTTAAGATCGATGCGTAAAAATCCGGAAGAGCGCTATCAGTCTGCAAAGCAAATGCTACAGGACTTAGAAACCTGTTTATTGCCTGAGCGGCGTAGTGAAGCTAAAATATTTTTTAACGATGAAGAAGACGAGGATCGAACGCGGGTAATACCGGCGATTAAACCGATCCAAAGAAGTAATGGGAATCGCAATCATCGCGATGACCGGATGTCTTATGATGAAGATGACGATGATGATCTGGTACCTGTTAAAAAGGGTGAAAAACAATGGGCTAAGCCTGCTATATGGATTGGTCTAACTTTAGTGTTGCTGCTGGCTATGGCTAGTGTCGTGTGGTACGTTAAATCACAATTAGTTGTTCCAGAGGTATCGGTTCCTTATGTGGTCGGTAAACAGCTGGAACAAGCGAAGACTGAACTCGAGGATTTGGGGCTTGAGGTTGCTGATCCTATAGTTTATGACTACAGTCCGAATTTTGAAGAAAATGTGGTCATGAAGCAAAGTAGGGATAAGGACGCCAAAGTGAAAAAGGGAGCCTCCCTTATCCTAACTGTGAATACGGCGAAGCCATTAACTAAGATGCCAGATGTAACAAATTATAGCTTCGACGAAGCCGTTAAAGCACTGATGGCAAAGGGTGTACCCCAGGATAAAATTAAGAATGAACCTCTGTTCGATGAAAATACGGCAGTGGGTAAGGTTATAAAGTCAGATCCAGCCATTGACAGTGAATTCGATCCTGAGACGGTATCAATTATCCTCTACGTCAGCAAAGGGGAAGAAAGTGTCACCATGCCAGACCTCATCGGTAAGTCTGAGAGTGAAGCTAAGGCCCTTTTGGAAGAAGCTAAGCTCGTCCTCGGTGATGTGAAGGAAGAATCCAGCTTCACCGTTGAAGAAGGTAAGGTAACGAAGACTTGGGCTTATGAGAAAGGAACCTCTGTTCCTCCTGGAACAGCGATTACGATTTACTTAAGTACAGGTTATCCACCTGAAGCCCTGAATTATACCTTTAATGTTCCAGTAGCTCCAGCGCAGGATGGAAAGAAGAGCAAGATTCGAATTGAGTTCGTTGATGCGCGCAATAATGGTGAGAAACAGGATTGGGGAACGCGTACCATTGGGAAGAGTCAAGTGTTGTCTGTTAATCTGGTACTTGCTCCGAATAAAGATGGTTCTGTTATTGTTACCCGAGATGGTGTGCTTTTAGACACTTATGTTATCCCTTATATTGATGCGAAGAATGGTACGGTTCAGGAGCCTGAGCCACCGACGGTTCCAACGCCGCAGCCGACTCAGGCACCGATAGAGCCGACACCTACTACTGAACCGACCATTGAACCAGAAATTCTGCCACCGAGTTCAGACACCGACGGAACTAATACTGGAGCAGTCAATCAGACGGGATTCCTTAACGACGGTTCACTGAATAATGAATCGACCAAGAATGGCAAGAATAATAATAAAAGTGATGACAAGCATAATAAAAGCAACGACAAATCTAAAGATAAAAGCGATAACTAATCAGGGTAGAAGTGCTTGAACAGTTGTAGCAGCGAAGTGACCCGAGGATTTCAAACTTGGGTCATTTTCGCAAAATCAGGAGAGGAAGGCTCACTATGTATGCCTGAAGGAATAATAGTAAAAGCGTTAAGTGGGTATTATTACGTAAAGCCGTTTCGTGAAGGATTAATAGCGGCAGAGGAAGATTCTGTTCAATGTAGAGGCCGAGGCATACTTAAGAAAAAGGGGATTGCTCCTCTTGTAGGTGATCGGGTAATCTATATGCTGACTGAGCATGGTGAAGGGATGGTGGATGAGCTTCTTCCAAGAGAATCTGAGTTAATCCGTCCACCTGTAGCGAATGTAAGCCTTGCCGTACTGCTATTTTCTGTACGGGAGCCTGATATGAACCTGAATCTCTTGGACAAGTTTCTAGTTCATATTGAGCATTCAGGACTGGAGCCCTTAATTGTTCTAACTAAACAAGATTTGGCTAATGACGATGGCGAAGCCACCCGATATGTTAAAGAGCTCTACGGGGACATAGGTTATGAAGTGATGGTTACCAGTTCACTTACAGGAGCTGGCAGTGATGAGCTGAAGGAGCGACTTGCTGGTGGTATCAGTGTGTTTGCCGGACAATCTGGGGTTGGGAAGTCGACCTTATTGAATCGTATTGTGCCAGGACTTAAACTGGAGACAGGCGAGATCAGCTTACGTCTGGGCCGTGGTCGTCATACTACTCGCCATGTAGAACTGATGGATATTGGTGGGGGTGGCTTTGTAGCGGATACCCCTGGATTTAGTCAGCTTGATTTTCTTGAGCTTGGCGTTGAAGAGCTCTCTCCTTGTTTCCGTGAGTTTGCTAACTATGCAGGGGATTGTAAATTCCGTGGTTGTAGTCATCAGCATGAACCGGGCTGTCGAGTTATCGAGGCATGGAAAGCTGGAACTATCGCTGATAGTCGGTACGAACATTACAAATTATTTTTTAATGAAATGAAAGATAAAAAGCGGAGGTACTAAGTCATGATACGAATAGCGCCATCAATATTGTCGGCCGATTTCGCACGTTTAGGTTCAGAAGTTGCAGAAGCTGAGGTCAGTGGTGGAGATTGGATCCATGTGGATGTAATGGACGGTCATTTTGTACCGAATATAACGCTAGGTCCTCCAATAGTTAAAGCGGTCTCGTTACATACGAAGCTTCCACTTGACGTTCATTTAATGATTGAGTCTCCAGAACGTTATATTCCTGATTTTGCTGCCGCAGGCGCTAGTGTAATAACTGTACACGCCGAGGCATGCGTTCATTTACACCGTGTGGTGCATCAAATCAAGGAACTGGGTCTTAAGGCAGGAGTAGCTATAAATCCGGGCACTCAAGCTTCGGCGGTGCGTGAGGTGCTGGAGGATGTGGATATGGTTCTCGTGATGACCGTTAACCCAGGCTTCGGCGGGCAAGCGTTCATTCCTAACACACTTCGCAAAATCACTCAAATTCGTCAATGGGCGAATGAAGTAAATCCAGATTTGCTTATTGAAGTTGATGGCGGTGTTTCAGAAGCTACAGCGCCATTAGTTGTCGGTGCTGGGGCGGATGTTTTGGTTGCAGGAAATGCTGTCTTTGGCCGAAGTGATCGTGCTGCAGCGATTCTTGAGATTAGAAAAGCAGCGGAAGCGGCACTTCGTTAAAAAAATAGGCAATTGCTACTAAAGGTATAGGCCAAGTCCTTGACGCATAAATATGGTTACATGAGCAGAAATCTCATGTAGCCTTTTTTTGTTTTGGCAGGGAGGACTGCAGTACGTTACCGTTAGAGCAAGAAGAAAGTCTCCTGCGTACGGCATGAATTGATGGGAGGGTAAACCATGAAATTTTACACGTTTAAGCTGCCAAGGTTTTTGGGAGGTTTTGTTAAAGCGATTTTAAACACATTTCAGAAGAGCTGAGCTTGGAACAGAAAAGAAAACATGAAAAAAAGCACCTTACAAATGTAAAGGGTGCTTTTTGCTTCATATGAGTTATCGCTCGGTCTTTAAAATTGCAAAAGACTAAACGCGTTCAACTTTACCGGCTTTCAAAGCACGGGTGCTGACGTACACGCGTTTTGGTTTACCGTTCACGAGGATACGGACCTTCTGAACGTTAACTCCCCAAGAACGACGGTTGCGGTTATTGGCGTGAGACACGTGGTTGCCGCTGCTCGGTTTCTTGCCTGTTACTGCACATTTGCGGGACATAGATTACACCTCCTTATTCCTAACACCTGCATAAACAATACTTATCTATAATATCACAGCAAATTTTGCTACGTCAACCGATTCAAAAACATTTATTTCTTTTAATACTTATAGTACAATATAAATTAGTGCATTATGTCCTGTTAATCATAGAATGATTAGGCATGAAGTTAGGAAGGGGAATTCTCAATTGAGTAAGCGTTCTATAAACGGAACAGATTTTACCGCCATGGTATTGGCTGGTGCAGATATGCTGCAACAGCATGCAGAACACGTCAATTCCCTAAATGTTTTTCCGGTTCCAGACGGAGATACCGGAACTAACATGAATTTGACGATGACCGCAGGTGCGAATGAATTGAAGAAAAATAATACTACATCTGTAGGTCAATGTGCAGGTGTACTCTCAAAGGGTTTATTAATGGGCGCTCGGGGGAACTCTGGTGTTATTTTGTCCCAGTTGTTCAGAGGGTTCAGCAGATCTGCAGCTCAACATGAAGAGCTGAACACACAGCAATTCGCTGCTGCACTGCAAAACGGAGTGGAAGCAGCCTATAAAGCAGTTGTAAAGCCTGTAGAGGGAACTATTCTTACAGTGGCTAAAGAGGCTGCAAGACATGCTGTCTACTATGCTCGCCGAACTACAGATGTTACAGAGCTGATGACAGAGGTATTGGCCAAAGCAAAAGAAGCTTTAGCTTATACGCCTGAACAATTACCTGTTCTGAAGCAAGTAGGTGTTGTAGATTCTGGTGGTCAAGGTTTGGTCTACATTTATGAAGGATTTCACCAGCATCTGACGAGTGGAAGCTCCGGTGTGACGGAATCTTTAAAAGGACAACCTCAGGCGTCAGCCGTACCAGCTCAAGTGCCAGTGTTAAAGAAACCTGAAAGTGACCTGTCATCTGTGCAATCTTCAGCACAATCTCAGCTTTCTACAGAGGACATAGAATTTCTATATGATATGGAGTTTTTCATTAATCGCCAATTAGGCACCGTAAGAACGGATTTTAATGAAGAATCTTTTAGGAAAGCGTTGTCAGTAAATGGAGATTCAATCATTGTAATCTCGGATGATGAAACGATTAAAGTGCATGTGCATTCCAAGTCTCCAGGTGAAGTCTTGAATCTTGCTCTCCTCTATGGTGAGATTACGCAGATTCACATTCTTAACATGCGTGAGCAACATCGGGACTTGCTAACCGCAGGTATGGATATTGCGCCTATGCCGGATGTTTTCGCTGATATGCCGAATGAGAAGAGCCATGTACAATCATCTCCAGCTGAACCACCGGCAGATGATTTGGCGCCTTACGGCTTCATCGCGGTATCATCAGGTGCTGGGATTGCAGATATTTTTAAAAGCCTAGGTGTGGACGTCGTGCTTGCTGGTGGTCAAACCATGAATCCTAGTACAGAAGATTTCGTGAATGCGATATCTTCCATATCGGCGAAACATGTATATATTCTACCTAATAACTCCAATATTGTTCTTGCTGCACAACAAGCTAAAGATCTTTTGGAGGGTGAACGTGAGATCACTGTTATTCCAAGTAAAAGCATCCCTCAAGGAATTGCTGCAGCCTTCGCGTTCCAAGAAGAGGATTCCGTGGAGACTAACTCTGGGAATATGTTAGAAGCAATCTCTCAGGTTAAGTCTGGACAAGTAACGAATGCCGTCCGTGACACAAGCTTTGATGATCTGGAGATTAAATCCGGGCAATTTATCGGGATTTCCAATTCCAAAATTGTCGCTGCTGCAGACGATCTATTGGCTGCAAGCCAGGCATTGTTAACCAACATGCTTGAGAATGGCGATGAAATCGTTACGATCCTTATTGGAGCTGAAACCGATCCAGAGACTACGGATTCTCTAAGTGAGTGGCTGGACGAAGCTTATCCTAATGTGGAAGTAGAGATTCATGAGGGTGGCCAACCCCTTTATTATTATCTTTTCTCTGTAGAGCCATAGGCAAATGCTAGAGGTTCTATAACTGTTCAAGAGCAACCTGATAATTACGTAGTTGGCAAAATTATAGTATGGGGGAGATAATCCATGAATCGTACCATTATCGTCACCGACAGCACATCTGATATCCCGCCAGCAATGGTGGAAACGTATGGCATTGAGGTCGTCCCTTTGACCTTAATGTTCGGCGAAGAGGCTTTCCGGGACAATCTGGATATGACTCCGGAGCAGTTTTATGAGCGCCTTCCCCGCTCGTCACAGTTGCCGACTACTTCTCAGCCCTCACCGGTTGAATACATGAATGTATACCGCAGAATTCTAGAAAGTTATCCGGGAAGTCGTATACTTTCGTTTCATATTTCATCAGGACTTAGCGGAACGTACCAATCTGCACTTTTGGCTAAATCGATGTTGGAGGAAGAGGGGGAAGGGATCACTGTAGTTGATTCTCTCTCCGCTTCTTACGGTTTCGGATTTATGGTGGTGGAAGCAGCCAGATTGGCTGCGGAGGACAAGAGTCCCGAAGAAATTCTTGAAGCTGTTGAGCGTCTGCGCCAATCGCGTAAGCTTTACTTCTTGGTAGATACACTTGAATATTTACAAAAGGGCGGGAGAATCGGAAAAGCCTCTGCCATTCTGGGAACGCTTCTTAATATTAAGCCGATACTGTCCATTGATGCAGAAGGAATTATTTATGCAGTGGAGAAGGTTAGAGGTCGTAAGAAGGCTGTTGCCCGTATGATTGAATTGTTCAAGAAGGATATTCAAGGAGTAGACAAAATCAATGTGGCCGTGGGTCATACGGCTGAACCGGCTTCTGGTGAAGAGTTCCTGAAAGAGCTGTCAGGACATTTTACACTAGAAGAGAAAGTGCTGACGAACGTCGGCCCTGTCGTGGGTAGCCATGTCGGAAACGGTACTTTAGCTGTATTCATTTGGCCTGCAAAATGAGGGATGAATATGACACTGTCATTAAATCAAATTGAAGTGAAAAATATAACTGGCGTGAGTGCTCAAAAGCAAAGCGAGCTTCACGCCTTTGGCGTTTTTACAGTAAAGGATTTATTAGAATATTATCCGTTCCGTTATGAGGATTATCGACCACGCTCGCTGAGTGAAACCAAACATGGGGATAAAGTGACTACTGAGGCTAAAGTGATCGGCATTCCTGTGCTGCAGCGATTTGGAGGCAAGTCACGACTCAGTTGTAAAATGGTTGCGGAGCCTTGGATGTTCACTGCAACATGGTTTAATCGCCATTACGTGCGAGAGCAGCTTACTGTGGGACGAGAAATTGTACTCACTGGTAAATGGGATCAGAAGCGCAATCAAATTACAGTAACGGATTATGAGTTTCCTGATCGTGGGGAAGGGAAGACAGGAACGCTGCAGCCGGTCTATTCCGTAGGTGGTAAGATCACGCAGTCTTGGATCCGGAAAAGTATTAATCAGGCGCTTCAGCAGTATGGAGATCTAATCCCCGAGATTCTTCCACATTCTATTATGCGACAATATGATTTTATGCCCCGTAAGCGGGCGATTGCTACCATTCATAATCCTGAGGATACACGTGAAGGGCAGCAGGGGCGCCGTAGAATGGTTTATGAGGAGTTGTTCCTGTTCCAGTTAAAGATGCAGGCTTTCCGAGTGCTGAATCGCGGTAGGATGGATGGTGTAGTCCACACTGTAGATAACGCAACCGTTCGCCAGTTCGTTCGCAGCCTGCCTTTTGAGCTTACAGATGCTCAGAAGCGTGTAGAGCTGGAGATATTACATGACCTTCGATCGCCATATTGCATGAATCGTCTGCTTCAAGGTGATGTTGGCTCCGGCAAAACGGTGCTGGCGGCCGTGGCGCTTTTTGCTACCGTAAGATCTGGTTTTCAGGGCGCGCTTATGGTGCCCACTGAGATATTAGCTGAGCAGCATATGCGCTCACTTACGAGGATGTTTGAACCGTTTGGGATTACAGTTGGTCTCTTGACGGGTAGTGTAACTGGACGGAAACGTAAAGAATTGTTAGCTTCGCTGCAAATGGGGATGCTCGATATTGTTGTCGGAACACATGCCTTGATTCAGGAGGATGTATTTTTCCGTGATCTGGGTCTTGTAGTTACGGACGAGCAGCATCGGTTTGGTGTAAACCAGCGAGGTGTATTGCGGCGTAAGGGATACAATCCGGATGTACTTACGATGACTGCAACACCTATTCCACGTACTCTTGCGATTTCTGTTTTTGGAGATATGGATGTATCCACGCTATCGGAAAGACCGAAAGGCCGAGTGCCTATAACCAGCTATTGGGTCAAGCATGATCTCATGGATCGTGTGCTGAATCTAATTAAGCGTGAAATCGAGCTGGGCCGCCAAGCATATTTGATTTGTCCATTAATTGAAGAATCGGAGAAACTGGATGTGCAGAATGCTATTGATTTGCATATTCAGATGAGCCAAGCTTTTCCTAACTATAAAGTTGGGCTTTTGCATGGGAAAATGACTCCTGCTGAAAAAGATGAAGTGATGCGGGCATTTTATAGCAATGAACTGCAGCTCCTAGTATCCACAACGGTTGTAGAGGTTGGTGTAGACGTTCCTAATGCCACGCTGATGATTATTATGGATGCAGACCGATTCGGGTTATCTCAGCTACATCAGCTGCGTGGACGGGTTGGTAGAGGCCAGCATGCTTCTTATTGTGTACTGGTGGCTGATCCGAAATCTGAAATCGGGCGTGAACGAATGACTGCCATGACCGATACAGATGATGGATTTGAGATTTCTCGGAGAGATTTGGAGCTGCGTGGTCCGGGTGATTTTTTTGGAACTAAGCAGAGTGGATTACCGGAGTTCCGCCTGGCGGACATGACGGCTGACTTTGAAGTGCTGGAGCAGGCGCGTGATGATGTGGCAGAGCTGCTTAAGGATGAGAAGTTCTGGACATCTCCGGAATATGTACCCCTGCGGCTTTATTTGCAAGGAGAGCAAATTTTCCAAGGGGAATTAATTGACTAAGTAGGCACATCTAGCACCTCAGCCTCATATACTTTGAAAGATTGGATATGACGGGAGGTGCTACACTTGGGTTATCAACAATTCGGAATCAGCCCTCAGCTCGTAGAACGGATCAAGTTGAAGATGAAAAACTCGGCTGTCAAAGATCGTATCAAAAATATGATTAACGGCATCTCGAAACAGGAGTTACAGGATACTGCGGTTGTTCGCAGGTTGGTAAAGAATGCGTCAGGTGTACTGAACGAGAAATTGACCTCGACGCAGGAAGACCAAATTGTGAAATTTATAATCGCTCAGAAAATTGATCCGAATAACACCTTCCATTTGATCCGTTTGTGGGGTATGTTCCGTTAAGAAGGCCAGCTAGTTAGTAAACTGTAGATCTGAGCGCGATTCTCAGCTAGCTGAAGAAGTAGAAGCTGTCTCAAAGGTAGTGAATGCTACTTATGGGCAGTTTCTTTTTTTGCGTTAATGTAAGGATCGATCTAGGGAAAATAGCTCTGTGTGCCTCAAAGTTGCAGGGGGTAGCTTAAAGATGCTGCTGGGTGACAATCATTGACTAACGCTGACTAACCGATAACATTAGCCTGCGAAAAAACCTGCAAAAATACATCTTTAAATGATGCGAGGAGAGCAAAAGTATTGATTCCTGCGAAGGTGCAGTTATTTTTGCTCCAGAAGTAGCCTTCGAGACAAAAGTGAAGATATACCTGTACCCTTGCAGGTTTTGGACTTAATGAAGAGGATATCTGCACAAAAATCTGTATTTTTGTAGGCTTTTTATAGTCCGGCGAATGGTTGGTTGAATAAGAGGAAATAACATTTTAAGAGCTGAAGAAGGGAAACGGAAGCTTGGCTCGATAATTAGGGAACTTCCCCCCTATAATTCAGAGATTTTTGCTCACCAGACCATTAATTAGGGAATTTATCCCTATAATTTACCTGATTCGATGGAGAATATAGATAATACCCCGATTTTTAGGGAGAAATTCCCTATTTCTATTCATTTCAAGCAATTGTCGGCTATTTTCAGGGAGTTTTTCCCTGATTACTCTCAAAAAACTTTCATGAGCCCTCGACTCACATCCGACAATGTAGGATCAACGTTAACCTTGGCGAATATGCACTACGAACAGACCGTTTTTCAATCGCTAGGTCGGGTGGCTATCTCATCTAATAACGTGCTGAAGCATGCCGTAATGGAACAAAAACGCAAAAGTAGCGATTCTCCAATAACGGGAGAATCGCTACTTTGCTTACGTGACTCTTAGATGCTAAAGGCTGTTTTCGAAAAAAGGAAATAACTTATTGAACAGCTCTACTTCTTATTCGTGGAGGTAAGTTTAGTCTGTCTTTGATCTCTAGTCGCTGATTTGAACACAATTTGGCTGTCTGGATCACAATTAAGGACGATTGTTCGCAATTGATGTTCTTCCATTTTGTTAGTGAGACAGAACAATGTGCTAAGCTCTCCATCTTGCCCTGAGCCTTCAGCAAGCCCAACTTCTCGACCTAGTGAGATTTCGAGCGCTTCCTGGATGTCCATACAACGTCTGCTAGTAATCCATGCTGCGCGAGTATCGGATAACCCTCGGAGAGAGAATCGGACGCCTTCAAAGGCCAATAAGTAAGCAATAATGGAGTACATTGCTTGCTCCCAGCCAAACAGTGTGCCTGCAATAAGCAAGATAGCACAGTTTAGAATCATAATGACGACTTCAGTTGACTTTGGCGGTCCACCACTCAGAAGTGAATATCCTTGGTCACTGGCATGTTTGTTTACACCACCGAATCGGACAGATATTCCGATACCGAGCCCTAAACATATGCCACCTGCCATTGCAGCAGGTAGCGGATCACTAATCACCGCAGGAAAACGGTGGAGAGCAAGAGAAGCAATGGTCAAGCAAGTTAATCCTAGAACAGTATACAGCGCAAAGCGAAGATTCACTTGCTTTCGAGACATAAATATAAAGGGCAGATTGAATAAAAATAGAAACAGTCCAAGTTGCATTTCAGTAGAATGTGCGAATAATGCTGATAAACCTGTAATTCCACCTACAACAAGCCCATGTGGCATTAGAAACAATTCTAACCCTACAGCGGCAAGTAGTGCTCCTACAATAACGGTGAGGAGTCGGATTACCGAGTGTTTTCGTAACTGTTTATGTTGTTTTGTTGTAGTCTGCATAGTTTTTCCTCCTTTAGCAGGGGAAACAACTTTATTCATGTTCGATTGCTAAGGCAGCTTTTTTAGATATTTTTGCAGCATACCGTTTCTCGAATTTGAATACTTTATCCAATATTTTATAGATTCATTTAGATTCCTTCGTTAGAAGAGGTCCAAGGATAGCCAGCATGAGTACATACATAGCTGCAAAAGGCTGTAGGATAGCCAGCAGTCCGCCTGCTTTACCCAAATTGGCCATAATAATCGAGAACTCGCCACACGAAACTATGGTTAATCCAATATTGGATGAAGCACGAGGGCTGAGACCAGCACTGCGGCCGGCCAACATGCCTGCAACGAAGTTACCAATTAGCGTAACGATAACTGCTGTTAGTGAATACCAGAGGGCTTCACCACCCAAAGTGAGTGGATCTATCGTTAGTCCGAAGCTAAAGAAGAATATGGCCCCGAAGAAATCACGGAATGGGATAACAAGCTTCTCAAATCTGATTCTCTATAATTCATGAAAGTTTAGCCCCCAGTTAGTGTCTTATCATTATTTCGCTAAAATTGATTTACTATCAAAAAAATTTAGGGAATGTGCTAAAGCCACGAAATGAGAAGTGAATTTTAGCAGGTACAGCCGCAGTCGAAGCATAAATTTATAAATCACAGGACGGAATATTATTGAAAGTAAAGGGAGTATTGCGGCTATCGCAATAGATTTAGGACCCCAATGTTCAGGAATTCGTATAGCTCCTATTTGTGAAGTTATTTTGGAGGCTGTCCGGACTGGAGGTATAAATTTGCTCTCATAGCGTTCGATTTCGGGCGTCATTTGTTCTAACTCCGCAGTGTATAAACTTCCAGACCAGGTGTTTGGAAAAGAGAATATCAACCCCAGAACTATGAGGATACGAAGAAGCCAAAGCAATGACATACGCGCTATATATTGCACCGAAACAACACCTCCTAACTGCATGTAGTATAAAAAGCATAACATACCTATTAGAATGATTCCAAATTTTTTTATGAAAAAAGTTCCTCCAAAGATGATGAAAACATGAAACCGACAGGGATAATTGACGTATTTCGTAGTAAATATATCTTTTATTATCAAGTTTAAGTCAGGAGGGATTAATTTGAGCGAATGGCGGGGTATTAACGGTTTTGTTCAGCAAAGTCATTATGATAACTTCATTCACGAAATGCCCTTATTTTTAAAAATATTCACCTTTATTATTGTTACATTCACTTCCTTAATGATTATTAGATCGGTAAGAAATTCGATGAGAAATAAGGCTAGACCCTTAAAAAAAGCAACCTGTACAGCAGTTACTAAACGGATTGAAGTCAGCGGTGAATCAGGCGATGCGAGTACAAGGACCCGTTATTTTGTTACGTTCGAATTTGATGAAGGTAATTCTTTGGAGCTGCATGTAATGGACCAGGAATATAGCTTAATCGTAGAAGGCGATAGAGGAGAACTTTCTTATCAAGGGGCCAGGTTTAAAGGTTTTGATCGGATCTTGGAGACTGAATAGCTAAGTTTCTAAAATTGTACATAACGTTATAGAATCACCATGCCTTTTTTGGGTAAGACTCATATGAGAGGTTTTACCAGAATCTCAATCCCGGAAGGAGGCTATTGTCTTGAATTCAAATGAACCACAATCGCGGGAGCAGGTACCTTTTCATACACTAAGCGAGGAAGAAGTGCTCAAAAGGCTTCAAACTCGGAAAGATGGCCTGTCTTCCGGTGAAGTTACTAAACTTCTGGAGCAGTATGGGAAGAACGTACTTCAAGAAGCAAAGACCAAATCTCTGCTAGGAAAATTTATTGAACAATTCAAGAATGTAATGATCTTTATTTTGCTCGTGGCAGCAGTATTGTCTGGAATTTTGGGAGAATGGACAGATACAGTCATTATTTTGCTGGTAGTCATCCTGAATGCGGTACTTGGTGTTATTCAGGAAAATAAGGCAGAGCAGGCGCTAGATGCCCTGAAAAGTATGTCCTCTCCTCATGCTAGGGTGCGACGTGGAGGTCAGGTCTCTGAGATCAAAAGTGAAGACCTCGTACCAGGGGATATCGTATTGCTGGAAGCTGGAAATGTAGTTCCGGCAGATATTAGGCTTTTGGAAGCCGCTTCTTTGAAAACGGAAGAGGCCGCACTAACAGGAGAATCATTGCCCTCAGAAAAGAAAGCTGGTGTGCTTGAGGGAAACGATATTGTTATCGGTGATCGAACCAATATGGCTTACATGAGCAGTAATGTGACTTATGGTAGGGCGGTTGGTGTAGTAACAGCTACAGGAATGCAGACAGAAGTCGGAAGAATCGCCGGATATATCTCGGAGGAAGAGACGGATGTAACACCGCTGCAAAAGAAGCTGGATGAGCTAGGAAAATATTTCACTTTTATTATTCTTGGTGTCTGTGTGGTTATCTTTGCCGTTGGTATTTTCGAAGGTAGAGAGCTGTTGGATATGACGCTTACCTCGATCTCACTAGCGGTAGCGGCAATCCCTGAAGGGCTGCCAGCAATCGTTACGATTATCTTGGCGCTCGGCGTGCAGCGGATGGCAGGACGAAAAGCGATCATTCGTAAGCTCCCCGCTGTAGAGACGCTCGGAAGCACGGAAATTATTTGCTCTGACAAGACAGGCACACTAACTTTAAACAAGATGACTGTTGAAAAAGTGCATGTCAATGGAACTACGAGAGAGGCTGCTGAAGGTCTTGAAGGGATACCGGGCGGAGAACTCTTGCTTCAGGCCATGACGCTTTGTAATGATTCCAGTATTGACGAAGGAAAGAACCCTGAGGATAATGGTGGAAAAGAAGCGGGTAAAGACCCACAAACCAAGAGTGGTAAAGCGATTATTGGTGATCCTACGGAAACTGCGTTAGTGGATTACGCGCTTAGTATAGGGACTGACAAAAGGGATTTAGAAAAGAAATTCCCACGGAAAAATGAGTTGCCATTTGACTCCGATCGCAAGCTGATGACGACGATTAATGAAGTTGAAAATGGACGTTATCGAGTGTTAACTAAGGGTGCACCAGATGTACTTTTGTCCAAATGCAGCCATATATATGTGGATGGAGAGATCGTACCTTTTAAAGATGAACATTCGCGACATATTATGGAAAGTAATACAATGCTGGCGAATGATGCACTACGAGTGCTGGCATTTGCTTTCAGAGATGAGCAGCAGCTACCGACCAATCTCTCACCGGACGCAACGGAGAAAGACTTAGTATTTATCGGTTTAGTCGGTATGATTGATCCTCCTCGTGAGGAAGTGCGGGATGCGGTAGCGATCTGTCGTAAAGCGGGAATAAGACCTGTAATGATTACAGGAGATCATCGCGATACAGCAGCGGCCATTGCCAAAAGATTAGGGATTATCGAGGATGAAACAGGTGTATTAACCGGTAGTGAGCTGGATAAATTCAGTGAAGAGGAATTTGCAGAGAAAGTCACTAATTATTCGGTTTATGCACGTGTATCCCCTGAACATAAAGTTCGTATCGTTAAGGCTTGGAAGAAAAAAGGGAAGATTGTAGCCATGACTGGCGATGGTGTGAACGATGCTCCTGCGCTTAAATCATCAGATATCGGCGTGGGAATGGGAATCACAGGAACAGATGTGGCCAAAGGCGTCTCAGACATGGTGCTCGCAGATGATAACTTCACGACTATAGTGGTAGCTGTTGAAGAAGGACGGAAGGTTTATAGCAATATCCGCAAAGCAATCCAGTTCCTACTTTCAGCTAATCTGGGTGAGGTACTTACGTTATTTATTGCGACAATGATCGGCTGGCGTATTCTCGAGCCAATTCATATCCTGTGGATTAATCTTGTTACTGATACCCTACCTGCTCTTGCGCTTGGGCTGGAGAAAGCAGGAGAAGATGTGATGTCGAAGAAACCGCGTAAATCCAGTAGCAGCATCTTTGCAGGTGGCGTGGGAATCGGAATCGTATATCAGGGGATTACAGAGGCGGTGCTTACGCTGTTTGTGTACCTGTGGGCACATACACATTACAATGAGGGTATTGCGGTTACGATGGCATTCGGAACATTAGGATTACTGCAAATTTCTCATGCGTTTAACGTCAGATCCAATACGAAGTCTTTGTTCCAAATTGGCTGGTTCAGCAATCGGTATATGCTGTGGGCATCACTGATCTCAACATTAATGTTGGTGCTCGTGATCATTATCCCAGGACTTAATGACTGGTTTGGTGTCTCCCATTTGAGCGGATTACAGTGGGGGATCGTAGTAGCTGCGGCTCTGTCGATTATAGTGATTGTAGAGCTTGTAAAACTGTTTGTCCGTTTAAGCGGTAGAGGAAAGAACTGGGATTAAGAGGTCCGCATATGATGTAGCAGTGAAAGCCTGAACCCTTCAATAGTGGAGGTTTCAGGCTTTTCTCTTGATATGATTTAAGCAGTTAGAATGGATTACAGAATGCGCTGCATATGCAGGATTACGTTACTCCAATAGCCTGTGTCAACCTCACTGATCTGAACTCCGGGATCACCCCAGGTGTGAATGAATTTGCCATCTCCAATGTAAATACCTACATGTCCAGGCACAGCGTCACTCTCAAAGCGGCCCGGGACGGTGAAGAAAATAAGATCGCCCACATCTAGTTCATTACGTTGTATGCGAGAGCCTAAATTATCTTGGTCCTTGGCTAAACGTGGTAGGTTTACTCCGAATTGTTTGAATACATGCCTTGTATAAGAAGAGCAATCAAATTTCTTTGTTTCTTCATAAGGTCCAGTACCGAATTCATAAGGTACACCTAAAAATTTTTTGGCATAATCAATTAATTCATTCTTGTCTGCTTCAGAAATACTTTGAATGCGAAATGATTTAGCTCCATTCAATGATTTAGCAGATGGAGATTTAATAATAGTTTCATGGTCGGTCGGTGTGGCAATGTTGATTTCACCGGACTGTGGATTCCAGCCTACTTCCGTTTGAAGAAATTTGGATAAGGCTAAAGGGGTGATATAGATTTGACCTTCTTGTCGTCTTGGTGCCTGTGGCAGTGTGATTTTTTCGCCAAGAGAGAAGACCTGTGGTGATCCAGGGCGCAGCATATACATAACATCACTATAGCCTATTTTGGTGTAACCTCCGTTAGTAGCATCATCTTTCATCCGATATCCGAGTGAAGCAATCGCAGGTTTGAGCGGGATCCAGTACTTTCCTTGAGCGTCGGTTATGGCGGACTTTTCATAATAGCTAGAGGCTTGCATGCCATCGGGAGTTACTGCATTTACCTTTGGTTTTTGCGATTGTGAAGAGTAACCACATGCGGTACTTGATACAACGACAACGAGCAATAAAGTAGCAGTGGATAGTAATTTTTTGTGTTTATTAGGCATATGACACACTCCATGTTCAAACTGTAGCTTAAGTTTGTGCAGGGGGATTTTTTTTATGTAATGCGGACCAAGGCAATCACTGTAAGACATAACCAAGTACTTCCTATAATGGTGAGTAATGCGCTATGAAATTTGTAATCTATGGAAGTAGGATAAGTGATTGACGGATAAACAACCTCCATATAATATAGGTTTAATAGATTTCTACCATTATTGTGAGGTACGTGTAAGCTTATGCTTTAATGCTTTTATCGATAAAAGTGATAATGCTGAGTCGCTCACTTTGATGCACGCGTTAATAATCTAACGAAATGGGGTACTTTAATGAAAAAGAGAAACATTTTGGCGGGATTAAGCTTATGCTTCATGTTAGTGGCTGCTGGTTGTGGCAACAATAATGCCGCTGTAAACTCAGGTGATGCAACAAACTCTGGTAATACATCAACGAATGCTGGAGCCGCAGATTCCAAAACTTACAAAATCGCAATTTCGCAGTATGTAGAACATCCATCACTTGATGCTACACGCGAAGGTATTCTTGCTGCTTTGAAGGATGCCGGGCTTGTTGAAGGGGAGAACCTGAAGGTTGACCTTGAGAATGCTCAAGCTGACCCAGCGAATAACTTGACCATTGCTCAGAAGATTGCTGCTGACACTAATGATTTGGTATTGGCTATTGCGACACCTTCCGCTCAATCGGTTGTTCAAGCGCTTAGCAAGTCAAGTAAAGATACTCCGATACTGTTCGCAGCAGTGACGGATCCACTCGATGCAAAGATCGTTACTGATCTAGAGCACCCAGGTGGAAATGTTTCTGGGGTTTCAGACACGAATCCTGAAGCTATTAATAGATTAATGCAATTCATAGCTACTCAATTTCCTAATGTGAAGAAGCTCGGCATTGTTATCAACGAAGGTGAGCCAAATGCTGTAATTATGGCGGATATTGCTAAGAAAGAATTAGATAAACATGGTATCGAACTTGTGAAGGCAGCGATCACGAATACTTCTGAAGTGAAGCAGGCTGCTGAATCACTTGCGGGTCGTGTAGATGCATTCTATATTACTTTGGATAACACAGTAGTGAGTGCTGTTGATACGATCATTCAAACGGCTAATGATAAGAAAATTCCGTTCTTCTCTAGTGACCGCGATACTGTTGAGAAAGGTGCTTTTGCAACCGTTGGCTTTAAATATTTCGATCATGGTTACCAAGTTGGACAAATGGCAGTGGACATTTTGAAGAATGGTAAGAAGCCAGCAGATATGAAAGTAACGATGCAAGAAAAGCTTGATCTTATCCTTAACCTCAAAGCTGCTGCTGCACAAGGCATAGAAGTAACGGATGCGATGAAAGCAGACGTTGCCGATCAAGCTAACAATATTATTCAATAAGACATTATATTGGGGCGATTCCGTGAGGACGCCCCTTGCCGCTTGAAGGAGGAAAACTTCTATGTATGAATCAATGCTCGGGGCCGTGGAAATGGGTCTGTTATACGCATTTATGGCTTTAGGGGTGTATATTACTTTCCGTATTTTGGATTTTCCGGATTTGACTGTGGATGGAAGCTTTACCACTGGCGGTGCCATTGCCGCTGTAATGATTACCAATGGCTACGCACCATGGTTGGCCACACTAGCTGCTATTGCAGGTGGGATGCTGGCAGGGATGTGTACGGGTCTACTACATACAAAGGGCAAAATTAATGGATTGTTATCTGGGATTCTAATGATGATTGCACTTTACTCCATTAATCTACGAATATTTGGCGGTAAGCCTAACTGGTCACTAATGGGTGATACCACGTTGTTCACCTCCATTAATCCACTTCTTGTTCTTCCTTTTGTTGTTTTATTTGTGAAAATTCTAATGGATTTATTCTTGCGTACTGATCTGGGGCTTGCTTTACGGGCTACCGGAGATAATGCAAGAATGATCCGCAGTCTGGGTGTAAACACAGATAATACAACCATTCTCGGCGTCAGTTTATCCAACGGAATGGTGGCACTCTCAGGTGCGCTTATTACTCAGTATTCTACTTTTGCGGATTCTTCAATGGGTATAGGGATGATTGTGATCGGCTTAGCTTCGGTAATCATTGGTGAAGCTATTTTCGGTGCTAAAAATGTATTTCGTGCCACATTGGCTGTTATTCTAGGGTCTATTGTTTACCGGATCGTTGTTGCTCTTGCTTTGCGTGTTCCATGGTTAAAATCTTCAGATCTAAAGCTGATTACGGCGATTATCGTTATTTTCGCACTTGTATTCCCATCGATTCAGCGTTTCTTGAAGCAGAAGAATTTAGCACGTAGGCGTTCAGTTGAATTAGCTGAACAAGCGCTAAGCAGCAAGAGAGGAGGAACCATCGATGCTTAAGCTTGATAACGTATCTAAGCTGTTCAATCCTGGGACACCGGATGAGAAGATCGCGCTGCTCGGCATTGATTTGGAGCTTCTTCCTGGTGATTTTGTCACCATTATTGGGAGTAACGGCGCTGGTAAATCGACGCTGATGAACATTATTTCTGGTGTTATGAAGCCGGATCTGGGTTCAGCAAGTATTGAAGGGAATTCTATCAGCCATTTAGCAGAATACCAGCGCAGTCGCTGGATCGGACGGGTCTTTCAGGATCCGATGGCAGGTACGGCTCCTCGAATGACGATTGAAGAGAATTTAGCCATGGCTTATAAAAGAGGGAAGAGCAGAGGACTATCCTTTGGTGTAAATGCAGCGAGACGAGCCATGTTTCGCGAGGAATTAAGTCGTCTCGGGATCGGATTGGAGAACCGCCTGCGAGCAAAAGTAGGTTTATTATCTGGTGGGGAGAGACAAGCGCTGAGCTTACTAATGGCAACCTTTACCCAGCCGCAGATTTTGCTATTAGATGAACATACAGCGGCACTTGACCCTTCACGTGCGGAGTTGATCACTAAACTGACAGAGTCTATTGTCCGTGAGATGAAGCTAACTACGCTAATGGTTACCCATAACATGGAGCAGGCTATCCGTCTTGGAAATCGTCTAATAATGATGGATAAAGGTCGTATTATCCTTGATATTGACGAAACACGTAAAAAGGATCTTACAGTAGAACGCTTACTAGGAGAATTTGAAACAATCAGTGGTCATAAGCTAGCAGATGATCGTATGATGCTTGGTTAATCTTTGTAGCAGTGACGTGTCCTTACCATCAGGGCTTGAAGTGAAATCTAATTGTGGATTTCATCTCAAGTCCTTTTTGTTGTAATTTTCCCCAAATGCTTCAACATAGTTTATGATGGGATAGATTGATAATAAACATTAATTCCTATAATAGGGGCTTTTAGTGAAATGGAGGAAGTTGATGATTCGGAATGATGTTAGCGCTTTCAGGAGTTCTGGTATTTTCAATAAAATGATATTAATCATTTCATTTTTGCTGCTGCTTTCCTTTCTATTCTCTTTGACCGTCCTGCAGTATGTGTATCGTATTTATGACAAGCAAATCTATGAGAAGTCCTCCGAGGTATTGGGGATGTCTTCTATAAGTATAGAGAGTACTTTAAGAGAGCTGGATCAACTGTCTTTCACAGTAGTCTCTGATGAGCAAATACAGGAATGCCTGCGCCAGTTGCAGGATGACCCTCAACCGTATGAGAGACAGGTTCTACATAACAAGATCATTAATAGGTTAGTTGCCTTTGCAGGCGCAGAGAAATACGTATACTCAATGATGCTGTTGGATACGAATGGTGGTGCCATGACCGCGGGCAATCGAGAAGGTGTATCACAGGATCTTCAGGATCAATTGAAGCCACTGGCTATGGAAGCTGGGGGGAGCATTGTGTGGTATCCCCAAGGAAATAAAAATTCACTTCTGGCTGTTCGACAGATTAAATCTTACACCGGATCAACATTTACTCTGGACGATCTAGGGACGTTAGTCATCCGTATTCGTATTGACCGTATTATAGCAGATAGTACGAGTAACACTTCGGATGACGATCAGTTGATTGTCGTTGATGCGACGTCGGGGCTGGCGGTCTACCCGAAAGCTCCAATTTTACTGCCAGAGGAGCTTAAAGAGGAAACGGAACGTTTAGAGCTGTATCGGACTGCCAAGTATGAGGCAGGAACTTATTTTATAACGAAGTCTAAATCATCTTATATGGAATGGATTTATATTAATGCGACCCCATTCAATGAGATGTTTAAACATATTACTTTTGTAAAAAAACTGGTCGTTATTATATTCGCTCTGATATTACTAATTGGACTGCTCTTAGGCTATCGACTAGCCCGAAGTATTGTACGTCCGATTTCAAAGCTGACCAAAAAAATGAAACAAATCGAAAAGGGTGATCTGGATAATCTGGAGGAACAGTCACTAGGTGTTGTCTCGCAAACTGCGCAGGACGAGGTGAGCCAGCTTAACCGTACGTTTAAAATGATGATCCGCAGGATCAGAGAACTAATAGATGAGAATTATGCGAAGCAGCTCATGATTAGAGAGACCGAGCTCAAAGCTTTGCAAGCACAGATTAATCCACATTTTCTGTACAATACACTTGAATCCATTAATTGGTTAGCCAAATTGAACAAGCAATCTAAAATCTCAGAAATGGTAGAGGCCCTTGGCTACTTGTTTCGTAGCTCTATTGGTCTTAAGGACCCCCTAATTACGATTGAAAAAGAGCTCACTATCGTGCGTAATTATGTCGTAATCCAAAAGACACGCTTTGATGAGAGACTTGATTTCCGTATGGATTTTCCAGAGCATTTGCATGACGCATTAATCCCGAAGCTGACATTGCAGCCGTTAATAGAGAATGCGATCAGATATGCATTAGAACCTAATATTGAGCCTTGCACAATTTCTGTAACGGTTAGTGAGGAGGGGCAGGGGCTTGATATTCGCGTCAGTGATAATGGGCCGGGCATGAGTGCAGAGTTCATCAAGGATTTACAACAGGGTCGAGTCAAGACTCGTGGCGAAGGCATCGGCTTAGCAAACATCGCAGAGCGTATTCAATTAGTGTTCGGCCCAGAATGGGGTACAGTGATTGAAAGTGAGCCAGGACAAGGAACGACAATACATGTGCGTATACCTTACTTAAAAGGAGTGGCAGAGAATGTATAAGTTACTGTTGGTGGATGATGAACGGTTAATATTGGAAGGCATATCGCAGGTAGTAAATTGGGAACGGGCTGGAACAGAACTTATGGGTACGGCGCGGAACGGAATTGAAGCCTTGGAAAAAATAGAGATGCTTCGTCCTGAAATCGTCATCACTGATATTTCCATGCCCGGTTTAGATGGACTAGGGTTAGTGCAGAAATGCAGTGAACGATTTCCCGAGGTGAAGTTCGTTATGCTGACCGGCTATAAGGATTTTGACTACGCCTGTATCGCAATGCAGCATGGAGTGAAGCATTACTTGCTTAAGCCTTGCAACGAGAATCAAATTCACGATGCATTGGTGGAACTGGTAGAGGAGCTCGATGAATTTAAGAGCCGATCGGAATTTGTAAACAGTATGAAGCAGCGACTTACTAAGGTTCTACCACATGTGAAGGAACAATTTTTGAAGGAATGGATATCTAACAAAACTTATGGAAGACAAGATCTTGAGTATTATCAGGAAATGTTCGGGATGGAACTAAATGATAAAGTGGTGCGATTGATCTTATTCAGATTGGAAGGCTCGTATGAATATGAGCAACTATTCGCTTTGAAAAATATTGCACAGGATGTGCTTCAAGAAACGCTGCTTAGTACAACGATTGGCAGTTATTTATTGATACTATTGGAAGTCGAGAAAGATACAGTTCAGAATAGTCCGCAGCTGAAGCGTATTGCGGAAGTGAGAAAGGTGTTCCGTAAGTTTTATAAAATGGAAGTAACGATTGCGGTTAGCGACGCAGACTTAATGATTCATTCACGGAGCTTGTATCGTCAGACCCTGCAGTGCCTGAACCACTGCTTTTATCTGGAAGAGGGAGGACTGATCACAGGAAGTGATATTCCTAGTGATGAACTAAGCGGAAGAAATGATGTTGAGCTTGATGAAGAGCAAATCTGTTTGCTTATTAAAGCGGGTGACAAAGGTGCAGTAGAGTTAGAATTGGATCGCTTATTTAACCTGCTTGCTGATCAGCGAGTGGATATCAATGTAGCCCGATCTTATGTTTTGCAATTGTATTCCGCCATGATACGTTTAGCCGTCCCTGATGAAAGAAACAACTTTACTTCAGGTATGGCGGAGCTTGCTGAGATCAGGACATTAGGTGGGCTTAAGGCATATGTCAAAGATTCAGCTGCTCGTCTGACAGCGATGTATGATCGTCATTTTAGATGTCGTCAATCTTTAATCGTAGATAAGATGAACAAGATTATTGCTGATGATTACAAAAATTCGGAACTGTCACTTAGCTCAGTAGCTGCAGAAATGTTATATATGAATCCAGATTATCTTGGGAAAATATTCAAGAAAATCACAGGAGAGAAATTCTCTAACTATGTAACTAATTACCGGATTGCTAAAGCATCTGAACATATTTTACAGAGTGGAGATGTGAGAGTGTTTGAGCTGGCTGAAATGTTCGGCTTCGGCGGGAATGCACAATATTTCAGTCAGGTGTTCAAAAAAGTAACCGGGCAGACACCCACGGATTTTATGAAATCTCCTCAATCGAACTGATTATTGAACAAACAAGACGGTTTTTTGTATTCAACAATCACTGAATATTTGAGAAAATTCAATCATGAAAGCGCTAACTAAAGGGAGCAGAGCCTTTATACTATTATAGGAAAAGGGGACATGAGATTGAAAAAAAGAATCGCATTGCTAGCTATACCATTGTTGTTGTCGGTATTGTCAGGTTGTGGTGGAGGTAACAACAATGATGCTGCCGCAACGAATGCTCCTACCAACAGTCCTTCGGAATCGAAACCCGCTGCTACGACCTCAGCAGAACCTGTAACCTTGCGTATTGCATGGTGGGGTGGAGATACTCGACATTCTTATACACAACAAGTTATTGATATGTATGAAGCCAAATACCCGAATGTAACCATTGAACCTGAATATGCTTCATTCGATGATTATTGGAAGAAGCTAGCCCCTCAAGCAGCGGCAAATCGACTCCCTGATATCGTTCAAATGGATATTTCTTATATTAATCAATATGGATCTAACGGACAGCTTGAAGATATGAAGCCTTATTTGAACTCTCAGATCCAAATCGGCGATGTGAATGAGAACGTGCTAAGCACTGGAGTAATCAACGAGAAGCAATTTGGAATTCCGTTAGGAGTTAACGTACTTGGTTTTCAATACGATCCAGAACTGTTGAAGAAAGCCGGCGTTGATTCCATTCCAGACAATTGGACTTGGGATCAATACAAGGAAATTGCTATGAAGGGCAAATCGGCTGGACTGTATATGGATAGCTCCATGGCCGCTGACGTATTCTTCAACTATTATTTGCGTACAAAAGGACTAGCACTATATAACAATGATGGTTCTGCACTTGGTTATGAGGATGATGCTTTGTTCACTGACTTTTTCGGCATGCTGTCCGGTTTGATAAAAGATGGAGCGGTTCCATCTCAAGACAAACTGAGTCAAAATAAAGGCGTTATCGAAGAGTCGGATATTGTGAAAGGAACAGGGATCGGTATTTGGCAATGGTCGAACCAATATGTCGCACTGCAGATTGCTGTCAACCGTTCTATGGCACTGGCACAAATGCCTGGCCCTGATATGAGTAAGGGACTCTACATGCAACCAAGTATGTACTGGTCAATT
The DNA here is from genome assembly GCF_037963865.1 of Paenibacillus sp. FSL R10-2734. Classification (NCBI taxonomy): domain Bacteria; kingdom Bacillati; phylum Bacillota; class Bacilli; order Caryophanales; family Paenibacillaceae; genus Paenibacillus; species Paenibacillus sp. FSL R10-2734. The sequence goes on along the minus strand of NZ_CP150170.1, from coordinate 4,860,346 downwards.
ACTTCTAACTCTAAAGTGAAGGAAGAGGCCGCGAAGTTCGTTGATTTCTGGATTAATGATCCCGAAGCCAACAACCTAATCAAAGGTGAACGTGGTGTGCCGATTTCTAGCAAAATTAAAGAATCTGTATCTTCACAATTATCAGATTCCGGTAAGCAAGTATTTAAGTTCGTAGCCGACATGGAGCCTACTACGTCACCAATGAGTCCTCCAGTTGGATCTCCAGAGGTTGTTGCACTGCTTACAGACCTTGCTGAACAAATGAACTTCGGAAAAATTGAACCAGCAGCTGCAGCAACGCAGTTCCGAAAAGAAGCAAACTCCATTCTCTCTAGCCGGTAATAGTAGGAAAACTGATAACTATACTGCATCTCACATGGGAAACGGCATGCCATTTGCTTAGGCGGCATTCCGTTTCCTTTTTTATTCACATAAAAAGGAGCTGGAGACCCTTGGCATTCACGAATCCCCTTCCTTCGAATCCGCTGACTTTTAAGAAAAAGAAGCTAACAGGTCGTAAATTACGAAGCAACCTTACCGGATATGCTTTCATCAGTCCGTTCGTCATCGGCTTTCTTTGCTTCACACTGATCCCGATGCTCATTTCACTTTATCTTTCTTTTACCAAATACAATTTATTCGCTCCACCAAAGTGGATCGGATTTGATAATTACAGCAAAATGTTCTCGAATGATCCAAAATATTTGCATTCACTAAGGGTAACGCTGCTTTACGTATTTATCGGTGTGCCTTTACGCCTCACCTTCGCATTATTTGTAGCGATGATACTAAATACGAAATCACGTTTGATAGGTGCGTATCGTACAACCTATTATCTACCTTCTATAATCGGTGGCAGCGTGGCGGTATCCATCATGTGGCGCAATATTTTTAGTGATACTGGAATTATTAACGGTATGCTCGGCTTTTTCGGTGTTGGTCCGGTAAGTTGGTTTGGCAATCCAAGCGCTGCGCTTTTTATGTTGATAACCCTATCCGTATGGCAGTTTGGTTCTTCCATGTTGATATTTCTGGCTGGACTAAAGAACATTCCTGGTGAAATGTATGAGGCAGCTAGTGTAGATGGGGCAGGTTTTTTCAGAAAGTTCTTCAAGATTACAATGCCGCTCTTAAGTTCAGTTATTCTGTTTAATCTAGTCATGCAGACGATCAGCGCATTTATGACCTTTGTTCCAGCTTATATTATCTCTAAAGGTGAAGGTGGCCCAATGGACGGCACAATGCTATACTCTCTCTATTTATTCCGTCAGGCCTTTATGTTTAATAACATGGGTTATGCTTCAGCCATGGCGTGGGTAATGCTGTTGCTTGTCGGCATCATGACCGGAATTTTGTTCAAGACATCCAAATCGTGGGTCTTCTACGAATCGGAAGGAGGAAAATAATCCATGGCGAAAATGAAACTGAAATGGCCGCTTTATCACATTCTTATTGGTGGCCTAGCTATCATTATGCTGTATCCGATTTTGTGGATGATCATGAGCTCTTTTAAAGAAAGCCGGCTTGTGTTTGTTACAGCACAGCAACTTCTTCCCGATCCTTGGGTATGGGGGAATTATGCTAAAGGGTGGGAAGGGGTTGCCGGCTACTCCTTTGGTGTCTTTATAAAGAATTCACTAGTTATTGTTGTTGTAGCAACTCTTGGAGCAGTTATCTCTTCTTCGCTGGTGGCCTTCGGATTTGCACGCAATAAGTTTGTAGGTCATGGCTTATGGTTCGGTATCATGATGATGACGCTTATGCTTCCTTCAGATGTAGTTCTCGTCCCGCAATATATTATCTATGCAAAATTGGAATGGCTCGACAGTATCAAACCGATTGTGGTGCCACAGTTCTTTGGCGTACCATTCTTCATTTTTTTAATGCTGCAGTTTATTCGGACGATTCCCGTCGAACTTGACGAAGCGGCTACGATTGATGGGTGCGGGAAATTTGGCCTCTACTTCAGAATCATACTTCCACTTATCAGGCCTTCGATGGCTACTGCGGCAATTTTTTCCTTCTATTGGCGTTGGGAGGATTTGCTGGGACCTGTATTGTATCTAAATTCTCCATCTAAATACACGGTTTCCATGGGGCTGAAGATGTTCCTCGACAGTGAGTCGGTGTCCAATTGGGGACCCATGTTCGCCATGTCCGTTCTTAGCTTGGCACCAGTCATGATTATCTTCTTCATCTTCCAAAAGCAGATCGTGGAAGGAATTAGCACCAGTGGTTTGAAAGGATAAGTCTCTAATGAAGAAAGGAGCGATAGCTACCATTTTGATTTTGGAATTAAATGATCTCATTATTCATCTTCGGAAGGGTGAATAAACAGTCTGTCGATTCAACTTCTGTATGCGAGGTTAAGGTTAAGGAAAGAACTTAACTGGAAGGCTTGCATGACAAGAAGGAGGATGCTTAAACATGGCAGATAAGAAGCTGGAAGGCAAGGTAGCGATTGTAACAGGAGGTGGTTCCGGAATTGGGCGAGCAACCGTGCTTGAATTCGCTCGAAACGGGGCAAAAGTTGTATTACTAGATAGAACCGTTGAGAATGCAGAAAAGGTTAGAAAACAAGTGGAGAAAGAAGGCGGAGAAGCCTTAGTAATTGAATGCGACGTTGCTGAGCCAACACAAGTGGAAGCAGCAATCAACAAGGCGGCCGCAAAATGGGGGCGTCTTGATGTTGTTTTTGCTAACGCAGGGATTAATGGGGCAATGACCCCCATTGAAACGATGGATATTGAGTCTTGGGACCAGACCATTCACATCAACCTTCGCGGTACCTTTGCGACTGTTAAATATGCGATTCCGCATCTAAAAGAGAGCGGGGGCAGCATACTGATTAACAGCTCTATTAACGGAAATCGAGTGTTTTCTAACATTGGTTTCTCAGCTTACAGTACAACAAAGGCAGGGCAGGTTGCTTTTATGAAAATGGCAGCGCTCGAGCTTGCACAATTTCAAATTCGCGTCAACGCCATCTGCCCGGGAGCTATTAAGACAAATATAGATGACAACACGTACCCATCCGATGATCTGAAGGAGGTAAAGATCCCTGTTGAATTTCCGGAAGGGGATCAACCGCTGGAGGAAGGTCCTGGGCGTCCTGATCAAGTTGCAAAGCTTGCACTTTTTCTGGCCTCCGAGGATTCGGATCATATTACTGGAACAGAGATTTATTGTGACGGTGCAGAATCGTTGCTCCATGGTTAAATATTCGTAAATAATCTCTTCCATCAAAACGGATTCTATCCTCTTCGTTATGCGGGATCAAATTGACTGAGCGCGCATATACATTGAGGATAGGAATGCCGTTTTTTTGATGGATCATAAAGTATATATGTGGGGATATTTTATTGGCAAAATAAAGCTAATCATTATCTTAGTTATCCGTTATAATGGAGTATCTCTGGAGAAAGGAGAATGAATGTGGATTTTCATTTTGAATCATTAATTAAGCTGCTAGTGGCCATGCTGTTCGGGCTGTTCATCGGGATTGACCGACAGATCAAGCAGAAACCGCTGGGGATTCGGACCAGTATGGTCATTAGTATTGCCTCTTGTCTTGTAACAGTAGTGTCTATTCATGCTTTTGATAAGTTTGCGGGTCCTGAGCATCCGAATATGGATCCTATGCGTCTTGCTGCACAGATTGTCAGTGGGATAGGATTTTTGGGTGCTGGTGTTATTCTGCGTAGAGGCGGTGATGCGATATCAGGTCTCACCTCGGCAGCACTCATCTGGACAGCATCGGGAATTGGTATAGCTGTCGGAGCAGGATTCTATATTGAAGCAGCATATGCAGTTATTCTTCTAATGTTTGCAGTGAATTTGGTTCCTCATTTAATTCGTTCGATTGGTCCTGAAGTGCTTAACAAGCATGAGGTTTCGGTAAAAATCATCATGGAAGCTAATTTTGTGCTTACTGAAGTGATCCAAAAAATTGAGAGACCTCAGGTTAGTACCCAGCGAAGTACTAGAAGTCCGTCTCGGGCGATCCGCAGAATGAAAATCAAGGATTTGGAAGATGGAAGACAAATGATCGATATGGTGATCTCAGCACCGGATAAAGATTACGCAACAGAAATTTATTATGATGTGAAGAAAATTGATCATGTAATGAGCGTAGAAGTGGAACAGCTGTAAAAAAGAGCATGTCACGTCATGATCAGATGTGGTAATGTATCAGGTAGAGACAATTATCAGACACTGGAAGGGAGCACATATTATTATGTCTATCACAGCATATGAAGGACAATATGAAGGAGAAACAGCCATCTGGTTGAAAGCTGGCCGTTATGAGGCAGCTATTCTACCAGGTATCGGTGGCAACTTGATTTGTTTCCGTGATACCGAAAACGGTTACCGTTTCTTGCATGAACCGGGAGCTGAGGAAATGGAAGCCTTCAAGGCAAGTCCAGGCATCCACGGCATACCTGTATTATTTCCTCCGAATCGTTATGAGGATGGTAAATTTCCATGGAATGGTCAAACTTATCAATTACCAGTAAATGAAGTCGCTACGGGCAACCATTTACACGGATTTTTACATACGGCAGCTTGGGAAGTGGAAGAGTTCGGTAGTGGGAAGACAGAAAGCTTCGTAACTGTATTTATCAAAGTGGATGAGAATCATCCTTCTTATCAATACTTGCCGCATAAATATACAATGAAACTACGTTATACCCTTGGTGAAGGTGGATTATCTCAACAGGTGCAAGTGCACAATGATGGAGATGATGTGATGCCTTGCTTGCTGGCGTTCCATACCGCGATTAATGCACCATTCGCACCGGGAAGCACACCACAAGATTATCTTGTTAAAGCTACAATCGGTGATCGCTGGGAACTGAATGACCGTATGCTGCCGACTGGTAAATTCCAAGAGCTGGAACCGGGAGAAGTTCAGCTTCGTGGTGAAGGTGTGAATCCTTATTTTGCGCCGATGGACAACCACTACACGGCTGTAGCTCAGAACGGACGTAACCGGATGGAGCTTACTGACAGCAAAGCTGGAGTAACTTTAGTTTATGATGTAGGGACTTCGTACAAGCAATGGATGATCTGGAATAATGGTGCTTCAGAACAGTTCTTCTGCCCTGAGCCGCAAATTAACTTGGTTAATGCGCCAATGGTTGATCTGCCAGCCGATGAGATCGGTTTATTCAGCCTCAAACCAGGCGAATATTGGGAAGAAAGCAGTCGTCTGTACGTCAAGTAGATGAATGTGAATCATCATATGTGATAAAGAAAGGGCAGCCTATTCGTAGTTTTCTACGAATAGGCTGCCCTTTAAAGTAAGGACCAGAATTATCTTTTGCTAATCATTTCTTCATGAATCAGCTCGATAATCTCTTGGATACTCTTCGAGCCAATATCTCCTTCGCCGCGTTTCCTAACGGATACACTGTCGGAATTCTTTTCGTTCTCACCAAGAACCAGCATATAAGGTGCTTTTTCCAGTTGGGCTTCACGAATTTTGTATCCTAGCTTCTCATTGCGGATATCAACTTCTACACGGATGCCAGCTTCTTCTAAGGATTGTTTCACCTGAAATGCATAATCAACGTAGTTCTCGGAGACGGGCAATAGCTTCGCTTGAACGGGTGCCAGCCATAGCGGGAAGGCTCCGGCGAAATGCTCAGTAATAATCCCCATAAAACGATCGATCGACCCATAAACAGCGCGATGGATTACGACTGGTCGGTGCTTAAGATTATCTTCCCCGATGTAAGTAAGGTCGAATTTCTCAGGCATTTGGAAATCCAGTTGGATGGTCCCACACTGCCAGCTCCGTTTAAGCGCATCTAAGATGTGAAAATCAATCTTAGGTCCGTAGAACGCACCATCACCCTCATTCACACGATACTCAATCCCACGATGATCTAATACATTTTGCAGAGATTGTTCAGCCTGATCCCATAATTGTTCAGATCCCATATTATCTGCCGGACGAGTAGATAATTCTATCTTATACTCAAAGCCAAACACTTGATAAATATGGTGAATCAGTGATATTACCCGACCAATTTCATCCTCAATCTGCTCTGGTAAAACGAATAGATGGGCATCATCCTGACAGAACGTGCGAACTCTCATCATCCCGTTAAGTGCTCCAGAATATTCATGGCGATGTACTTGACCAAATTCCGAAATACGGATAGGCAGTTCCCGGTAGGAATGCAGTTTATTTTTGAAAATTAGCATATGACCCGGGCAGTTCATCGGCTTGAGTGCAAATTTTGTTTCGTCTATATTCGTGAAATACATATTATCTTTGTAGTGATCCCAGTGCCCGGACTGCTCCCAAAGCCGATTGTTCATCATCAACGGTGTGCGAACTTCATCGTAATCTCTTTGTCTTTGTAATTCACGGGCGAAATTCTCAAGCTCTGTACGGATCGTCATTCCCTTGGGAAGATAGAAGGGCATGCCTGGAGCTTCTTCAGAGAACATAAACAATTCAAGTTCCTTACCAAGCTTACGGTGGTCACGTTTTTTAGCTTCTTCAAGAAACAGTAAGTGCTCTTCAAGCTGAGCTTTCTTCGGAAAAGCAGTTCCGTAAATACGTTGCAGCATTTTATTATTGGAGTCTCCACGCCAGTAGGCACCTGCTACATTCAACAGCTTAAAGGCTTTGACTAAGCCAGTAGAGGGAAGATGTGGCCCTCGGCAGAGATCCAGGAATTCCCCTTGATCATAAATAGTTAACACTGTATCTGTCGGCAGATCACGAATAAGTTCCAGCTTTAAGGGCTCATTCAGCCCTTCAAAAAGCTTAATTGCCTCTGCGCGGCTAACCACACGGCGGATAATCGGGTGATTCTCTTGGATGATTCTCGCCATCTCTTGTTCAATGGCAACAAGGTCATCCGTGGATAATGGTGTCTCAATATCGATGTCATAATAGAAGCCATCTTCGATTACTGGCCCTATTCCGAGCTGGACACCCTTATCTCCATATATACGTTTTATGGCCTGCGCCATGATATGTGCTGTACTGTGTCTATAAATTTCTAAACCGTCTTTGCTATCCAACGTTACAATTTCGAGCTGGCTATCATGTTCGATCGGTTGGTTTAGGTCAACGGATTTGCCGTTCAATTTTCCAGCTACAGCACTTTTTTTCAGACTGGTACTAATGGCACCTGCTGCTTCTTTAATCGTCGTTCCTTGCAGTACCTCTCTAATTGTTCCATCTTGCAGTGTGATTTTGATCTCCATGATTGTTAGCCTCCATTTCTCGAAAATGTTAGTTGTGAACGCAAAAAAACGCATCTCTCCCAGACAGGGACGAGTGCGTTCAGCTCGTGGTTCCACCCTAATTCGACCTATCACAAGGATAGGACCTCATTGGTATCCGTTATCGGGGATAAGTCGGTGCCGCATACTACCGTGAAATATAGATCAACGGATTCAGCGCCACGGCTACAAAGGGGTAACCTCACAATCGTTTACTGGAGAAGCTTTCAGCCTAGACTTCTCTCTCTGGACAGTTCGTATAGGAAATTATGTCTTTGATCATTGCCATATGATGTTGCTCGTTCATAGTACTCAATTGCACCCCATAAAGTCAAGAGGGAAGTAACCATAAATAAATAGTTGATCTTCTTTTTTTAAAGTTATCATTTGCTAATGGCAAAGGAGATGATGTACTCGTTGGCGAATGTATGATATCAACATGTTTAAGGAGGTTTGATATGCAGATTCTCGCCATGCTGACAATGCTAATCGACCATATTGGCTATATTTTTTTTCCAGAGGATATTGCTTGGAGATATGTAGGGAGAATAGCCTTTCCAATTTACTGTTATGGGCTCGTTCAGGGGCATTTACATACATCATCCAGACCGAAATATCTGTTTCGATTACTCTTAATCGCAATTATTGCTCAGATTCCATACAATTTAGCAATTAATCCTGGTGGTTGGAACGTTGTATTTACTCTTCTGTTATCAGCAATCGTAATGGTTATTTTGGATAAACTTCCGTCTCTATGGCTTGGTATACCTGTCGTCATTGTAGCTATCGCATTAATGGATTACTTCCCCATAGATTATAATGCGTACGGCCTGCTGTTAGTATTGATATTCCGTTATACGAAGTCATACTGGCTTGTTGGAGCACATTTGGTACTGAATTTGTTCTATATGTTCTATAATTTTTGGACTGTGCAAATGCTCAGTATTTTACCAACGTTGTTGATTGCTTTGACTCCTGCACTTTGGGGATATTTAGAGCGTCACCGGGTTCCACGCTGGGTGTGGTGGTCTTTTTATCCTGCGCATTTACTTATTTTGGCGATAATTAAGGGTCTATTTTATAATGAATGGGGATCTATCGAATGGCGAACTTTGTTGAATATATAGTATTTTTAAAATAATACGGACTTTGATTTACAAATGTTACCTTTGCTGAGATAATGGATTGATTTCAAAAATTTCTTAAAAAAGGAGACTTGCTATGAGGAGAATTAAAGCTAGAATAAAATGGTTTCTTCCTTTTGTCGCGTTGCTGCTTGTTCTAGCCGGTTGTCAGTCGGTAGGAGGTTTCGATGTTAACAAGGCATTGATAGGGGATGTCGATGTTAAATCATCAGAATCCAGCATGACGTTTTCCATGAACGCTGAGCCTATTGAAGGTCTCGGTGAAGAAGAGAAGAAAATGGTAGATCTTATTAATTCATTTTCCCTAAGTATCAGCAATGCTAAGCTACAGGATAATGGAAATGTATCAGCAAAGGGGACGATTGGCTACAAGCAACTGAATATTCCTTTTGCTTTGTATATGGACAAACAAACTTTAGTCTTTACTGTTGAAGGAGCAAAACAACCGTTTTACTTCCAGATGCAAGGCTATGAGGAGATCTTTGGCGAGGTAGGATTAGATTTGGCTAAAGGTGAGGAGCTTAGTAAGCTGCTTACGAAGTTTGTGGTAAAGAATCTTCCTAACCCAAGCGCAATTAGCGTAACACCAGTTAGTGAGGCTGTGTATGGTCAGCAGGTGAATATGACGAAGTTACATACCGAAGTAACGGGTGATGAGCTTCCAGCATTGTTAAAAGGATTCCTGAAGTCAATCTCTAAAGATACTGAAGGCTTTACTGAGTTCGTTAGTGCTCTTTATGACTATCTGTACCCAGTGATCAAAGAAATGACCGAAGAAGGTTCCGGTGATTTCACAATTCCAGGTATCGGCGAAATCCCACTGGATGATAAAGAAGGTGTCGTAACCGTACTGCATGATGCTGCTAAATTGGCTGTTGATGCACTACTACTAGTGTATGACAATCAATTAGACAGTCTTTACAAATCGACACCTGAGCTGAAAACCGTACTAAGTAAGGATACGAAACTTGCAGTTGATATCTTTGTAGATAGTGGACTACATGTACGTAAACAGAATGTTGATCTGAAAGTGGCGCTTCCAGGTACCGATATGGTGCCATTGAAGAGTTTCTCACTTAAGGCTTCCAGTCAGATCTGGAACATTGGGGGAGCTGTGACGGCTGATCCAATCAGCACAGAAGGCGCTCTTGATGTTTCTTCTGGTGATCTTACTCCTGCGGAGACATTGAACAATTTTGATCCGAATTCTAATGTGTATCGTATATTGAAAGATGATCTCGAAATCACCAAGAGAACGATTGTCATCGAACCTGACGACGAATATTATTATCCGATCGTAGACAATAATACGACTTACATTCCTCTGCGGTATGTGGCAGAAGATTTAGATGCTACTGTGGAATGGGATACAGCCAATCGTGCCATTGTCGTAACTGATGGTGTGTATGGTGATAAGCTGGTATTCAAAATCGGTTCTTCAGAAGCATTGATTAATGGTGAAAAAGTGGAGCTTGCAGAGCCTGTATTTGTTGACGAGTATGGCGATGCCTATGTATCGCTACGTCTGCTTGCTGAAGCACTTCATGCTACTGTTTATGTAGATGAAGAGGGTTGGATTACTATTACACGGAAATAGTTAGTTCGATCCTCATCGGTTAAATAACACAAACAAACCCAGCTTCCAACTGCGCAGAAAATGCGTGTGGGAGCTGGGTTTTTCTTATGAAATATGCCATTTGCTTATTGCTTCGTTAAAACAACCTCTAAAGCTACGTTACTTAATGCTTTGTCTTCAGCCATACTTTGGACATACCCTGCCAAGAAGCCATCCTGCGGTTCTTCCCAAAGCTTGTAGCCTGGCAGCTCTTTAATATCCTTGGAGATGGTATCCGTAGTTCCTGCGAAGTATCGTACATTCAGCTTGGACATTACTTTTGCCATGGATTCTTTTTCAGACTCCGTATAAGAACTATCCTTGAGACTATCGATAGCCTTGTCATAAGAGTTTGTAGCAAAGATGTTTTCAGCATAAGCTTTGAAGTTTAATAGATTGTGATCTGTAATCCCGGTAGCTTTAGCCCAGACTTCTACATTCAACGGCTCCGTTTTATAATTAACGGTTCGGGAGAGAGGATCGAAGGTCATTGCTCCATATTGATGCGGATTGACAGCCATTGCACTTGTAGCGATATCATAGATAGGCGTTTGCTCTGATGAGGCTGAGTCCTGATTGCCTGCAGCCTGGTCTACTTGGATGTCCTGCAAATGAATATGTCCTGAGAGGACTAGATTCAGCCCGTTTTTCCGCAATGCATTTATAGTTTCCTGACTGTTATTAAGTTTAAAGCCCGAAACGGACATAGTGGTATGGTCTAGCAAGTTATGATGCATCACCGTAATTACAGAAGCGTGCTCTTTGGCTGCCAGCTTTACAGATTCATCTATCCAAGAAAGAGTGGAGGCAGCTATACGGCCATCGGTTTGTGGAAATCCATATTTTTGATTATTAAGGTATTGACTACTGTCTAACATGAGAATCCATAAATTAGGTGCTGCCTTGACGATATAGCTTAGTGATTCTTTATCACGTGATACAGCCTCTTCGTAGCCGAAATCCGCATACATTTTGACGAAGTCCTTGTCTGTAATCGAATCCGTAAGGAGCTGCTTATCACCGCTGAAAGATCTAGCCCATGGATTAAACAAGTCGTGATTGCCTGGAATGACATAAACTGAGGTTCCTTGCTGTTCGATTCGTTTTAGCTTTTCGGTTAATTGTTGATGGCTACTGCGTTCTCCATTATTCGTTAAATCGCCACTGAGGATAATAAATTCAGGCTTTTTCTGTTCAGCTTCATAGACTAATGTTTCAGCCATTTCATCACTGTAGGGCAGCATTTTTCCATCGCCACCAGTGACATAGGTCTGAAAAGCTTGGCCACCATCCTGAAGATTTTTGTCCAAAAAGTGAGTATCTGTAGCCACCCAAAAAGATACAGGTTGAAGATCATCTTGATCAAGTACCGGTGCGCTTAAATTAGACGAATTTGTGTCTTTGCAGCCGGTAAGAGCCAAGCTAAGGGAGAGAAGCAGCACAGAAGAGAAAATGACAGTTTTTTTATATAAGGTGGTAGCTTTATCCGTTGAAAAATTCATTTAAATAACCTTCCTTCTATACGTTTGCTGCACTATTGTAGCTTATTTTTAGATGTAATGTATATCAGAAATGTGAAGGGGAGATGTTACTAACCGGGGGGGACTTATAAATCCGACAAAATTAGTTGCGAATTGATGTTGTCTTTTAAGAAAAAAGGTGATAAGATGTACAAAAGTAAGTTACTTAAATAAATGGAGGTAGTTATTTTATGTCTAACAATTTTTTTGAAGCAGTAAAAGGAAGACGTTCCATATATGCCATCAGTAAAGAATCCACTGTTACGGATGCTCAAATTATTGAAATCGTTGAACAAGCGGTGTTACATAGCCCAACTTCATTCAACTCCCAAAGCTCCAGAGCCGTTGTACTTTTAGGTGAACAGCATGATAAATTATGGGATATTACTACAGAAACTTTGCGCAAAGTCGTTCCAGCTGAACAATTTGAAGGAACAGCGCAAAAATTAGCATCTTTTAAAGCAGGTTACGGTTCCGTATTATTCTTTGAAGACCAAGCTGTAGTGAAGAACCTTCAAGAGAACTTCGCATTGTATGCAGAGAACTTCCCAGTTTGGGCTAACCAATCTTCAGGAATTCTGCAATTCGTAGTATGGACTGCACTTTCTGAAGTAGGTTTAGGCGCATCCCTGCAGCATTATAACCCGTTGATTGATGACGAAGTGAAAGAAGCTTGGGGCATTCCGCAAGAATGGAAACTGATTGCACAATTGCCATTTGGTAAGACTGTAACTCCAGCAGGTGAGAAACAATTCCAACCGGTTGAAGATCGCGTTAAGGTCTTTAAATAAGTGGAAAAAAGCGTTTGAAACCTCCTTAACCAGGCTAAGTATGTATATAGACTGGTTAAGGAGGTTTTTTGTATGCCATGGGACAAAGAGAATTATCCAGAATCATTGAAGAACTTCACAGCACCTGTTCGCTATAAGGCGATCGATATAGCGAATGCGCTCCTCAAAGATGGTTATGAGGAGGGGCGGGCGATTTCAATTGCAACGGCGCAGGCGAAAGAGTGGGGGGAGAATCACGATAAACAAATTAGAAAAAAAGGCCAATGATCAGAGGCCTAAGCATAGAAACAAAAAAAAGCAGGACAGCGTTTATTAACGCTTGTCCTGCTGCTTACATTCGTATTATTTAGAGGATTCAGTTCCTGCTTCAGCGCTTGCAGATGGCTCAGGAGAAGCTGTCGCATCTTTTTTGGCATCCGTAAGTGAATTTGTGATTTTTGCTTTTGCAGTTGTATCTGACAACCAAGTGGTGGAAAGAGTGGAAACCTTTTGAGACACAAGGGTCTTTTTGATCTCATCTTTCTTTTCTTCCATGGTGTAGTTCTTAGCGTCTTTATGGTCGGTTACTTTAATGATGTGGTACCCGTAATCGGATTTCACAGCATCACTTGTTTCTCCAACCTTAAGCTTAAAGGCAACATCGGAGAATTCAGCTACCATATCTCCACGTTTGAAGAAGTCTAGATCTCCGCCATTAGCCTTGGAGCCAGTATCCGAAGATTTTTCTTTAGCTAGTTCAGCGAAATCTGCTCCGTCCTTCAATTGCTTCAGAATTGCATCTGCTTCTTCTTTAGTCTCAACGAGAATGTGGGAAGCGCGAACTTGTTCTTCTACATTGAAAGTAGCTTTATTTGCTTCATAGTAGTCTTTGATTTCTTGGTCAGTTACAGTTACTTGCGGCTCAAGAATCTTACGCAGTTTTACTTGCAGTGGCATTTGCTTCTTCAAGTCATCAACAGTCATTGAGCTTTGTTGCAATGCAGCATTAAATGCAGCTTCTCCGCCGAATTGTGCTTTAAGTTCTTCTAATTCAGCATTGATGTCTTCGTCAGTAACAGTTACATTGGCTTTTTTAGCTTCTTGGTCAACGAGTTCTGTAGTAATCATAGCTTGCAGCGTGCTTTCTCCGCCTGCTTCGATCAATTTATCGTAAAGTTGTTGTTTAGTAATGTTAGTTCCGTTAACAGTAGCAACTGCTGTGCTGCTGTCGTCCTTTTGGAATGGAGGCTTAATCAGTACAATGATGAGTGCCGCTGCTAGAACTACAGAAGCAATCATCCAGCCTTTGTTACCTTTAGGAGAAACTGGTGGAGCAGGTGGGGTCGTATTGTTGTTACTGCCGACTTTGTTCATTACTGGAATACTTTCTTCTTTTGTTGTATTCACAGGTTCTTCAGCAGCTAAGACCTCCACTTCATTTACTTCATTGATATTCTCGGAAGTGTTCAACTCTTCTTCCGTAGTACCGTTGTTTTCTAAGTTCTCATTTCCATTCAGATCTTTTTTGTCCATTATTAGTAATGACTCCCTTCAATATAGGTGATGCTTGTCTATTAACAACTTTAACAGAAATCCAGATCCTAAACCTTAAGAAAGTATAAAAAAAGATAGGATCTTTTTAAGTTTCTATTAATAAAAAGCAAAAAGCCGGAAATGGCATCGGTAACATGCCCTTCCGGCTTATGGGAATAAGATGTTTACTCCAGTCCTTTCAATAGATGACGAATACTTTCTTGTTTCCGTCTTGGAACACGTACGTTTTTTGCAAATAGGCCTTTTTCTCCGAAATAGATGCAGTCGTCTTCGATAGAACTGATCTTATTCAGATTGACATAACAGCCCCCGTACACATGATAGTAAGTTGAATTGGATAATAATCGTTTCAATTGCTCGGCAGTCATTCTCTTTTTTATGTTATAGTTTCTGCCGTGAAAAATGACCAAATCATGGTCACCGACCTTAAAGAACAGAATGTCTGTTTCCACCTCGAAGTCCTCGTATACATTTCTGGCTTCCAGCAGGATGCTACTCATTCATGTTCCCCCTTTGTACTTAATAAAAGACTGATGTTAGCGCTTTCATTATAACATAAATGCAAATCGTTGGAAAGCCTTAATTTTGAACTATTTGTCACACTTTTTACGTTATTGTTTGTCATTAACGTTTAAAAATTGTAAATTATATAATAGCAATACTTTGGAGGAGGAATATAGAGATGAAAAAGCAGACTAAGTTATTGCTGTTTACGGGTTCCTATGCAAGTGCCGCAGAAAGTGGAGTGCAGGTATTTGAATTCGATGGCGAAGCAGGAGGTACGTTAAAGTTAATCGACTCTGTGCAGGGCTTAACCAACCCTACCTTTGTAAATGTGGATGCTACAGCTCTGCGTTTATATGCCATAGGAGAAAAGCCAAATGGTGAGGGTGGAAAAGAAGGTGAAGTAGTTACCTTTGCTATCGATTCCAAGAGTGGTAAATTGAGTGAATTGAACCGAATAGCCTCAATGCCTGCTTCAGGTAGTCGTCAAACGACCACATGCCATATTTCTAGAGACCTGAACGATGAATACGTTGTTGTATGTAGTTATCATGGTGGCAGTGTAGGCTTGATATCATTAAATGAAGAAAAAGTCGCTGATCAGCTAACGGATGTAGCGATTCATTCCGGCCACGGTCAACATCCTGAGCGTCAGGATCGCCCGCATCCTCACTCGGCTATTTTCAGTCCGGACGGGCAGTATGTGTTTGTTTCTGATCTTGGGCTTGATATCATTCGGTCATACAGAATTAACAGAGACTTGAGCAAACTGGAGGCTCACGGTGAGACTGCGCTTCATCCAGGAGCGGGACCTCGTCATTTCACTTTTCATCCAGACGGAAAGTCTGCTTATGTAATTAACGAGGTGGATTCCACGATAACATCGTTTACATATGACAGTGCTACAGGTACTCTTCACACTGTAGATACAGTTTCGACTTTGCCTGAAGATTTTAAGGAAGAGAATACTTGTGCCGAAATTGCTACTTCAATAGATGGAAAATATCTTTACGCTTCTAACCGGGGTGCTGATACTATCGCAGTGTTTGCGATAGATAACGCTACAGCTAAGCTTACATTAATTGAATATGTATCTACTCGCGGAGGGCATCCACGACACTTCGCTTTAACTCCGGATGGGGCTTATCTTATTGTCGCGAATCGTGATGCTAATAACCTGGTTGTGTTCTCTATTGAACTGGACAGTGGTCGTCTCGTATTTACTGGAAATACGGCAGAGGTATCTAAGCCGGTATGTGTGAAGCCTGTGACTTTCCCTGTATAAAAGAAACTCGGTTACAAGAGTGATTAAGACAATTTAAGAAAAGAATAAAGGGAACACTGGATATATAGTCCGGTGTTCCCTTTATTGTGAAAAGAGGATTAAGAATTGTAATGAGTGTGTGTGAATTATTTGAGTGAGACGGGCTTAAGAGGTACAATAGTGGATACTGCAGATTTGAAAAGCACATTTTGTCTGCCATCTCCTTGACCCTGTAAAGTGATTGTGAAAGCATCATACGAGGTTACGAAGCCTTGCATTTTCACACCATTCGTTGTAAAAATCGTTACGGGCACCTTTGTGGAAATAAACTGGTTCAACAAACGTTCCTGCAATTTTAGACTCTCCACTTTGGCAGCACTCCATCTTTTTGTATATTTATTTCTCTATAATTATAACACGGGTTAGACCTTCTCAGGAAATGAGATCGACAGGCACAAAATTAGACATGGAGGTATTTATGCTTTATTATCAGAACTGGTCTAGAGGTTTTCGGTATTTTATAGGTTTTTTTGCTTGTTTCGTCGCTATCGCGGTACTAGTTCATATGAATAAGGTATCATCATTTGATAACTATATTATCCAATTCGTTCAATCCGCTGAATCACCTGGGATGACGACGTTCGCCAAAGGCTTATCTCTGATTGGTTCCTCCAAGGTAGCAATTGGAATATCTATCAGTACGATGGCTCTGCTCTATTTTCTACTGAAACATCGGCTTGAGCTAATTCTGTTCCTATGGGTTGGATTAGGCTCACAGCTATTGAATACGCTTATGAAGTTATGGTTTCAAAGAGAGCGTCCAAATTTCCATCGGATTGTCGAAGAGATTGGTTATAGTTTCCCCAGTGGACATTCTATGGCAGCCTTCTCTTTGTATGGGGTAATTGCCTATTTACTGTGGCGTCATCTGCCGCGAAGCAGTGAAAGAATCCTGTTAATTATATTTACAGTATTCATGACTGTGGGCATTGGCTGGAGTCGTATTTATCTAGGTGTCCATTATCCTAGTGATGTTATTGGTGGTTTTGCTGCAAGTGGCGCGTGGCTGATGTTATCTATCTGTCTATTTGAAGCCTATAAAAAACGGATATCCTCATAAAGAATGAAGATACCCGTCTATATGGGGATATTTTAAGGGTTCATCACATGATGTTCTGAAGGTTTACGATCTTGGAAATGACCCATTTTGGCTATTTTTTTCTTCAGTATAGAAGGAAGTCCTGCTTTAAGCTTTTGGGCTTCGTCTTTCGTTAAACGTCCTTCGGTGATGGCTTGATCCAGTCTTTGACTTGCAGATTCGCTGAGCTTCTGAATATATTGATCTTCCGTCCAGCCTTTCTTCTCAAGAGCAAGCTCAGGGAGCGTTTTTCCTGCTTTAAGGCTGTTGATTAGCTCCGTACGATCCATCTCAAGCAGCTTGGCTGTTTCGAAAATAATGAAATGTCCGCCGGCTCTGAATTTCCCGTCTTTTTCTGGATGGGGTCGATGACCTTTTTCCGAAGGATGAGAATCAGGGGGAGTAGAGGTTACATTCTCAGCTGAGGCGCTCTGAGTAGGAGCAAGTGCTGAAGACAAGCTGAGAAAAAGAACAGCCGTGATGGTCGCATATTTTTTGATGTTGTTTTTCATTCATTCACCTCGTATGTTATATGTGATAGGTACTTACTTGAATTAGTATTCCCTGAAAGCTGAAAGAATCATGAGTGAGAGCTTAAATCATCTTAAAATTCATCAACTCTAGGCTTGGGTAATTAGAAGAACGAAGGATTCGCAGATGTGGGCCGATTTTTAGGAGGGATATTTTTGGCTTTTGGAGCTCGCATATTTAAAACAGGAATGGCAGTTACGCTTGCCTTGTATTTAGCCGAACTGCTACATTTCCCATCTTCTGTGGGCGCTGCGATCGCAGCAATTTTCGCTATGCAGCCATCTATTTATCGCTCTTGGCGTTATTTTCTTGATCAGCTCACGACGACCACAATGGGTGCGGTACTTGCCCTTCTGGGAGGAATGCTGTTATCCAATAGTCCAATTGCGGTTGGGTTGGTCTGTATTCTTGTCATTATGATCAGTATGAAAATTAACCGAGCGGATACAATTAGCCTGACACTAGTGACTGTTATTACAGTGATGGAGGCTTCTGGTGAATGGCAGTTCGCACTGGATCGTTTCTTATTAACATTGACAGGGATTGTTTCTGCATTTCTAATCAATATTATAGTAGTTCCTCCGAAACCACGGAAACAATACATCAAGCAAATTGAGAACGTCTTTGCCAGCCTCTCCTTGCTGCTAAGAACAGCTGTTTCTCATGAGATGAAGGAAAGTGTGTTCCGTGACGAAAAAAATACCCTAGAGTCATCCATTAAAGCTTTAGCAGATAAGTATGCTTTGTTTGAGGAGGAGCAGAAACAGTTAAAGCGGGCGAAGTACAGCCAGACTAGACAAATGGTTGTCTATAAGAACCTGTTATCTTCTTTACAGAAAGGCTTTGAGGTCCTCGAGGCTGTGGAGCGCCATTATTTTCAAGCGGATCGAAGCGAAGAGACAGATGCACTGTTTGACAGTCATTTGGAGCAGTTAATCAAATATCATCAACTGATCTTGTTGAAATTTGAAGATAAACTAAAACCGAACACCAATGAATCGGAGCCCTTGGGAGACGAGAATGATGGATTTTTGAATTCAACGATCCTGGGGTATAATGCGGAGAAAATAGGTCAGCTACGTTTATATGTTGTAGCCGCAGCGATTTACGATTATGGATATCAATTAGAAAGACTGGATAAAGTAGCAGATCAGATCAATCGTATATCGACTGAGGAAAAAGAAACAGATCGTGAAGCATGAAACATAATCTTGCGATGTTCAACATAGAAAGATCAACCTTCCAAAAGGGGATGAAATGTAGTGGGGAATCATGAAAATGAGTGGAAAGAGGAACAACTGCGAGTAGACGACGTGACTAAGCTTTTGTCTGCTCATATCCGGCGTTTATCAGAGGAACTTGGACTTCATCGCAGTGATGTGGTGGATATGCGGAAAGACTTCTGGGAAGAAGTAACGGTAAACTTCAGCAGCCCAGATGATTTGGGGGAAACTTCAACAAGTCTCCGCCAACAGTCCCAAATTTTGAATGAACGGGAACGCCATCACTTACAGTCGAGCAAGGCTCTAAAAAAATATAAAAAGCTGCTCGTCTCTCCATACTTTGGGCGTATTGATTTTACAGAAAAACCAAATGGTGAAACGGAAAAGATCTATCTAGGGATTGGATCATTAATGGAGGATGATGGCACCTTCTTGATTTATGACTGGCGGGCGCCCATATCGAGCTTGTATTATGACGGAGCTCCTGGCCCCGCAGCCTATGAAACACCTGGAGGTCTCGTTTCCGGCACGATGGATCTTAAGCGACAGTTTGTGATTGCTGATGGTGTTATTGAAGTCATGTTTGATACCGGTGTAACGATCGGCGATGAGTTACTCCAGCAGGTGCTTAGCCATAGTGCTGATGACCGAATGAAGAGTATCGTAGCTACCATCCAGAAAGAGCAAAATGCCATTATCCGCAACGATAAAAGCCGAATGCTGGTTGTTCAGGGTGCCGCGGGGAGCGGGAAAACTTCAGCTGCTTTGCAGCGGGTAGCTTATCTTTTGTATAAATATCGTGAAGTTCTGCAAGCAGACCAGATGCTGTTGTTCTCGCCGAACCCGCTGTTTAACAGCTATGTTTCTACAGTGCTCCCAGAGCTAGGTGAAGAAAATATGCAGCAAACTACCTTTCAAATGTATCTGGAACATCGTCTTGGACATGAATTCCAGCTGGAAGATGTCTTTAGTCAGACTGAAAGTCTTCTTAACGCTCCTGATGGTCCTGAAGTGGCTATTCGCAGAGAAGGCATCGCATATAAATCATCCGTACCTTTTCTCGATGTGATTCGTCGCTATGCTACGATGCTTGAGCATGAGGGAATGCTTTTCAAACCCTTAATGTTTCAGGGGAGGGCTGTAGTCACTAAAGAAGAGATGGAACGCCATTTCTACGCCTATGATCCAGCCATTAAGCTTGCGAACCGTGTAGACCTGATGACACGTTGGCTGCTCAAGAAAATCGCTGATTTTAGCCATGAGGAAAGAAATGGTTCTTGGGTTGAAGATCAAATTGAGTTACTGGACTCCAGTGATTACCATCGTGCGTATCAGATGTTGCGACGTAAGAAGAAAGCCACGCAGGATAGTTTTGACGATTTTGATACTGAAAAAGAAGTGCTTTCCCGTTATGTAGTCAGTCAACGATTGAAACCACTGCGCGGGTGGACTAAGCGAGGCCGTTTTGTGGATGTTAAGGGATTGTACAGTACACTCTTTACTGACCGCGAGCTTATGGAACGCCTCAACGGTGTTTATCCGCTTCCGGAAGTCTGGGATGAGATCTGTGAGCAAACGCTGGAATCTATTGTGGTGAACGAGCTCGCCTATGAAGATGCTACTCCATTCCTTTATTTGAAGGAGCTAAGCCAAGGCTTCCGAACCAACACGCTGATTCGTCATGTGATTGTCGATGAGGTACAAGACTATTCACCTTTCCAATTAGAGTTCATGCGCCGTTTATTTCCAAGGGCTAAAATGACCGTATTGGGTGATCTGAATCAGGCGATCTATGCACAAGGTGAGGTGCTTGGTGATTTGTCAGGTTTGGTAAGCATTTATGGTGAAGAAAATACAGAAGTGATCTCGTTAACCCGAAGCTATCGTTCCACTTATGAAATTGTGGAATTTACGCGGGCAATGATTCCTGGAGGGGAACGGATTGTGCCGTTTAATCGGCGAGGGGAAGAGCCTCAGCTAAGTGTGGTGTCCAGCGAGGAGGAGCTTCTGAATGCAGTTGAAATAGATATTCGGAATCTTCAATCCAAGGGGTATCATTATGTAGCTGTCATCTGTAAAACAGCAGAGGAAAGCGCACGAGTTTATGCTGAACTACATAGTAAGCTGCCAGTAAGACTCGTTACGAAGGAAACACCAAATTTCCAGAAGGGAACATTGGTATTACCTGCTTATTTAGCTAAAGGTGTGGAGTTTGATGCTGTCATTATCTATGATGGTTCAGCTGAACGATATGGCAGAGAAAGTGAGCGTAAGCTGTTCTATACAGCTTGCACTCGGGCCATGCACTTGCTGCATATTTTTAGTCTAGGAGAACCGAACCGATTCCTTCCATCCGTAGAAGCGAATACCATGATTGCAAATTCGCTGTAAAGTTAATCTTAAGATCGTCCTTTCGCATTGGCGGGGGACGGTCTTTTTGTATGTATGAATAAAGAGGGATGAACAAACCACAATATAGAGAGTTGCAAACAATGACAAAGGTGGTCAGTTCATGAAGGAAAGAAAATGGGATCTGCTTGCACTGGCATCAATTCCACTCATAATGACCCTCGGTAACTCCATGCTGCTACCTATACTGCCGCAGATCTCCAAAGAACTCGGCATTAGCGCTTTTCAAGTCAGTATGCTGATTACCGTGTATGGATTGATGGCGATTGTAATGATTCCTATTGCAGGTTATCTGTCAGACCGTTATGGACGAAAGAAGGTTATTCTTCCAAGTCTGATCATAGCTGCTATTGGTGGTGTTGTTTGCGTGGTTGCGGCTTGGTTTATGAAGGGGGTTAGTGCTTATTGGGTGATCATAGCGGGCCGTTTGTTGCAAGGAGTCGGTGCTGCGGGTGCCTTTCCAATTGTAATCCCCTTTGTAGGCGATTTGTTCAAGCAAGAAGAGGATGTAAGCAAAAGCTTGGGAATTATTGAAACCTCTAATACTTTTGGTAAAGTACTCAGTCCGATCCTTGGCGCTTATCTCGGATTATGGCTTTGGTTTGCTCCATTTATTGCAATTCCTGTTCTATGTCTGATTTCATTTTTTTTAGTTTTGTTCCTAGTGCGAAAGCCCGAGGCGAAGGATGAACCTGAGAAACAGGGCGTACGAGAATTTTTATCCGGAATTGTGAGTGTTTTACGTAAAAAGGGACGTTGGCTATATGCTATTTTTGCCATAGGCGGTATCTGTATGTTTGTGACCTTTGGCGTTCAATTCTATTTGTCTGAAATGCTGGAAACTAAGTATAAAATGCATGGGGCGATGAAAGGTTTTGTGCTGGCGATACCACTTGCCCTCTTATGTCTGGCGTCATATGGAACAGGGAAGATGATTGGTCAGAACAAAACATTGATGAAATGGCTAGGCTTTGGAGGAATGGTATTGCTGACTGCGGCAATGATTTTTGCGGGATTCAATAAAGGTATTTATTTCTTAGTAGGATTTATGGGCTTAGGTTGCGTTGGAATCGGAATCGTGCTTCCTTGTATGGATGCTTTAATCACGGAGGGGATCGAGAAGGAGAATAGTGGCACGATAACCGCTCTTTACAGCAGTATGAGGTTTATAGGGGTAGCCTTAGGGCCGCCAGTGGTATCCCTGCTGTTAAGCAGTGGGCATTGGGTCTTGTTTGCATTGATGGCTTCAGTAGGGGCAGTCGGTGGATTGCTGACCTTATTTGCAGTAACGCCAAGCAAGGGGAGCAAAGGAGAATCTGGCGTGAAAGAAACCGAGCAGATCAATCCTCGCCTCTTGTCAAAGCGTGTTCGTCAAACGTCTGCAATGTCCTTTGATAGAAAAAAGAGCTATCCTTAAAGCTACGTTGCCGAAGCTTGCGGGATAGCCCTCTTAATGAAGAATGTAAGCCAGTCTTATGCTTGTGGTACGGATTCCCAATCCTTCAGGAAGCGTTCAATACCGTTATCTGTCAGCGGATGCTTCCAGAGGGTAGGCAGGAGCGAACCTGGGATGGTAGCAATGTGAGCACCAGCAAGTGCTGCTTGCTCAACATGCGCAATGTTACGGATGGAAGCTGCAATAATTTCGGAAGTCATGCCGTAGTTGGTCAGGATGGTCTTCAGATCCTTGATTAGTTTCATTCCGTCAACACCGATATCATCGAGACGTCCTACGAATGGAGAGATATAAGTTGCACCTGCTTTTGCAGCCATCAAGCCTTGAGCCGCTGAGAAGACAAGTGTTACGTTAGTTTTGATACCTTTTTTAGTAAGCTCATAACAAGCTTCCAAGCCATCTTCAGTCATAGGGAGTTTAATGACAACGTTTGGAGCCCATTCAGCAATTTCATACGCTTCTTTAAGCATTTCTTCTGCTGTCAATCCGATTACTTCTGCGCTTACAGGACCTGGAACGATTGCAACGATTTCTTTGATCACATCTTTAAACAATCTTCCTTCTTTAGCGATGAGCGACGGGTTAGTCGTTACGCCATCCACTAATCCGAGGCGAGTAATACGTTTGATTTCTTCAATATTACCGGTGTCCAAGAAAAACTTCATTTTAAGTTTCCTCCCTTGATTTCCATATGGATTGACAAACAATATTCATATTTACATTATGAGACATGCCAATCAAAGTTTCAACTGTTATTTTGAATATTTCAAAATAACTTTATAGATTTCGTATCGCTTACAATTATTGAATTGTAGATAATATAGGATTGGTCTAAGCATCTATCCATGATAATATATAATCGGTATTATTATTTTGGAGTATGGGTGGGATGTTATAATGATGAACTCGATATTAGTGATTTTGCTAGTGCTCATATTGTCAGCTGCCGGATTTCTGGCCTACCAGAACAGCAAATTGGTATCTAATCAGAGGAGATCAGGAACTTTATTACACAATCCATCCCTAATGTATTCAATCTTTGACCAATCTTGCGCTGCTAGTGTTGAAGATCCAGATGTAATTCCTTTGTTTCAATACACCGTATCTGTAGAGTCGAGCGGGCAAGTAGTTATGAATCAGCCTTTAGCAAAAATAATTCTATGTAGAGTTAGAGCGGGTAGAGGAGATTTAGTTCTGGCTGATGTCGAACGTAGTATGCTGGACCACATTCAAATGGCAGCGCTCTCGGATGCGTTCATTGAGTGTAGAGCTTACTTACATAGGGCTGCTAGCCACGCTGAAAAAGAAATGATCCTAAATTTAGAGGATGTAGTGAAATTACAATATACATAAGGCAGGATGAAGAATATTGATTTTTCGGCTGCAAGAGGATAATACGAAATTGGATACATGAAAAGAGGGAAATATAGTAGTGTTACCCGTAACGGAAGTGAGTTTTGAAGTGGTTGATCCAGAGAACGTTGATTTAAGAAAGCTTATTACGTTTCTGGATGAGGAATTGAAAATGCGTTATCCGCATGAGATGATCTATGTCGTTGATTTCGAGGACCCCAAAGTAAAAGAAATGACCTTCGTAGTGTCCTATCTTAATGGGAAACCAGTGGGTTGCGGAGGGCTTCGACCATTGCATTACATGGACACAGATATTGCTGCGATGGAATTGAAGCGCTTTTATGTAGATCCCAGTTATCGTAAAATGGGTATAGCTACAAATATGCTGCTATTCCTTGAAGCGCAGGCTATGGCAGCGGGGTTTAAGGAGATCCGATTGGAGACAGGAATTAAGCAGCCGGAAGCGATTGCGCTTTACGTCAAGCATGGTTATCGACCGATTGAATTGTTTGGACCCTATATTGGAGATCCGGATAGCCTCTGTTACGGAAAAATGTTGATTTTAGGTTCACTACCGGAATCCTCCTGAATCATGGGGATTTCATTTTTTACAATATAAGTTTTATAACAGATAACATGGGGGTATTAAAATGAGTATCAATGTTAAACAATTAGCAGCAGAAAAAGCAGTGGAATACGTAGTAGATGGAATGAAAGTAGGTCTGGGTACTGGATCAACCGCATATTGGGCGATCCGTAAGCTTGGAGAGCGTGTTAGCGAAGGTCTAAAGATTACCGCAGTAGCAACCTCACAAGCATCTGAAGAGCAGGCGCGAGAACTAGGTATTCCACTAGTAGCTTTTGCTGATATTGATAGTCTGGACCTGACTATTGACGGAGCGGACGAGCTTGACAGCAATCTGCAGCTAATTAAAGGCGGGGGCGGCGCTTTACTTCGTGAGAAGATTGTTGCTAGTAACAGTACTCGTATGATTGTGATTGCCGATGAAGGTAAAGTCGTGAACACACTGGGCAAATATCCACTACCGGTGGAAATCGTTCCTTTTGCTTGGGAATGGACAGTGGCAGAGCTTGCTAAACTAGGTTGTAATCCTGAATTGCGTCGCAGTGGAGATGAGCTGTACAAGACGGATAATGGCAACTACATCGCGGACTGCCGATTTGAAGTGATTGAATCTGCGCCGAAGCTTGCCTTGACCATTCAAAGCATCCCGGGTGTTGTAGATCACGGTCTGTTTATTGGAATCGCAGCGATGGCTATCATTGGTAAAAATGACGGAAGTATTGAAATTATAGAAGCTCAGCCGAGGAATTGAGTAACCGCAAACATAGAGAAGCTAGCCGTTCACAGCTGCTAAGAGGATTGACATGGATAGTGCTAACTCTGTATAGTGCTACTGTTATCTATTGGATGTTTATCGGATTTGGACGAGAAGCTCATACCGGAGGATCTCTTCATTACAATCTGGCTCCATTACGTACGGTGTCACTGTATTTCAACTTGGATAACGGGTTATCGCTGATCAATCGGCTAGTAAATCTACTGGGAAATATCGTGGTTTTTATTCCATTTGGTTTTCTTTCACCTTTTGTAAAGACATCGCGGATATCTTGGCTTAGGATCTCGCTATATGCTGTCCCTTGTATACTGCTTTTGGAATGCTTGCAAATGCTGTTACATGTGGGAAGCTTCGATATTGATGATTTACTATTAAACATGCTGGGTATTTGGACAGGCTACGGATTGTTTCGAGTGATTAGCTTTAGAAGTAACAAAGAAGGAGAAATGTGAAGAATGTTGATGGATCTTAAACCCCTCATCGGTACACCTGAGGTGAACGAGCTGTTGACCTATGCGGTCATTGATGATCCGAGTGCCCTGCAGCAGACTTTGTCTGAGTATAGCGAACAAGCCGGGCTAAAGCTATATGGCTGGGAAGAAGAAGAATTACTGCTTGGTCTCGTAGGCTTCGAAGAAACAGAAGATGGCTCATTGGATATTCGGCATATTGCTGTATTGCCAGAGAACAGAGGAAAAGGTTATGCACGTGGGATGATTCTGGAGCTGCTTACTACGCGTCAGCCGCGTTATCTGGTAGCTGAAACCGAGGATGAGATCGCTGCGGATTTCTACCGTAGTCTTGGGTTCATGGTGTACAGTCTCGGAGAAAATCCAGCTGGCATTGAAACACTGAGATGTGTCTATGAAGTAGAAGAGATTGAGGATGAGGAATAAAGTTTTTTTAGAAAACATACAATGGCAGGTCGAGACGAATTCTCGGCCTGTTTTTTGTTAGCCACACCATAAATTGATCAGCAGGCTTGTAAGTTGACTTTTGAAATAAATGGGATTATAGTTTGACAATGAAACTGTTCTACAGTTGAACTATATTTTGGAGGTAGGAAGCTTTGGAGGATGAAGTTCAGCATTGGATTAACCGTTACATGGATGCTTATATGATGGTGACCAGACAAGTAGCCGCAAGAATTAAAGATAGCATTGCTGCAGATACAACGAATGATCAGTATCAGATTCTGCGTCTGATTAATGCTCAGGAACAATGTACTTCTACATATCTAGCAGAAACTTTTTGTGTAGGTAAAAGTTCTATTACAGCGATAATCAACAGATTAGTGCAGGCGGGAATAATCGAACGAACACGTGACGAGAATGACCGACGTCAGGTGTATTTATCGATGACTGAGCACGGTAAAAGAGTATTTGAAGCGGCAGAAACGCAAGTACATGAAGTGGTAGCCCCGTATTTGTTACATTTTGAAGAGAAGGATATTGAGATGTTCGTTATGATGTTCGAGAAATTGGCGATTTTAATTCAAGATGATGGAGGGAAGAATCAATGAAGACGATTCTAAAAGCAAGATGGGCGGTTATCGCAATCTGGCTCGCGGTAGCGGTAGTGCTAGTCATGACCGCCCCATCGTTCTCTGATCTTGTCCGTGAGAAGGGGCAGGTTACCGTTCCAGAGGGATACCCTTCATCTAGAGCAGCGGAAATCATGAAGGAAGCGGCAAATGACAAGGGAGGAGAATCGCTCCATCAAGTAGCTCTTGTATTTAATAACCCAAAGGGAATCGGAGCAGAAGAAACAGCAAGTATTCAGCAGGGCGTTGAGAAGCTGGCTGCAAATAAGGAAGCTCTGCAGTTAGATTCCATCACCGATCCTTTTTCACAAAGCGAGCTTAAGGATACGCTGATTGCCAAAGATGGCAAGACCATTATGGTGGCGTTGTCTGTAAAAGGTGAAGGAGAGGCTGTTACTGCGCTGCCAGATAAAGTGGATGAGATGCTCTCGGGTGTTAAAGCAGATCATTATTTGACCAGTGAAGGTCTTATAACAGAGGATATGATCGCAAGCTCAGAAGCAGGGCTAAAGAAGTCGGAGTATATTACAGTGGTCTTTATTCTACTTATTCTATTCGTCGTGTTTCGTTCATTCGTAGCGCCTTTTGTACCGCTGCTGACAGTAGGTATCAGTTATATTGTATCCCAATCTGTTGTGGCTTGTTTGGTGGATCGTTATGATTTTCCTTTATCTACCTTTACTCAAATCTTTATGGTTGCGGTCATGTTCGGGATCGGTACGGATTATTGTATTCTGCTGATCAGTCGCTTTAAAGAAGAATTGATGACCGCAGAAGATACCAAAAGTGCCATCATTGCAACGTATCGAAAAGCTGGAGGAACGGTGTTCTATTCAGGCTTAGCGGTGTTTGTAGGTTTTGTAGCGATTGGGTTATCGAAATTTATCCTTTATCGTTCAGCAGTAGCTGTTGCAGTTGGTATTGCAGTTATGCTATTGGCACTTGTGACGATTGTTCCTTTCTTTATGGCTGTTCTAGGCAAAAAGCTATTCTGGCCTTCCCGTGGCAAGCTGGAGCATAGTGAGAGCCGTATTTGGGGATGGGCAGGTTCTTTTTCCTTAAAAAGACCGTGGGCCGCTCTTCTAATCGTTGCAG
The DNA here is from genome assembly GCF_037963865.1 of Paenibacillus sp. FSL R10-2734. Lineage (NCBI taxonomy): Bacteria > Bacillati > Bacillota > Bacilli > Caryophanales > Paenibacillaceae > Paenibacillus > Paenibacillus sp. FSL R10-2734. The sequence continues at coordinate 4,832,617 of NZ_CP150170.1, read as the reverse complement.
TAATCGTATCCCCATTCCTAGTTACTTATAGCGGTAAGCTGTCCTTTAACAGCTTGGAGGAAATTGGTTCAGAATATGCTTCGGTAAAAGGGTTTAATATTATTTCGGAGAGCTTCGGACCAGGTGAATCGATGCCTGGCAAGATCGTAATTAAGAATGATGACCGCATGGACAACTCAGAATATCTGGGACTTGCGGAAAAAATCAGCCGTGAGCTGGAAAAAGTGGATAGTGTAAAATCCGTTCGTAGCATGTCACGTCCAACAGGTGAGCTGATCAGTGATTTCTTAATTCCGAATCAGGTCGGCACTCTTTCTGATGGACTGGATCAAAGTAACGAAGGACTAACCAAGATTCAAACCGGGTTGTCTGAAGCAAGTAAACAGCTTAGCGATAATGCTCCAAAACTTACAGAAGCTGTTGCTGGTAGTGCTAAGTTAACGGAAGGCACAGCAGATCTTAAAGATGGAATCGTTGCTTTAGGCGATGGGCTTACCCGGATTGAGAGTGGGATAAAGAGTGGCTCTGCCGGTGCAGGTGAGATCAAAGCCGGTCTTCAGCAGGCGGCGACAAGTGCTAAACAGTTAGCGGATGCTAATGCAAAGCTACTAGAGGGCTATAAAAAAATCGGTGGCGGCTTAAGTTCGCTGGATGAAGGACTCGGGCAGCTACCGAAGCAGCTACAGGGTGTTGCAGAGGCATTAAAGGGACTGGATGGTTCCTTCGCTGGCCTAGAGAGCAGTTATCCGGAAATTGTTCAGGATGTAAATTATTTGACGATCAAAGGTACAGTAGCACAGAGTGGTACGGGTGCAGCACAGCTGGCAGCTGGTCTTGGTCAAGTTTCAGAACAGCTTAAAGGCGCAGCTACTGGCTTAAATGAGGCGAATGCCGGTTATGCTAAAGCTGCAGCCGGGCAAACCGCGCTCGCGCAAGGTTTAGCTAAGCTTGTAGCCGGAATCGGACAACTACAATCTGGACTCGAGCAGGCGGCAGCAGGCCAAGGGCAGATCGTAGATAAGATTCCATCCATCTCAAGTGGTCTTGATCAATTGCAAGGGGGGCAGCAGCAGCTTGCGGATGGTTTTGGTGAATTGACAGGGCAGATAGGAGCCTTAACCACTGGACTAAGCGATAGTGCGGATGGATTGAAGCAAATCACAAGCGGTCTGGGCTCAGCACAAGAATACTTGAATCAGATTCAAGCGGCTAAGGATGATGAGCTGAGCGGATTCTTCGTACCAGCTGAGGCACTTAAAGCTGAAGGCATGGAGCAGGTATTTGATACTTACTTGTCTGATGACCGTAAGGTTATGACTTTGGATGTGGTATTCACCGAGAATCCATATAGCTCAGAGGCTATAGACAGTGTAGGTGATATTCAAGCAGCTGTCGATCGTGCGGTTAAAGGTACGAAGCTTGAAAATGCTGAAACAGCTATTAGCGGAGTTACAAGCAGTCAAAGCGATTTGCGGAACATTTCCAACGAAGACTATACACGTACAGTTATCTTGATGCTGAGCGGTATTTTCATCATATTAGTGTTGCTGCTTCGTTCCATTGTAATGCCGATTTACCTTATTATTTCACTTTTGATCACTTACTTTTCAGCGTTGGGCGTTACAGAGGCTATATTCGTTAACCTTCTGCACTTTGAAGGGATTACCTGGACAACGCCATTCTTTAGTTTTGTTATGCTGATCGCACTGGGTGTGGATTATAGCATTTTCTTAATGGCCCGGTTTAACGAAAATAAAACTTGGGATGTAAAAGAAGCGATTCTACACGCCATGCGCAATATGGGTACAGTTATTCTTTCGGCCGTAGTTATTTTGGGCGGCACATTTGCTTCGATGTATCCTTCAGGGGTATTGTCGATGATGCAGATTGCAACAGTGGTGCTCGTAGGATTAGCCTTGTATGCTTTAATATTCCTACCGTTCTTTGTCCCTGTTATGGTACGGATCTTCGGGCGGGGAAATTGGTGGCCATTTTCGGTTAAACAAAGCGGGGAAGCTTCCAAGCAAGATTTAAATATGTAACCCGGGACTGAATCCCATTTGTGAGTCAGTAGTCAAACAAAGCAGTTTTATTGCAGCCAGTCACCGATTAATTTATTGGTGGCTGGCTTTTTGATGTGTAGAAAGAAACGATTCGATGGGATGGGATATTATCAGCGGGAGGAGTCTCTAACCGTTCTATTGTCATAGGTCCTTTATCCATTGTCGTCTGGTTCTTTAGGTTATTGTTAATATGTTTTCGGAAATTTATAATAACTTCGAATACGTTTTCAAAGCATCCAAATTACAACTAGAAAGCGAGATGATGAATGATGAAAGTAAGCATGAAGAACAGCATTATTGTAAAGAAGGTTGCTCCATTTGTTATTACAGCGGGGGTTATTGCTGGAATAGGACTTATCGATACCGATAAAGCATTAGGTCACGGTTATGTATCCGAACCGGCAAGTCGTGCAAAGCTTGGTGCTGCGAATAATGTGGGTTCTGTTCAATATGAGCCACAGAGCCTAGAAGCACCCAAAGGCTTCCCATTGGCGGGTCCTGCGGACGGGAAGATTGCATCTGCGGGTGGTATGTTCGGAGGAATTCTGGATCAACAATCAAGTAATCGCTGGATTAAGCACGATATGGTTGGCGGAGTAAATGATATCACTTGGTATCATACAGCACAGCATAGAACAACAAAATGGCATTATTACATCACAAAAAAAGGCTGGAACCCCAATGCACCAATTAAACGTGCTGATTTAGAGCTCATTGGAACATTTGAGAATGGCGGTAAACAGCCTGAGCGTTCTGTGACACATAAAGTAAATGTCCCAACAGACCGCAGTGGATACCATGTTATTTTGGCAGTGTGGGATATTGAGGATACGGCGAATGCTTTCTACCAAGTAATTGACGTGAATTTAAAGAACGGTGATTCAGGATCTGGGGTACAACCAGACACAGAGAAGCCGTCAACTGTAACAGGGTTACATTCGATGAGTGTAGAATCCAGCAGTGTAGACCTTATGTGGAATGCTGCAACAGATAACGTAGGCGTAGATCATTATGTGATTTACCGCGGGGATAGCGTAGGTATAGCGAAACAAATTGGTACATCCTCCACAACGAGCTATAAAGACATAATTGTAGAACCAGATAAAATCTATACATATTATATCGTTGCGGTGGATCGTGCAGGAAACAAGTCCAATTCAAGTAACATTATCGTTGTTAATACGCCCAACCCGGAAGTGGTTATACCTCCAGTGGAAACACCAGATACTGTAAAGCCTTCGATGGTAGAGGGACTGCATACCATGTCTGTGAAGCACAATAGTGTTAATCTAATGTGGAATGCCGCCCAAGATAATGTAGGTGTTGATCATTATGTTGTGTATCGAGATGGTGTTGAATTGACCCAAACCAATGGAACTGCTTATACGGATTTAACTGTTCAAGCTTCCACCACGTACAATTATCAGGTGAGAGCTGTAGACGCTGCTGGTAATGCTTCAGATAAGAGCGCTTCGTTTACAGTTACAACGCTTGTGAAACCCGTATTACCAGAAGTAGCAGCTTGGAATGCAACCGGCTTGTACATTGTAGGAACAAAAGTTGAATACAAGGGTAACCTTTATGAAGCCCGAGTGACATTTAGAAGTTATGGTGATAACAACTGGAATCCTGAGTCGGCATTGTCACTGTGGAAATTAGTAACGAACTAATAAAAAATACGGAAACCATTTCTGATAATAAGAAATGATTTCCGTATTTTTGAGTTGAAGAGTCGATAAGTTTATTTCAGCTTGGCGAAAAAGCTGCGCAACGCCCATCCGCGTTCCTGCCGTTTTTTATATTTCGGTAGTGAACGATAAACAGCGGTGGACTCTTCGAAAGCTCGTTTTGCATCCTCTGATCTACCAAGCGCTTTATACATCGAGCCAGCTAGATAATACGCCTCAGAAGAAGAAGACTGTATTTCTTGATACTGAGTAACGTAATGTAATGCTTTATCATGATTCGTATGGCGGAAAGTTTCCGCTAACCAAAGATACGGCTGTCCATATCGAGCCTTACGGTTGATCTCCAGACCATGAAGCATTTGTGCCTCGCCTTCCTCCAAAGCGCCTAGCTTAAGATTCACATGTCCGAGCTCTACCCAATACTCAGCAGATTGTTCATAGCGATCCTCGATTTGGAGTAGGAGATCCTTCGCTTCTCTGTATTTTTTACGTTCTGCCAAACTCCGCGCTAAATCAAATTTGGATGAGACATCATTAGGGTTCAAAGAAATGGTTGTACGTAGCTTGGAAATTTGACGCATTCTTTTGAAGGGCTTTGTAATGCTGGGGAAGATGCCCACATATCGCCGATCCAAGAAATACAAGATTAAAAGCAGGATGAATATAGCCAGAAAAGGGTTACCCACTAATCTGAAGAGCAGTAAAACACCTATAAATTTAAGCATAACTTCCCTCCATAATCATTTGGTTCCGGTTTTGCGATTGAAAAGAGTAGATCTAAGGCAGCGTAATTATAACATAATTCAAAACAATCTGAATCCCGGGATATAAAAATAATACAACTCTAAGCAGGTTTATATGTCTTAGTGTAATATGAATAATAATTACAATAATATCATATGAAAGGAAAAATATGATGAACTTATTTGCAAGGAAGCTACGGCTGTGTAGTTTGGTTGTTTGTTCTACTTTTATGGCAGTTATGTCAGTCCCGCAAACTATAAATGCAGCTCCATCATCAGCGAAGCTGAGTGGAATTAAGGAAATTGTTGCTACGTCTGGTTTTTGGGGAGGGAGCTCCTTTGCAGTGGGGACGGACGGAACCGTGTGGTCTTGGGGGAGTAATATTTATGGACAATTTGCTAATGGAATTGCAGGTCCTGAGGGTTGGACGATTACTCCCCATAGTATAACAGCGCTTGATCATACGAAGCAGTTAGAAATCGGTGGAGCTTATTTTGTAGCGCTGAAGGAAGATGGAACGGTTAAGGCTTGGGGAGATTATCGGGACAAGAATGCAGCAGAAGCTGGAAATGGGGCAAGCTCCAAACAACACAAGGTTCTGCTACCTCAGTTGATCTCGGGGATGACAGATGTAGTTAGTATAACCTCAGGATTACACAATACTTTAGCTTTGAAAAAGGATGGAAGTGTACTTCAGTGGAGTTCTCCAGAAGCTTCTGACACAGGTTATACAGCGCTTCCTGCTGCCACCAAGGTGCAGGGTTTAAGTGAGGTGAAGTGGATCGGGAGCAGTGCTTATCAGGCCGCGATTCGAACAAACGGTACCCTGTGGACATGGAGCGCTAACCCGCAAATAGAGAATACAAACGCGGTGAAGAAACCGACACCAGTTAAGGATTTATACCATGTGAAGTCCGTTTCTATGAGCGATCGCAGTATACTGGCTTTAACCGAGAGTGGAAGCGTTTGGGGAACGATTGACAGCAATAATTATAATAAAATCACGATGAAGAAAATGACGGGACTTTCGGATATTGTATCTGTTCAGACTAAAAATGGGTTCAATCTTGTTAAGAATAAAAAAGGAGAATACTGGGGATGGAAAGCTGGTACCTTATTGAAAGGTCTGCAAAAGATCACAGTCGTAAAGCCAATCTCCAAACTTACGCTGGATTTAGACGGCTTTGTAGCGGTTAAGCAGGATGGAACCGTGTGGACATGGAATACCCAATCATCAACCGATAGTAAATGGGTCTTTACTCAGCCTAAACAAATTAAAGGCTTGAGCAGTCCAAGTTCTTTTGCTACAGGGGAAAATAGTAAATATGCAGTTTTGAAGGATGGAACAGCAGTGGCCTGGGGGACGAATATGTTTGGTCAACTTGGAATTAGTACGCTTGATTCACGTCCTTTTACTGTATCTCCTATATTGAAGCCTGTTTCTGTGATTGTGGATGGGAAAAAGATCGACTCCGCACAGTCTGCTATATTCTTGGATGGAAGTGTAAGAGTACCAATTAGGGAAGTGGCGGAAAGTCTAGGCTATACCCTTTCATGGGACGGAGATATGACACTCTCGAAAGAAGGCAAGAAAATCATTTTTAAAGAGAGCGCCATTAAAGTAAGTTATACATCACTTGTTCCAGCTGCAGCTTTGGCTAAGGCACTAGGTGATGCTGCAGAGTGGAATAGTAAGCTGTACCAATTAACGTTACAAACAAAAAGATGACTTTCATTTAACACTTATTTTAATATTCTGATGTACAATAAGTGAATTATCTCATTTGAACCATAATAACAAGTCTGGAGTGATAGGTATGGCTTTTACAATTTGTGTGTTCGCCGGATCGAATCCAGGTCTTAACTCAGAATATACGGAAATGGCTAGAGAACTGGGCTATCATATAGCTGCACAAGGCTGTAGACTGGTTTATGGAGGCTCAAGAAATGGTCTCATGGGACAGGTGGCGGACGGAGTGCTGGCAAATGGTGGAGAAGTCGTTGGGATCATGCCAGTGGATCTTTTTAAGGATGAAATTAGGCATTCCGGGCTAACGAATCTGATTGAGGTTTCTAGTATGCATGAACGTAAGGCAGTTATGAGCGGGATGGCGGATGCGTTTATTGCCCTGCCGGGTGGGCTTGGCACCTTTGATGAGTTGTTTGAAATTCTATGCTGGATGCAGATTGGTATTCATCAGAAGCCCATAGGGCTGCTGAATATAAGAAGTTATTTTAATCCGTTGCTAGCCATGATCACTCATAGTGTAAGTGAAGGGTTTGCTCCAAAAAATGCGCTGGATATGTTACATATGAACTCTGATCCCGAATATTTACTTGAACTGATGAGAGGTCGAGTCGATCAAAGTAATGAAGGTAATGGGAACGCTAGATTTCCATCACAACGCTAAGGCGAATATTAGAAATGTGTTCACGGATGCTTCTAGCATGCTTGCATTAGCGTGCGTTCGTTTTCTGTAGAAAGGGCCTCCTAATGCGTGCGCTGAACCGTGCTGACGGATGCTTCTTGCATACTAGGGAAAACCTCCCTAAAAACCACTCTAAAACGCTAAAAAACAAACAATTAGGGAAATTGTCCCTAATTATTACCTGAAAACCTCAATTCACGGGTAAATCAGCTATATTTCAGGGAGGATTTCCCTAATTATGCACTGAAAGACCATGATTTTCTGAATTATAGGGAAGATTTCCCTAATTACGATTAAGCCGCGATCAATATACTTAGAATTTATCCGCGAATCTTGTTCTTGAAGTCTCAACCGCTAATATTGGCGTTGAGCCTTCTTTTTTTGTGTTTTTTTGAAGATTGAAGATTAAAGATTGAAGATTAAAGATGGATTTCTCGCTTAAAGTGGAGAGGACAGCCTCTTTCATATGAGCATGTGATAAATTTGTTTCGATCTAGATGTTGCTGGGTATGTAATTATTAAGGTGGGTAAGAAACAGTATACTAGTAATGGTTGCTCCGTGAACTACAGGAAATGATTACCGAAGGAGGTTGAATTTCAATGAATGTGATGGTACATAATCTTATGGCTTACAATCATCAGTTTTTTAGACCTCAGCCCGTGGTCAATCCTAAGCAAGAGAGATCTAAAAAGAAGAAGCAGAGTTTTCAGGAAGTATTGAATGAGAAAATGAAAATGCATAGCACATACAAAAATATTAAGTAAGAGCTACTACATATGAGTGCTAAAAAAATCCGGAACGTAGTGATCCTAGAGGTCACTATGTTCCGGATTTTTTTAGGGCCTAACCTCATAGAATTGGCAGCTCTTACGAGCGTAGTAAGTCAGATCGCTAACCCTCGACTGAATAACTACATCAGAATCGGTGAAGCGGACAACAGTGGCCCCTGAATTCACCAAATGATCGTCCTGAAACACACGAACGGGTAGTTTGCGGTCAACGGCTTCTTGGAAATCGCTGTCTGTTAGCAGCGGGCGGTTTATTGGCATAAGTATTTAACTCCTTTTGATCATTTAATGAAGTTATAAATAAAAATAGTATACCTGCGGAAGCGTAAGAAATCCAATCTTCTTGAAGCTGACGAGTATTTTGTCTAGATATGCATTTGGCGTTCCAGCATCATTATTGGGGTGGCTTCAAACCACAGAAGAATATTAGGCTTATCTTGTGTTCGTAATTATTTCCACCATAAATCGGAAGTTTGCCTCCTCAAAAAAAGAATAAAACTCCTGTACACTAAGTCTTGTAAGAGAAACCTTTGAGAGGGGTACAGGGGAATGAATAAAGTAAAACACTTGGCACTTTCGTTAGTCGCTATCATGCTCGTAGGTTCACTGGCAGCATGCGGAGGCAACAACGCCGAGAACAATGCATCAAGTAAAAATACAGGTAACAACGCAGCAAGCACAAGTGAGCCGGCGAAAGATGAGGGTACAGAGCCTGCTGAGAAAGTCGAGCTTTCTTTCTGGACACTAGGCAACGTGAACTATGAGGATTTAGCGAAGGAATACACGAAGGAACATCCTAACGTTACGATCAAGGTGCAAAATACTGGTGACCAAACGGCTCACCATAATAATTTGACCACTGCGTTATCGGCAGGATCCGGTGCACCTGATATTTTCCAACTTGAAATCGGTTTCATGGAGCGTTTTATCAATGCACAGGATAAATTCTATAACCTGAATGATCTCGGGGCCAAAGATATTCAAGCGAACTATTTGGATTGGAAATGGAAACAAGCTTCTTCCGTAGATGGCAGCTTCCAGCTTGGACTTCCTACAGATATCGGCCCAACGGTTGTATATTACCGGACAGATTTGGCTGAAGCAGCCGGATTGCCAAGTGACCCGGAAGGCTTCGGTGCAACGATTGATACTTGGGATAAATTTGCCACTGTAGCCAAGGCATTTAAGGAAAAGACAGGCAAGACATTTGTAGATCTTACTGATCTTACATTTAACGCATTACGTGACCAATCCGCGGATGAAATCTACTTCAGCAAAGCAGACGGAAGCTTTATCGGAGATACAAATCCGCAAGTCCGCAAAGCTTATGATTTCACGGTTAAAGGTATCCAAGAAGGCTGGATCAGCAATGTTTTGCTCTGGTCTCCTGAATGGGGCCAAGGGATGAACGACGGATCATTTGCAGTAGTCATGGGACCTGCTTGGATGGCAGGAAACATCAAGAGTAACGCCCCTGATTCCTCTGGCAAATGGAAAATCGCACAGCTTCCCGAAGGTGCTGGTAACTGGGGTGGTTCGTTCCTAACACTGCCTAAAGAAGGCAAACACTCGAAAGAAGCCTATGACTTCATCGCTTGGATGGATAACAAGGACAATCAACTGGAATCATTCAAAACAAAAGGACTTATGCCTTCCATTCCTGCGCTGTACGAAGACCCTGCATTCGTTGATTTCAAGGATGAATTCTTCGGTGGACAACAAACAGCAGTTGAATTTGGTAAGGCAGCAAATCGTGTAAAACCTGTATACTATGGCCCACTTCATGACCAAACCGATACCTTCTTCAAAAATGCACTGAAAAACGTGCTGGAGAAAAAGGCTGATCCGGCTAAAGAGTGGGATGAAGCTGTAAAACAAGCGAAGACATTGGCTGAACGTAGCTAAGACTGCTAACAAAAGAACTCAATTTCTAGTAGGTCCGGATTCATGGAGAACAGCATTCTCTATGAATTCGGATTTAATTATAAGAAAGTATAAGTTTCACGTAATACTTTATCCTTGATACGTTAGATTACCTGGAGGTGTGACATGGCACAACCTGTTATTTCGAGTCCGCATGCCGAGAGCAAGCGCCCCTTTTTAACTGAACAAAGAAGGAGCCGCATCACTGCGTATACATTTATCTCTCCTTTTTTTATTCTGTTCTCGATATTTGGACTATATCCGATCTTCTTTACGATCTATCTCTCCTTCTTTAAATGGGATGCCTTGAACCCTATGAAATTCGTAGGAATGAAGAATTATGAGCTGGTCACAAGCGATCCTACCTTCTGGATTTCTTTTAGCAACACTTTAATTATGGGACTGCTCGGAACGGTTCCACAGATTATTTTGGCGCTTTTGATTGCTATTTTGTTGAATTCCGGGATGACGCGTTTCAAGAAAACGTTCCGTATTCTCTTTTTTATGCCAAATATTACGTCCATTGTTGCGGTTACTCTGGTGTTTAGTACGCTGTTTGGGAACAACGGGATGATTAATTGGATGCTTAACGGTTTAGGGCTCGAAAGTGTGGCTTTCAACTCTGGCTGGTGGGGAGTCAAAATCGCAATATCATCCATGGTAATGTGGCGCTGGACAGGATATAATGCCATTATTTTTCTATCAGGACTTCAAAGTATTCCGACAGATTTATATGAAGCGGCACGAATTGATGGTGCGAACAGAAGACAACAATTAACATTCATTACATTGCCATTACTGAAACCATTCATCGTATTCGTCACCTTGCTCTCAACCATAGGTGCCCTGCAGCTGTTCACTGAGCCTTATGTATTCTTAGGACAATCAGGAACGGGATCTACACGTCAGGAAGGAATCACTATGGTTACTTATTTATACAGCGAGGCATTCCGCAATGGATTCTTCGGTACGGCAGCGGCTACGGCAGTTCTACTATTCGTGGTTACGATTATATTCTCTGTCCTTAATATGCTGGTCTCAAGCCGCATGGGTGGAGATACAGGAGGGGGTAAAGCGTGAGTACACTGCGTCTATTAAAAAAAGATCCGGATGATCTTGGGATTTTCGGCAAAATAGGATTTTATCTCATTCTGATTCTTGGTGCGCTCGTGTCCATCTTTCCTTTTTACTGGATGTTTGTGGTTGGCACAAATGACAGAGGCGCAGTATTCCATGTACCGCCTTTGCTTACGGTTGGGAACCAGTTCTTTGAGAATTTCCAGCGGGTACTAGATAAAACGGATTTCTTTCAAGCCCTAGGAAATTCATTATTCGTCTCGTCCATGGTAACAATATCGGTCGTATTTTTCTGTACACTGGCTGGTTACGCTTTTGCTAAATATGAGTTTCCGTTTAAAAATATTCTATTCTACTTTGTCATTGCTACATTATTTGTGCCCCAGCAGCTTGGTGTGTTACCTACTTATGTAATTATGGCCAAGCTCCACTGGATCGACTCTTTCAAGGCGCTGATTGTTCCGGCTATGGTTAATGCCTTCGGGATCTTTTGGATGCGGCAGTATATTTCCACAGCTGTACATACGGAACTGATCGAAGCTGGACGGATCGATGGTGGGGGACATTTCCGAATCTTCTGGAACATCGCAATTCCAGTCATCACTCCAGCTATGGCGACTCTAGGTATACTGAACTTTATGACCGTATGGAATGATTTCTTCTGGCCTTTGGTCGTGTTGAAGAATCAAGAGAATTTCACAATACAAATTGCGCTCCAGCAGTTATTCTCCAATCGAGATGGTTTGGATTATGGAATGATAATGTCAGCTACGTTCACGGCGACCTTGCCACTGCTGATTGTATTTCTGTTATTTAGCCGTTGGGTGATTGCGGGTCTTACTTCAGGAGCTATTAAGAGCTGATCTTACTTTTTGTCTCTACAAGGGAATAGGCGGTTTCGTGAAGAATACTAGAGGACAGAGACAGCAGGGGGAAGGGGAATACCATGAAGCTCCGCCGAAAAATCTTGTTCGCTATTATTCTTCTCGTCTTTATTCCAGTGATTCTGATGGGGATTGTTACATACGTTAACTTCTCTAATGCTATGGAGAAAAAATCTAGTAACTTCTACTGGATTTCACTGCTTGAAACAGACCGTAAGCTCAAATTCGCACTTAGTGAAATCTCCTCGATCACGAATTCAGCGATCACACAACCGGTTATTCAACAATCCCTCAAGCAGACGAGCTTTGTGCTCACCTATGATCGAAAGCAGGAACTCAACAATTTACTCATTAATCATCCGATGATTACTTCATTTAGTTTATTTAGTAAAGATAGGCTGCTGTATCAATACAATGCACCTATGTCCTTTGAGGATATGAAGAAGCAGAGTTGGTTTAACGCGATGGAAAGCGCTGAGGGGCGCCCTGTTTGGTCTGGACCCGGTGAGAACGGTTCGGCGTTATCCGGCAATCCGGTCCTCGTGCAAGCAAGAGTGATCAAAGATTATTATTCACTCGAAAATATTGGATATCTGGTTGTTACCGTTAAGCCTGATTTACTGGATCAGATTTTCTGGGAGGCGGCAACGCTGAAGAAGGGAGATATTCTGCTAGTCAATAAGCTAGGGAATGTCGTTTTTAACAAATCCGGTGAACATATTGGGCAGCGCACCGATTTCCCTTTTTTACAAAATGATTATGCTAAGGAACAAAACTATTACATCGACAACTATCAGGGGGAAAAATCGCTTATAACCTTCCTTCCTTCTCATAATAAAGACTGGTATTTGGCAGCGATTACACCCATGAATCTAATCTCCTCTGAATCTATATCTATCCGTAATATTGCGATTATTTTAGGCACGGTCTCATTGCTATCCGCCATATTGTTTGATCGATATTTCGTTAGAAGGCTCGTTCTTAGCATTAACAGCGCCGTCAACGGGATGAAGAGGGTGAAACAAGGGATTTTCACACCTATAACAACACGTTATCGTGCCGATGATGAAAGTGATTTGTTGATTGATGGATTTAACCGGATGAGCACGCAGATCAACGAGCTGATTGTGCAGGTACAAACTGAGCAAGGGCGGAAGAAGGAAGCAGAAATGCAGGCGCTAATGGCGCAGATTAATCCCCATTTTATTTATAATTCACTCGAATCGATTAATTCTATGGCCGTGCTGCAGGGCAATAAAGATATAAGTAAGATGGTCATTTCACTCGGCAAGCTGCTCCGAATAAGTATTAGTCAGAATCAAGAGCTGATTCCGCTGCGAATGGAGTTTGAGCATGTTCGTCATTATCTGGATATTCAGAAGTTCCGTTTTGAAGATAAGTTCTCGTACATCATAAATCTTCCTGAGGGTCTCAAAACGTTCATGACACAGAAGCTGATCGTTCAGCCGATTGTAGAGAATGCGTTGTACCATGCGATTGAGCAAATGGAGGACCCTGGTATCATTGAAATCACAGCCTATGAAATGGGCGCGGATATGATCATTATCGTAAAAGATAACGGTCCGGGCTTTGATCTAGCCAAGATGATGAATCTTTGGGACAACGAGGGAATCGCTCAGAAGAAATACAGTGACAGCGGAGTAGGGCTTAAAAATGTACATGAACGTTTGAATATCCGATTCGGTAGTCCATACGGCTTACTTGTGTGTTCATCCCCTGGATTTGGTTCAACGATTCGAATCCGAATACCAAAAATACTGCCATAATCAATCATACAGAAGGAAGTAGGGGGAGATTCCATGAAGTGGGTAATAAAGTGGGGCTGGATGTGGTTATATTTAGTGCTGATATCTGGTGCTGTATTATTCATTACTTTAGGTGATCAGGAACCGATTGAAGATAATTCGCCAGAAAAAATAACACTGACTTTCCGTCATTTTTGGATTAAAGAGCATGATCGGCCACTGCTAGCCATCTTTGAAGAGGTCGTGGACAAATACCAAATTTCGCATCCGAATGTGAAAGTTAATTTTGAAGGACTTGACCAGACGATACACCGCGAACAAAAGCTGAAAAGCGAGATGGTTACTGGCACCCCACCAGATATGTTCGTTCTGTTCGGTGGCGCAGAGATTGAGCCTTATGTACGTTCTAAACGTCTGATTGATCTGACTGATTTTGTCCTTGAGAACGGCCTAAACAACCAATTTAAGGACCTGCATCTCTGGACCTTTGACAACCATATTTATGGTTTGCCTATCGAAGGGAATGCTGAACCGCTGTATTTTAATAAGACGCTATTTAACAAGCTTGGTCTCGAGGCGCCTACAACGCTTCAAGAACTCGATGATGCCATACTGAGGCTCAAGGCTGGAGGATACATTCCATTTGCGCTCGGGAACGAGGACCGCTGGCCCGCGGGGATCTTTGCACATTATTTAATGGATCGTTATGCTGGACCCGAACTGTTCCAGAAGCTAATCACTGGTGCAGATCAAGCTAGCTTTCAAAATGAGTCCTATTTAAAGGCTTTTGAGCATTTAGATCAATGGATTAAAGAAGGAGCCTTTAGCACCCAATCCAATGATTTGTCAACTGAAAATGCAGTAGGTTTGTTTACAGGTGGCAAAGCTGCAATGTATTTAAACGGGAACTGGGATATTAATCTATTTTCAGGGGCTGCGGCTCCAACTGATTTTCAGAATGAGGTAGGCGTTATTCCATTTCCTGCTTTGAAGCAGGGGGAGGAGCCCTCGATTGCGGGTGGATACACCATTGGCATTGGTCTATCCTCCGAGCTAAATGGGACCAAACGGGAAGCTGCTTTGGATCTTTTGAAGGCTTTTTACACACAGGAGGTCCAGACTCGAATTGTATATGAAGGACTGAGAATTCCATCGATGCGTATTGCCTTTGATCCGGAGAAGACGGGTCCGGTATTCGCGCAAGTGATGGAAATGATGGAGGTTAATCGCAATAGCTTTGTGCCATACGATAACGTATTGTCACCCGAAGTTAAAAAAATGTTCCTTAGTGTTATCGAAAAAATGATTAACGGAGAAATGTCTGCGAATCACGCATTAAAGCAAGTGCAGGCATCATCGATGGAATACTGGAATCTGATCCAAAGCTCAAGTGTTCAATAAGCATGGAGGTGCCGGAATGGATGAGATACAACAGAAATATAAAGTTTTGCTCGTAGATGATGAGCCAATCATTCTTCGTAGTCTAAAGGTAGCTATTCCATGGGATGATCTTCAGATGGAGATTGTGGGAGAGGCTAGAAATGGAGAGCTTGCCCTCCGCTTAATAGAAGAGGCTACGCCACATATCATTATCAGCGATATCCGTATGCCTGTGATTGATGGAATCACTTTAATGAAGGAAGTATTACCAAAGAACGCCAAGCTCTTATTTATCTTTATAAGTGGCTATGGTGAGTTCGAATATGCAAGAGAAGCATTGCGTCAAGGAGCCTTTGATTATTTACTGAAACCCATCGACCATGACGAACTGATTGAAATGATAAACCGAGCGAAAACAAGGCTGGATGAGCAGAAAGAAAACGATCAATTGATGCATTCCGTACAGATGCTGTCGATGCTCGCTCGTGAACGGATGTTTGCTGAAATCACTTTGGGAAATGCTAGGCCGCTTGAGCACCTGAAATGGCTGGAGAACAGTGAACTTGAAGGTGGATATTTCATGGCTGTAGTCCAATTGGATGATTATTCTATTCTGACCGGGCAGTGGAGTGTGGAAGAAAAACGACTGTGGTTATTTGCGATCCGCAACATTGTTGAAGAGTGGTCACTGGAGCATGGAGTGCTTACAGTCTTCCCTTTTCATAACGGGGAATGGGTATTGCTCTTTCCAGGATCTTTAAGCGCTAGCAGAAGAGAACTCGGCGAACATTTGATTACAGGGATCAAAAAATACTCCAAGCTGAGTTGCTCTGTAGGTATCAGCCGCTGTACACAAGGTATCGATCAATTAAGTGCGGTTTATCCTTTGGCTGCTAAGGCTTTGTATCAACGTTTCTATTCTGGTCTTGCCGGGGTGTTTATGGATGAGGAAACAACATTCGAGGGCAATAAAGAAGTGAAATATCCCAAAGAGCTAGAGACCTTGCTGATTGAGAGCATCCGTACCTTAGATAGGAGCCGAATGTCGACTTTGTTCGATGAGATGGCGCGATATATTGAAACACAAGTTATTCCTAAGGAGGTTGCTGAACGCCTACTTGTGGAGATGGTTGTCGTGTTGTACAGACATTTTGAACATTTGAATATGCATTCGGATTGGTCTTTGCATGGATTGCTAAGTAAGCTACACAATCTGGGTACCTTGAGTGAAATGATGTCTGCGTTGAAGGAAGAGTTTGGGGAGCGATTGGATCAAGGACTTAAACCTGTGAATCGTGAGGACGCACGTAGCACCATCGAGAAGACGAAACGTTATATTGAGAGTAACTACCATAAAGACTTAAGTATTGAAGAAGTATCGGAGCTTGCGGATCTTAGTGTTAGTCATTTTTGTACTTTATTTAAACAAATAACAGGCTATACCTTCTTGGAGTATGTTACTCATTGTCGAATGGAGAAGGCGAAGTATATATTGCAGAGCAGTAACGTAAAGGTGTATCAGATCGCTCCGCTTGTTGGTTATCAGGACCCACGATATTTTACTCAGGTCTTTAAGAAAGCTAGTGGTCTGACACCTACGGAATTCCGAGAAGAGCATGCGAGGAAAGCCAATTAACGAAGAAATTCATGGGTTTGTATAGTGAAAGGGATAGATAAAGGGTAAGAGTATGACATTTGTCATACTCTTTACTTGATGTTTATGACTTATAGGATGACACTTTCACACCTATACTAAGAGTAGAAGAAAAGATCCTTAGCCAGACACATCAAGGAGGAAACGATAAAGATGACTACGAAAGAGACATCACAGCTCTCCAGTCTTAAAAAGAGTGTAGCCCCTTACGAGAAAAACGATCGCAATGCGAGCATAAGACAGCTCATTAATACTTTAGGACCACTTGTGCTGTTATGGGGCGGAGCTTATTTCTCTTTATCCATTTCCTACTGGCTCACCCTTCTGTTGGCCATTCCTGCAGCAGGATTTGTTATTCGAACTTTTATTATTTTCCATGATTGTACGCATGGATCGTTCTTTAAGAACCGTAGAGCGAATGACATTATCGGAACCATTACAGGTGTATTAACACTTGTTCCTTATCGGCAGTGGAAGCATAGTCATTCCATTCATCATGCCAGCTCCAGTAACCTCGATAAAAGAGGGATTGGCGATATATGGATTATGACTGTCGACGAATATGCAGCAGCTTCATTCTGGAAACGTCTATATTACCGGATTTATCGTAATCCGCTCGTGATGTTCGGTATTGGTCCAATTGCTGTTTTTATGATTCAATATCGCTTTAATGCAAAAGGGGCCAGACGTAAAGAGCGGATGAATACTTATTTAACGAATGTATCTATCGCAGCTCTCTATGGTTTGCTTATTTGGGCGATCGGCTGGCAAGCCTTTATCATGGTACAATTGCCTATAGCTTTTGTATCCGGATTTCTCGGGATATGGTTGTTCTATGTTCAGCATCAGTTCGAGGATTCCTACTTTGAGAATGAATCGGAGTGGAGTTATGTTATGGCTGCAGTAGAGGGAAGCTCGTATTACAAGCTACCTAAGCTGCTGCAATGGATCACAGGGAACATCGGTTTCCACCATGTCCATCATTTAAGTCCGAAGGTACCCAACTATAATTTAGAAAAAGCTCATAACGCTACACCGCCACTGCAAAAAGCGACGACCATAACGCTTAGTTCAAGCCTGAAGGCTCTACATTTCCGTCTATGGGATGAGGAGAATAAGTGCTTCATCGGCTTTAAAGAGGTAAAGTCGAGACTAAGCAAACCGAAGGTAGCGGGAGAAGTCTTACAAGTTCATAAGACTAGACTCCAGGGAGAATAATAATCATTGGTTCGAACAAAATAGGATTACAAAGGAAGGTTAGAGCCGGTGAAATCAATCGTGCTCTAATCTTTTTCTATTTGATAGTAGTGGTTAAACAGATTTTCACTGAATTTGTGCTAGAATAAGGAGAGTAATGTATGTTAAAAAGGAGAGCGGTCATGCAAAAGTGGCATCATATTTTTCATAAAAGCACAGGTCTCAGCCCTTATGTGTGGGTCGTTTTTTACATTCTACCGTTCTATTTTATATTCCGTTCCTCCTCTACCTATCAGGTAATTTTGGGAATCTTGATGATCGCAGTATTTTTTGTTTGTTATGTGCTTTCTTTTGTTTCTAAGGGCTGGCTGGTATATTTCTGGACGAGTGTTCAAATTCTAGTTTCTATAACGATGACGCTTTTTTTCGGATATATGTATTTTGCACTTTTTCTAGCCTTTTTTATTGGGAACATACAGAATCGAGTGGGGTTCTTCACACTGTACTCTATTCATCTGTTAACTACGATCATTACAATCAATTATGAGCTGCTCTCACGTAATTCCGTGTTTATTAGTCAGCTTCCGTTCGTGCTTGTTAGTATGATTGCAGTGATTCTGCTTCCAATCAGTACTTATAACCGAAATAATCAAGAGAAGCTGCAAGACCAATTGGAGGATGCGAATAAGCGGATATCCGACCTCGTTAAGATTGAAGAACGTCAACGAATTTCGCGAGACCTTCATGATACATTAGGTCAGAAGCTTTCATTAATTGGTCTTAAAAGTGACTTGGCAGGAAAGCTAATTGACTCAAATCCTACGCAAGCAAAAGCAGAGATTAATGATGTACGACAGACCGCGAGAAGTGCGCTGAAAGAGGTTCGGGAAATGGTTACACGAATGCGCGGCATTCGGCTAGATGATGAATTGATTCATATCCAGCAGTTCCTTACGGCTGCGGAGATTGATTATAATCTAGAGGGGAACCCGAAGCTAACAAACACCTCATTGATTACAGAAAATGTACTCAGCATGTGTATAAAGGAAGCTGTCACAAATGTTGTGAAGCATAGTGGGGCAAAATCTTGCTCTATACTAATTGAGCCTTCTCGGACGGATTTAGTCATTAAAGTAAAGGATGATGGAATCGGCATTCCGGGTAATGATCTTAATTTCAAAGGTCATGGACTGCAAGGTATGCGAGAGCGTCTTGAATTTGTAAATGGCTGTATGGATATCGTGAGAGATGGGGGTACTACTATCGTGATTAAGGTACCCAATGTATTCAAGCAACCGGAACAGGAGGTCATCCTATAATGATAAAAATTGTGATCGCAGAAGATCAGCGAATGCTCCTTGGGGCGCTAGCTTCTTTGCTGGATTTAGAAGAAGATATGCAGGTTGTGGGCCGTGCAAGCAATGGTGAAGAAGCTGTAGCGATGGTTAAGCAGCATAAACCGGATATTTGTATTATGGATATTGAGATGCCGGCGATGAGTGGTCTCGACGCTGCAGAAGCATTGAAGAATAGTGGCTGTAAAACGATGATACTCACAACCTTTGCCCGTGCAGGATATTTCGAACGTGCGCTTAAGGCGGGTGTTCATGCTTATTTGCTAAAAGACAGTCCTAGTGAAGAACTGGCACTTTCTATTCGTAATGTAATGGCTGGCAGACGCATGTATGCACCGGAGCTGATGGATGAAGCCTACAGCGGCGAAGTGAATCCGTTGACACAGCGGGAGAAGGAAGTACTCGGACTGATCGCCGATGGTAAAAATACGAAAGAAATCGCAAGCGAGCTGTACATTACCACTGGTACAGTTCGGAATTACATCTCGGTGATCCTCGATAAGCTGGACGTGGGCAATCGTATTGAAGCGATTACTCGATTTAAGGAAAAAGGCTGGTTTAAATGAAAATCAACGAATGATGATTTGTTTGGTTTGAAGCAGATTGCAATCGCAAAGCGCAAATAGATGTATTTCGTACAACTATATGCAATAAAATGCTGAGTTGAAGAGATTTAACTGTACTTCATACAACTATCAGTTAACGTGGAGTACATTTTCATTATTTTGCCGGGAAATAGTTGTATAGAATGCAATTAACTAATTTGTCTAAGCAGAATAAGCACTTATAATTGTACTGAGTGCAGTTATTTGGTTCATGAGCATTCATGAAACACAATATAAGCAGTTAAAATTTAATTTTTTTAATGTTATTTTGATGTTAACACTCGCCAAATGTTCTCTACCCGTATATCATTAATTATCGGCCTATTATTCTCAATAGGACAGTTAATCAAAAGGAAGTGAATTATCTGATGTCAAGAAAGCTAAGAGCCGGCATAGTTG
This sequence comes from Paenibacillus sp. FSL R10-2734, assembly GCF_037963865.1. NCBI lineage: Bacteria > Bacillati > Bacillota > Bacilli > Caryophanales > Paenibacillaceae > Paenibacillus > Paenibacillus sp. FSL R10-2734. The sequence goes on along the minus strand of NZ_CP150170.1, from coordinate 4,812,664 downwards.
GCGGCACAGGTATGGTGGGTCAGCGTTTTATAGCCCTTTTAGAGAATCATCCTTGGTTTGAAGTAACTGCGATTGCTGCCAGTGGTAGATCTGCTGGGAAAACGTATGAAGAATCGGCCAAGGGCAGATGGAAGCTATCCACTCCAATGCCTGAGAACGTGAAGAATATTATGGTTCAAGACGCATCTAAGGTAGAGGAAGTAGCTACAGACGTAGATTTGATCTTCTGTGCTGTAGATATGAAAAAAGATGAGATTAAAGCGCTAGAGGAAGCTTATGCTCGCACTGGCACTCCAGTAATCTCAAATAACTCGGCGCATCGCTGGACACCAGACGTGCCTATGGTCATTCCTGAGATTAACCCTGAGCATCTTGAGGTTATTGCGCAGCAAAGAAAACGTCTAGGAACAGAGACAGGTTTCATAGCGGTTAAACCTAACTGCTCCATTCAGAGTTATGTTCCTGCGCTTCATGCGCTTAAAGAATTTAACCCATCTAAAGTGGTAGTCTCAACCTATCAAGCGATTTCCGGTGCGGGCAAGACTTTTGCTGACTGGCCTGAAATGCTGGATAACGTGATTCCTTACATTGGTGGCGAAGAAGAGAAAAGCGAGCAAGAGCCTTTGCGGATCTGGGGTAGTGTACAAGAGGACGGGATTGTGAAAAGCGAATCACCAACCATTACTTCCCAGTGTATCCGTGTACCTGTAGCCGATGGTCATATGGCCGCTGTATTTGTTTCTTTTGAGAAGAAACCTTCCAAAGAAGAGATTCTGAATCTCTGGAATAGCTTTAAGGGACGTCCTCAAGAGCTTGAACTGCCTAGTGCACCTAAACAGTTCATTACTTATTTCGAAGAAGAGAACCGTCCACAGACCAAGCTGGATCGTGATATTGAGAACGGAATGGGCGTATCTACAGGCAGACTTCGTGAAGATGCCATCTACGATTATAAATTCGTGGGTCTGTCCCATAACACACTGCGCGGAGCAGCTGGCGGAGCCGTGTTGATCGCTGAGCTTCTGAAAGCTGAAGGTTATATTCAGCCAAAGCAGTAGTATCCCTGAGCTATCAAGCTAAGGTTATAAGGAACACCTCGTCAAAGCTTAGTCTTTGGTGAGGTGTTTTATTTTTATATTATAATTTGCTAAAATTAGTTAGGGAGGGAGCTGATATATTTGTTTAAATATTTATTAGCTTTTATATGTTTACCGCTAATACTATTCAATAGCGGGTGTACTTCATCAACGCAAGAGGAACAAGAGTACGGAGTGTCCTCCATAAATGCTGAAATTCCTATTCCGAAGAATGCCAAAGAAATCGAAGTGACGACAACTTCAAGTAACCCCAATATAAAAATAGGAGTAAAGTACGAATTGGATAATATAGGGGGAGAGCAAGGTCTCTATCCACCTGAAAGCTATTTCAATAAATTATGGGATTCAGGGTGGGTAGAGCTGGAGGATAAGCGGTTAGGGCATGTGCAGTTTTTTGAGAAAGAGGGTACCATAATTGCTATTGAAATACATGAAAATACCTTTAGTATTTATGAAATGAATAAAGATGCTTAAACAGAAACAATGAGAGTGTGGTAAGATAGATAGAGTGTATAAACTATACGAATTCTGAATGACTGACGGAGTGATAAGATGGGTGCAAAAAGTAAAGGTGGCGGCACGGGAAGAGGTACGGGGAGTAAAGGCTGGACACGCTGGAACAAAACAGCAAAGCCAGTTAGACCTGCAAAAGGTGCTCCAAACACGGGTCCAGGCGCTAAAGATGCAAGTGGAAGCAAGGGCAATAACGTGAAAAAAAGCGGAAACACGAAATAGCTCCCTTACAAATGGGTACTTCCTGAAGGTTAACATCTGATTTTGATCGTTAAAATCAGGTGTTTTTTTATGGATATAAGCAAGTATCAGTATTAGAGAGAAAGTAGGATCATTAGTGAGAATCGATAAATATATAAGCGAGACAGGCTTCTGCTCCAGAAGGGAAACAAAACGATTAATTGCCGCAGGCCGGATTGCTGTTAATGGCATCGTCTGTGATGCGAATATTCTTTTAGAGCCAGAGGACATCGTTTGGATCGATGGAGAGCCAATAACAAGCAGTAAAGGAGAGCCGGTATACCTCGCTCTGAACAAGCCGATCGACATTACTTGTACAGCTGCTCCGCAGGTAGCAGGGAATATTATAGACTTTGTAGGCTATCCCTCACGAATCTTTGCGATCGGAAGATTAGATAAAAACTCGGAAGGTCTCATTTTGTTAACCAACGATGGAGATATTGTAAACAAAATGATGCGTTCCGAGAATGGGCATGAAAAAGAATATGTAGTTCATGTAGACAAGCCAATAACGTCAAAATTCTTACAAGCAATGTCTAGTGGGGTGGACATCCTTGGCGTCACAACGAAACCTTGTGAGGTCGATCGAATCACGGAATGTGAGTTTAGAATTATCCTAACTCAAGGCCTTAATCTGCAAATACGCAGAATGTGCAAGGAGTTAGGATATAGAGTTCTAAAGCTAGAGCGCATAAGAATTATGAATATTACTTTAGATGGCTTGGAGCGAGGACAATGGCGGCATTTGAGCGATGAAGAGCTGAGTGAGCTTATGTCCCGCTTACATTAACTTCATGAACAAATCCCCTAGCGGCGAGGGTAACATCCTCAGCCCCTGCAATGGCAGAAATAATAGAAATTCCATCCGCACCCGCAGCTAATACCGGGGCTGCATTGTGCACCGTGATCCCTCCTATACCGACCAAAGGAATTGTAATGCCGCTATTTCGTATTTCCTCAATAACGGATGTGCCTCGAACAGCTTGGGCATCCTCCTTTGAAGAGGTAGGATAAATTGGCCCAATGCCAAGATAATCGGCTCCATCTGCAATTGCCTGCTGAGCTTCAGCGAGCGAGTGAGCGGACACACCAATGATCTTATCATCCCCAAGCAGCTGTCTAATCGCTAGCGCGGGGGTGTCATCTTGTCCTACATGAATACCGTCTGCATCAAGGGCGATGGCTAAATCAATATCGTCATTAACGATAAAAGGGACTCCGTTTGCATGACAAATCTTTTGGAGCCGTCTTCCTAGATTGAACCTAACTTGGGCGGTTAGTGCCCCCGTTCCTTTTTCGCGAAATTGGAACATCGTTATGCCGCCAGCGACGGCTTCTTTTAACACCTTCGCAGGAGATCTACGACAATTCACACTACCCATAATGAAATAGACTTTTAATAAATCCCGCAGCTGATCACTGTCTATTCGCTTCATGGTTCATCCCTCGCAATCTATTCTGATAAGCAAAGTGATTCGTAGGCCCGTGTCCAGCCCCTATGCCAAGCTCGTCTTCAATTGCCGCTTGTATAAATGCTTTAGCTGTGTGGATAGCCTCAGGAACCGAGTTTCCCTTGGCGAGCTCGGCAGTGACTGCCGCCGAATAGGTGCAGCCTGTGCCGTGCGTGTGTCTGGTCTGAACTCGTCGACTTTCCATAAAGATGAACTCGTAACCGTCATATAAGAGATCTACAACAGCCGTAGTTGAGGTATCATGCCCACCTTTAAGCACTACATATTTAGAGCCCATGGCATGAATGATTTTAGCTGCTTCTTGACGATCATCCATAGTAGTGATGCTCTTATTTGTAATCATTTCAGCCTCGGGAATATTGGGGGTCGTCACTAAGGCTAGTGGCAGTAGATGACTGATTAAGGATTGGACAGCTTCTTGTTGCAGTAGGGTGGACCCGCCTTTAGCAACCATTACAGGATCAACTACATGATTACGCCAGCCGTATTGCTGAATCTTCTCTGCTACGATACGAATGATTTCACTGTTAAAAAGCATCCCCGTCTTCACAGCATCCGGCATCAGATCAAGCCCAATGGAATCGAGCTGCTGAGTAATAGCTTCCGGTGTCAACGGATATACGCCTTGAACACCTAGCGTGTTCTGGGCTGTCACAGCTGTAAGTACGGTCATGCCATATACAGAGAGCTCTTGAAACGTTTTTAGATCTGCCTGAATACCAGCACCACCGCCGCTATCAGAGCCGGCTATGGTTAGAGCTTTAGAAATAATCATTGCATTCACTCCTTTATGTGTTGTTATCTGAGTTGCTTAATTAAGGATTTCTCTTTATAGATTTCGGGTGTCACCAATGTCAATTGATTTATAAACTCAATTTGAAAGCTTCCCGGGCCTTGACCAGCCGTTTGCTCGGCAGCGATTTCAGCAGCTACTCCGTAGAAGGAGAGAGCTTCCACTGCGGCCTCCAGCGAGGCACCTTCACTTACCGCAAGAAAAGCACCGACAACAGCGCTTAGCAAACAACCAGTTCCAGTAACCTTTGTTAGAATAGGATGACCGTTACTGGCGATGTAGGTGTTAGCTCCATTGGTGATCACATCGTCTTTTCCGGTGACGATCACTACACAGCCTAACTTCCGCGCGGCAGTCTCAGCTAAGACGACTACATCGCCATCTCCTTCGCCTGCATCTACCCCTTTAATAGACCAGCTCTCACCGATTACGTTAGCGACTTCAGCTACATTCCCACGTAGCGCGGTAATTTGCATCTCATTTACTAGCTTTTGTGTGACCGCTGTTCGATAGGAAGTTGCTCCCGCACCTACCGGATCAAGCACTAAGGGAACTCCATGTTTATTCGCTGATTGTCCTGCGAGCAGCATGGCTTGAATAGCATAGTCATTCAGTGTGCCAATATTTAGAACCACTGCAGCCGAAAATGCGGCGATATCTACTACTTCTTCGTGGGCATCCGCCATAAAGGGAGAGGCACCGAGTGCCAAAAGACCGTTGGCTGAGAAATTGGCTACGACGATATTAGTGATATTGTGGACCAGTGGATTGGATTCCCGTACTTTGGATAGATAACTCATGATAATTCCTCCTCAAGTTTTATAAGCAAATAGCTAGAGTTTACAGATTAATAAAAGCGTCCTCAGCTTTGATATCAGTTGACAGTAAATCATTGTCGGATAACCACTGTCGTACCTCTTCCCAAGAAGCGGGCTCTTGATATCCAAATTCTTGATCTCCCGCATTCATTAGCGGCAGTAGAATTTCTAGACTCTTTTTCTCAATTTGCTGATCGAGTGGAGAGGTCGCATCTTCATGTGCAAGCAGCAGGTTTAGCGCTTTTTCCGGATTGTCTTCTACGAATTTCTGTCCTTTAGTAATGGCGGTTAGAAACTTTTTGAAGGAGGACTGAGAATTTTTTAATCCCTGATCACTGGCGACAAGTACAAGCTCATAATAATCGGGTACACCGTAATCCGTGGGATTGAACGAGTGAACCGGATGACCTTCTTTTTCTAGGATTAATTGTTCGTGGTTAATGAAACCACCCATAATGGCATCTACTTGGCCGGTCGAAATCGCTGGAATAAGGTCAAAGCCTACGTCGATTAATTTGCTGGTGTTTGGGTCACCCCCATCGTTCTGGATCATTGTACGAATCATGGCCTCATAAAGAGGGATGGAAGAATACCCAATCTGTTTACCTGTGAGGTCTTTGGGACTATGGATATCTCCAGTTTGAGGTACCATTAAATGATTAAGCGGATGTCGCACAATCGCTGCGATCGAGCGGACTGGAATGTTCTCACCGCGTGCCATGAGCACCTGAGGCTGATAACTAAGTGCTAAATCGATTTTATTCGCTGCCACAAGTTTCAGAGCATCGTTGCTGTCTGAGGGCATTTGGATCTCTACGTCCAGACCTTCTTCTTTGAAATACCCATTGCGCTCAGCGGCATATAGAAAAGAGTGAACGGCATTGGGATACCAATCGAGCATAATCGTCAGCTTGTGTGTTTGCGTATTTTCGTTATTGGAAGAATTAGCAGAAGGGTTATTTATGTTGGAAGCTTTTCCGCAGCTGCTTAAGATTAGGACTGAACAGAAGAAACACAAGGGAATAAGCCATTTTCTTTGGACGTTCAAATGATTCATCGGTTAGAGCCTCTTTTCTTTAAAAATAATGATTCGAGCAGAGCTATCAACAGAAACAGCACCACGCCGAGTGCGGATAAAAGAAATACTGCGGCGAACATTTCGGCACTTTGCATATTTCCAGCCATCCTTCTACTGAAGTAACCGAGTCCTTTGCTGCCGCCAAGCCATTCACCGATGGTTGCTCCAATGACGCAGTACACAATGGATAGCTTTAATCCTGAGAAAAAAGAGGGCAGCGCTAGCGGAATTTGGGTTTTAGCAAGTAGTTGCCAGTGATTTGCACCCAAGGTTAACAATAAATCCTTGTATGCTTGTCCACTTGTACGAAGTCCATCATATGTACTCACTACGACTGGAAAAAAAGCAGTTAGAAACACAGCAGCCACTTTACTCCACAGCGTATATCCGAACCACATAATAAAAATGGGGGATAGAGCGATTAATGGGATCGTCTGACTGATAATAAGGAAAGGATAGATGGCTTTTTCAAGCGGTCGAAACAAGAACATTCCGGTGCCCAATAGTGCACCACAGATAACTGAAAGAACGAAACCGAACAATATTTCCTGTAGCGTCGCCAATAAATGCTGTCCAATTAATAATTGCCTGTGCTCAATCAAAGCGATACATATTGATGAAGGTGCAGGGAGGATAAAGGCTGGAATCAAGTGAAGGCGAACAGCTGACTCCCAGATCGCAACAATGAATAATACGAGTAGAATGAAGGGGCCATAATTGTCTAGATGTTTTTTAAAAGGTATGGGCTGCATACAGTCTTCGCTCCAACTCTTCCCGCAGTGTTATAAACCGGGGTTCATAGTTCATCTTGTAATGTCTTGGCCTAGGTAAATCAACGATGACCTCCTGTACTCCGCTACGTCCGCCTCCAGACATTAAGTAAATTCGATCACTGAGCAATAGCGCTTCTTCTAGATCATGGGTGATGAGCATCACCGTTTGACTCAGTTCACCCCAAAGCTCTAACAGCCAACGATGGATTTCTCGCTTGGTCATAGCGTCGAGTGCCCCAAATGGCTCATCTAGTAGCATTAGACCGCTGCCGTCTCCAGCCACTAACGTTCGCAGAAATGCGACTCGCTGTTTCATTCCACCCGATAGTTCATGAGGATATGCCTTCTCTACATCGGTTAAACCGAAGCGTGACAGCATTTCCCGAATTTGAGAGATCGTCTGTTGTTTACTGAACCTTGGTTTAACCTCCCAGGGCAAAAGACAATTGTCGAGTACCGTTCTCCAGGGCAACAACAAATCCTGCTGAGGCATGTAAGCGATCTGACCTAAGCGAGTGGTGGCAGATGGACTCGTATGAATCATTATTTTCCCATGAGTGGGTTCGAGCAAGCCTGCTATAGTTTTGAAAAGCGTGCTTTTCCCGCATCCGCTAGCCCCAATGACAGCGACAAACTCACCTTGCCTAATATCCATGGTTAAGTTTGCGAATACAGGGGGCTGTTTAGATTCGGGAAAAGAGTAGGCTAGGTCCTGAATGGATAGGATTGTTGTGATGATCTAACCTCCTAAAAGTTTTGTGGATGAAGATTCATCCTGAAAAGCCTCAAACAAAACTAGCTTCGGAAGCATGTGCTTAAGTTTTGTGATTGATTGTAAACAAATAAAGACCCATCCATTTCCGGTGGGAAATGAATGGGTCAAAAAGTTCATTCTGCATAGTAACACTAAAAATGCATGGGATGAAAATTCCGCTCCACTTCCCTCCGCTGGTATGATCCAGATCAGGTTCCAAGGGTCCGGAGCTTGAAGCTCCGTCTCAGTCGGCCGACTCCCCTAGTGAAATAACAGGTCCATATTTAATTTGTTTATAAATATACCATAACTTTCTGAGATGTAAAGAGAGGATCTTGTGAAGGATTATTCTAAGAATGGGTAATATAAGGATAGAGATTTACCTAATATTACAATTCCGATGTATATTATCGGAAAAAGCATTGACGGCAAACAGATGCCAGTGTAATATACAATTTACCGGATAATTCCGGGTAAAGAGAGGGGAATTATATAATGAAAAAACTAAGTTTAACTATCCTATTGGCGTTAACCGTGGTGCTTGTAGCGGCTTGCGGTAATAATACGAAAACCGATACTGCTACGAACTCTTCAGCTGGAACTAATGACGGAGCAGCATCTAATGGGCAAAACAGTCTGGAAGCTGTGAAAGCTAGCGGCAAATTGCGGATAGGAACGGAAGGGACCTATGCACCTTTTACTTTTCATGATGCTTCGGGGAAGCTGACCGGTTTTGACGTGGAAATCGCTGAAGAAGTATCGAAGCGTCTCGGTGTTGAACCTGAATTTTTTGAGACACAGTGGGATGGTATTTTTGCAGGGATGGATGCTAAGCGGTTTGATGTTATTTTTAACCAAGTATCCATTAATGAAGACCGTAAAGTGAAATATGATTTCTCTGAACCGTACATCGTATCTAAAGCGGTATTGATTGTGAGTGAAGACAATAATGATATCAAGACTTTCGCAGATCTTAAGGGTAAAAAGGCCGGTCAATCTCTAACCAGCAACCTGTCCGATATCGCTCGTGAGAACGGCGCTGAAATCGTAGCAACAGACGGCTTTAATCAAGCAATGGACCTGCTGACCTCAGGCCGCATTGATGCGACAGTAAATGATGGCTTGTCTTATCTGGACCTGAAAAAACAGAAGCCTGATGCGAAAATTAAAGTGGTGGATGAGATTCCTGACGGTTCGCAAAGCGCCGCTGTGTTCCTGAAAGGCAACGACGAGTTGGTAAAGGCTGTCAGTGATGCAATTGTTGAAATGAAGAGCGATGGAACATACTTAAAGATTTCTGAGAAGTACTTTGGTGCTGACGTTTCAAAATAATACATGGCTTCAGAAGCTAGACTAGCTTGGAGCCAAAAAAGGATGTCTGAAGATGGATGACCGCAAAATACAAATTTTCTTAGATTCACTGCTACCCCTGCTAAAAGCCGGGGTGGCTTTTACCATTCCTTTGGCATTGATATCATTTGTTCTGGGACTGATATTAGCGATATTGACTGCACTAGCTCGTCTCTCCCCTTGGGTACTTCCGAAGCTAATCGCCCGCTTTTATGTATGGGTCATTCGTGGAACCCCATTGTTGGTACAACTATTTATTATTTTCTATGGTTTGCCCGCAGTGGGAATTGTGCTCGACCCATTCATTGCCGCGACTATTGGGTTTACGCTTAGTGTAGGGGCTTACTCATCAGAAATCGTACGTGCCGCTATCCTGTCGATACATAAAGGTCAGTGGGAAGCGGCCTTCTCCGTTGGGATGACTCGTGCGCAAGCATTGCGTCGCATTATTCTGCCACAAGCTGCTCGTGTATCTGTACCGCCGTTATCGAATTCCTTTATTAGCTTGGTTAAAGACACATCGCTTGCAGCGACCATTACCTATACGGAGATGTTCAGAACAGCACAGCAGGTTGCTTCCACCTCCTACGAGCCACTGCTGATCTATTGCGAAGCAGGATTGTTCTATTTACTATTCTGCTCTGTGTTGTCAGCACTGCAAAATTACTTGGAGAAACGACTGAGTCGTTACTCTGCGAGCTAAAGGAGAGATAGTTATGATTGAAATACTTAATTTGCATAAATCCTTCGGTGAGCTGCAGGTCTTAAAAGGCATTGATCTCAAAATGGAGCATGGCAAGGTGCTGGTTATTATTGGCCCATCGGGTTCAGGCAAAACGACACTATTACGCTGCTTTAATCTGCTTGAAATCCCTGATCAAGGAAGCTTATCGCTCAGTGATATTAAAATTAATTTTACGGATAATAAGAAAATTCCGCAAAATTCTGTTTTGGCGTTACGTCAAAAAACAGGGATGGTCTTTCAATCCTATAATCTATTCCCGCATATGACTGCACTTGGTAACGTGATGGAGGGACAGGTAACTGTCCAGAAACGATCTAAGGAAGAGGCACGCGAACGTGCTCTCCAATTGTTAGCTAAAGTAGGCTTGGCTGACAAAGCGGATGCTTATCCGCACCAACTGTCTGGGGGGCAGCAGCAACGGGTAGCCATAGCTCGAGCCATGGCAGTTGATCCAGAGGTACTTCTGTTTGATGAGCCTACCTCGGCGCTCGATCCTGAGCTGGTGGGGGAAGTGCTTAAGGTTATTAAGCAGTTAGCTGCAGAAGGAATGACCATGGTGATTGTGACCCATGAGATGAAATTCGCTGCTGATGTGGCTGACCGGATCATTTTGATGGATGGTGGCCATATTCTGGAGCAAGGGACTCCGCAAGAAGTGCTTGAGCATCCGAAGCATCCTCGCGCCTTGCAATTTCTGAACAGAATTAGTGGTGAAGAAGTATAAACGAAGAGCGAAACGTAAAAAGCAGCTCAGGACTAAACCTGGGCTGCTTTTTCGTGTGCATCATCAAGTGCATTTTTTAGAACTGTAGATGACTCTTTTATTTTAGGGTTTAATGCCAGTCTTTAGAAATTCCAAAGCATTATAGAGCATAATTGCCGCTTCGGCGCGGGTTATTTCGCTTTTCGGATTAAACTTCCCATTTGCGTCTAAGCTATTGATCTTGTATTTAAGTGAACGTTGAATACTGCCTTGATAAGAGGGGTTCAGCGCAGCTTCGTCAGTGATATCTACTGGATCTATTTTAATCATTGGCAGATTACCAATGCCTTCAACCCCTTGCACAAGGTAGTTGGTGAACTCTTCTTTAGTTATTGTTTTGGTAGGATCAATATCCTTAGGAAGCTCGACACGATTGTAGTAAGCATTGATGAAGGCTTCAGCATACCAAGCTTTATCTTTAACCTTTGTAAACAAGCCGCTGGCAATAGGAGCTTTGTTGAAATCGATGGCCGCGAGGCTAAGCTGGAGACCACCTGAAATGAACTGGATACCTTGTGCTGTTGTTACTTTGGAGCTGGGCAGGAATTGGGATTCACTAACCCCTTTGATTAGGCCTTGATTTTTTAAAGAAATGATTTTTTCTTTGCCGTTTATGTTGTCAATATCCTTAAAGGTGTTTCCAGCTGCAAACATCTGGCCACCCAAAGAGAAGGAGAGAATGGTCACCGTTGTTATTGCGGCTAACGTACTTTTTTTCATATTCATGGTCATTTCACCTCGTTGTATGGATAGGCCTCGTGGCCGCTATCAAATCCTTAAACGTAGAAAAATATGGAAAAGTTGCGGTCAATCCAACATTATTTCACGAAAAAGTAGATTTCGGTAGAAATATGGGCTTGTTTGGATGAAGAACTTTGGATAAATGAGCTGAGATGTTATAATGATGTCAGGCTCTATTCATTTGTGGTTATTTTTGTTATGATTATATCGTAACGATTACTATTTACGCTTAATATTTTGATGCATACATGGGTGCGTCTCAGTGGGTACGGATGTTAAATCATTCCGGGAAGGTAGGAGATGAAATGAATCAAATTTCAAATATCAGTCAGCTGTTTGCGGCGCAAAAATATAAATTAACGCCCCAGCGTGAAGCTATAGTGAACATATTGCTCGACAATGAGAAAGAGCATCTTAGTGTAGAAGAAGTATATATGATAGTAAAGCTCAGCTATCCGCATCTTGGATTGGCAACGGTATACCGTACACTAGAGCTCTTATGTGAGCTTCACATTGTAGAGAAGATGAACTTCGGAGATGGAGTCGCACGTTACGATCTGCGCGGGAATGATCATGCTCACATGCATCATCATTTGATATGCAGCGTGTGCGGCAGGCTGGAGGAAATTAAGGATGACTGGCTGGTGGAGCTAGAGAAAAGAGTGGAACGTGAATATGGCTTTAACGTCACGGATCACCGTCTTGATTTCAAGGGTACTTATGGCACGTGTAAACGAACGGGCTGCAAAAAAGAAAAAGCAAACAAAGCGGTCTCATAAGCCCGCTTTCTAACTAAAAGAAGAGGCTGTCTCAAAAGTAGTAAATGCTACTTAGGGGCAGCTTCTTTTTCTGTGAGTAAATGGGGAAAAACTCTCTGAAAATAACTGATAATTGACCTATATGAATGGTCATAGGGAAATCCTCCCTATAAATCGGCGAATTCCCTATATTTCATAATAAATCATTTAATTTATAGGGAGAAATTCCCTATTTATTTGAGGACACTCCGCGATCGCACCGTTGTACAATCTTCTTCCAGAACATGCTTGAGTAAGCCACAGTGAGGCAAAAAAACGCAAAGCAGCGCGTCTCAACTAACAGGAGAAGCGTTGCTTTGCGTTTTTGATAGATATAGGAAATCCAGCTATGGAGACAGCATGCGTTTTTTCTTTAGCTTCGAGTAGGCACGAAGGATTTAATCCACGTTCCGAAGCTTCCAGGGTTACGACTCTGAACGAGGATAACACCTTCTCCACGGAATCGGCAGACGAGTGCTTCACCACTGGTTAAACTGTTTAACCAACCGGCGGCCGCTTTTTCAACTTTATAGTCCATATAATCTGGCCACGCGACAAGATGCCCATTATCGATAACCATCTCTTCACCAGGTGCTAAATTAATGGCGTGGATCGCTCCGAAGGAAGACAGGAATACAGTTCCTCTTCCACTGATTTCAACAATAAAGAAGCCCTCACCGGAGAAGAGACCTCGCGTTAAATTTTGCATTTTGGTATTCACTTGAATGCC